>NZ_JAALEG010000121.1 GCF_011058165.1 Rhodococcus aetherivorans
CACCTGCGAGATGCCTCTGTTCTGGTGCCGGAATCTTTGTGTGGTAACTCAGATTCTCCTGCCCGGCAGGGGCTCTCGCGTTCTACGACACGCTCACACCGTCACACCCGCGGTGGATCCCGGCTGAGCGTTCCCGCAGGATCCACAGATAGGCGCCCTCAAGTGCGCCGACGTTGACGGTGAACAGGCGCCCGCCGCGTCCCGTCGACGGCAGGCAACTGATCGACCAGTGCGTGACGACGGTGTCGCGGGGCTGCGCGATCGCGGCATCGAGGTAGTCGCGGGCCACCCCCACGGCCAGATCCGGGTCGTAGCGCTCCTTCAACCGCAGGTAGTTGTCCTCGGACGCGGACCGATACACACGGGAGGCCACGGCGCTCACCTTTCGGCAGGAGGGATGGGGACATCGGGTAGGGCATCGGGTCGGCGGTGGCCACGAGGCGCGTCGTCGAGCGTTCTTCGGGCCAATCTTCAGTCCGTCGGGCGGATTCGGGCTGGGTGATGCGGTGACGCTCGTCGAGGACCGCGTCGAGGACCCGGGTCGGGATGCGGAAGTCGGCGCCTTCGCTGCGCCACAGTCGGCGACGGAGGTCGGTGAGCAGGGCCAGTTCCGCCTCCAGCCGTCCGATCGGATCGCCCGGTGGTGTCGTGGTCATTTGCAGGCGATGCCGTCGTTGTCGCGGTCCAGGTGCGCGGCGTAGCCGGGGTCGCCTCGGTACAGCGGCGCCACACCGGCGGCGCGGGCCTGCTAGCAGTTCTTATAGGACACACCCGATTCTGCCGGGGGAGCAGGCGCGGGCGGCGGCGCCGGAACCGGTGGGAGAGTCAGGGCTGGCGCAGGAGCAGGGGCCGGGGCGAGGGGCACGGAGTCGGTGGCGCCGTGGCACGGCGGTCCCCACAGGCCGGTGCCGCTGGTACGGGCCACAGGCCGGTGCCGCTGGTACGGGCCTGGTCCTCGGCGGCGACGATCGCCGGATACTGCTGCACTGGTGTGTGGTCGAAGACGTAAGACTTGGCGACCCCGGCGCGGGCGGCCTCGACGCTCGGTTGCCGTGTCAGCTCACACCGGTCTCTAGGTCCCTTCCTGCCTCGGCGCAGTCCCGGGCACGATGGACCGGTCAGTTGCCCGATCGAGGGGTGCGGTCACCACCGTCGAGCCTGGGTGCCTCGACCGAACGCGGATGCCACGCCGGCTTGATGCTCAATTCCGCCGTGGCTCCCGCCGAGGCCATGATCGCCCCGCCTTCGCCCTCAGCTCCATGCCGAACTGCACCCGGACCTCCTCAGGCGGGGCCACGAGACCGGCCAACTGGCCGATCACGCCCCGCCGCCGCGGGCGACGACACCGCCATACCTGTCGTCGGTGTCCTCCCGCGCCAATACGTCCCGCCCCGCTCGAGGGGAAAGACCACCGTCTCCACCCTGATATTCATGGCCTCGCCGCCGAGCGCCTGGATTTATCATCGCCTCACCAACCGCTGAATGTGGACAACGCCGGATTTCCACGGCTCGAGCCGTAAAGCCCGAAGAGACGGAAAGACTCCACTGCTGTTCCAAATCGGATACATCACGGATGTCGCGGTCTAGCCTGAAAGGGAAGGGTTCCCAGTTGGTGGCGCCGGGTGGGCGAGCCGGGTACGCAGATTCTTCACCGGGTTCTGCACCGGCGGGTGGCGCGACAGGGGAGGACGCATGGCCTGTGCCATCGAGCTCGAGATCGGTGCCGGGGCGGGCCCGGGGGAGTTCACCACCCGGGTGGTGAACTCCCCGTCGGGCAGCGAGCCTTCGGCACCCATGCACCTGGACATCGAGCGGCTGCTGCACAAGCGCGACGCAATCGAGACCACGGTGCTGGCCTCGACAGTCGCTGGCTCCGGGCGGGGTCTGTCCCGCAGCGAAGACCAGCTGCGCCGGGTGGGCCTGGAGTTGTTCACCGCCCTGTTCAGCGGTGAGGTCGCCGGCGCCTACCGAGCCAGCCTCGGGGTGGCCCAACAACGCGGGGAACGGCTGCGGGTGGTGCTGCGCCTGACGGTACCGCAGCTGGCTGCCCTGCCGTGGGAGGCACTGTTTGACCCCGAGACGGGTCACTACATCTGCCGCAGGGAGCCGCTGGTCCGGCACGTCCCGGCACCCTATACCCCCGACCCGCTCGAAGTGGACACCTCGCTGCGGGTGCTCGGACTCGTCGCCTCGCCCCGCGGGTTGCCGCCGCTGGATGTCTCCGCCGAACAGGACCGGTTGTCCGAGGCGCTGGCTGGCCCCATCACTGAGGGCCGAATCGAGCTGGAGTGGCTGGCGCAGGCGAGCTGGGAGGCGGTGCAGGAGAAACTGCTGGCCGACCATTGGCATGTGCTGCACTTCATCGGCTACGGCGACTACGACCTCACCCGGGATCAGGGACTTCTCGCCCTGGTCGGTCCCGGCGGCCGGGCGAACTTGGTGGAGGCCGAGGCCCTGGCCGACCTGCTCGACCAGGCCACGCCCACCCCGCGCCTGGTGGTGCTCAACTCCTGCTCCTCCGGGGAAGCCGGCACGCAGGATCTGTTCTCCGGCACCGCCGCTGCGCTGGTGCACAGCGGCATCAGCGCGGTGGCCGCGATGCAGTTCACCATCAGCGACTCGGCAGCGTTGGCTTTCGCCCGCGGCTTCTACACCGCCCTGGCGCACGGCCGCGGCGTCGACGAGGCGGTGCGCAGCGGCCGGGTTTCCATCCTCGGCGCACCCAACACTCTGGAATGGGTCACCCCGGTGCTATACGTGCGCGGCGAAACCTCCCAGCTGTTCACCCTCGCACCCCCGCGCAGGATGTCTCATGACGAGTCTCCGGCCGTGGATCCTGACTACCTTCGCGAAAGGTACCTCGAAGCCCGCGCCGAACTACGCGTCAGGCACTACGACACCGCACTCGCCCTGCTCGACGACCTGTTCGAGCTCGCTCCCGGCTACCGCGACACCGCCACCCTGCGCGAGACCGCCGCCCGCAAACGTGACCTCAGCGCCATGCCTGCACCACAGTCAATGGCCCCAGAGAAGAAGTACACCTCGGAAGAACTAAGAAAGGCGACAACGGTGGACAAAACTGATCGGCCCAAAGCGTTCCTCAGCTACACCCGAATAGATGACGAGTTCTTCGGTGGCGCAATTACAAAATTGAGGCGTTTACTTGAACTTGGTGTCCAAGTTGTCACGGGCGATCATTCCTTTACGATTTTCCAAGACATCGACGGCATTGAATTAGGTCAGAAGTGGGAGAAACGAATCAATGAAGCCATTTCGACATCGACGTTTCTCATACCGATCGTCACGCCGCTCTTCTTTGCCAGTGATGCCTGTCGCGACGAGTTGAATCGATTTATAGAGCACGAGAAGACTCTAGGCAGAGAGGATCTAATTCTGCCAATCTATTTCCAAGAGACTGCGGTGCTCGAAAAACCGGAGTTACTCAAGAGTGATCCACTTGCCCGTGAAATCGCGAGTCACCAGCGGTATGATTGGCGCATTCAAGCAGACCTTCCAGCCGACGATCCTAAGATACGTGCTGCTGTCCTAAAATTAGCTAAAAGCATCGCAGCAGCCATGGCACGCACGGCAACTTCGGTTTCCCGTGCCGCGCAGGCTCGGCCTGCCGATGAGCATCGCGCTCATGAAGAGATCTCTGAACTTGTGGAAAGCCTAGGACAAGAAAGGCGGTCAGAGAAAAGTCGAAAACTTGTGCTGTGGGTTGATGACAATCCGGACAATAATGTTTATGAGCGCCGATCGATGGCAGCTTACAACATCAATTTCGTTCTCGCCTTGTCAACGGGAAAAGCTCTGGCAGAACTGCGGAAACAACAATTCGATGCCATCATCAGCGACATGGGGAGACCCCCAGATCCGCGAGCGGGGTACACCTTGCTTGAAGCGTTGCGCGACAGCGGTGATCAGACTCCCTACTTCATTTACGCCGGTTCAAGGGACCCCGAACATGTGCGTGAAGCACTCACTCGCGGCGCTCAGGGGACCACGAATAGGCCGGACGAACTCCTCGAGATGATGCTGCAGACCGTGTCATCCCCGAGAACGTCGAATCCGCCGCCGAAGTGAATCGGCTCGGTACGAAACCGAACAGCGCACTCCGGACGCACCGGCATTTTTCATCAGCTACGTGCGTGAGGATGCGGACGACTCCCGGCGGCTTCGCGACGCGATCACCGAGCTCGGCGGGACGTGTGGCTGGACGAGAGACGGTCTACGCCCAAGCGACGTATTGGTGTTTTGACCGCCATCCGCCAGACTGTCCGCTTGTTCGTCCCGATCATTTCGGCGAACACCGAGCGCGCAGAGGAAGGTTACCTTTTCAGGAGTGGGCCGACGTGCGAATCGATCGCTTTCCATTCCGCATCGCCGCTTCATCGTGCCCGTGGTCGAGATCGGGACGATCTCGCCCATCGAAGTCGCGCAGACCTAGTACAATTCACACGACCCCGCCGGACAACCGAGTGGGTCATCGATAGCCTCCACTGAACCCCGGGACGAAACAACAGGGGGTGCCCGGTATGTCGGAGAACGAGCAGCGAGGAAACGGCGACGAGCAGCAGGCGAAGGACGAATTCTCGCCGGACAGATTGTCACGGCAGACCGCACCGCCCGACCTCGAGGACCCAGACAACCGGCGGCGCTGGGGACTCGGCGAGACGAAAGAGGAGCGGGGACCGTACCTCGTCGAGCTCAACGTCTTGCACGTGGACGGGCTCTCCGGCGCCGTGGACGCCTTTCGGCGCCTGTTCGACTCCATATTCAATGATGAGGCCGCATCCTCGGGCGAGGATCCGTGGAATCTGACGAAGATCTCCAAGGGGTACTTCCGATGTGAGATGACCCTGGCCGAGTGGAAGCGGCTCGTGGCTGCGGATCAGGCCCGCGCGGTCGACGCTGCCGGCCGGGCGACGCCCTCCCAGGCGACGACTCGAGCCAACGACTTCCCGTACCGGACCATTTACCGATTGTGGCCGGACTTCCCGGTTCGGCCCCACGTCTCGCGCTCCGTCTCCACGATCAAGGCGGACGCCGCGCTGCGCTCGTTCGAAGCCAACGGCACCGGCATCTGCTGGGCCGTCCTGGACTCGGGAATAGACGCGGGACACCCGCACTTCGGCAGCGAGCGCAACCACCTGTTGCTCGATCCGTCGGTGAGGAATCTGCACCGGTGCTTCGGCGAGGTGAATGGGGAGCGTCCCGCCGATCCGGACGAGGAGGACACCCGAGGAAGGCAACTCTCGGAGGCGGAGCGGAAGAGGCGCATCGACCGTCATCGGGTGCTCGCCCTCAGCGACGACTATGGCCACGGAACGCATGTCGCCGGGATCATCTCTGGAACCGCAGCGTCCTCCGACGGCGTGACCAACTTCGTGTTGGAGCGGCAGGATCGGATCGTGGCTGGCGACGAGAACGAGAACGAGCCGGTGCGCGTCACTGAGACGCAGGCGAGGGCGATCGGCGAGTCCGAGGCCAAGCGCTTCCACGGTGTCGCGCCGGGCTGCAAATTGGTGAGCCTTCGCGTGCTCGACTCGGAGGGCGGGGGAAGGTCGAGTGACATAATCAGGGCCTTGGAGTACGTGCGTGAGAAACTGAACGACAATCCCAAGCTTCTCCGCGTCCATGGCGTGAATCTCAGCGTCGGCTACGACTTCGATGCCGAGATGTTCGCCTGTGGTCAGAGCCCGCTCTGCACCGAGGTGAACCGTCTGGTGCAAGCCGGGGTCGTCGTTGTCACGGCTGCCGGGAACACCGGCTACTCCACGTTGCCGACCAGCTCACGAGTCGCCAAGGTCGGGCTGTCGAACACGATCAATGATCCGGGCAACGCCGAGGCCGCGATCACGGTGGGCTCGACACATCGCGAGTCCCCCCACACCTTCGGGATCTCGTACTTCTCGAGCAAGGGGCCGACCGCAGACGGCCGCCTCAAGCCCGACCTGGTGGCACCCGGCGAGCGCATCATCTCCTGCGCTGCCGGCTCCAAGGGCGCCGAGGCGCTCGATACCCTCAGTTCCGAAGGGAGGGCCGTCGTGTCAAAGGAGCCCGCAGACGAGCCTGCGGCCGACGGGGCGGTCGAGGAGGCGACGGCGTACTACGTCGAGGACAGCGGGACGAGCATGGCGGCACCACATGTGTCGGGTGCGATCGCGGCGTTCCTCTCGATTCGTCGTGAATTCATCGGGCGCCCGGAGGAGGTGAAGCGGATTTTCTTAAAGAGCGCGACGCCCCTGGGCCGTGAGCGCTACTTCGAGGGCCACGGCCTTGTGGACCTCATGCGAGCCATCCAGTCGGTATGAAGGAGAACGGCGATGCTGAAGGGACAGTGGGAAATCGAATTCACCAAGGATGGCAGGGTCTTCGACGAGGATCAGGTCAACGCGTTCCTGCAGGACCTGCCGGGCGCAACCGACCTGCTGGTGCTCTCACACGGCTGGAACAACGATCGTAACGAGGCGACGGCTCTGTACGACGAGCTCCTCGGATCGCTCGAAAAGGTCGGTCTCCCCGACTCGGGACGCGGGTCCGGGATCGCCGTGATGAGGGTGCTGTGGCCAAGCAAGAAGTTCACCCTCAAGTCGCTGATCCCTGGCGGCGGAGCTGCATCGGCCACCTCGCAGAGCGACGCTGCGCTCATCGAAGCGCTCGAGGACCTGAAGCAGGATCCCTTCCGCCTGGGTGAGACAAGGCAGGATCCGACCAGGGCTGCCCTGGTGAACCGCGCCCTGGAGCTGGTCCCTAAGTTGGAGTCTTCACTCCAAGCGCGACGGGAGTACGTGCTGCAAATCCGCGCGCTGCTAGACCCTGGTTTCGTGAGTGAGGACGACGCCTCTCGCGAGTTCTTCGAAGTCGACCCAGGTAAGGTTTTCGCTGCCTTCTCCCAACCGGTGGCCGTACTGCCGATGGCCGGCGGGGGCGGCGCGGCCGGCATGAGTTCGGGCGGCGCCGCGTTCCTCGGCGACCTGGTCGACGGCGCCAAGGCGGGGGCGCGCCGCCTTGCCAACTATGCGACGTACTACTCGATGAAGGCGCGGGCAAGCGTGGTCGGGGCGGCGGGGGTGGCCTCGGTGCTCAGCCAGGTTCGGCGCGAGAGCCCCAACCTGCCGATGCACCTCGTCGGGCACAGCTTCGGAGGCCGTCTCGTCACGGCGGCGGCGACAACTTTCCCCGAGCGAGATACCCGGGTCAGCCTTGTACTCCTCCAGGCTGCCTTCTCCCACAACGGCCTGGCCGCGAAGTACGACAGGAAGCACGACGGCGCCTTTCGCACCGTCCTAAGCGACGTGCGCGTCAACGGTCCGGTCGTCATCACGCACACGAAGAACGACCAGGCAGTCGGCGTCGCCTACCCCCTGGCCTCCCGCATCGCAAGGGACAGATCATCGGCGCTCGGCGACCAGAACGACCCCTACGGCGGCATGGGACGCAACGGGGCACAGCACACACCCGAGGTCGACCGCTCCGAGTCCGTGCTCCGGAAAGCCGGTGTGGGCGTTAGCTACGCGTTCAAGGCGGGCAAGGTCTTCAACTTGCTGGCGGACAAAACCATCTCCAACCACGGTGACGTCCGAAACATGTCAGTGGCCACCGCACTGCGGGATGTGGTCTGTCTGCCGTGACATGGCGACGGGGGAAACCTGGAGTCACAGCCGGTAATAGTGCTCACGCACGCGCGACTGCCACTTGAGGATTACCTCGCGGAGTTCGTCGCTCTCTGCTCGGGTCGCAGTTGCAGGCGGCATGTTCTGGACGAAGATATCGGTCACGCCGTTGTCAAAGACGCCCCCTCCCAGGCCCTCCTCGCGGAAGATGAGGAGCGGAAGGCCGAGGCCGAACAGGATGCCGGCTTCGAGGTTGTTCCAAGGAGTCGGCATCCTGACGTTCTCGATGTTCTTCTGAGCGCTACTGCCACGCTTCGCAATCCCGGTCGTGACCATGAGCTGCTCGAACCCGAGAATGATGCCACCGGAGCAGTGCTTGGCGATCACCGCCACTTCGCGCAGAGGGTAGTCCGTCGGGTACTCCTGCCGGCCTAGTGCTCGCGCCTCGAGTCCTTGGCTCTTGAGGAGCTTGACGATCCGGTTCCTGACCGCTTCCTGCTCTGGACTCAGCGTGGTCGGTGCCGACATGAAGACCGGGATGCGCATCGCTCGCCCTCCCTGGGCCAGTCTCCTGATACCGCTCCAGTTTCTAGACACTGGATGAAGCTCTGAATGCTTTCAAGCTCGGAGTCCGTAGATTCGACCCTGAAACTGGTAGCGGTGTGTTGCGCCCCGGTCTAAGGGTCTGATGTTTCGTCGGACTCATGATCTGGCTGTTCCTCTCATCGTAAACGTTCGTCGGGCGGGATTGGGATGTCAGGGCAGGCGGCGATGTAGTCGATAGCCGGTGAGACCCACTCGCGCCACTGTTGATGGCTCATATTGGTCGTGAGTTTTTCGCACAGCAGTCCGGTTGAGCCTGCGCGTTGGGCCAAATCCGCAGAGTCCTGTCCCTGCTTCCGGAGACGATCCGCTTGCCGTCGGGGCTGAACACAGCTTTCCAAACCCAATCCATGTGCCCCGTGAGTGGTTGACCGATGGGTTGACCGGTGCGAGAATCCCAAGCAGCACTTGCCAGTTGGCATTGCCGGAGACGATGCGGGTGCCGTCGGGGCTGAACGCCACGCCGTTCACCCCGTCCGTGTGTCCGGTCAGTGGGGGGCCGCTGGGTTGACCGGTGCGAGCGTCCCACAGGCGCACGGTGTCGTCCTCGCTGCCGGAGACGATGCGGGTGCCGTCGGGGCTGAACGCCACGCTGATGACCGGGGCGGGCGTCTGTGCTATCCGGAGCGTTTCCCGTTTTGAGAGGAGCGCGCTGATCATCGCGTCGTCGGCTTAATGCGCCAGTCCGCGGCGACGTGTGCGGACGAGGTGGCACTGCGGTTCAGCTAGTGCCCCATCAGGCTACGTTTGCCCTGTCGACGATCTTGCGTAAACGCTCGTCGTCGGCGTGCTTGTTCCGCCAGATGATGTAGCGACGGATCATCGACGCCTGCTCGCGGTGACTGCCGTGGTCGGTGCCGTCGAGCGCGAAGTACCGCAGCGCGGTGAACTGCGCCTCGATCCGGTTGAGCCACGAGCTGTTGGTCGGGGTGTAGGCGAACTCCACATTGTTGGCCTCGGCCCACTCCGCCACCCGCCGGCACCTGCGGGTGGTCAGGTGCGGGGCGAAGTTGTCACACACGATCGCCATCCGGACCTCGGCCGGGTAGAGACTGCGCAGGTATCGACAGAACTCGAGGAACATGGTGCGGTTCTTCGTCGACTTCACGTGCCCGTAGAGCCGGTCCCGGCCCAGGTCGTAGGCGGCGAACAGATGCCGCACCCCGTGCGGGCGGGTGTAGGTCGCCCGCCGTCGGCGCCTCGGCTCCCGGTCCGGATCCTTGTGCTTGCCGCCGCGCTCGGCCCACGGTTGTCCGCGTACACCCTGACGTGACGGTCCACGTACAACCTCATATGTAGGTGTTCGGCGAGTCCTGCCGTTACTCGCCCACGGCAAGGGCCACCCTTCGGTTCGTCTACCGCCAAGTCGACGAACCCGAAGGGTGGCCCTTGCCCATGATCCTCGATGGAGAGTCCTGGATGAACATCCGCCGTTTCACAGCACTGCACGAGGCCGGCGCAACCTACGCCGAGATCGCCCGTGAATGCGGCTGCGATTGGCGCACCGTGCGCCGCTTCCTCGCCGCCGACGCCCCGACCACCCCACCGAAAGGCACGTCCCGGGCCGGGACACAGCCCCGGGCGATCACCGACGAGACCGCCGCGGTGATCGAACAGATGCTCCGCGCCGACATCGGCCTCAAGGCGTCGGTGATCTGCGAACGTCTCGCCGCCGACTACAACATCACCGTCCACTATCAACGCGTCAAAATGTTCTGTCGCACAGCACGTCCCGTCATTGCCGACGAGTTGGAGGCGGACCGGACGCTGCCCGCGGGCGGATTGCACCGCCGCTTCGACACCGTCCCCGGGGCGCAGGCCCAGGTCGACTGGGGTGAGGAAGGGGACCTGTTCGGCTCCGGGCGCAAGGTCTACTCGTTCCACATGGTGCTCTCCTACTCGCGGGATCCGTTCTGCTGTTTCACCCACAGCATGGGTCTGTCCGCGTTCTGGGGAGCTCACATCCGTGCCTTCGACCACTTCGGTGGTGTCCCGGCCACCGTCGTCTACGACCGCACCAAGACGGTGGTGCGCCGCCACGTCCGCCCTGGTCATGCGGTACCGCTGCACCCGGCTGCGGTCGCGTTCTCCGGTCATTACGGGTTCGAGATCGACGTGCTCGGCGCCTATCGCCCGACCGGGAAGGGGCGGGTCGAGCGGCAGGTCGCGATCGTGCGCGATCACGTGCTGGCCGGCCGCACCTTCACCGACCTGGCTGACGTCGACCGGGCGTTCGCCGACTGGGTGCCGATCCGCCGCGGTCAGGTCCATCGCACCCACGGTCGGCTCATCGGGGAGCGTGCCGCCGTCGATCACGCCGCGTTGCGGCCGTTGCCGGCGCAGCCGTATCTGGTGGCCGATGCGCACCTGCGGCGGGTCGGCAAGGACGCGTTGGTCTCGTTCGAGGCGTCGTTGTACTCGGTGCCCGCCGACCGGGTGCGGGCCGGGCAGCGTGTCGAGGTTCGTGCCGGGACCGACAGCGTCGCCATCGCCGCCCTGACCTGCGACGGCGGGCAGATCCTGTGCGTGCATCCGCGGGCGACGACGAAGGGATCGTGGATCGTCGATCCGGCGCACTGGGCCGGCCTGCCGGACGGGCACACCCGCGCCACCACCGTCGACCCCGACCCGCACCCCGGCCACGTCGGGACAGCTGCCCCGTCGGCCCCGGCGCCGGTCGAGCTGCTCGAGCAACTGGTCGCGGCGAAAGTCGGACACGTTCACGTCGACCACCGCCCCTTGTCGGTCTACGCCGACGTCATCCGACCACACAACCACTCTGGAGAGACCAATGAATTCTCTTGTCACCCAACGTATCACTGACAAAGCCCTCAAACTCGGTCTCGGTCACACCGCCGAGACCGCCGGCGAGGCTGCCGCCCGCGCCGAGACGGACTCGATGGGCTATCTCGACTTCCTCGACCATCTGCTCGCCGAGGAACTGGCCGTACGGGAATCACGGCGCTTCCGCACTGCGCTCGAGCTGTCGGCCCTGCCGCACCACAAGACCCTCGACGAGTTCGACTACAGCTTCCAACCTGGCCTCGAGCCACGCCGGGTCCGGGACCTGTCGACACTCGAATTCGTCTCCCGCGCAAGCAATGTCGCCCTCCTCGGTCCACCCGGAGTAGGCAAGACACACATCGCGGTGGCGTTGGCTGTCGCGGCATGTCAGGCCGGGTACTCGATCTACTTCACCACCCTCGACGACCTGGTCCGCAAACTCAAAGCCGCCGATGCGGTCGGGCGGTTGCCCAAGCAGTTGAGCAGCCTGATGCGCCCGTCACTGCTGGCGATCGACGAAGTCGGCTACCTGCCGCTCGACCGGGAGGAAGCCAACATGTTCTTCCAGTTGATCAGCCGCCGATACGAGAAGGGCGCGACGATCGTGACCAGCAACAAATCGTTCACCGAGTGGGGCTCGGTCCTCGGCGACGACGTCCTCGCCACCGCCATCCTCGACCGACTGCTGCACCACTGCGACGTGCTGACCATCAACGGGCCCAGCTACCGACTCAAGGACCGCCAAGCCCTTGTCACCAAGCCCGACGCCCCGGCATCATAAGACCGTCGGACACCGACACATGAGGTCGTACCCACAACGACAGATGAGGTCGTACCCGGACACACGGTGCTCAAAGTTGTGGATCACGTCGCGAACCGGTCGGCGCTGGCGAAGCTGACCTCGGCGATCTTCGGCACAGCCATGCCCTGTGCGGAGAACAGGACCATCCGCGCCCGTCACCAGGTCACCACCGACCCGGTACCGCGGATGATCCGCACCAGGCGTCTGCCCTCGTCGTCGTCGATCTCCCGGACTCGTACTCGTTCAGCCACCCGATCAGCGTGTCACACCATATCGAAGCGAAGGTTCATTGATGCGGCACTAGCTACAGCTAGCCATTACAGTCCTTGATGTCGAAGGGACGCTCGGAAATGCCGTCGGTAGAGTCCTGCCACTCTGAGTTATCCGTTTCGAGTGGTCCGTATCGGTTGCGTTTCCATGAACCGTATGGATCTTCGAAATGCACTACAGCGGGTACAAATTCCTGGCCATTCTCAAGTTGTTTCGGCAAGGAGTAGGCGGTACAGCGTTGAATTCCCTGGATGTTGATTCGAGTATTGTCATTGCTTTCAACCCAGACCCGACTTATCTCAGTACCGCTTGCATTCATCACAACCCAGGTTGGGCCAACGACGCTGGGATCAATTTTGTAATCTTCGTAGAAGTACTGCGGGGCCTCGCCCAAGTACACCTTGTTGGCGAACTGTTCATTTTCCAATCGGTCGACACGATTGTCGGCCTTATGAGCAGTGTAAGCCGACATCCCGCTAATCACTACGGCAACAACAGCTACAAATATGGACGCAACTTCGATCCCTTTCCTAGGTTGGCTTTGCTGAGGGGGTACTGTTGCGTCCATTGGCGGGGCGGCCAGAACCTGCTCCACCGTGTGCGCATCGTTGAGGTGTTGCCAATACTCCGCTCGATTTATGAGGCTCGCGGAGCAGATTTGACATTCAACAGACACGGGATTCTCATTTCTGTGCTGCGTATCTATGGCTTATACCGGGATGCTTAGACCAGGTTGCAGAGGTCACCCCGCCGCGGCGGTCGGTGTTCGAGTGTGCGCATGCACTCAGAGAGGGGACCAGGGCGGATTCAACCGGCCAATGCAACACCACTTATCGCAATAATCGTAACTGATCGTCTAGATGTATGAGGCCATGACGTTGGTGACACCGACTCGGAGTTTGCTGGCTTGTATCTCTTGTAGTGCCCCCTTCTGCGGGGAGGTGGGTCACGTACGGTGGCCTCGGGGGTCGGAGGACACGCCGCTTTTCGGCTGAACGTTCGGGCTCGTGAAAGAGATCGTCTCCTTCGTCCCGCCCTCCGAGCTGACCCGGTGAGTGGAGTTGCCCCCGTCCAGTGGACACGGGATCAGACGGCTTCTGCCGTCCGAGTGAACTGCTCCTCGAATTCGACCGGGCTGATTGTCAAGGGACAGGAGGACGTGGATCTGGCGCACTTTCCGTGATTCGTTTGGCGCACTTGTTCATACGTAGTGGATAGCGCGCTTACGGAGAAGGTCGAAGTGTGCTCGCCCGTACATCTGTCGTTTGAGCATCTTGATCCGGTTCACATGTCCCTCGACCGGGCCCGAACTGTACTCGAGCGTCAGTCCGGCGGTGACGGCATCGAGGTCGCGGAGCAAACCGACGGCGAAGGACCGCAAGGCCGGTGAACCGTCGCGGCGGACGCGGGCGATCCACTCCTGCACCTTGTGACCATGTCGGCCGACCATGATCTCGGCGAAGTCCCGCACGAGCCGGCAGGTGGTGGCCAATGCGGGGCTGCGCGTGAGCAGCGCTTTCCGTCCGGTGCGGTCCTCGTCGGTGAGGCGATCGGGATGGCGAGTGAGCCATCCGGTGACCTGCCGGACACTCGGCGCGGCGGGGCGCGGCGGCGTGGGGGTGGCCGCAGCACGCAGCGGATAGACGAATCGTGCGACGGTCTTGGCGCTGCCCCGATATCCGAGTGCGGTGATTTCGCGGGTGAGCAGTGCGGCGTCGAGACACCCGGCGTCGATGCGTTCGCGCAGGTAGGGCGCGTGCCTGTCGAGGATGCTGCGGCCCTTTCGCGCAGTGGAGATCAGATCGTGGGCGTCGGTGGCGCGGGCGAAGCGGCGGACCGTCTTGCGATCGAGTCCCAGGATGCGCGAGATGTTGGAGATCGTCCGTCCCTGGGTGAGTAGCTCGTGCACGGCAGCATGGCGTTCGATGGTGCGTGTGACGATGCGGCCCTCGACCAAGCCAGCGACTCGCTCGGTGTCCGGAGACGGCATCGTCTCGTCGGGTCCGGCAACAGGGGTGTCGAGGGACATGTTCAGGTCGGCGCGGTGACGGATGACGGTCTTCTCGACAGCGCCGACCAGGCCCAGCCACAGGTGCCAGCGGTCGGCGACCTGGGTGGCGTTCGGGGCGCCGGTGCCGATGCCGTCGGCGTAGGCGCCGGCCCGGCCCTGGCAGACGATCTCGACCTCGGGACGGCCCCGCAGCCACGTTGCGACCGTGTCCGCGGTGCGGTCGGGCAAGAGGTCGATGGGGGTACGGGGCTCTTCGCAGTTAGCAGTGGCATTGATGCCGACTGGGTGTGCTCCGCCGGGAGCGGCGGGTGCAGGCCCACCGTACCCTGCGTCGCTGGTTGTCGGGGTTGCGGAATCCGAATGCGATCCGCCCG
>NZ_JAALEG010000122.1 GCF_011058165.1 Rhodococcus aetherivorans
GCGGCGTACGGCAGGTCGTTCGGCGTCGGGCGTGCGGCCGCGATCGAGCTGAACATCTACTACCTGCCCGGTGATCCGCACATCAGCGGCCGGGACGTCGAACAACGGCACCTCGACGTCCTGGCCCGGGTCGCGGACGCCGTCACCGTGCCGGTGGCGGTCAAGGTGAGCCCCCAGTTCAGTTCGATCGCCGAGATGGCGCTTCGCCTCGACGAGGCCGGGGCCGACGGGCTGGTGCTGTTCAACCGGTTGCTGCAGCCCGACATCGATCCCGAAACCCTCACCGTGGTGCCTGCCGTGACCCTCTCGACCCCCGCGGAAACCCGGCTGCCGCAGACCTGGATCGCGTTGCTGCGTGGACGGGTGCGTGCCGACCTGGCCGCGACCACCGGCGTCGAGGACGCCACCGACGTGATCAAGTACCTGCTCGCCGGCGCGGACGTCGTGCAGTCCGCCTCGGCGTTGCTGCGCCACGGTCCCGAGTACGCCGCCGTCCTGCTCGACGGCGTGCGCGAGTGGATGCGCCGCAAGGGGTATCGCAGCGTCGACGAGTTCCGGGGGATGCTCGCCGTGCCGCCCGGCGCGGACGGGACCGGCCGCGGACGGGGCGACTACGTGAGCGCGCTCCGCGAGGCCGACCACCGCGCCTACGGCATCCCGTGAGCCGAGGTGGCCGAGTTCATACGCGGTGTGGTCCCGGCGAACCGGGGCCGGCGCCCGGTGCGCCGAGTGCGCCACCCGGGGGCAATTCCACCGCGACGATCCCCGCCCGCTGGGCGTGGTGGACGAATTCGGCGCCCGGACCGAAGAACAACCGGGGGCGTACGGCGTCGAGGCCGATCGGCCACAGCGTGCCGTAGTGGATCGGCACCGCCAGGCCCGCTGCCACCAGGCGCGCGACGACCGCGGCCCGGGACGGGTCGAGGTGGCCGTTGCCGAGGGTCGGACCCCAGCCCCCGACGGGTAGCAACGCGAGGTCCACCGGGCCGACGTGGTCGGCGAGGTCCGGGTACAGGTCGGTGTCGCCGGCGAAGTAGGTCCGCCGGTCCCCCTCGACGACGTACCCGATCGCCGGGGCGAGTTCCGGGCCGCGTCGCCAGCGCCGCCCGTCGTGTCGGGCGGGCACCGCCCGGACGGTGAGCGTGCCGATCCGTGTCTCGTCGCCGGGCCGCAGCGGCACCAGGCGGTCGGCGAATCGGCGCAGCGCGGGCAGGCCGTCGATCGCCCGCCACGGGGCCACGATCGGAACGTCCGGGTCGAGCAGCCGCAGCGACGGCAGGTGGGTGTGGTCGGCGTGCAGGTGCGAGAGCAGGACGGCGTCCGGGTTGCGCACGTGCGGCCCGATCGGGGTGGGCCCCCGGCGGCGGCGCAGATGCGCGACGCGGTCGGTCAGCACCGGATCGGTCAGGACGACCGTCCCGCGGTCCATGATCAGCGCGCTGGCATGTCCGAGCCAGCGCACACCGGATGTGGCGGCATCCGGACCCGGTGGCGTGCTCACGACCCTTACGATTCCAGACGAGGGAAGGGGCCGCGATGCGCACGGTGGGCGGCATGGTGCGGGTGCTCGTCGAGTTCCTGGTGCTGTGGGGGTCGTCGGCGCTCGCGCTCATCGTGCTCGACCGCATCCTCGACGGCATCACCCTGGACCCGTCGGGCTTCACTCCGCTACCGACGCTGCCGGCCGCGCTGGCGCTCGCGTTGGTGTTCGGCCTCCTGAACGCGGCGCTGTGGCCGGTGATGATGCGGTTGATGTCGTGGATCGGTCCGGTGCTGCTGTTCGTCGGGGTGTTCGTGGCGGGCGGTGTGATCATGCTGTTGACGCTCTACCTGGTACCGGTCGCGTCGGTGGACCAGCGCCGGGATGCGTTCTACCTCGCGGCGCTGCTCTCGCTGTTCACCTCCGTCGTCTCGGGCGCCATCGCGTCCCGTTCCGATACCGCGTACCGGCTGATGCAGGTGCGCCGACAGCGGTTCCGGTTGCGTCGCAACACCGCACTCGTGGACGCGTCCCCGGGGCTGTTGTGCATCCAGATCGACGGCCTCGGCTACGACGTGCTGCGTCGCGCGATCGCCGACGGTGTGACCCCCGCGCTGGCGAAGTTGGTGCGCGAGACCCACCGGCTGATGCCGTGGCACACCGACTGGAGCAGTCAGACGGGTGCGACCCAGCTGGGCGTGCTGCACGGCTCCAACCACAACGTGCCGGCGTTCCGCTGGTACGACAAGACCACCGAGCACGTCTCGGTGTTCAGCAACCCGGTCGACAACGAGCAACGCGAACTCGAACGCACCCACATCCCCGGCCTGCTGGCGCACGACGGTACGAGCCGGGGCAACCTGTTCACCGGCGGCGCGCACGACAACGTGCTCGTCGTCAGCCGCATGCGCGGTGCCCGCCTCGGCGGCGGTGCCGGCTACAGCGACTACTTCGCCGACCCGGCGAGCGCGCTGCGCACGTTCATCCGGATGCTCGCGGAACTGCAACGGGAACTACGCCAGTCGCTGCGGCAGAAGCGGAAGGACATCCAGCCGCGGGTGCCGCGGGGCGGGCTCTATCCGTTCGTGCGGGCGTTCGCGACCGTGCTCGCCACCGATGTCGCCGTCGCGGCGGTGGTCGGCGATCTGATCAAGGGGCGCAGCGTCGTCTACGTCGACCTGATCGGCTACGACGAGGTGTCGCACCACTCCGGCATCTCCCGGCCCGAGACCCTCGCGGTGCTGACCAAACTCGACGACGTCGTCGAGATGCTGCTCGCCGTGGTGGCGCAGGCCGATCGGCCCTACCGCGTCGTCGTGCTGTCCGACCACGGGCAGAGTCAGGGCGCGACCTTTCTGCAACGCTACGGGGAAACCTTGGGGCAGTTGGTCATCCGGCTGGCCACCCGGCGCGAACCGGCGAAGCGCCACTGGTACGAGCGCGAATCCGACGTCTCCGCCCAGCCCGGGTCGGAGGGGCGCGCCTACGCCGCGGCCAGCGTGCACTCGCCGGCCGCGGCCGAGGAGGCGCACGCCTGCGCGGGTGAGCCGATCGTGCTCGGCTCGGGCAACCTCGGCCTGGTCTACTTCCCGCACCTGCCCGGACGCGCCGACGTCCACGCCATCGAGGCCGCCCACCCCGGTCTGCTCACCGGGCTGCGCGAGCATCCCGGGATCGGCTTCCTGCTCGTGGCCGCTCCCGGGGGGTCCGTGGTGCTCGGGCCCCACGGCGAGGTCGACGTGACCACGGGGAAGGTCACCGGCCGGAACCCGCTGGCGGTGATGGGCCCCGACGCGCTGGCGAAGGTGCGTCGCACCGACACCTTCGACAACGTTGCCGACATCATGGTCGGCGGCACGTACTGGCCCGACACCGACGAGGTCGCGGCGTTCGAGGAGCAGGTCGGCTCGCACGGCGGCATGGGCGGACCGCAGAGCACTCCGTTTCTCGTCTACCCCGCCGATCTGCCCGCCCCGCCCGAACCGCTGCACGGCGCCGAAACCGTGCACACGGTGCTCGTCGGCTGGCGGGATTTTTCGACGGGACCGCGCCCAGCGGTGACGAAGCAGGACGCGACGACCGGTGCGGATGACCCGGGACGCCCGGCATCCCGGGGCTGACCGCGGGACAGACCGGCCGAGGAGGGGTGGAGCCGGCCGACCGCTTCGAGGCCGAGGGATCTCGGCGCGGCGTGGGAGGACCTCGAGGTCGGGGTCGACCACCTCACCCGATGGGAAGCGGATTGCGCTGGTCACCGACCGGATGATCACCGTCATCTCGTTCCCGGGTGCCGGGGCAGTGGCCGGACATACACTCGAGGCAGTCCTATCCGGCGGAGCACACCGGGACTGCCTGATTCGAGACGAGCATGACCGAGGCGGGTGCGGTTCCCCTCACCGCGGAGCGGTGGAGCGGCTCGTCGCCGAGTTCGACGGCCGTCCCCACCTGCATCGAGTGGAGGCGGTCGTGGCGCCGGCGTCGAGGACTTGCGGGGGTTCCGGTGCCGGACCTGCCCCGAGCTGGTCGAACGATTCACCCGGCGGCGCCTGCTCGATCCGGTCGAGTCCGGGCAGTGTGCGGTGCCGTAGCAGCGGCGTCGACGCCGCTGTGGCGGTCGAGGAGGTCCGGTCGAGGAGGTGCACATCATGGAGTCGTTCTGGGATTTCCTGTGGTACACGATCGTCGTGTTCGTGTTCGCGGCGTATCTGATCGTGCTGTTCCAGATCCTGATCGATCTGTTCCGGGACCACACCGTCTCCGGCGTGGCCAAGGCCTTCTGGGTGGTGGTGCTGATCGTGGTCCCGTTCTTCAGCGCCTTGATCTACCTCGTGGTGCGCGGCCAGGGGATGGCCATCCGGGCCGGGCAGGCGCAGCTCGCGGCCAGGCAGACCACCGACGAGTACATCCGGCAGGTGACGGCCGGCAGATCTCCGGCCGGGCAGATCGCCGACGCGAAGGCCCTGCTCGACTCGGGTGCGATCACCCCCGCGGAGTTCGCGCAGCTCGAGGCCAAGGCGGTGGGGCAGAATACCGCCGGGCAGGGCACCACCGGGCGCGACAGCATGCCCCGTCGCTGACGAGCGACTGCACGAGGTGCCGGTGCGGGGACCGCCTGCGCCGGCCGTGACCTCGGGCCGAAGTAGACGTGCGGGGTGAAGGTGATGGAGACCGGACCGTCCCGGACCGTTCGCCTGTGGCGTCGGGCCCCGTGGAGCCGCAGTCCTTTGATGCGCCGGTACGACCGGATCGAAAGGGTCGATGTGACCGGCACTCCGGTCGCCCCTCCGCGGAGTGGGGCGGACAGTGCCGCCACCGCCGTCGTCACGGCCCTGACGGTATGGACGGTGACGGCGGCGGCAGGCGCGGGGCTGTACGGGCTGCACCGGTGGGCCGAGCATCGCCGAGGGGCGGCCTGGGACAGCGAGTGGCGCGGGCTGGGCACGACGCCGGGACGGCCGGCCTGAGCGGCAGGTATGCGGCCGTGTGCGGACGCGCTCGAACGCGGAGCTCAGGGGGCGATGCGAGCGTTCGCGAGGTTATCGATTCTGCTCGGCGTTCCTGATGTCGATGGCGAGTTGGTCGGCGGCCATGTCGGTGGCTTTGGAGACGATCCGGTTGGCGGCTTTGATGTTTGCGACGATCTGATCGGCGAGGTTCGTTTCGTACACCACGATCACGCCGGCCTGGCCCTCGTCGAGGGTCTCACCGAGTTCTTTGACGTCGCTGCGTTTCATCCGGTCGCTGGCGTGCCCCACCACGGCCCCGAGGGCCGTCCCGCCGGCGGCGGCGCCGACGAGACCGATGCCCACGGGCGGGAACAGCGCCGCCACCACACCCACCGCCAGTCCCCAGCCGAGGCCGACCGCTGCCCCGTGGCGGGTGGGTTGTTCGTGCTTCTTGACGATGTGGACCTTCCCGTTCTCGTCCTTGGCGATGACGGACGCGTCGAAGTCGTGGGAGGTGCGTATCTCGCGGTACAGCTGCTCGAGTGCCTCGTAGTCCGCTACGGCGTCCTCGACGCTGTCGTATGCCGCAGCGCTCACGTACAGGATGTCGTGCTCGTGCTTGCTCATGTGCAAACCTCCGAAATCTGATCGACCTGCAGGGGCTGACCGACGGACGTCAGCGCCTGACGGCCGTCGCGTTGCCGAGGGCGAAGCTCGGCCCGACGGCAGGATTCGTCCTAGTAGTCGGCTCGCGGATTCCAGGTCGACACCGCCCAGATGACCACCACGTCCAAGGCGATGATCAGGATCGACCACCACGGGTAGTACGGCAGCCACAGGAAGTTCGCCAGGATCGACAGTGCCGCGACAACGATCGCCGCTACCCGCGCCCACGTTGCGCCGGTGATCAAGGCGATGCCCACGACCACCAACACCACTCCGAGGACGATGTGGATCCACCCCCACGCCGTGAAGTCGAACTTGAACGTGTACTCCGGGCCCTGGACGAACAACTCGTCCTCGGCCACCGCGGCGATGCCCTGGAGCAACTGGACGATGCCGACGGTGGCCATGATGACCGCCGCCCCCACCGACGTGCCCGCCGCGATGCCCTGCTTGACGCTGATGCTTCCCGGGTTGTGACGTACATCCTCGGACATGGCGGTCCCCTTCACAGGTTGGATGAGACATCAGCAGTATGCGCCGATCCCGCATCCGCCTCGGGGAAAGTGCTGATCTTCCTCACCGTCCGGGGTGAACGGTGCGTGGTCCGGGAAACGGTCTCACGTGCTTTCGCTCGGTTGCACGAGGTGCCTTCCCCGGGCGGACACCGCGCCGAAGGTGGGCACACAGGGCCACCGTCAACGACGAACCCGGTTCCTGCCCCCCGTACACGACCCGCCGTGCAGAGGATAGGGCCTCGGGCGGAGTCGGTTCGAGCGTTTCGCAACAGTGGGAGAGGCTCTGCGACGGCCGTTATCGACAGCGACGAGACGGGCCCGATCGACCATCTCGTCATCGAGTGGCCCGCCGCCGGCCCGTGCCCACCGCCGCAGGCGTTCGACATGACCCGGGCCGGCCGACGATCCGAACAGACCCCACCGGCCTCGTGCAGAGGGGCCTGATTCCGCCGCGGGTGCGCAGATCGAAGTGGTATCGAAACGTGTTCCTACCCGTCCTGTTCTGCGGGACAATACTTCTCATGGACGACAGCGAAGTGCACGCCATCGACGTCGTCCGAATCCGACTCGGCCAGCGCTACCCCGACCTCGACCCCGAGGTGGTGGGGGGCCTGATCGAGGCCACGCTCGGCCGGCTCGACGGATGCCGCATCCGAGACTTCGTCCCCCTGCTGGTCGAACGGGCCGCCACGCGCACACTCGACGCGACGTACCACCGTGCACCGGAGTCTCGAGAACCGATGCGCACCCCCGAACCGCCCGCGGTGACCGAGACCGGCGAGGTGCGGACCGCGAGCAGCGTCCGGGTGCGGTGGGCCGTTCTCGTGCGTCGCTCATCACGCCTGTCGTAGGCGGTGACAAGAGACGGCGAGACCCGGGTCGGAACCGGAGTCGACGGTCGTCCACCACACCCGGGCGGGCGGGATGCTCGGCACGCAGCCAGGGTGTCGGCGACACACCCATGCCCGAAACCGGAGTCACGTCCTGAAACGGTTGGGAATCCGACACGAATCAACGACGGGGGCTCAGGGGCTGGGTCCATCGCCAGCCCGGCGACGGCGGCCTTGGCGGTGCGCCCGACCCCGATCAGCGTGGCCGAGCCGGGGCCGGTCCAGTCCCCGTAGCCGAGCAGATGCAGCCGGGGTTCCTTCAACGCCTGGGTGCCCGCCACAGCGATCGAACCGTCCGGCCCACGCAGGTGCAACGGCCGCAGAGGCGTCAGGGCGGGCCGAAAACCGGTGGCCCACACGATCACCTCCGCGTGCCGGCTCTCGCCGGTGTCGTCCCAGAAGACGCCGTCACGGGTCAGTCGGTCGAACATCGGCAGCGGATCCAGCGCGCCGCGGTCCCGGGCCGCGAGGACCTCCGGGACCATCACGATGTCACCGAGGTCGGTGATGCCGCCCGGATCGGGGCGTCCGGCCGCCAGCGCCAGCGCGCGCCGCGAGGCCATCTCGAACAGCACGCGTCCGTCGACGTCGTCCGGCAGGAACCGCGGCGGCCGGGGGGTCACCCAGGTGGTGCCGGTGACCTCCGAGATCTCGGCGACCAGCTGGGCCCCGGAGTTGCCGCCGCCGACCACCACCACCGTCTTACCGGCGAATTCACCCGGGGTGCGGTACTGCACGGTGTGCAACTGTCTGCCCGCGAAGCTGCGGGCTCCGGGATAGACGGGCCAGAACGGCTGCTGCCAGGTGCCGGTGGCACTGATCACCCGCCGCGCCCGCCACACCTGCTCCGCGGTGTCCACCCGCAGCCGCTCCCGGTCGTCGTCACGGGTGACCGCCCGCACCCGCACCGGCCGCCGCACCGGCAGGCCGTAGCGACGCTCGTACGCGGTCAGATACTCGATCACATGCCGAGCCGGTGGGAACCCGTCCCGCCACGGCGGCATCGGCCATCCCGGCAGCGACGCATACTCCGCCGGGGAGAACAGCCGCAGCGACGGCCAGGTGTGCGGCCACGCCCCGCCCGGCGCGGACCGGTCGTCGAGGATGACGAACTCGTGCCCGGCCCGGCGCAGGTAGTACCCGGCGGCCAGGCCGGCCTGCCCGCCCCCGATCACCACGACGTCCACCTCGATCGCGCTCATCGTCTCCCTCGTCACCCGTGGCCCGTCGTCGTGCGCAGAGCTACCGGTGTCAGCCGTCAGGGTGTTCGGGGGCGTCGAGCAGGCTCGCCGCGGCGATCAGGGCTGCTTTGACGATCAGTCGTTCGGGGATCTCCTCGAACGTGACCGGTCCGAGTGCGACGGTCCGGCACGGGGAGTCGCCGCACACCGAGCAGCAGCGGCTGCTGCCGACGTCGGCGTCGAGCCAGTCCTCGAGCGGACGGCCGGCGATCCAGATGCGGTTGGATTCGGCCGGGTTCGCGGCGAAGGCGGCGTCGTCGAGTTCGCGGACCTCGAGTTGCGGTGCGATGCCGAGCGGGCGCAGGACCTGCTCGAGCGTGCCGACCGCGTGCTGGACCTGCTCACCGGTGCCGGCGCAGCGGCGGCACGTCTGGCCCTGGCTGACCAGGCGTTGCCAGACGATGGGCAGTGCCGTCATCGCACACCCCTTCTCGGTTCGCGGGGAAGGTGGGAGTCGCCCCGGGCTCCAGTGTGGCCGACCCGGCCGGGCCGCAGGGCGTGTCCCGACGGATCCGGCCGGGGCCCGCCCTGCTGTCGGGTCAGCTGCGGACGGCGCCGGGGACGAGTTCGGCGATCAGTGCCTCGACCCGCGTCTTGATCTCGTCGCGGATGGGGCGGACCGACTCGACGCCCTTGCCGGCCGGGTCCTCGAGCACCCAGTCGCGGTAGCTCTTGCCGGGGAAGACCGGGCAGGTGTCGCCGCAGCCCATGGTGATCACCACGTCGGAGGCTTCGACGGCGTCGGTGGTGAGGATCTTCGGGGATTGGGTGGAGATGTCGATGCCGAGCTCGGCCATGGCCTCGACGGCGGCGGGGTTGACCTGATCGGCGGGGGCGCTGCCGGCGGAACGGACCTCGACGGCGTCGCCGGCGAGGGCGGTGAGGAATCCGGCGGCCATCTGGGAGCGGCCGGCGTTGTGCACGCACACGAACAGCACGGACGGCTTGGTGGTCATCGAGGGAACCTTTCGGGTGTCAGACGGTGGGAACGGCGGTGAGGTCGGCGAGCAGAGCGCGGACCCGGGCGTCGAGGTCGTCACGGAGGGTGCGGACCACCTCGAGGGATTGTCCGTCCGGGTCGGGGACGGTCCAGTCGAGGTAGCGCTTGCCTGGGTAGACGGCGCAGGCGTCGCCGCAGCCCATGGTCACGACCACGTCCGCGGCGGCGACGACGTCGTCGGTGAGCGGCTTGGGGAACTCGGCGCCGAGATCGAGTCCGAGTTCGGCCATGGCCTCGACCACGACCGGGTTGATCGCCGCGATCGGCGCGGAGCCGGCGGAGCGGACGTGGACGCGGCCACCGGCACGGTGGTCGAGCAGGGCGGCGGCCATCTGGGAGCGGCCGGCGTTGTGTACACAGACGAACAGCACCTCCGGAACGTCCTTGGCGACGGCGCCTTCGGCCTGGGCCAGCGCGGTCAGGCGTTCGGCGGCGAACCGCGGGGCGAGCGCGGTCAGGTGGGTGCAGACGGTGGCGGTGCGGCGCAGTGCCGCATAGGACTCGAACACCACCCGTTCGACGGTCTGCGGGGAGAAGATTCCGTCGTACTTGTCGGCGAGGTGCTCGGCGGCACGCTGGAGTACTGCCTGCGGCATGAGCAGTTCGGGCTGGTGGCGGTCGGACATGCCGTCTCCCTGGCTCTCGGGCTTCACGAAGCAGCGGGGGTGGCGGAGGGGGTGAAACGCTTGCGCAGGGCGAGCGAGACGTAGACGAGGCCGACGAGCACGGGCACCTCGATGAGCGGCCCGACGACGCCCGCGAGGGCCTGCCCGGAGGTGACGCCGAAGGTGGCGATGGCCACGGCGATGGCGAGTTCGAAGTTGTTGCCGGCCGCGGTGAACGCGAGGGTGGTGGTGCGCTCGTAGCCCAGACCCATCGCGGCGCCCAGGAGATAGCCGCCGCCCCACATGATCGCGAAGTACGCCAGCAGCGGCAGGGCGATGCGGGCGACGTCCCACGGGTGGGAGGTGATCTGCTCGCCCTGCAGCGCGAAGAGCATCACGATGGTGAACAGCAGCCCGTACAGGGCCCACGGCCCGATCCTGGGCAGGAACTTCTGCTCGTACCAGGTCCGGCCCTTGGCCTTCTCGCCGAAGTGCCGGGTGAGGAAACCGGCGAGCAGCGGGATGCCGAGGAAGATGAGCACCGACTTGGCGATCTGCCAGGGCGAGACGTCGAGGGTGGTCTGTTCGAGTCCGAGCCAGCCCGGCAGCACCGAGAGATAGAACCAGCCGAGGCCGGCGAACATGATCACCTGGAAGACGGAGTTCAGCGCGACCAGCACGGCGGCGGCTTCGCGGTCGCCGCAGGCGAGGTCGTTCCAGATGATGACCATGGCGATGCAGCGGGCCAGACCGACGATGATCAGTCCGGTGCGGTACTCGGGCAGGTCGGGCAGCATCAGCCAGGCCAGGGCGAACATCAACGCCGGCCCGACGATCCAGTTCAGGACCAGCGAGCCGATCAGCATCCGCCGGTCGCCGGTGACGGTGTCGAGCCGGTCGTAGCGCACCTTGGCCAGCACCGGGTACATCATGATCAGCAGGCCGAGGGCGATCGGCAGCGAGATGCCGTCGATCTCGACGGCGGAGATGATGTCGCCGAGGCCCGGGATCAGGCGGCCGAGCAACAGGCCGACGACCATGGCCACGCCGATCCACACCGGCAGGAACCGGTCGAGTGTGGACAGCTTGCCGACCACGGCCGGGTGGTCGCTGGTGGTGGTCACGAGGCGACCTCCTCGAGGGTGACGGCGGGCGTGCAGGACGAGTTCGCGACGATCCCGGATTCGACGGACAGCACCGCGGACAGCTGGGCCAGAGCGGAGGGGACGACCCGGTAGTGCACCCAGGTGCCGCGACGTTCGCAGTCGAGGAGGCCGGCCTCCCGCAGCACCTTCAGATGGTGCGAGATGGTCGGTTGCGACAGGTCGAAGGACGGTGAGATGTCGCACACGCAGCACTCGCCGCCCTCGTGGCTGGCGATCAGGCTCAGCATCCGCAGACGCACCGGATCGCCCAGGGCCTTGAACATGCGAGCCAGGTCACCGGCCCAATCGGAGGTGAGCGGCTCGCGGCTGAGCGGCGGGCAGCAGGGCTCGTCCCCGCGCGGCGGTTGATTCGGCATGCGTCTATATTGACGGTTGTCGAAACACGGCGTCAAACGGACAGCCGGCCCGGTCGGAAGGAAACCCTCACGTGCGCACACCCTCGGTGCTGTTCGTCTGCGTGAAGAACGGCGGCAAGTCCCAGATGGCCGCCGCGCTGATGCGCCAGGCCGCCGGCGGCCGCATCGCCGTGCACTCCGCCGGAACGGCACCGGGTCCGGCGCTCAACGCCCTCTCGGTGCAGGCGCTCGAGGAGGTCGGCGCACCGGTGGACGGCGAGTACCCCAAGCCGATCGATCCGCAGCTGCTGCGGGAGGTCGACCTCGTCGTCACCCTCGGCCGCGACGCCCGCGTCGACGCGGCGTACGTGGAGAACTGGGACACCGACGAGCCGTCCGAGCGCGGCATCGACGGCATCGAACGGATGCGCCTCGTGCGCGACGACATCGCCGCCCGCGTCGACGCGCTCGCCGCCCGCCTGCTCGACTCCGCCTCCCCCACCCGCTGATCCGACCGATCCAGGAGAAACTCATGAGCACCATCGCAGTCTTCGAGCCAGCCCTGTGCTGCAACACCGGCGTGTGCGGCGACGACGTGGACCGGAACCTCGTCACCTTCACGGCCGACATGCAGTGGCTGAAGGATCAGGGTGCCGCCATCACCCGGCACAACCTCGCCAACGATCCGCTGGCCTTCGCGCACAATCCCGCCGTCAAGCGCTTCCTCGAGGTCGCCGGCTCCGCCGGTCTGCCGCTCGTGCTCGTCGACGACGTCACCGTGCTCACCGGCCGCTACCCCGATCGGACCCAGCTCGCCGCGTGGGCGGGACTCGACGCCGCGCAGGCGCCCGTCGGCGCGACGATGCTGAATCTCGCGGACGATGCCTGCTGCACACCCGGCGACTCCACCTGCTGCTGAGCTGTCGAGGACGAGGAGATCACCGGATGACCACCCCCACGTTCCTGACCGACCCGCCGCGGTTCGTGTTCTTCACCGGCAAGGGCGGCGTCGGCAAGACCTCCATCGCCTGTGCGAGCGCGCTGAGCCTCGCCCGCGCCGGGAAGAAGGTGCTGCTGGTCTCGACGGACCCCGCCTCGAACGTCGGCCAGGTCTTCGGCCTGGCGATCGGCAACGCCCTCACCGCAATTCCCGCGGTGCCGGGCCTGTCGGCGCTCGAGATCGATCCCGAGCAGGCCGCCGACGCCTACCGTGAACGCATCGTCGGACCGGTGCGGGGTTTGCTGCCCGACGCGGAGATCGCCTCGATCACCGAGCAGCTCTCCGGTTCGTGCACCACCGAGGTCGCGTCCTTCGACGAGTTCACCTCCCTGCTGACCGACACCGACGGCGAGATCGCCTCGTTCGACCACGTGCTGTTCGACACCGCCCCCACCGGACACACCATCCGGCTGCTACAGCTGCCCGGGAACTGGACCGAGTTCCTCGAGGCGGGCAAGGGTGACGCGTCGTGCCTCGGACCGCTCGCCGGGCTCGACAAGCAGAAAGCCATGTACGCCGCCGCGGTCGACGCACTGGCGGACCCGCAGCGCACCCGGCTCGTGCTCGTCGCCCGCGCCACCCGCTCCGCCCTCGCCGAGATCGACCGCACGCACGGCGAACTCGCCACCCTCGGGCTGAGCCGCCAGCACGTCGTCGTCAACGGCGTCCTGCCGGCGCCGTCCGGCGACACGGACCCCCTCGCCCTCGCGATCCACCGTCGCGAACAGGCCGCATTGGCGGGCATGCCGGCGGCGCTGAAACCGTTGCCGCTGGACCTGATCGAGCTCAAGGCCGCGAACATGATCGGTCTCGATGCCGTCGGGACGCTGTTCGAGACGGCCGACGGCGGCACGGACCTCCCGCCGGAGACCGGCGCGGTGCCGGAGGTCGCGGATGCACCGCTGCGCGCCCTGATCGACGAGATCGAGCGGGACGGGCACGGTCTCGTGATGTGCATGGGCAAGGGCGGGGTCGGGAAGACCACGGTCGCCGCGGCCGTCGCCGTGGCCCTGGCCGAACGCGGACACGAGGTCCACCTGACCACCACCGACCCCGCCGCACACCTGACCGAGACCCTGCACGGCGACGTCGAACACCTCCACGTCTCGCGCATCGATCCCGCCGAGGCCACTCGCGCCTACCGCGAGCGGGTGATGGCCACCAAGGGTGCGCACCTCGACGAGCAGGGCCGCGCGACCCTCGCCGAGGACCTGCGCTCCCCGTGCACCGAGGAAGTGGCTGTCTTCCAAGCCTTCTCGCGAGTGATCCAGGAGTCCCGGCGCAAGTTCGTCGTCGTCGACACCGCGCCCACCGGCCACACCCTGCTGCTGCTCGACGCCACCGGGTCCTACCACCGCGACGTCACCCGGCAGCTGGGCCCGGGCCTGCACGCCGTCACCCCGATGATGCGCCTGCAGGACCCGGCTTCGACCAAGGTCCTGTTGATCACCCTCGCCGAGACCACCCCCGTGCTCGAGGCCGCCGGGCTCCAGGCCGACCTCGAACGTGCCGGTATTCACCCCTGGGCGTGGGTGATCGACAACTCCGTGGCCGCCGCCGCGCCCACCGCGCCGCTGCTGCGCCGCCGCGCCGCCGCCGAGCTCGAACAGATCGACAAGATCCGTACCGAACTCGCCGATCGCTACGCGGTCGTGCCGCTGCTCGCGACCGAACCGGTCGGGGTGCCGGCGCTCAGGGCGCTCGGCGAAGTGTCCGCCCCGGTCGCCGTGCGGTAGCGCCCGGTTCCGACATGCGCGATCCCGCCCCGGCATCCGGGGCGGGATCGATGCGTGCGGCCGTGATCAGGCGCCGGCGGCCTCGAGGCCGGTGGTGATGTCGGCGAGGATGTCGTCGATGCCTTCGATGCCCACGGCGAGGCGGACCTGGCCGGGGGTGACGCCGGCGGCGAGTTGCTCGGTGGCGGTGAGCTGGGAGTGGGTGG
>NZ_JAALEG010000123.1 GCF_011058165.1 Rhodococcus aetherivorans
CTTGTGTAGGAACTTGAATCATCACCGAGACGGTCGTGCCCGCCCCAATCCACGCTCCCCGTCGAGTGCCATCTCGCACTGAAACCGCAGCTCAGCGGGCATCACTCACGACTTTGCCGAGGCCCTGACCAGTTGCTCGATGATCTCGTGCAGGCGTCTGCGTTCCTTCGCGACGGCCTCGTCGGTAGGAAATCGATCGGGAAACGAGGACGGATCGTCGACGAGTTGCGCGAAGAGCACGGCGCGGGCGGCGGCGAGGGGTCGGCGGGCCCACCACAGGTGCAGGGTGGAGGGGTGGCCGTGGCGGATTGACTTCTCGCGGGCCGATTCGGCGTTGATCTTCTCCAGCGGCAGTGCAACCTCGATGAGCTTGCGACGGGGAACTGCGGTGGTGTCGGCGGTCACGAAGTGGGGTCCTTCTCTACGTACATCGGTGCTGCGGGAGCGTAACTACGGGAAACAGTAGTGGCCGGGCGTGCCGGGATCCGGCGGCGGTGCCCGGTCCGGTCGGGACGGGAGGCTGCTAGGAGGGTGGTCCGCCTTTCGCCCAGGTCTTGGCCCAATGCAGGCGTACCTCGGTGGCGGCGAGATCGCCAAGGTCGATGCGCCGGAAGGGCTCATGCACATACCGCAACTGGTCGTGGTCGGGGCCGCGGTCACTGACCGAGACCATGGCGAGGCGGTGGCGGTCGGGGACGTTCTTGCCGTAGAGGACCTCATTGAAGGTGACGGTGAAGTCCTCGGCGCCTTCGATGCGGCCTTTGACCTCGATGAACACGTAGTGCCCGTCCTGCGGGTCAAGGGAGCGGATGTCGTAGCCCTTGTTGTTGTGCGGCATCTCCTCCGGGATGCGCCCGAGGGCGTGTTCGGCGGCGAGGACCTTGTCGACGGCGCGGCGTTCGATGCGAGCCGTTTCCTTGGCGTACCGGGCGGGGGCGCCGGGCAGCATGCCGGCGGGGATGACCAGCACCGCGCCGGCGATCTGCGGGGGTTTGGCGGCCAGGCGGGATTGCAGGTCGAGTTCGGTGGTGCGGGCGGTGAGGCGGGCTTCGAGGTCGCGGGCGCGGGCCTCGAGCCTGTCGGGACTGTGCCGGGGTTTGGCGTGCCGGCCCTGGGTGCGGGTGGCCAGGACATCGCGCAGGCGGGCGGCTTCGCTGTCGAGATAGTTGATCTGCTGGGTGAGGCGTTTGTGTACGGCGCTGCGGGTCTTGTCCAGCAGCGGCAGGACGCGGTCTTTGACCTGGGCGAGATGTTCGGGTTGGGCGTGGGTGATGGCCCAGGTGGCGGCGAGTTGCTCGACTCCGCCGGCGAGCCAGCTATGGCCGAGGACCTCGTCGGCGATGGTGCGTGCCTCGGCGGGAAGGGGCTGTAGGTCCAGATAGGGGGCCGACCCGCACAAGGCGGCGGTGCCGTCGGGGGTGAGGGTGATGAAGTCGAAGCGTTTGGACACCACCACCCCGGTGCCGTCGCTGATTTCCCCGGTCACGGCGACGATCAGCCGGGGATGTTCGGCCGGGTCGTGCGGGTCGAACAGCACGGTTCCGGTCTCCAGCGCCTGCTGATGGGTTTCGATGGTCGCGTCGAGGACCGTGTCGAGCAGCGGGTGGCCGGGGGCGAGGAGTTCGGCGCGTGGCGCGGTGGGCTCGCCCAGGTCGATGCGGTCGAGATCGAAGGTGACCCGCTGATAGCGCGAGACGATCGGCACCGCCGCGCCCGGACGTTGCCGGGCCCGCACAGTCGCGGGGACGTGGGTGATCTCGAACCTTCCTGCTTCCCGGCGAGGCAGGCGGCCTCCGAGCCGGGGGAACGCGTCGTGGAAGAACGCGGCGATGTAGTGCGGTTGCAGCCGGCGGGCGCGGGCTTCGTCCATCTCGCGGCGGAGCCGGTCGAGTTCGTGCGGAGCCAGGGCTTCGTGGGCCAGGGCGCGTTCTTCGAGCAGGGTGTCCAGGCCGCGGGAGACTTCGGCGTCGACGACCTGGTCGAGGGCGGCCAGGCGGGCCGGGTCGTCGCCGTAGCGGATCGCGTCGAGCAGCAAGGTGCGTAGCGGGCGGTCGGTGAAGGCGTCGCCGAGGACGTCGAACAGCCGGCCACCGTATGCGCGACGCTGGGTTTCCATCTTCTCGAGCAGCCGGGTGAACACGTGGCCTTCGCGGGTGCCGTCGGCGACGAGATTCCACAGTCGGCAGGTGTGGCGTTGGCCGATGCGGTGGATCCGGCCGAACCGCTGCTCGAGCCGGTTGGGGTTCCACGGCAGGTCGTAGTTGATCATCAGGTGGGCGGCCTGCAGGTTCAGCCCTTCCCCGGCGGCATCGGTGGCGATGAGCACCTGGGTATCGGGGTTGTGGGTGAACCGTTCGCGGATCGTACGGCGGTCCTCGCGGCGGGTGCCGCCGTGGATGGTGACCACCGCATCTTCGCGACCGAGGATGTTGCGGATCTGGGCGGTCAGATAGTCCAGGGTGTCGCGGTGTTCGGTGAACACGATCAGCTTGCGCGGGGCACCCTGGGCATCGCGCAACAGATTCCGATCCAACAGCAGCGAGCGTAGTTCGGCCCATTTGCGGTCCTCACCGGAGTCCCGGACCTGCTCGGCGAGGGCGACGAGCACCCCGAGGCGGGCGATTTCGATGTCGAGTTCGGCGACGGTCTGCGCCGCGGTGGCGGCGTCGACGACCTGTTCTTCCATCTCTTCGCGTTCGCCGGCGTCGTACTCGTCCGGATCGTCGAAGTCGATCCCAGTCAGGGTGAGATCGTCGACCCGACTCGTCGGGGTGGGGGTGAGCAGGTCGCGGCGTTTGGTGCCGAGGCGTTCGCGGCGGCGTTGCAGTGACCGGACGATCGCATGCGGGGAGGACGCCAGGCGTCGTTGCAGCACGGTCAGGGCGAAGCCGACGGTGCGGGCGCGAGGGTTGTCGGCGCCGAGACGGTCAGCGCGGTTCATCTCCTCGCGGACGTAGCGGGTGACCTCGTCGTAGAGCTGGCGTTCGCCGTCGGAGAGGGTGTACGGCACGGTCTCGGCGATGCGCTCGGGGAACAGCGGGGTGCCGTCGAAGGTGAGCAGCTCTTCTTTGACCATGCGGCGCATCAGCCCCGAGGTGTCGGTGGTGTGCGCTCCGGAGCGGTATTCGCCTTCGAACCGGTCGGGATCGAGCAGCGCCATGAACGCCTGGAAGCTGGTTTCGTTGCCGTTGTGTGGGGTGGCGGTCATCAGCAGCAGGTGCCGGGTGATCTGCCCGAGGCGCTGGCCGAGCTGGTAGCGGCGGGTGACGTCGAGTTCGCCGCCGTACCAGGTGGCCGACATCCGGTGTGCCTCGTCGACGACCACCAGATCCCACTCGCTGGTGTCGAGCACGGCGAGCAGGTCGTCGTTGCGGGCGAGCTGGTCCATCCGGGCGATCAGCAGCGGATAGCGTTCGAAGGGGTTCGCGTCCGGGCTCGAGGCGATCATCTCGCGCGAAAGCAGTTGCGCGTCGATGGCGAACTTGGTGGCCAGCTCGTCCTGCCACTGCTCGACGAGCGAGCCGGGGGCGACGATCAACATGCGGGTCAGGTCCCCGCGCAGCATCAGTTCTTTCGCGTAGAGCCCGGCCATGATCGTCTTGCCGGCGCCGGGGTCGTCGGCGAGGACGAACCGCAGTGGGGTGCGGGGCAGCAGTTCGCCGTAGACGGCGCGGATCTGGTGCGGCAACGGATCGACCGCGCTGGAGGAGACCGCCACCATCGGATCGTGCAGGCCGGCCATGCGGATGCGCAGTGCTTCGGCGGCGAGGCGGAACTCGGCCGGATCGGCATCGAACGACCATCGGGCCTGCGGTGTCTCGATCCGCAGGCGTTCCTCATCGGTCCGGTACAGCAACTGCTGACCCAGTCCACCGGCAGTGTCCTTGAACGTCACCGTCACCGCGTCCGGACCGTGCCGGTCGACATCGACGAGGGTCACAGGTCCTGAGTGCACACCACGAAGCACCTGGCCACGGTCGAGATCCTCGAGCCGCACCGGCATCCCTACCGGTGATGAAGCTGCCACCGTCCTATCACTCTCCCCTGCGTTGTCGCCTTACAGATGTGATCGTTCGCGGGGCGAAGAATGTCACACATCACTTTTATCGTTCTGGGCTCGGGAACCTTTGGGTAGCTGGCACGGCGTGCATGGAATCACGAGGTTCATGAAGTGTGTCGAGCGGATTCATTCGTCAGACGTCCAGGAGTCTGCATCCTGGAGGGCATATGTCGGAAGTGTCTGAGATGCTCCAGTTGCCGACATGGTTCTGAAGGGATGAGCATGGCCATTTTCTACTTCGATATCGGTGGTTCACCGATTGCGTTCCGACGGATGGAAGGGGACAAGTTCCTCTTTGACAAGCGCGGAAAGTGGATCGGATGGTTCCCCTGGGGGGATGCCGATGCCGTCGACAAGAAGGGGAAGTACCTGGGGACGGTGGTAGGTAATCGGCTTCTGCACCGCACGTTTCAACCCCATCGCGGATACCCGGGATACCCCGGATACCCTGGGTACGCTGGTTATCCGGGGTATCCCGGTCACGCCGGTCATGCCGGGTACCAGAGCGGATTCAAAGATGTCGACCCCAGTCGACTGCAGGGATAGGGGTAAGTCCCGGGAAGTGGCGGGAATCGGGGGCTGCCCCCGCCTCGGGATCTCGTGCGCACACGGGGCGCGCTCACCCGGATTGGCACAATACGGGGTGTGCCGATCACACGCGCCAAACTTGTCGAGACGTATGGACAGGCGATCCTGTCCGGGAATGCCGCCGTCTTTGTGGGCGCGGGCCTCTCGCGGGCTGCTGGTTATCCGGACTGGGGTTCACTGCTGAAGCCGATGCAAGATCGCTGTGATATTCCGGGCCACGCCGATCTGCCGTTGGTCGCCGAGTACATCGCACTGGACCGCGGAAACGGCGGCCGCGACGCGCTGGAGACCCACATCCTCACTACCATGATCGAGATTCCCCCCGAACCGACATCGAGCCACCGGGATCTGCGACGTCTCGACATCAAGGAGATTTGGACTACCAACTACGACCGACTGCTGGAAACTGCCATTCCCGAGGCTGTCGTCGTCGCTGGAGAGGACCACGTTCATAACATTGCCTCGCGTCGGCGGGCGATCATCAAGATGCATGGCAGCATCGACAATCGTAATGAGTGGGAACTCCCGCCTGTCATCACACGTACCGATTACGAACGCTACGAACTGGCGCATCCTCGCACCTGGACCGTGCTCCGATCGTCGTATATGAGCCGAACCATGCTCTTCCTGGGATTCAGTTTCACCGACCCCAACATCGAGATACTCCTCCGCCTTGCCCGCACCCTGGGGACCGCATCCGCCGACCGCCACATCGCCGTGATGAAACCCCCCAATGGTGCCGATGCCACACCGGAAGACCTACGCCGGTATCGACTCCAGGCCGCCGACCTCGAGAACAGCGGTGTCACAGTCTGCGAGATCAACGATCACGACGAGATCCCTGATCTGCTCGCCGAGCTGGTGCTGCGTACCCGCCCGCCACACCTGTTCGTCTCGGGCAGCAGCAGAATCGAAAACGCAACGCCGGAGCAAGACGAAGAGATCCTGGGCCCCTGGTGCGCAGCGCTCGCTGTCACCCTCGTCGATGAACCGACATGGACAATCGCCAGCCTCGGTGGACCGGCCGGCTGGTACACCTCGCGGGACGTCGCGCGGACGCGGCGGAAGGAAGGGACCTACGACCCCAGCAAACTCATGATCCATTTTCGTGGGAAGGACGAACCCCCCGTGGTGCCGCCAGAGAGAGTCGGGACCTCCATTTACTCCGATCTCCCGCGCAAGGAACTCGTCACAAGTGTCCTGGACGACTGTCGGGCGCTCGTCGCCATCCGTGGGGGGACCCGAACCGCCGAGGAGATCGGTTGGGCGGCAGATCGACGGGTCGCGGTGATCCCCATTGCCGCCGCCGGTGGCGCCGCACGCGACTACTGGGAAGCCCACAGGGGCAACCCTCCAGCTATCGGCAGCCGTGCCACCGAGCACGCGACGTGGGAAAGGCTCAACGATGCCGACCCGACCATCACCGCGCGCGCCGCTAAATCCCTGATCAAGCAGGCCATGTACGAGTCGTAGTCCACTTCGTGATGCGTGTCGTACAGCCCTCGTACCATGACTGTCATGGAGGATGACAACCTGCGGCAGGCCGCGATCGTGGTGGCTTCTCTCGAGCTGCTCCCGGCACAGCCCAGCGATCTCACCTACATTTTGCGCGACCCCGCCCAGTTCCGCGCTCTGCTGGATCCGAGTCTCCTGGATCCGAGCAATAGATCGTCGGATTCTGAGCTGGTCCGATACCTCCATGAGAGTCTCGATCACGCGCGAATCGAATACTGGCACAAGCAGATCGACATTCTGGCCAGGGATGGCGTCGCCCGGCCCCTCCTGTCCTCGGACACCTGCGATGCCCCCGGCTACCCGGCACGGCTTGCCGAGTGCTGGGACGCACCCCCGATATTGTTCGCCACCGCAGCCCTGGACCGTGAATCCTCCTCCGTAGCAATCATCGGTAGCAGATCCGCCGGTACGGAAGTCATCCGTGACACCCACGAGCTGGCCGCAGATCTCGCGGCCACCGGAACGACGATCGTGTCCGGTTTGGCCCTCGGCGTTGACGCCGCCGCACACGAAGGAGCACTGGCAGCGGACGGAGCCACCGTCGCTGTGATGGGGACCGGTATCACCCGCATCTACCCCGAGCAGAACATCGATCTGGCTCGCCGGATACGCAAGAACGGGGTGTTGGTATCGCAGTTCGCACCGTATGCCCCGAGAACTCGCACCTCGTTCCTGCGCCGCAATCACGTGATCGCCGGCCTCAGCGATATCAGCATCATCATGTCCGGTGAGTCCCGTAGCGGCAGCCGACACGAGATCGAGCAAGCCATCGGATACGGCCGACCAGTCCTGATGTGGTCACCTGCCCTCGAACACCAAGATTGGGCGCGCAAGCTCGCCGACGACGGCAAAGCTTCCTTTATCACCAGCGCTGAGGAGGTTCGGCGCACGCTCGACGGGATCGACCAGTGATCGAGCACATCGATCCGCATCTTTGGGAATTGTCCGAGAAGGCAATCCCCGAATTGGTACCGCCTCCCACCGATGGTCAGCCTGAAACCTGCTGGCGCTGTCGCACGTGGACGGAATGGACGACTGGGGAATGCTGGAACTGCGCGAAGAATAGGAAGACCCTAGGGGTGCCAGCACCACCGCTGGACATGATCTCGTTGTACAACAAGCCGTCGCAGCTACGCGAATGGCTGACCTGCTACAAGGGTCGTGTCGACGAAAGTGAGCCCTTTATCCCCGAGTACGTCGACGTCGTCAAAGCACTGATCGCCAGGTTCCTGTACGAACACGGTGCGCGCATACAAGCACGAAGTTCGGTTGACGTGATCACGGTCGTCCCCTCGTCTAGCCGGACGGGCCCACACCCACTCGAGACCATCCTTCGAGACCTGCCACTGCAGGTTCCCGTAGTAACCCTGCTACGCCGTGGATCAGGAACGTTGTCGTTCAACAAGCCGTCCACTGACGGATTCGTCTCCGTGGACGGTCCCACCCGGCGGGTCCTACTCGTAGACGACGTGTGCACCACCGGTGCCCGTATCAACAGCGCTGCGTATGCACTCGACGCTGCCGGGCATCACCTTGCCGGTCACTTTGTGGTCGCCCGCCGCGTCAACGTCGGCTACAAGAACACCCCGGCATTCTGGGCAGGGCAGAAGGCAAAACAGTTCTCCTGGGAACAGAGCCCGTTGGTCAACAGCCAGCACCCGGGTACACAGATCGAGGCATGACCGCTGACGCATGAAGCTCGGATCCACACTGCGGTTCCTCGACCCAAGCTCTACGAGACGGATGTGCTGAGTAAGGCGCCGCCACGGTCGGACTGCGTCCGGCCAGGCATGTCGGGAACATCGGATAGTCTCCTGTGCTATGCCCCGAGATAGTGAGTCGCGGTGAAACCTGCGCTCAGTCGCCGTGAGATGTATGAGCCGGTCAGTGCCCACATGCAGGACATGGGATTCGATCGGGTCAGCACCCGCCGAGGCAACGCCGACGATCTGTTCCACATCGACGGCCACGATGTCGTCGGGCGCGGAACGACCACCCCGACGCCGATGGACGAGCATCATCTCCGGCAGCTCCACGAGACGGTGTACCTGAAGAAGGGCAATGCTCAGTGGGTGCACTTCTCCTACGGCGGATACACCCGGGCTGCACAAGCATTCGCCGACAGCACGGGAATCGCGTTGTTCGAGTTCAAACTCGGTGGGCGGATCGCGCCTCGGTCGGAGACAGCGACACAGTGGTACCGGCGCAAACCGCTCGACCGGTGGAAGCGCCAGTTCATCTGGGCATTGATCGTCATGGCCGCCGCATCGTTGGTCGTCGTCGCCGTCATCAAAGTTCCAACGGTGGGTTGGGTTCTTGCTGTTCTCGTCCTCGTCGCCATCGTCGGACCGGTCGTTCGCCTGGTGACCAGAACCGGGTAGCCGAGCAGGACATCACCTCGCGGGTGATGCGGCGCGGGCGGCTGCGCCCAGCAGCAGCACCCGCTCGAGGACCACATGTATAGATGACCTGAAGATCATCAGTACTGCTCGTACATCGATCTCCATGGAAGGAGGGCACGCGCCCGATGAACGACTCGACTCCCGGGTGGCGGCCCGATCCTCACGATCCGACGGTATTGCGGTACTGGGACGGACAGCAATGGACGTCCAACACCCGCATCCGGACCGAACCGGTGCCGGAACCAGAGTCATCGACATTGCAGAACCCGACTTCGTCGTGGGGCCGTGGGCACTCTCTTCTGCTGGGAGCGGTACTAGCGACCATTTTGGTCATCATGATCGGCGGCATCTTCGTCGAAGGCAGCGACGACACCGAAGCCTCTGTCCGCGCCGATGACACCAGCAGTGAGCCTGCAGCCCCGCCCGAGACCACGGCGCCCCCCGTGCCGCCCGAGACCGTGGACACCTCGACTCTCGCGCCCCCGCCCGAGACCACGGTCGCCGAGCCTGCCACCGATCTGGGTGTGCCGCTGCGCGACGGTAGTTTCGAGATCGTCGTGCACTCGTGGAACAACTCGACTGCCGCGATCACGGTGACCAATATCGGTACGGGTCCCCGGGTGTTCCGGTTCGGTGACCTCGATGCGTTCGACTCGCAGGAGCGTCGCTTCAGCCCGACTGTCAACACGCTCTCACCTCTTGCCTACCCGACCTTGAACCCTGGGGAAGCGGCCTCCGGGGAGCTCTACTACGAGATGAGTGGAGCGGAACCGGACTATCTGTTGTTCGAGGATTCGTTGACGTTGTTCTCCGAAGGGGTCCGGATTCGGCTGCGGTGATCGGGCGGGCAGCATGAATCTCGTTCGTTCGCCCTCGTGTCCGGCAAGCCGGATCAGCGGCCCACGAGTCCGGTGCTGTTCTGCCGCTCTTCGAACCTGCGGATGTTCACTGTCGCTGCGGTCGGGGTGTTCGCTCGCTGTCATTCCTGAGCGGAAGCCGGAAGCGATCCGGGCAGGTAGGTGAGATGCCCGGTCGTCGACACGGACCGCGTACTGGTTGCACAACCGCCGAGCTCGCTGATACCTCCCACCGATGTGCAGCCGGGTAGTTGAGAGGGTCCTACGATCGCAGATGTGCCGATTCCCGAATCTTCATCTACCGAAACGGTTCCGGATCCTGCTCTCGCCGAGGGCGACAAGGCCGATATTCTCGCTCGCACCGTGGCCGCGATCGATGCCGGTGATCTCGAGCAGGGCCGGCAGATCCTGCGCAGCGAGTATCCCTTCACCCCGGTGGCGAAGAACTCACGGCAGTACACCGAACGCCAATGCCTGCGCGTGTTCTACCGGGACGGCTTCCTCGATCGTTACAGCGGCACCAAGCTCGTGCACCCAGCTGCCCTGCGCACGCTGTCGCTGATCCTGCCGGACGAGTTCCCGGCGCATCCGAACTGGCAGATGTCCCAGTCGCATTTCGCGTTCTGGGAGCTGTTTCCGACCATCGACCATCTGGTTCCGGTCGCCCGCGGCGGCGTCGATGCGGAACCGAACTGGGTGAGCACCTCGATGCTGCGCAACTCCGCCAAAGCGCACTGGACCCTCGACGAACTCGGCTGGAGCCTGACCGCACCCGGGGACCACCGAATCTGGGACGGCCTGTCCGGCTGGTTCATCGGCTACGTCGAGGCCCACCCGGAGTTGATGGCCGACAAGTACCTGGCCCGCTGGTTCCGCGCGACGATCGACGTGCGCTCCACCCTGACATAGCCCGCAATGGTCCCGACCTGCGAAAAGCCGCGGCGAGCGAACGTGAGGTCGATTGTGTTGGCTGACACCTCGAGACGGTGTGAAGCTCCGTGGTCGGCGCGGGTCTGCGCCCGGTAACTTACCGACCCTGCATGTCAGGCGACAGCCCAGGTCAGCAGGTCGAGCAGACGCACATCGGTCAGGGTGGTGAGCCGGCGGACCTGCTCGGTCTCGGACTGCTCCAGGCGGCGGCGGAACAGCGGGAGGGCACCGTTGTCGAGGTTGGTGCACACGTCGTCGCGGATGGCTGCCCAGAACATCTTCCGTCTGCCGCGGTGGGGGTATCGGGCGGCGGCGGCACGAGCGTGGAGCCGGTAGAACGCCATGACCTTCGAGTCGCGGACGGGGAACAATCCGGGGCGTTTGATGTGGAGTACCTTGCTGATCTTGGCGACCCCCACCTGCCGGGGAGCGGCGGTGCGGAAATGCTCGTAGAGAGCTTCGGCACGGTCGTAGAGTCCGCCGCTGACGTTCGGGTCGGCGTCGACCAGCTGCGCCTCGGTCGGCACCGCCGCCCACGGGGCGTCGACGGCGCTGCGGATGAACCAGTCGCGTTGGGCGTGGCTGATCCGGGAGCGCACCTTGTGGGTGCGGGCGATCTCGTCGACAGTGATCACCGCGGCGGGTCCGGGTCCGGGCAGGTCGTAGCGGGCCACGGTCACTGCCGGATAGCCGTGGGCTGTGGCGACCGCGGTGTCGATGTCGATGCTGCGGCCGGCGATCACCAACACGGTGGCCGCGGCCTCGCCGCCGGCGCGGTTCATGGCTTCTGCTGCCCGGCCGAGCCCGGGTCGGTGTCGTCGCCGCTTCCCGGATCGGTGCGTGGAGTCACAGCGGACGTGCCTGCGTTCGTCGCAGTGGGGATTTCCGTCGGGTCCGGCCGGCTCGAGGTGCGGATCGTGCGAGCGAGCGCCCGCAGATCCTGGAGCGATCGGATTCCGTCCGGGACGCTGCCGTCACCGGGTGGCCGTCCACCTCGGGAAGTCCTCGGTGCCGGTCTCGTTCATCGCATCGTTGAGGTCTTGCGCTGCGGCGATGTACTCGGCGCGGTCCTGTTCGGTGAGCGAGCCGAGGTAGCTGTCCAATGTCTCGATCTGCACCTGGGCGTGGGTGTGCGCTGCCGCGTCGGTCTTCGTCTGCGCGGGTGCGCCGCTCCGGTGCGATTCGGTGGTCGGCGCGTCCGCTGTGGCCGATCGCGTGCGGAATCGGCCGCGTAGTGCGGTGAACATCGTTCCCCTCGGTGCGTGTCGGTGGGCCTCTCATCATGCACGCCACCTGACGACTCGACCACGCATCGACTCTGGACGGATGCGATCACGCAGGGCCCGGGCTCAGGTGGGTAGACGAGCCGAGGCCCGTCTACGACGTCGCGGCCCTGGTCGGCGATGAGTGAGTGCCTGACCGCAGAACCCATCCCCGCCGCAAGGGGTACGGCGGGGATGGCCGGATCGAAGTATGCCAGGTCGACCCCCGTCGAACCTCGAGGTCCGCAGCTGCGGCAGCCAGCAGTACGGGGAGCCGGCTGGGGGTTCAGGGGCCGGCCGGGGGTGTGCGCAGGTCCTGGAGTTCGGCGCGCAGTTCGGCAACACGTTCGCGGGCGGCTTCGGCTTGCGCGTGTGCGGCGGCGGCGTCGGCGCGGGCGGTGGAGGCGCGGTCGCGTTCGGCTGCCGCCGCGGTGCGGGCGGCGGTGAGTTCGGCTTCGAGCCGCCGGGTGTGGTCGGCTGCGGTGGCCGCCGCGGCGTCTTTCTCGGCGATCGCTCGGGTCAGCCGCTCGCGGTGCTCGTCGAGCTGCCCGGTGAGCAGCTCGATCCGGTGCTCGAGGCCGGCGATCTGCTCGCGGTGGGTCGATGCGGCCTGATCGAGCTGCTGCTGCCAGCGGTCCTGTGCCGCGGCATGATCGGCCCGGGCTGCGGTGAGCTGGGCGAGGGCCTCGGTGGCCTCGGCGTCGGCAGCCGTGGCGGCGGCGTCGGCGTCGGCGCGTTCGGTGCGCGCGGTGTCGAGTTCGTCCCGCAGTGCCGCGATCTCGGCTGCGGCGTCGGCCCGGACCTTGTCGGCCTCGGCCTGCACGCGCCGCAGCTGTGCATCGATCGCCGCCGGATCGGCGAGCAGATCGGTCGCGGTGGTGATCGACGACGCGATCGTCGTCAGCGTCTCGAGCATCGCCTGGGTTTCGCGGCGCAGCAGTGGTACCGCGTCGGCGAGGGTGCCGATCGCCGAGGTCGGATCGCTCGGCAGTGCGTCCTGTTGTTGCTGGGCGCGGGCCTTGTCTTTCTGGCGCTGCCGCCAGGCCCGTACCCGGTCGGCGTCGGTGGCGTATTCGCGGCGCCGTCCCCCTCTGGCTTCCTCGGCCATGACCTCGCCCTCCCGACCCGATGACGTTCCGTATCCAGCATCGTAACACCATTCGTAACGTACGTATCATGATACGTACGTTACGAATGGTAGGGATCGGCGCTATGCCATCGAGGGGCGCGGTAGCGGGGCGTGGTCAACCCCGGATCGTTCGTGGTGGCATGAGGGTGCCCGGCGGAACCCACATCCCCCCCGGTTCGCGCCGGCTCAGGGAGGGAGTGACCGGGGTACCGAGGCGGGCATACGGGCCGGTGCGTGGATGCCCGGCATCGGGGGTACTTCCGCTCTCGATGTCTGTTTCCTGCGGAAACGATGTGGCAGGCCGATGCTTCCCGAAGTCCGCCTCTCGCGTCCCTCCATCGACCTGCCGCCCTGACTATAAACGCCCTAATCGAACACATGTTCCCCTGAGTTCAGTCCGTCTGCGTAGCCTCTGAACGGTGGTTTTGTGTCGTGGGCGGCGTCTTCGACGGACTGACCCGTTCGCTGCGGAGGTGCCCGTGCGTGAGCGCGAGTTGGTGACGAAGTTGCTTGTTCTCGGCGGTGAGTTCCGCGATGCGAGTGTGGGCGAGTTCGAGCCGCCGCTGCCAGGAGGCGTCGCTCGCCGCGGTCGGGATGGACGGTCGTGGTCGCTTCGGAGCGAGCTCGTGGGACCGGTGGATTCGCTCGAGCAGATCGGGTTGGGTGTAGATCCACGATCGTGCGACTCCCGCTGCTCGGGCGAATCCGGCGACGGTGATCGGTTGGTTTCGGGCTTGCAGGTCGGTGAACGCAGCCTCGGCGCGGTCATGAGCGAGCGCGCTGCGACGGTGGGCCGCCGATCGTAGGTGGGCGGTGTTGTCGGCCCTCATGGGGACACCTGGGGGTCGGTGTCGTCGGGTTCGTGTTCGAGGCTGGTGATGATCGCCGTCAGGTTGTCGGCGGTGCGGGTGTTCATCTCGATCAGGCGTAGTTGTCCGTGTTGGCGGGCACGTGTGATGATGCCGCGGGTCATTTCGAGTTGTTCCCGGTGCTGCGGCAGAAACTCCGGGGTGGTGATGAAGACCGCGCAGGTCAGGCACGCGTTCGAGTGTGGGCAGCTCTGCTGCAGCGGCAGGCCGCAGTAGCCGTTGGGTAGTGCCATTGTGGCGCGGGCCAGGTGGTGTTTGGTCCAGGCCGCATCGGCAAGTGGACTGTCGTCGGCGATCGCGACGGTGTGTCCGTGGATGTCGACCTTGCGGGCGCGTTCCCAATGGTCCCGCACGGTGGTGTCGTGCAGGCGGGCGTAGTGGGCGGTCATCTCGGTGGAGGTGTGTTTGATATGCGGGTAATCACTGTGCGATCTCGAGGACTCGACGAGGATCGCGTGTAGGCCTGATTGCCATCCCACCGGAGGAGCCCGCATGACGTTCGTGCCCTGCCTGGTCCGTTCGATGCAC
>NZ_JAALEG010000124.1 GCF_011058165.1 Rhodococcus aetherivorans
TCTTCGAGGTTTGCGCTTGGCGCGTCTCATGGCTCTCTCTGCAATAGACGACGACTTCCTGTCACAGAATACGACGAATCGGGCCGGCGACGAGTTCCCTCGTGCGGTGCCGACCCGGTCACAGGGGTCCGGCACCGCACGACGACGCGACACCCGGGCGACGACGGCGCGAATACCGCGCCGAAGCCGTCGGCAGTGCTTGGCTGTTCTGGCAGACGGCCACATCGTGAGGAGCCTCGATGAGCGACACCACCGCTTTCCCCCTGCCCGGGCACGCCGGCACGCTGTCCGCCCGGTGCTGGGTCCACGACGACCCGCGGTACGTCGTGCTGCTGTGCCACGGCTACGGCGAGCACGCCGGCCGCTACGAATACGTGGCCACCCGACTGGTCGCCGACGGTGCCGTGGTCTACGCCGTCGACCACGCCGGGCACGGGCTCAGCGAGGGGGAACGCGTCCTGATCGAGGACTTCGAGAAGGTCGTGGACGACTTCCGTCTGCTCGACGTCAAGGCCCGCAGCGAGCACCCCGGCCTGCCGGTGGTGCTCGTCGGGCACTCCATGGGCGGGCTGATCGCCGCCCGCTACGCGCAGCGCTACGGTTCCGAACTGACCGCGGTGGTGCTGTCCGGCCCGGTGCTGGGCCGCTGGCCCGCCCTCGAGGCGATGCTCGCGGCGGAGGAGATCCCCGACGCACCCATCGACCCCGCGACGCTGTCGCGCAACCCGGAGGTGGGCCGCGCGTACGTGGACGATCCACTCGTCTGGCACGGCCCCTTCAAGCGGCCCACCGTCGAGGCACTGCAGCGTTGCCTCGACGCCGTCACCGGGGCAGGCACCGTCGGCGACGTGCCCGTCCTGTGGCTGCACGGCGAGGACGACCAGCTCGTCCCGCTCCCGGGCAGCCGCGAAGGCTGGGCCACGTTTGCCGGACCACGGTCGACGTCGAAGGTGTATCCCGGGGCACGGCACGAGATCTTCAACGAGACCAACCGTGACGACGTGCTCGACGACGTCGTCGATTTCGTGCGTGGGGTCCTTCCGGATCGGGGGTGATCCGAAAGGACACCACGGCGGCGCAGCCGCCTACTTGACCACGTTCACCATCTTGCCCGGTACGACGATCACCTTCCGCGGCGCGGCACCCTCGAGGAGGGCGGCGATCTTCTCGTCCGCGAGCGCCGCGGCCTCGATCGCCTCCCGGTCCGCGTCGGCCGGCACGGTGATACGGCTGCGCACCTTGCCGTTGACCTGGATCGGGTACTCGACCGTGTCCTCGACGAGCCACTTCTCGTCCGCCACCGGGAACGGACCGTGGGCCAGCGACTCGGTGCGCCCGAGCCGCGACCACAGCTCCTCGGCGAGGTGCGGGGCCACCGGGGCCAGCATGAGCACGAGCGGCTCCACCGCCGTCCGCGGCGCCCCGTCCGGGTACGCCTTGGTGAGGTGGTTGGTGTACTCGATCAGCTTGGCGATGGCGGTGTTGTCGCGCAGGCCCGCGTAGTCGTCGGACACGCCCGCGATCGCCTTGTTGAGGGCGCGCAGCGTCTCGTCGGTCGGCTCGGCGTCGGTGACCCGCAGCGCGCCGGTCTCCTCGTCGATCGCGGCCCGCCACACCCGCTGCAGGAACCGCTGCGCCCCGACGACGTCCTTCGTCGCCCACGGCCGGGACTGGTCCAGCGGGCCCATCGACATCTCGTACACACGCAGCGTATCGGCGCCGTAGTCGTCACAGATCTGGTCCGGCCCAACGGAATTCTTCAGGGACTTGCCCATCTTCCCGTACTCGCGGTGGACTTCCTCACCCCGGTGGAAGAACTTCCCGTCGCGCTCCTCGACCTCGTCGGCGGGCACGTACACGCCGCGCGAATCGGTGTACGCGTACGCCTGGATGTAGCCCTGGTTGAACAGGCGCCGGTACGGCTCGGACGAGGTGACGTAGCCGAGGTCGAACAGCACCTTGTGCCAGAACCGCGCGTACAGCAGGTGCAGCACGGCGTGCTCGACACCGCCGACGTACAGGTCGACCCCGCCGGGGTCGTGCGGGCCGTGGATCTGCGGGCGCGGACCGGTCCAGTACGCCTCGTTCTCCTTGGCGCAGAACTCGTCCGGGTTCGTCGGGTCGATGTAGCGAAGCTGGTACCACGAGCTGCCGGCCCACTGCGGCATGACGTTGGTGTCGCGGGTGTAGTGCTGCAGCCCGTCGCCGAGGTCGAGTTCGACGTTCACCCACTCGTCGGCCTTGGCCAGCGGGGGCGACGGCTCCGAGCTCGCGTCCTCGGGATCGAACGACACCGGCGCATAGTCCTCGACGTCCGGAAGTTCCACCGGCAGAGCAGATTCCGGCAGAGCGTGCGGGTTGCCGTCGGTGTCGTAGACGATGGGGAACGGCTCTCCCCAGTACCGCTGCCGGGCGAACAGCCAGTCCCGCAGCTTGTACTGGATGGTGCCGGTGCCCGCACCCGACTCCTCGAGCTTCGCGACGACCGCCTTCTTCGCGTCGGCGACGCTCAGCCCGTTGAGGTAGCCGGAGTTCACGAGCGCCCCGTCGCCGGTGTACGCCTCCTCCGAGATATCGCCGCCCGCAATCACTTCCACGATCGGCAGGCCGAACGCGGTGGCGAACTCCCAGTCGCGCTGATCGTGGCCGGGCACGGCCATGATCGCGCCCGTGCCGTACCCGGTGAGCACGTAGTCCGCGATGAACACGGGCAGCGACTGCCCGTTCACCGGGTTGACGGCGTAGGCGCCGAGGAAGACGCCGGTCTTCTCCTTGCTCTCCTGCCGCTCGAGATCGGACTTCGCGGCGATCGACGCCCGGTAGGCGGCGACTGCCTCGGCCGGGGTGGCGGCGCCACCGGTCCAGCGCTCGTCGACACCCTCCGGCCATGCAGAGGCGACGATCTCGTCGACGAGTGCGTGCTCGGGCGCCAGCGTGACGTAGGTCGCGCCGAACAGCGTGTCGGGGCGCGTGGTGAACACCTCGATCGTGGCATCCGGACGGCCGGCGGCGGATTCCCCGGCGCCTGGCTCGCCCCGGACGGCGAACGTCACCTGCGCCCCGTGCGAGCGCCCGATCCAGTTGCGCTGCATGGTCTTGACCTTCTCGGGCCAGTCCAGGTACTCGAGGTCGTCGATGAGGCGGTCGGAATAGGCGGTGATCCGCATCATCCACTGCTGCAGGTGCTTGCGGAACACCGGGAAATTGCCGCGCTCGGAGCGGCCCTCGGCGGTGACCTCCTCGTTGGCCAGCACCGTGCCCAGACCCGGGCACCAGTTGACGAGGGAGTCCGAGCGGTACACCAGCCGGTACTCGTCGAGGGCGGCGAGCCGCTCCGCCTTCGACAGCGACGCCCAGTCGCGTCCGTCCGCGAGCGCGCGGGTGCCGGCGTCGAGCTCGGCGGCGAGCTCGTCGATGCGGCGCGCCTTGTTCTGCTCCGGGTCGTACCAGGCGTTGTAGATCGTCAGGAAGATCCACTGGGTCCAGTGGTAGAAGTCGACGTCCGTCGTCGCGACCGAGCGGCGCTCGTCGTGGCCCAGCCCCAGCCGGCGCAGCTGCCGCTGCATGTTCTCGATGTTCGCCTCGGTCGTGGTGCGCGGGTGCGTGCCCGTCTGCACCGCGTACTGCTCGGCCGGCAGCCCGAACGCGTCGTAGCCCAGCGTGTGCAGGACGTTGTGGCCCAGCATGCGGTGGTACCGGGCGTACACGTCGGTGGCGATGTAGCCGAGGGGGTGACCCACGTGCAGGCCCGACCCGGACGGGTAGGGGAACATGTCCTGCACGAACAGCTTGTCCTCGGGAACGTCGCCGGCGAGCGGGCCGACCGGGTTCGGCGCGTTGAACGTGCCGCGCTCACGCCACAGATCCTGCCAACGCCGCTCGATCCGGCCGGCGAGATCGGCGGTGTATCGGTGTTGCGGGGTGGCGTCGGACGACGGTGTGGAGGGCTGCGCAGGACGAGTCACGGTGGTCGCTATCTACTTGGCTGACGTCATTTACCTCCGACCAGGGTAGAGCCTGGCCCGACCCGGCCCGACCAGCGGCTGTGCCTCCCACGTATCCTCGAGGGGTGCTGATCGTCGCCATCGTCTTGTTCGTGCTCGCTCTCGCCGTCGGCGGGATCGCCGTCGCCGGACTGACCGGGCGGCTGCCGCGTAACCGGTGGGCGGGCGTGCGCACCGCCGACGCCCTGCGCGACGAGACGACGTTTGCCCTGGCCAACAAGGTCGCCGCCCCCAGTCAGCTCGGTGCGGCAGGCCTGCTCGTCCTCGGCGGCGTGGGCGCGCTCGCGCTCGATACGGTCCCGGGTCTGATCGCCGTCGTGGGTGCCGTGATCGCGGCCTTCTTCACCGCCGGTGTGGGCGGCTCCATCGGCGCCCGCGTCGCGGCGGCCAGCGCACCGGCCGAGACCGCCGGGTGCGGCACGTCGTGCGGGGCGTGCAGCCTGCGCGGCGCCTGCGAGCCGACCGCCTGAGCGCAGCGCACGGCGCAGGGTGACCGCCTGAGCGCAGCGCACGGCGCAGGGTGACCGCCTGAGCGCAGCGCACGGCGCAGGGTGACCGCCTGAGCGCGGTTCCCTCCGGTCGAGAGGTTCTCAACCCCGCGTCCGGGGGAGATACTGACAGGGTGACTCCGGCACTGGCCGGTGCCCGGCTGAAGTCGACGATCCGCGACGCGGCCGCCGCGGCGACGGACTCCGCCGAGTTCCGGGAGGTGGTCCTGGACGCGATCCGCGCCCGGGTGCCGTACGACGGGGTCTGTCTGGCCACCATCGATCCCGCGGCTCTCGTCCCGACCACACTGACGACCCGCGGATACGAGGTTCCGCGGGCCTATGCGTCCGCCCTCGAGTTCGAGTACGGCGAGGACCCCCAACCGGGCCGGTTCGACTCGCTGCTGCACCGGGAGGTCCCCATCCGGACGCTCCGCGAGGTGACCGGCAACCGCGTCAGGAGCAGCCGGCAGTATGCCGAACTGCTCGCGCCCTACGGGATGCAGGACGAGGTACGCATGCTCTTCCGCGGCCGCGACGGAGCCTGCTGGGGCGCGTGCACGATGAGCAGGCGGCCCGGCCCGGAGTTCGCCGACGAGGAGCTCGAGACCCTGGGGACGGTGCTCACCGACATCGGGGAGGGGTTGCGCACCACCCTGTTCCGCGACGGCACCCGCACCCCCCACCCCGGCTCCGAGGGACCTGCCGTCGCGATCGTCGGCCCCGACGACGAGTTCGAGTCGATCACCGTCCCCGCACTCGAGTACTTCGAACGGCTCGGCTGGGGGCCGCCCGGCAGGCCCGTGCCCACCGCGCCCGCGGTGTCGGCAGCACTGTGGCTGCGGCGATCCGGGACGGATTCCGCGGTCTTGCGGGCCCGCACCCTCGACGGTGAGTGGGTCGTGATCCGCGTCGGGCGGTTCGACGGCGAGCACCCGCCACGGCGCGTGCTGATGACCGTGGAGCGGGCGCAACTCCCGGAGATCGTGAGCCTGGTCGCGGCAGCGCACGGGCTGACCCGGCGCGAGTCGGAGGTACTCACGCAGGTTCTCGCCGGCAGGACCCGTCACGAGATGGCCCGTGTCCTGGGCATCAGCCCGTACACGGTGCAGGATCACCTCAAGGCCGTGTTCGCCAAGACCGGCGTCAACAGCCGCGCGAGTCTCGTCGCCAAGCTGGCCCACACCGAGTACGCACCGCGCCTCGGTCAGCGCATCGGCCCCGACGGCTTCTTCACCGAACGACGTTTCCCGGAGCCGGCTTCGGCCCCGAAGAGCTGAACCGCGCGCCCCTCGGCGACTCGGCCTGCGAAGCTCATTCCCAGCGCCGCACGCGCCGGTAGCGCGGGTTCCACCAGAACCGGTGCACGAGCCGCAGCGGCACGGGCAGCTCGCTCAGCACGCGGCGGGCCTGCTCGGGGGTGGCCCCCTCGACGACGTACGGACCCAGCTGCGCGATGTCGCTGTAGGCCAGTTCCTTGACGGCGGCCTTGGACAGCGCCTGCCATTCCTGCGCGGTGATCACCTCCTTGATGAGCGGGAACGCGTCGCGCTCCTCGTGCGCGAGGTGCGACTGCAGCAGCGCCACGAGGTCGTCGATCCGATGCGGCACCTGCCGCGGGCCGTGCTCCCGGTCGTCGAACGCCTCCTCCAGTGCGGCGAGCGTGGGATCGATGAGGGAGTGCTCGGCCTCCATGTCGTCGAGCACCGCGAGGTCGTCGGGGCGGTCCGCGAGCTTGCGGCGCATCAGCGGCCAGATGTGGGTGTCCTCGATCCGGTGATGGTGGTGCAGTTCCCGGCTGAAGCCGCGCCACCCGACGAGCAGGGCGTCGTGCGTCTCGTCGTTCTCGGTGCCGTAGGTCTGGGCCACGTGCGCCAGGCGCGTGGCGTCGCGGCGGAACGCGGCGTGCAGCAGCGTCATCACGTCCATGTCGTCGTCGGTCAATGCAGTGGACTTGGTGGTGGTCATGTCGTCGACCTCGATCCCGTCGTGCTCGAACCCTTGCTTTCGAGCGTGCGACCGGCGAGGGCGGCGCTCAATCCCACATTCGGGGGAGATCGGGAGGCGGGCGGCGGCGGTTCGCCGTTCCCTACGCTGGGCCCGTGACCACCCGCCGCGTGATCGACCCCGCCGGGGCCCTGTTCGGGCTGGGGCTGCCCCTCGTCGCCGCCGGGGCGGCGCTGCTGCTGCCGCGACTGTGGGAGTCGCGCCTGCCCCCGCGGATCGCCACGCACTGGTCCGGGTCGGCACCGGACGGATTCTCGGACCCGGCGTCGTTCTCGTGGACGATGGCGCTGGTGATCCTGCTGGTCGGCGGCGGCTGCAGCGCGATCGCGGCGCTGGCCCCCGCAATGCTGATGATGCGGCGCTACATGCTGGTGCTCGGTCTCGGGGTGACCGGCCTGCTGTTCACCCTGTGCGCGACGGTGCTCGTGGGCCAACTGGACGCGCCGGCCGAACGGGCGCAGCTGCCGATGTGGAGCATCGGGGCGGGCGTCGCGCTCGGCGTCGCCGTCGGGATACTCGGGGCGTCGCTGCTGCGGGACCACCGGGTCCGGCGATCCGCCGTCGCCCGCCCCGATCCGGCGCTGCCGCGCGGCCCGGTCGAGCTGCCGATCGTCGAGCAGGTCGGCACCGGAACGCGCACCACCCTCGTGCTCGCGGCGCTGGTCCTGGCCCCCGCGGTCCTCGTGTGCGGCGCGGCGCGCAGTTGGTGGCCGCTGGCGATCTTCCTGCCGGTCGCCGTGCTCGTGCTGAGCCTGCTGCGGTTCCGCGTCGTCGTCGACGACACGGGCGTGCGGGTGCGGAACCTCGGGATGACCGCGGTGGACTACGGTCTCGACGAGATCGTCGGCGCGAAGGTCGCTCACGTGCGTCCCTTCCAGGACTGGGGCGGGTGGGGACTGCGCGCCAAGGGCCGGGGCCGGTACGGCCTCGTCACGATCACCGGTCCCGCGCTGGTGGTCACCGTCGCCGGAGGACAGGAGTTCACCGTCACCGCGTCGCAGGCCGAGCGCATGGCCGGCGCGCTCAACACCCTCGCCGATCGTCGCTGATCGGTGCGATCCGAGGACGCGGGCTACGCGAACAGCCCGCGCGTACGCGGCTGATCCGGTCTAATGGGAGCGATTGCCGACGAGTACGGAGGCCGACGTGAGCCATCGGAAGCAGTTGCACCCAGACGGAGTCCTCGAACCGGCGTACACCGGGCGCATCGACAGTGAGCCGGTTCCGGCGCTGCGGCTGCCGAAGCACTCGATGGATCCGGGGGAGGCGTACCGGTACATCCACGACGAGCTGATGCTCGACGGCAGTTCGCGGCTGAATCTCGCCACCTTCGTCACCACGTGGATGGAGCCGCAGGCCGATGTGCTCATGGCCGAGACGTTCGACAAGAATCTCATCGACAAGGACGAGTACCCGGCGACCTCGGCGATCGAGGAACGCTGCGTGGCGATGGTCGCCGACCTGTTCCACGCGCCGGGACTGTCCGACGTCGATCCGGCGTCCGCGACGGGTGTGTCCACGATCGGCTCGAGCGAAGCGGTGATGCTCGCGGGCCTGGCGCTCAAGTGGCGCTGGCGGGCCCGGCGGCAGGCGGCGGGCGAGGACACCTCACGTCCGAATCTGGTGCTGGGCAGCAATGTTCAGGTGGTGTGGGAGAAGTTCTGCCGCTACTTCGACGTGGAGGCGAGGTACCTGCCGATGGAACCCGGCCGCTACGTGATCACCCCCGAGCAGGTGCGGGAGGCGTTGGACGAGAACACGATCGGTGTCGTCGCGATCCTCGGCACCACGTACACCGGTGAGCTCGAACCGGTGGCCGAGATCGCCGGGATGCTCGACGACGTGGCCGACGCGGACGGTCCCGACGTGCCGCTGCACGTCGACGCGGCGAGCGGCGGATTCGTCGTGCCGTTCCTGCATCCGGAACTGGAGTGGGACTTCCGGGTGCCGCGGGTGGTGTCGATCAACGTCAGCGGGCACAAGTACGGCCTGACCTACCCTGGCATCGGGTTCGTGGTGTGGCGCGACAAGGAGTATCTGCCCGAGGACCTGGTCTTCCGGGTCAACTACCTCGGCGGGGACATGCCGACCTTCACCCTGAACTTCTCCCGGCCCGGGAACCAGATAGTCGGCCAGTACTACAACTTCCTGCGGCTCGGCCGCGACGGGTACCGCCGGGTGATGAAGACGCTACGGTCCACCGCGAGCCGGCTGGCCGAGCAGATCGCCGGGATCGAGGGGATGCGCCTGATCTCCGACGGCACCGCCATCCCGGTGATCGCGTTCGAGCTCACCGGGGATCCGGGCTTCACCGTGTTCGACGTCTCGCACGAGCTGCGGACGCACGGCTGGCAGGTGCCGGCCTACACGATGCCGGCCGACGCCCAGGACGTGGCAGTCCTGCGGATCGTGGTCCGGGAGGGGTTCAGCGCCGACCTCGCGCGGCAGCTGTTCGCCGACCTCGAGCGGGTGTGCGCCGAGTTGCGCAAGGAGGGACCGCTCCGGCACTCCAGCGAGCAGCACTTCGCGCACTGACCGCCGGGTCGCTCAGTTCCGTTCGACCTCGATGGGGTGGGTGGCCAGCAATGCGAGCGGTAGCGGCTGCCGGCGCAGCACCCGCGCCCACAGGTCGACTCGCGGCGGTCCGAGGATGTCCTGGGGGAGGGCGGAGATGACCATCCAGTCGTCGTTGCGGAGCTCGCCATCGAGCTGACCGGCGCTCCACCCGGCGTAGCCGGCGAAGATGCGGATGCCTTCCACGAGCGGGCCGATGACGGCCGGGTCGGAGTCGAGGTCGATCATGACCACCCGCCCGTCGATCCGGCGCACCCCCGGCACGCCCTCGACGGAGACGCCGACGCGCAGCGTGCCCAGGCACAGGGCCGAGTCGCGCCGGACGGGGCCGCCGACGTAGAGCGCCTTCGGATCGGCGCTCAGCGCCGTCCATTGCGGCAGCACGGCCTGGACCGCGGTGTCGCTGGTGCGGTTGAGCACCACGCCGAGGCTGCCCACGTCGCCGTGCTCGATGATGTAGACGACCGTTCGCCGGAAGGTCGGCTCGACGAGGTCGGTGGCCGACACGAGCAGGGTTCCGGGCCGGACGGCCGGTGTCGCCGGTGCCGTGCGGTCCTCGGGTTCGTCCTGATGCTGCGCCACCCCGACATCATCCCACCGTCGCCGACGGCGCGTGGCGGCAAGGCGGGGGAGTTGTTCAGGACAGCCCGACGGTCTCGGCGAGCACCGCGAGGTGATGGTCGAACAGCTGCCCGGGGTCGGTGAAGGTGTCGGTGCCGTACTGGCCGAAGACCTCGAAGTTCACGGCCCCGAACAGGGCGGCCCAGACCAGCACGCCGCGCGCGATGACGGCGTCGGGAACGCCGGTGCCGAGTTCGGCGCGGATCCGGCCCAGGTCGGCGGTGAGGGTGTCCGGCACGGCGACGGTGGTGGGGATGTGGAGGGTGCCGGCGGCGTGGGCGTCGTCGAGGATGCGGACGAGCCGGACGACGACGCGGGTGCCCGGACCCGTGGTCCGCTCGGCGGGGGCGTGGTAGCCGGGGACCGGGCTGCCGAACAGCAGGGCATAGCGCGCGGGGTCGCGCAGCGCCCAGGCGCGCACCGCGTGGCCGAGCACCCGGAACTGCTCGGCGTGGGCGTCCGCGGCGACGTCGGCGAGCGCGCCGTCGACCGTGTCGGCGAGTTCGGTGTAGCCGTCGACGACGAGGAGGGTGAGCAGTTCGTCGCGGCTCGCGACGTAGCGGTACACCGCCGAGGAGACGACGCCGAGGTCGCGGGCGACGGCGCGCAGGGACAGCGCGGCGGCGCCGTGGGTGGCGAGGTGTTCGCGGCCGATCCGCAGGATGTCTGCCATCGTCTGCTGCCGGGCGCGGGCGCGGGGGGTTCCGGTCATGTCCCTCACCCTGCCAGATGTGCGAGCACCGTCAACAACAGTGAGCAGTGCTCTTGACTTTGCCCACCCGGGGGCGCATCGTGGTGTCAGACAGAGAGCAGTGCTCACATTTCGAAGGAGCTGACCACCATGTCGAATCTGCAGGTCGTCACCGGAGCCGGGCCCGTCGGCTGGACCGTCGCCGAACAACTCGCCGACCGGGGCCACCGCGTCCGCGTCCTCACCCGGTCCGGCAACGGCCCCGAGCACCCGCTCGTCGAACGCCGCCGGGTCGACGTCTCCGATCCCGCCCGGCTCGGCCCCGCGCTCGAGGGTGCCGGTGCCGTGTACCACTGCATCCACGGCTCGGCCTACCGCGCCGACACCTGGGAGCGCGAACTGCCGGCGGCGGAGAGCACGGTCCTCGAGGCGGCCGGGCGCACGGGCGCGGTGGTGGTCTTCCCCGAGAGCCTGTACTCCTACAGCGAACCGGACCGGGTCATGACCGAGGACTCGCCGCGCGCGAGCACCACCGGCAAGCGGGGCGTGCGGGCCCGGCTGCTGGACCGCCGCGCCGAAAGCGCCACCCCGACGGTGAGCGTGGTCGCGTCCGACTTCTTCGGCCCCCACGCCCGCACCGCCCACGCGGGCGAGCGGATGGTGCCGGCCATCCTGGCCGGGCGCAGCCCCCGCGTGCTCGGCTCACCCGACGTGCCGCACTCGTTCACGTACGTGCCGGACCTGGCCGCCGCCATGATCGCGGCCGCGGCGAATCCCGCGGTGTGGAACCGGGTCCTGCACGCTCCCACCGGTCCGGCCGGCACGCAGCGCGACCTCGTCGCCGCGTTCGCCGCGGCCGCGCAGGTGCCGGCTCCGAAGGTCGGCACGATTCCCACCTGGATGCTGCGCGGCGCCGCGCTGGTCAACCGCGACGCCCGCGAACTGACCGAGATGCTCTACCAGTTCACCGATCCGTTCGTCATGGACTCCGCGTACAGCGAGGAACTCCTCGGCCTACGCCCGACGCCGCTGCCCGAGGCCGCGGCCGCGACGGTGCGATGGTGGCGCGAGCGGTGACACTCACTTCCCGGTCTGGGAGGCGGCCGCCCGCTCGTCGAGGTCCGCGAGCGTGATCGGGTGCCGCGGGGGCTCGTCGACGACGACGGTGCGGGTGACCCGGAGCTCGCCGTCGACGTGCAGCAGCTCCCCGCAGCGCAGGTCCGACCAGCCCGGATCCTCGTCCATGCGCTCGCTGGCGACCACGACCGCCGGGTGCCGTGCCAGGTGGCCCGAGCGCACCCGGACCGTGCCGGCCTCGCTGGCATGCTCGAGATGGCGGCCGCCGTGCGGGCCGCCGGCGGGACGCTCGAGGACGAACAGGTCGTGGGTGTCCGGATAACGCAGCGCCCACAACTGCGTCGCGGTCGTGAGCACGACGTTCAACGCGTAGACGGGCAGATTCTCGGCGGCCCACCGGACCGCGGCGGTCAGCCCCGCGCCGACGTCGCCGCCGTGCTCGTCGATGCGACGGGTGACGAGCGCGAAGAAGCGCTCCGAGTCCGTCTCGCCCGTCACCAGGTCGCGGTACGGGCCGAGCTCGGCCTCGAGCCGCGGCAGATCGCCGAGGACGCCGTTGTGGGCGAACAGCCGCCCGCGCTGCTCGAACGGGTGCGTGTTGCCCACGTCCAGGCCTCCCGTCGAGGCGAACCGGATGTGTGCGAGGAACGTCTGCGAACGCCGCTCCTTCGCCTCCGTGGCGAACGCGCGGTCCTCGTACGCCGCCAGCGGCTGCTTCTCCACCACCGGGCGGCCGTCGTCGGTGAACGTCCCGAGCCCGGTGCCGTCCGGTTCACGCCGGCTCTGCCGGGCGAGCGAATCCGATGCGTCGAGCAGCCAGAAGGTGGCGTGCACCCGGTGCGGCGCGGCGGTCAACCCGAACAGTCGGCACATGACGGGACGTCCCCTCTTCCGGAAGTTGCCGGTTGCGCCGAGGGTAGGCCGGAAAACCTCGCCGGGGAGGCGGAACCGTCGTCGCGGGGCGACCCCGCACCGGACGGATAGTGTCGGACACTGTGCGGGAGTCGAGACGGCAGGCGTGGCGATCCACTGCGACGGCTCTGCGCCGATCGCCGGGACTGGCGCGGCTGACGGTCGTCCGCTTCGCCAGCCAGTTCGGGGACGGACTGTTCCAGGCCGCCCTCGGTGGGGCGATCCTGTTCAATCCGGAGCGCCAGACCGATCCCGCCGCGATCGCCGCGGGATTCGCGGTGTTGCTGCTGCCCTACTCGGTGGTCGGGCCGTTCGCCGGCGCGCTGCTCGACCGCTGGGACCGCCGGCTGGTGCTGCTCGCCGCCAATGCCCTGCGCGGCGTGCTCATCCTCGCCATGTCGGCGCTGCCCCTCACCGGCGGTGGATCCACCGCGCTGCTGCTGCTCGCGCTCGCCGCCGTCGGCGTCAGTCGCTTCGTGCTCGCCGGGGTGTCGGCGTCCCTCCCGCACGTCGTGCGCCAATCATGGCTCGTACCGGTCAATTCCGTGCTCGCGACGGTAGGATCGGGGATCTCTGCCCTCGGGGCGGGCATCGCGGTCACCACGATCGGCCTCGTCGGGGAAGGCGACTTCGGCTCCGGGGTGGCGGTGGCGCTCGGCGTCTCCGGCTCCGTGGTCGCCGCGCTCGCCGCCGGCGGCTTCGCCCGTCATGCGCTCGGTCCCGACCGTGCCGTGCTGCGCCACCCGATCCGGGCCGTCGCCGCCGGTCTGCACACCGGTGCCACGGCGGTGTGGGAGGCACCGGGGGTCACGGTCGCGATGATCGGTATCGGTGCGCACCGCATCGTGTTCGGCATCGACACACTCATCATGGTGCTGGTGCTGCGCGACGCCGACGGGGCCACGCTGCCGGGCGGGCTCGTCGGGTTCGGCGTCGCCGTGGGCGCCACCGCCACCGGGATGCTCGTCGCGGCGGTCGCCGCCCCGCTCGTCATCCCGCGCCTCGGCCGGCCCCGCACCGTCGTCACGGCACTGATCTGCGCGGGCGTCGTCCAGCTCGTCCTCGTCACCGGGTTCGACGAGACGGGACTGCTCGTCGCCGCGTTCCTACTGGGTCTCGTCGGTCAGACCATCAAGCTCACCGGGGACGCCGCGATGCAGATCGAGATCGACGACGCCCGTCGCGGGCAGGTCTTCGCCCTGCAGGACACCGTGTTCAACATGGCGTTCCTCGCGGCGATCGTCGCGGGCGCCCTGGTCGTCGCGCCCGACGGCCGCAGCCCGGCGCTCGCGCTCGCCGGGGTGGCGGTGTACGTCGCCGGTCTGGTCGCGGCGACGACGATCCGGCGGCTCCGCATGTGAGTCTCCGCGGTTTCGGGCGCCGGATTTGTTAGGTTCTCCGGGGCATTTCCCCGAGTATCCGGAGGAGAACGCGATGGCACGCAGGCACCGCACGCCGCTGGCTGTTCTCGCCCTGGTCTCGTCGATCCTGCCGCTGTTCGCGCTGCCCGCCCAGG
>NZ_JAALEG010000125.1 GCF_011058165.1 Rhodococcus aetherivorans
GGCGCTGGGGCAGGGGACCCTGCGCCTGCGGTTGCGGGGCCGGTGGCCGCTCGGTGCGCGGTTGCTGCGGCTCGGGTGCCGGCGGGCGGGGACGGTCCTGCGGGGGAGCGGGCCGATTCGGCGCCGGGATCCGGCCCGACGGATTCTGCGCTGCCGGCGCCGGCTGCTGCGGCCGTGCCCCGGGAGCCGCCGGGGTCGCCCCGGCCGGACGACGCCGGGGCGGCCGGTCCCGGTCCTCCGGTGCCCGTGCCGGTGGCTCGGCCGGGCGCGGGGCGCGTGGCGGGGCCGACCGGCGCGGTGGCGGCTGCAGGTCGCGGACGCGCCGCTGCTCGGCGGCCGAGCGGGGTGCGGCGATCTTCGGCAGCGGCTGCGTCATCGGATCGTCCGTGGCGACGCCGGCGACGGTGGGCAGGCGGTGCGACCCGGTGGCCGCGACGGTCGCCGGACCGAACATGCCGACCGTGATCAGCTCCGGCACGTCCTGCGGCATGAGCTCGTTGTCGAGGATCGGCTCCGCGAGCCCGATCCTGGCCTGGATCCGCTTCATCCACGCCGGTGCCCACCAGCAGTCGTCGCCGAGCAGTTTCATCGTCGCCGGCACGAGCAGCATGCGGATCACCGTGGCGTCGATGATCAGGGCCGCGATCATGCCGTAGGCGATGTACTTCATCATCACCAGTTCGGAGAAGCCGAAGGCGCCGGTGACGACGATCAGGATCAGGGCCGCGGCCGTGATGATGCGGCCGGTGTGCGCCGTGCCGATCCGGATGGATTCGGTGGTGCTCGCCCCCTGCGAGCGGGCCTCGACCATGCGGGAGAGCAGGAAGACCTCGTAGTCGGTGGACAGGCCGTAGATGATCGCGATGATCAGCACGAGCACCGGCGACATGATGGGACCGGGCGTGAAGTTCAGCGGCCCGGCCCCGTGACCGTCGATGAAGATCCACGTCAGGATGCCGAGGGTGGCGCCGAGGCCCAGCGCACTCATCAGCGCCGCCTTGATCGGCAGCACCAGCGACCCGAACGCCAGGAACATCAGCAGGGTCGTGAGCACGACGACCACCGTCACCATCAGCGGCAGCGTGTTCATCAGCGCGGCGATCGAATCCTGTTCGATCGCCGGTGTGCCGCCGACGAGCACCTCCACGCCGTCGGGCCACTGCGCCGCATGCAGGTAGTCGATGGTCTCGGCGGAGTTGTTGCGGTCCTCGAGCCCGGCCTTGACGACGCGGACGCCGTCCCGGGCGGGACCCTCGATGGTGAACTTCTCCACCAGGCCGGGGGCCGCGCTGGCCGTCTGGATGATCTCGTTGAGGTCGCCGCCCTCGGCGCCGCGGACGACGATGCGCACCGGCTCCGCGCGCTGGCCGGGGAACAGTTCGTCGAACTGTTCCTGGGCGAGCCGCGTCGGATGGTCGGGCGGCAGGTAGGTCTCGTTGATGCCGCCGAACTTGATGCCGGTCAGCGGCACGATGAGCAGCAGCAGGCCGATCACCGTGGGGATGGTGACCTTGAGCGGGTTGCGCATCACCCACCGGGTGATCCGTCCCCAGATGCTGTTCTCGACCTGCTCGTTGGACTGGATCTGCCCGAACCGGGACCAGCCCCACTTGTCGATGTTCCGGCCGAGGATGGCGAGCATGGCGGGCAGCAGCGTGATCGAGGTGATCGCCGCCAGCGTCACCGTCGCGATCGCGCCGTACGCGACGGACTTGAGGAAGCCCTGCGGGAACAGCAGCAGGCCGCCGAGGCTGGTGACGACCATCGTGGCGGAGAACACCACGGTGCGCCCGGCCGTCATCACCGTGCGGCGCACGGCGGCGGACGCGGCGTAGCCCTCGGCGAGTTCCTCGCGGAACCGGGACACCATGAACAGGCCGTAGTCGATCGCCAGGCCCAGGCCGATCAGCGAGACCACGGGCGCGACGAACGAGTTGACCTCGGTGAAGTTCGTGATGAGCCGCACGATGCCGTTCGCAGCGACGACCGTCAGGCCGCCGGTGATCAGCGGCATCGCGGCCGCGATCACGCCGCCGAAGACGAAGAACAGCAGGATTCCGACCGCCGGGATGGCGAGGAGCTCCATGCGCTTGATGTCCTGCGCCATCGTGTCGTTGAGGGCGCCGGAGATCGGTTGCAGGCCGGCGAGCTGCACGTCGACCCCGTCGATGAGGAACTCGTCCTTCACGTCACGGAAGTTGTTGGTCAGCTCGGTGTCGTTGTCGCCCGCGATGGCGACCGACGCCACGGCGTGCTGCCGCGACTGGTCCGCCAGCGCCGGCACCGCCGGGGCGCCGTTCGTCGGCCAGTACGCACCGTTGATCTTCAGGATCTGATCCGGATGGTCCGCGACCAGAGAGTTGAGACTGTCCTTGACCTTCGCCGCGAACTCCGGATCGTCGACCGTCCTGCCCTCCGGCGCCGTGTACAACGCCAGGACGTCGCCGTTCGTGTCGCGGCCGAAGGTGCCGTCGGCCAGCTTCGCCGCAGCGACGGACTCCGAGCCGGGATCGTCCCAGCCGCTCTGACTGAGATGATCGTTCAGGCTCGCGCCGTACCCGGCGAGCCCGAGCAGACCGGCCACCATCACCGCGATGACGGTGAAGCGCGCACGGTGGACGAGCTCTCCCCAGCGGTCGAACACGAAACTCTCCTATTCGGCCACGCTCTTGCGGCCCACGAGCAGGGCGGACAGCGGTCGGAACGGCTGCAACCAGGCGCCCTCGTCGGGCAGCGAGTCCAGGCTCACGCGTGGCAGCGGCTCACGGAACACCCCCGGGATGTCCTCGAGGTCGACGAAGTCGAGCACCTCGGACGTGACCGCCCAGCTGGCGTGCTCGCGGAAACCGAGGACCTGCACCGCCACGCCGGTCGCGGCGATCTCCTCGAGCGGTTCCCGGAACGCCTGCCCGTCGGCGGAGGCGACCATCACCCCCGCCAGACCCTCACTGCGTCGCAGCGCGATGTGCCGCAACATGTCGGAGTCTACGTCGCTGTCCTCGTCGATCTTCGGCTTGGCGAACACCGCGAAGCCGACGTTGCGCAACGCCTCGACCCACGGGCGCACGACGTCGGCGCTGCCCGGCGCGATGTTCGTGAACACCGTCGCCTCGGGGTCGAGGGTGGCCGTCGTGGTGCGCGAGAGCTCGGACGTGCGGCCGAGCAGCCACCGTCCGAGCGCGTCGAACCGCGGCCGGTAGGCGGCGGTGGGCCGGCCGCCCAGGATGGCACCGAGACCCATGTCCAGGTTCGGCGCGTCCCACACGAGCAGCACCCGCTCGTGCCGCTCGGTGCCGTCCGTCGTGGGGGCCGCGGACACGTCGGACAGTTCTTCGTGGACGCTCATGCCCTGATCTTCCCCCAGACCAGCTCCGTGATGCTGCTGCCCACCCGCTGCGCCTTGTCCTCGAACTTCGTGACGGGGCGCTCGTGGCTGATGGGGGACTCCCAGTCGAGCGTCGTCAGCAACGGCTCGGCGTTGCCCGCCTCGGCGATGGCCTCGGCGTACTCGGCGTGGTCCGTCGCGACGTGCAGCACGCCGCCCGGCTGCAGCCGGCTCGCGATCAGGGCGAACGTCGGCGGCTGCAGCAGGCGGCGCTTGTGGTGGCGGGCCTTGGGCCACGGGTCCGGGAAGAACACCCGCACCCCGGTCAGCGACTCGGGGGCCACCATGTGCTCGAGTACCTCGACCGCGTCGCCGCGCAGGATCCGCAGGTTCCGGATCGGCGTGTCGGTGTCGTAGGTCCGTTCGATCTGCTGCAGCGTCTGCGCGATGCCGGGCTTGTAGACCTCGACGGCGATGAGGTTCACGTGCGGTTCGGTCCGGGCCATCGTCACCGCGGCCGTTCCGGTGCCGGAGCCGATCTCCAGGACGACCGGCGCCGAGCGGCCGAACCAGGCGCCGACGTCGAGCCGGTCGTCGCCGACGTCGCGGCCCAGCTCGGGCCAGCAGCGGTCCCACGACTCCTGCTGCGGGAGCGTCAGCGCGCCCCGCCGCGAGCGGAAACTCGTCACCCGCGGGTACAGACGGTTTCCTCGGGTCGGGCGCTGCTCCAGCGTCTCGGTCGTGTCCAGATCGGCGTCGTTCACCCGACCATTGTCGCGTATCGGGAGGGTGTGTGGCAGGAGGGACTGAAGTGACCACAGTGTTTTCTCAGGGTGCCGGGTTTTCTCAGGGTGCCCCCGGGCCGCTGCCGTCGACGGCAGCCTCTGCCAGAATCGGCGGCGACACACGGGGGTGGTCATGGTGGGGGATGCGGGGACCGCGCACGCGCGGTGGCGGCAGATCGTCGAGGACATCGGCCGGTTCGACGCCCGGGCCGGCCGACAGGTGCAGCGCGCCCTCGACCGGCACGACGCCCCACTGCGGGTGCAGATCGCCGGTCGCGGCGGCGCCGTCCGTCCCGCGCTCCGCGCAGCCGTCGAGGCGGCGGTCGCGGCGTCGGCACTGGTCGACACCGTGGAGCTCGACTCGCCGGACCGGCCCGAACCGGTCCTCGATGCGGATGTCGTCCTCCTCGTGCTCGCGGCGCGGGCCCACCCCGCCGATCTGGCGGCACTCGTCCGCCCCGCCGATCCGGCGGCACTCGTCCACCCCGCCGATCTGGCGGCACTCGTCCGCCCCGCCGATCCGGCGGCACTCGTCCGCCCCGCCGATCCGGCGGCGCTCGTCACACGCGACGACGAACGCCTCGTCGTCGTGCTCGATCGGACCGAGGGACTCGAGGATGCCGGGGCCGCGTTCGCCCGCGCGGCCGCGCACGTGCGACGGCCGGTCCTCACGCCCGACTCCGCACCCTCGGCGGTCGTCGAACGACTCGGTTCCGCGCGCCGCCGCCGCGACGCCGTGCTCGCCCGCGACCTGGCGGGCATCGGTGCCGGCCCGCGAGCCCGCGACGTCATCGAGGCCGCCCTCGACGAACTCACCGGATCGTCGCGGTGATCCCGCCCGACGTCGGCGACGTCGTGCGCCGCTGGAACCCGGAGGGATGGGCGCGGCTGCACGCCACGTCGGACCCGCCGCGGATCCGGGTGGCCGGGGTCGACGGCTGCGGCCGCGGGGCGCTCGTCGACGAGCTCACCGCGCTCGGCCCAGCCGTCGACTACGTCCATGACGGTCCCGCGACCGTCGTGCTGATGGTGTTCGAGGCGTCGGCCCACCTCGGCCGGACCGAACTCGCCGTCCTCGAGTCCGCCGGGCGCGGCAGCGGCCGCGTGGTGTGCGCGCTCACCGGAACCGACGCGCACCCGGACTGGCGGGCGGTGCACGAGCGGGACGTCGCGCTGCTGCAACGGCACGCACCCTGGCTCGGTCCGGTGACATTGCTGCCCGTCGGGACGTCGCTCGCCGCCCGCGCCCGTGCTGTCGGCGGCGACGCGGGAGCGGTGCTGCGGCTCGAATCCGGGATCGTCGACCTGCACGAGGCGCTCACGGCGGCGCTGGTCGCGGGTCCGCATGCGGGCCGGGCCCTGCGCACCGCCGTCGTCGCCGAGACCCGCCACCTCGTGGTGCAGGCGATCGCTGCCCTGCGCGCCGGCGACGACACGGGGGCCCTGCGCGCCGAACGGGCGCGGTGGAGCCTGCGGGCCACCACTCCCGCCGACGACGGAGGGCTCCGCGCCGAGCTGCAACGGGCCCGCATCGACACCGCGCAGGCCGTCGCGGCGGCCGTGCGCGCGGCGTCCGCCGAATTTCGCGACGCGATCGAGACGGTGGACCCGGCGCACGTGCCGCACCTGCTCGACGACGTGGTCCGCGACCTGCACGCCCGGGTCGGCACGGTCGTCACCGAGCGGCTGGCCCGGATCGGACCGGGTGACCCGGAGCCGGCCGGCCCGGCCACCGTGCCCCCGCGGTCCGCGCCGCCGTCCCCGCGACGTCCCGTGGAGGACCGCCTCACCGTGCTGATCGGCGCGTCGGCCGGGGCGGGGCTGGGACGCGTCGCGGTGTCCCCGCTGTCCCTGGTGCCCACGCTCGAGCTGGCGACGGTACCGCTGAGCCTGCTGCTCGGCGCGGCGGCGGCGTGGTGGCTGGTGCGGGTGCGGCGACGGCTCGCCGAACGGGACCGGATGCGCAGGTGGGCGCTCGAGGAACTCGTCGAGGTGCGCGCCGAGCTCGAGGCCGTCGCGCTCGAGCGCATCGTCGACGCGGAGGCCCGGCTCGGGTCCGCGCTCGCCGTCGCGCGCACCGCCCGGCTCGCCACGGCGCGCGACCGCATCGCCGCCCTCGACGACGAGCTGAGACGTCGCGCCGAGGACCGTGCCGGGCAGCTGGCGGCGTGCGAGCGCGATCTCGCCGTGCTCGCCCGGGCGGGAACCCCCGGCCGGTCGGGCGCGTCCAACAGGACGACAGCGTCCGGTGGGACGACAGCGTCCGATGGTGTGACACGGCAGTGAGGAGCGCGCGATGGTGGACGGATTCGCCGGCACCGACGACGAGGTGTGGGAGCCCGACGTGCCCGTCCCGGGACGTCCCGCGTTCGGCCCGGGGCTGGCCCCCGCGCTGCTCGACCCGGCCGGACCGGGCGCGCTGCCGCCGGCCGTGGACGTCGACGGCGACGGGCTGCTCGACACCGTCACGTTCGCCACCGCGGACGCACTCGTCGTCGCATCGGACACCGACGCCGACGGGTGGTTCGACCGGGTCACCGAACTCGGCGACGACGGGCGGTTCGGGGTGTGGCAGTTCCGGCGCGACGTCGACGGTGCGGAGCACTGGACCCGGATTGACGAAGGTCACCTCGATCGAGGAAAGTGAGGCAAATCGCCCGTGCCCCGGGCGTGCGAGGCGGGTACTGTGTTCGCCCTCTGAATCGTTTCTGTGACATTTCCGACCGGCCCCGATTGCCATCACCCCGAAGTCCGGCGTTAACCTCTATGAATAGGACATCCGGCGCCCGCCTCGTCCGTTCGGCCACGGAGGAAGCGGGTGGTACCCCTGCCGAGAGGGGGAGTCCGGGTCCGCCGCTGGTCCCTGGGACGGTTCGTCGCAGGTCGGGGGAGGGATCCGGTTCCGGCGCACCCCAGGAGAGTTTGATGACCTCAGTGACCATTCCCGGTCTGAACGGCACCGATGGCAAGCCCCCGACCCAGCACGCCGAGCTGCTCGCATGGGTACAGGAGGTCGCCGAACTCACTCAGCCCGACCGGGTCGTCTGGGCCGACGGGTCCGACGCGGAATGGGACCGGCTGACCACCCAGCTGGTCGAGGCCGGGACCTTCACCCGCCTCAACGACGAGAAGAAGCCCAATTCCTTCCTGGGCAACTCCGACCCGTCGGACGTCGCGCGCGTCGAGTCGCGTACCTTCATCTGCTCGCGCAACGAGGTCGATGCCGGACCGACCAACAACTGGATGGATCCGGCCGAGATGCGGGCGACCATGACCGAGCTGTACCGCGGCAGCATGCGCGGGCGCACCCTTTACGTGGTGCCGTTCTGCATGGGCCCGCTCGGCGCGGACGACCCGAAGCTCGGCGTCGAGATCACCGACTCGGAGTACGTCGTCGTCTCCATGCGCATCATGACCCGCATGGGTACCGCGGCCCTGGAGAAGCTGGGCACCGACAAGCCGTTCGTCAAGGCCCTGCACTCGGTGGGTGCGCCGCTCGAGCCCGGCCAGAAGGACGTGCCGTGGCCGTGCAACGACACCAAGTACATCACCCACTTCCCGGAGGACCGGGAGATCTGGAGCTACGGCTCCGGCTACGGCGGCAACGCCCTGCTCGGCAAGAAGTGCTACTCGTTGCGTATCGCTTCGGCCATGGCGCACGACGAGGGCTGGCTCGCCGAGCACATGCTGATCCTCAAGCTGATCTCGCCGGAGGACAAGGCCTACTACGTGGCGGCCGCGTTCCCGAGTGCCTGCGGCAAGACCAACCTCGCGATGATCCAGCCGACCATCCCGGGCTGGCGCGCCGAGACCCTCGGCGACGACATCGCCTGGATGCGTTTCGGTGAGGACGGCCGGCTGTATGCGGTGAACCCGGAGTACGGCTTCTTCGGCGTCGCCCCCGGCACCAACCACGGCTCCAACCCCAACGCCATGAAGACGATGGAGGCCGGCAACACGCTGTACACCAACGTCGCGCAGACCGACGACGGCGACGTGTGGTGGGAGGGCCTGGAAGGCAATCCCGAGCACCTCATCGATTGGAAGGGCAACGACTGGACTCCCGAGTCCGGCACCCCGGCCGCGCACCCGAACTCGCGCTACTGCACGCCGATGTCGCAGTGCCCGATCCTCGCCCCCGAGTGGGACGATCCGCAGGGTGTGCCGATCTCCGCGATCCTGTTCGGCGGTCGTCGCAAGACGACTGTGCCGCTGGTGAGCGAGTCCCTCGACTGGCAGCACGGCACCTTCCTCGGCGCGACGCTGTCGTCCGAACAGACCGCCGCCGCCGAGGGCAAGGTCGGCACCGTCCGTCGCGACCCCATGGCGATGCTGCCGTTCATCGGTTACAACGCCGGCGACTACCTGAACCACTGGATCAACATCGGCAAGTCCGCGGATGCGGACAAGCTGCCGAAGATCTTCTACGTCAACTGGTTCCGTCGCGGCGACGACGGCCGCTTCCTGTGGCCGGGCTTCGGTGAGAACTCCCGTGTGCTCAAGTGGATCGTCGACCGCATCGAGCACCGGGCCGGCGCCCAGACCACGCCGATCGGCTTCGTGCCGACCGCCGCGGACCTCGACCTCGAGGGCCTCGACGTCGACCGCGACGACGTCGACGAGGCGCTGAAGGTCGACGTGGCGGAGTGGAAGGAAGAGCTGCCCCTCATCGAGGAGTGGTTCGAGTTCCTCGGCGAGAAGGTGCCCTCCGGCATCCGCGACGAGTTCGAGGCCCTGAAGCAGCGCCTCGCCTGACGCCTTGATCGACCGAATGTCACATCGGATCGCTTGTATCGATCCGATGTGACATTCGGCGTTTCAGGGATGCTCAGGACGACTGACTCGCGAGCCACTCGTCGATGCGACGTCGTGCCTCTTCGGGCGCGACGTCCTCGACGCGCGTCATGATCGCCCACCGGTGCCCGAACGGGTCGAGGATCGTCCCGAACCGGTCTCCGGTGACGAACGTCGAGGGTTCCTCGAAGACCTGCGCACCCTGCTCGACCGCGCGGGCGAACGTCGCGTCGGCGTCGGTGCAGTACAGCACGTAGGAATGGTCGACGGTGTTCGTCCCGTCGGGCGCGCGCAGCCCCATGGCCGGCGCGGGGTCGCTCAGCTGGAGCCGGCCGTGCCCGAAGTCCAGTTCGGCGTGCGCGATCGTGCCGTCGGGCCCGTCGGTTCGTTCGACGACCTCGGCGCCGAAGACCGTGCGGTAGAACTCGACGGCCCGGGCCGCGCCGTCGACGACGAGGAACGGCGTGAGGGAGGTGTAGCCGGCGGGGATCGGATTCACGGAATGCGTCATGCGACGAGTCTCGCGTCGTCTCCGCCGGCCGTATTGAACATTTCCGACATTCCCCGGGACAGCGGTGGTGGGCCGAATGTCACACAGGTTCGATTCGATCGAATGTGTGTGACATTCGGCCCGTTGGAGGGCGCCGGCCCGTTGGAGGGCGCCGGCCCGTTGCAGGGCGCCGGCCCGGCACCGGGGTCACGGCCGGAACACCGCGCGCACGCAGCCGTCCTTCTTGTCCTTGAACATCTCGTACCCGCGCACCGAGTCCTCGAGCGACATGTCGTGGGTGATCAACAGGCTGGGGTCGAGCTTGCCGGCCTGCACGTGCTCGAAGAGCCGCGGGACGTACCGCTGTCCGTGTTGCTGGGCGGTGCGCAGGGTCAGGCTCTTGTTGGTGAGCAGGCCCATCGGGAACTTGTCGGTGAGTCCGTAGACCCCGAGGACGGACACCACCCCACCCTTGCGGCACGCCATGATCGCCTGCCGCAGCGGCGTGGCGCGGTCGGTCTCCATCCGCAGCGCCTGCTTGACGCGGTCGTAGATCTGCATCAGGCCGGTGCCGTGGGCCTCCATGCCGACCGCCTCGATGCACGCGTCGGGTCCGCGGCCGCCGGTGCTCTCGCGCAGCGCCTCCTGCATGCTGTCCTCGGCGGAGTAGTCGATCGTCTCCAGCCCCAGCCGGGCGGCGAGGTCGAGGCGTTCGCCCAGGCGGTCGACGACGATCACTCGTTCGGCGCCGAGGATCCGGGCGCTCACGGCCGCCATCAGGCCCACGCCCCCGGCACCCCACACTGCGACGGTGTCGCCGGGGGAGATGTCGCAGAAGTCGGCCCCCATGTATCCGGTGGGCACCGCGTCGGAGAGGAACAGGGCCTGCTCGTCGGTGATCCCCTCGGGGATCGGGAAGCAGTTGACGTCGCCGAACGGCACCCGCACGTACTGCGCGTGCGAACCCTGGTACCCGCCGAACGGGTGGGTGTAGCCGTAGATGCCGCCGGACGGGTAGCCGAGCAGCGGCTGCTGCATCGCAGCGTTCGGGTTGGTGGTGTCACACGCCGAGTACAGGTCGTGGTCGCAGTACCAGCAGGCGCCGCACCCGATGAACGACGGCACGACGACGCGGTCGCCGACGTTCACGGAGGTGACCTCCGCGCCCTTCTCGACGACGTCGCCCATGAACTCGTGCCCGAACACGTCGCCCTCCCGCATGCCGGGGAGATAGCCGTCGATGAAATGCAGATCGGATCCGCAGGTGGTCGTGAGGCGGACCTCCACGATCACGTCGTGCGGGTTGAGCAGCTTCGGGTCCTCGACCGTCTCGACGGACAGGTCGTTCACGCCCATCCAGCACAGCGCTCGCATCAGTGGGATCCTTCCGTTCGGGAGTCGCGTCCGGAGGCACCGGAGCTGCCGCGGGCGCTGTGATTGCCGCGGGCGCTGTCATTGCCGCGGGCGCTGGGATTGCCGCGGGCGCTGGGATTGCCGCGGGCGCTGGGATTGCAGCGCAGGGTCGGCATCTCGCCGGTCTGCAGCAGCGCGCGGGCCCGGTACAGGGCGGTGAACGTGGCCGCGCCGGTGATCAGGCCGGGCACCGGGGTGTCGGCCCGCATGCTCACCTCGGTGCCGAGGCCGTGCGGGGCGGTGGCGAACGACAGCAGGATCCGGGGCGGCTGCGACGAGTCGCCGGCGTCGGTGGCGACGAACTGCAGTTCCCCGTCGCTCTCGAGCACGCGCGTCTCCCACGTGATCGGGTCGGCGCCGAGTTCGAAGGTCCACCGGAGGCGGTCGGGGCCGCTCGCGGCGACGGAGGTGCGCTCCCCGAACACCTGCGACAGATTGGCGGGCTCGCGCCAGAACCGTTGCACCGTTTCGCGGGGTGCGCCGATGGTGACGGTCTGCTGGGGACCGGGGTGGGAGCCGGTGCGTTCGACGACGCGACGGACGACCCCCTCGATCTGCCGCCCGGATCTCTCCACGGTCTTGACGATGTCGAACACGGGTTTCTCCTTCCGGGCGCGGGCGGGCCTGCCCCGTGCCGGGTCTGGTGGGCGACGCCCTACCGCAGCGGGGTGCTGTCCTGCAGGGCTGCGACCGGCCGGCCGGCGACGTTCCGGGCGTGCCGGTGACGAGTCATGACGTCGGCTACCCGCGGGAGCAGGGTGGGCAAACCGGTGGGTCCCCGGGCGGCCGGACCGCTGTGCGGCTCCCCACGTGAATCGGACATCCGCCGGAATGATGCAATAGGTGACGACGGAACCAATCCGGTCGGCACTGCGACCGGGAGGAGGATCGGGCCCATGAGCGGTATCTACAACAATGTCACCGAGCTGGTCGGGCGAACCCCGATCGTGCGGCTGAACCGGCTGACCGAGGGTCTCGGCGCCCAGGTCGCGGTCAAGCTCGAGTTCTACAACCCGGCCAACAGCGTCAAGGACCGGATCGGCGTGGCGATCATCGACGCCGCCGAGAAGTCCGGTGAGCTGCGCCCCGGTGGCACCATCGTCGAGGGGACCAGCGGCAACACCGGTATCGCGCTGGCGATGGTCGGTGCCGCGCGCGGCTACAAGGTCATCCTGACGATGCCCGAGACGATGTCCACCGAGCGTCGCGTGATGCTGCGGGCGTTCGGCGCGGAGATCGTCCTGACGCCCGGCTCCGAGGGCATGGCCGGCGCGGTCGCGAAGGCGGAGGAGATCGTCGCGAAGACCGAGAACGCGATCCTCGCCCGCCAGTTCGCCAACCCGGCGAACCCGGAGATCCACTACCAGACCACCGGTGAGGAGATCTGGAAGGACACCGAGGGCGCGGTCGACATCTTCGTCGCCGGCATCGGCACCGGCGGCACGATCACCGGCGCGGGCCGCAGGCTCAAGGAATACAAGCCGGAGGTGAAGATCGTCGGCGTCGAGCCCATCGATTCGCCCATCCTCACCGGCGGACAGCCGGGCCCGCACAAGATCCAGGGCATCGGCGCGAACTTCGTGCCCGACGTGCTCGACCGCGAGGTCTACGACGAGATCGTCGACGTCTCGTTCGACGACGCCGTCCGCGTGGGCCGGGATCTCGGCACGCAGGAGGGCATTCTCGGCGGCATCTCGTCCGGCGCGATCGTGTGGGCCGCTCTGGAGCTGGCGAAGCGTCCGGAGAACGCCGGCAAGCTCATCGTCGCCGTGGTCTGCGACTTCGGTGAGCGGTACATCTCCACTCCGCTGTTCGAGCACATCCGGGACTGAACGCATCGTGAGTGTTCTGCGCACCCTCCGGGAAGACCTGCAGGCGGCCCGCGGCCACGATCCGGCGTCGCGCGGTGACATGGAGAACGCCCTCGTGTATTCGGGGCTGCACGCGATCTGGTCGCATCGGCTCGCACACCGGATGTGGGCGCGGCCGGCGCTGCGGGGACCGGCCCGCATCCTGGCGCAGTTCACCCGCTTCCTCACGGGCATCGAGATCCACCCCGGCGCGACGATCGGACGGCGCTTCTTCGTCGATCACGGCATGGGCGTGGTGATCGGGGAGACCGCCGAGATCGGCGAAGACGTGATGATCTATCACGGCGTCACGCTCGGCGGGCGGTCGCTGGCGCGGACCAAGCGGCACCCCACCATCGGCAACCGGGTCACCATCGGTGCGGGGGCGAAGGTCCTCGGGCCGGTGGTGATCGGCGACGACGTCGCGATCGGCGCGAACGCGGTGGTCACGCGCGACGTGCCCGCCGATTCGATCGCCGTCGGCATCCCGGCGACGATCCGCCCCCGCAAGCAGCACGAGGAACTCGTGGACCCGGCCTGCTACATCGATCCTGCGATGTACATCTGAGGTCTCGCCGGCACCCGCAGCCGGCCGGGCCGAATGTCACATCGCGTCTATCCAGGCTGACTCAGGTGGTCCATGCGACACGCTCCCTGACCAGGGGAGATGTCAGTGGGTCGAGCAGCACGAGAGGCGAAGAAGGCTAGGTTCTTCGCCATGCGCATGACGAAGGTGTCGATCGC
>NZ_JAALEG010000126.1 GCF_011058165.1 Rhodococcus aetherivorans
CCACCGTACCTCCCGGCACCCGCCCCTCCTCCTCCAGGAGTCATCATGATTGTCACCGAAGAGTCCGTCGTCATCGACCGCCCCGCCCCAGAGGTGTTCGCCTTCTTTCAGGACCCAGGCAACGTGACGCTGTACATGACCAATGTGATCACCTACGAGCTGATTTCGGGTGAACCCGGGGAAGTCGGCTCCCTCGTCCACGGGGTGGTCAAGGTTGCCGGCCGACAACTGCCGATCACCGAGGAAACGACCGGGGTCGAGCAGGACAGGTATCTGCGCCGGCGCGGAACCGACAGCCCGGTCCCGTACGAGACCGAAACTCGGTTCGACCCCACCGAGCGGGGCACCCGGGTCACCTTCCACCAGGAATCCGGTTCTCTCGGCGGCGTGTTCGGCACACTCACCGACACCCTCGTGGCGAAACTGTACGCCCGCGACGTCCGCAGCAACCTCGAGCACGCAAAGGCGCTCCTCGAATCCGAGGCGACGTCATGAAACCCGACCCGAACGCACCGGCCCAGACCCGGATGAGGACATCCTGCGCAACGCCCTGCGCCGCGAGAAGGACACGAGGATGCCGATCGTCGCACACCGTCCCCCGCCGGCGGTGGCACGACCGGGGACACCCGACCGTCAGGAAGAAACCCGAGCTGGGGGCGGCCCGACAGGTACCGTGGGCCCTCGGCGGCCGGGACCCCGACCGGTATGGGGCGGCCGCCGGGTACTGCCGGCGGTGCCCGAGTCGTCATGCTGCACACGCTCGCCGGACGGTATCGGCGGACCAGAACCGTCCGCTGGGGCACCGGGCTCGAGGGACACCCGCCGACCGCGACGCCAGCAACACCACCGCGATCGAAGACATCGCGATCACGGACATGGCGATCCATGACACCGAGATCGAAGCGTTCGGAAGGGACCATCATGGGTACCGGAACCCCACGCCCGGACCGGGGCCGCCGTCGGGTCGTCGACGCCGTGGTCGACGCGGTCGCCGACCTGGGGGTGGGCCACATCTTCGGGGTGGACGGTGCCAACATCGAAGACCTCTACGATGCCCTGTTCGCCACCGCTCGCCGCGTGCACGGGGTGGTCGCCAAGCACGAGTTCGGCGCGGCCACCATGGCCGACGGCTACGCCCGCATCACCGGCGGGCTCGGGGTAGTGGCCGCGACGTCCGGCGGCGGCGCGATGAATCTGGTGGCCGGGCTCGCCGAGTCCTACACCTCACAGGTGCCGGTGCTGGCCCTGATCGGGCAGCCGCCGACCACCCTCGAGGGCAGGGGCGCGTTCCAGGACTCGAGCGGCCAGGCCGGCACGATCCACGCGGTCCGGCTGTTCACCGAGATCTCCCGCTACTGCGCCCGGGTGCAGCACCCGGGTGACCTCGCCGACCACCTGCAGCGGGCGATCGCCGCGGCGCAAACCGGCGGACCTGCGGTGCTGTTGCTGCCCAAAGACATCCAGCAGGCCCGCGTGGACGACACGTTCGTCGTCCACGTGCCGCCGCGCCGGTCCGGCCACGACCCAGGGGGGCCGACACGAATCCGGGAGCTGCTCGCGGCGGCTCGGCGGGCCGGCAAGATCGTGCTCGTCGCGGGCGATCAGGTGGCCCGCGACGACGCCCGAGACCAGTTGCGCGCCCTCGCCGCCGCGGCGGACGCCGCCGTCGGGGTCGCCCCGGACGCCAAGGACGTCTACCCGGCCGACGAGCCCGGTTTCTGCGGGGTTGCCGGCAGCATGGGACATCCCGAACTGGTCGATGCGGTGCGGCACAGCGCGCTGTGCGTGCTGATCGGCACCCGGCTGCCGGTCACGGCCCGCACCGGCCTGGACGCGGCCCTGAGCGCCGTCCCGGTCGCCAGCATCGGCGCCGCGCCACCGTACCTGCCCACGGTGCACGCGACCAGCCTCGACCTGCGCCAGACCCTGGGGGAGCTGGCCGCAGCAGCGGCGTCCGGACCGGCCGTCGATGCAGCCGCCCGGAAGAGGTGGACTCCGCGCCGGATGCCCGTGTCCGCAGGCCCGGGGGTGCGCTACCGGGAGGCTGTCGAGGCGATCGCCGCGATGATGCCGGCCGGATCGGATGTCTTCGTCGACGCCGGCAACACCGGCGCCGCGGTAGTGCATCACCTGCCGGTGCCCCGCGGTGGCCGTTTCGTCGTCGCACTCGGCATGGGGGGCATGGGTTACAGCTTCGGCGCCGCGATCGGCGCCGCCTTCGCCCGCACCGGCGAAGACTACGGAGCGAACCGAGAACACGGCCGGCGGGCCGTCGTCATCGCCGGGGACGGCGCCTTCTACATGCACGGCCTCGAGATCCACACCGCGCTCGAACACCACCTGCCGGTGACGTTCCTGGTGTTCAACAACAACGCCCACGCCATGTGCCTGACCCGCGAGCAGCTGTTCTACCACGACCGATACAGCTTCAACCGATTCCGGCCCGCACGGCTCGCCGAAGGCGTCGGCGCGATGTTCCCGTCGCTACCGGCGCACCCGGCCCGCACCCTCGACGAACTGTTCGATGCGCTCGAAGCCGCGGCCGCGACCGACGGCCCGGTGTTCATCGCCGTGGACTGCGACCCCGACGAGATGCCCCCGTTCCTTCCCTTCCACACCGACCCCCGCGCTCGAGGACAGACACCGTGACCACCACCCCTTGCGCCCTCAGTGACCTACCCGACGGGGTGATCCCCGGGGTAGTACGAATCGAGACCTCCGACAGGGAGGCGACCACCCCGGTCATCCTGGACATGCTGCGGTCGGTGTACCCGCACGAGCAGATGTTCGGGCAGTACTGCACCGTCCACGGCTACATCGCCGCCCCGCCCGACGGCGTCTACGACTACCTGGCCCACACCCGAAGCCTCGAGGAGTGGACCTACAGCCTGCGCGGATTCGCCCCGACCGACCAGCCGGGACTGTGGTCGGCCCACGACCGGCTCGGATCCGACACCACCATCTACACCCGGACCGTGGCCCACCCGGAGGCGAGGACCGTCGACTACCACTGCGCCTGGGACCAAGGCGAGCACCTGTGGATGATCTACCTCATGCGGGTGGTCGACGCGCAGACGGTGCTCGACAAGCCCGGAACGGTGGTGTTGTGGACCAACTGCCACCACCCGTTCTACGACCGAAACCCCTATCCGCACACCGCACCCCCGGACCGGAGAGCCTGGGTCGGTGACTTCTGGGACATGTTCGCCGCCGGGCACCGACTCGAGCTGAACAACCTCACCGCCCTGTGCGAATACCGGGCCCGCCACCGACTGCCCCTGACCCCCGCCTGGATGAGCGAACCCCCGCCATGGACACCGTCAGCCTGATCGACGTCGCCAGCTACCTCCCGGGTCCCCCGATCACCACCGACTACTTCACCCGGCACGCACCCTCGGACCGGAAGGCGCAGAACATCATGTTCCGCGCCCCGGCCCACCGCCACCACGTCGCTGCGGCCGAGTCCGCCGTCGACATGGCCGAACGGGCCATCGCACCGCTGATCGACCGCCACGGCACCGCCGCGATCGACGGCATCGACGTGCTGCTCACCCACACCCAACTGCCGGACCTGCCCGTGCTCGGCTGCGGCGCCGAGCTGGCACGGCGCCTCGGCATGCGGCCCCGGTGCATCCTCGATCTACACAACGGTGGCTGCGCCGCCTACATCTACATGCTCGACCTCGCCCGAACCCTTCTGTCCAGCCGACCCGACGCTCACACGGCGCTGATCGTGGCCGTGCAGAACAGCGCCGGGCAGATCTTCACCCAACCCGACGTCCGTCCCCTCGCGCAGGCCGCGGTGCCCGGCGACGGCTGCGGAGTGGGGCTGCTGCACCGCTCGGACCGGGCCCCGATCCTCGACGTCGAATGCCGCCACTACCCCCAATTCGCCGGAGACATGACCGCCGCCATCGAGCCACCCCGCAAGTACTGGGAACCCGGGACCGGCCAACTGCGGATCGCGTTCACCGAATCGAAGATCGCCACCGTCTTCGCCCGCGGTAACCGCCTGGTGCCCGAGGTTGCCCTCGCGGTGTGCGACCGGATCGGCGTGCGCTCCACCGAGGTCGACACCTTCGTCACCAACCAACCCAACCGGTTGTTCCTGCGGAACTGGCGCGAAGCCCTCGAACTGCCCCCGGAACACCATCCGGACACCTTCGACGCCTGCGGAAACCTCTTCGGTGCCGCCATCCCGGTCACCCTCGACACCGAGAACCGGGCCGGCCGGATCCCGAACGGAGCCCTGGTGTTGCTCGCCGGCTTCGCCCACGCCGGGGACTTCGCCGCCGCCGCGGCGATCCGGTGGGGCGCAGCACCCCCGCCGCCACCGCGGACGCATGATCCGCTCACCCCCCGCTGCCGATGAGCGTCGACAGCCGGTCGACTGCCACCGATGCCGCATGGGTGGCCCGTAGCCTGGCGCCGAGCTCGGCCGCCGCGTCCCGGTAGCCGTCGGTGGACAGGACTTCGCCCAGTACCCCACGAATCCGTTCGGGGGAGGACGCTTTCGAGACGACCTGACCGACACCGGCAGCGGCCACGGCCTTGCCGATTCCCGGTTGATCGGTCACCGCAGACATGGGCATGATCACCATCGGGATCCCATGCGCCAGGGCGCGGAACGTGGTCGCGTGCCCACCGTGCCCGATCACCGCCGAGCACGACGGCATCAGTTCGCTGTGCGGAACGTACCGATGAACGGTGGCATTCGCCGGAGTGTGGAAACCGGCCGGGTCGATGGCGGGACCGGTGGTCACGACCACCTCGATGTCCATGCCTGCCACGGCGTCGAGGATGTTCTGTAGGGCGGCGCGTTGCCCCGGGAAACCGGCGGTGCTGAGACTGACGAGCACCAGCGGCGGCATACGGCGAACGGCCGCGGTCTTGGCATCGTGCACGGCCCCCGCCCAGAACAGGTGGTCGTCGGACCGACCACCCGCGGGGTCGAATGCGCGGTCCGAACACACCAACGCCAGATCCGCCTGCCCCCAGAGTCGGCGCGGCCCCAACCCCTTCAACCGGGGAACGATACCGAAGGGACCGCGGCGGAACGATCCGTCGAAGAAGCCGTAGCACGTATGAAACAGCGCGACATGACGCAGGCCTTCTCGCCCTGCCGCGTCCAGCGCGTTCAACAGCATGCAGTCGATGATCACCAGGTCGGCCGGATCCTCCCGCACCACATCACCGAGATCCCGTCCGATCCCGGGGTGCGTCACCATCTCCAGGCCCATGGTGAGGACCGTCCATGTCGTGTGGTGGGCGTGCGGCGTCCAGGTCGGCGAGTGTCGATAGGCACAAAACTCCAGTCCTGCCGCCTCGACGGTCGCCCGTTGCATCCGATGCCCCAACACCCGCACCCGATCCCCGCGGGCGCGGAATTCTTCCCCGACCGCCAACGCAGGCGGGACGTTGCCGCCGGCCTCGAAGGTGACGATCAAGATACTGGCCACGGCACACACCCTTTCTCGTGCGTCACGATGCGGAGGGCTTCGCCAGCCACCGGCACTGAACTGCGGCCCGCCCGGACCTGCGACCTGTCACCTCCGCTGACCCTCCGGCGCCGGGATATCCCACACTCGTGTTGCACTGGGGGACAACGACCGATCTCTCAGCCGGGACTGTGTGCTGCTCGCACGGGGTCCCCGGCGAACCAGCCTCCCGGGCCGACCGGCTCACCGTAGCGCGGCAGATAGTGGGTGTAGAACAGCTGCGCGAGGAGTTCTTGACGGCTGTTCACGCCCGTCTTGGCGTAAATACTCTTCAGGTGGTCCTGAACCGTATACGGGCTGATGAACAGCCGCTCACCGATCTGGACCCGTGTCTCCCCCAACAGGACGCGCCCGAGCACGGCCGCCTCCCGCTCGGTCAACCCGTGAATCGCAGTCAACAGCGAGACGACCTCCGCCGGCCCCGCCGGCTCCAGCGTGACCACCACCCGCCCCGCCGGACCCCGGCCGTCGAACCTCCCCGCCCGGATCACCAGCCACCGACCATCGACCGTCCGCGCCCGCGTGAACACCGCCCGCCCCGAGGTCCGCAGCCGCACCGCCGCCGACACCACCGGCAACATCCGCAACCGGGGCTCGACCACTACCCGCTCGAGAAACTCCAACGCCACTGGTGTCGCCGACTCCACCTCATCGTCCGGTCCGACGATCACCACCGCCGGCCCAGCGGATACCTCCGCGAGCACCCGCGGCGCCTGCCGCACCAACGACAGGCGCAGGCCCTCCCCGATCTCACGGGCACAGCGGGCCAGAATCCGAACCTCCTTGTGATCGAACATTCGTCCCGGACCGCGCATCAGCGTTCCGACACCCCAGCAGCACCCGTCTCGGCCACGAAAGACCAGTCGAACCTCGTCGACCATTCCCATCGGCTCGAGGATCTCGAGATAGGGCAACGCCTCACGAATCTCACCCTCGATGCCATCGCGGATCGTCTGGACGCCGGTGGGAGTGCGGGCCAACCTGCCGTAGGTGTTCGCATACGGACCAGACCCGTACTCCAACTCGGCGACCACCCCCGCCGCACGCCCGAGCGGATCGTCGACATCGACCATGGTCGCCGACGTGAGCATCAACGTCGCCGGATCCACCATCCCGATACACCCACGGTCGAACGGAACCCCGGCCCGAATCCCGTCGAGAACCGCACGGCGGAACTCCGACGTGTCCCCGGTCCCGTCAGCGGCATCACGCACGCACGCCAGCAGGTCCTCGGCCTTTCGCACCGCCGTCATGAACCCAGTATGTGCTGGTCGCCGCGGTACCCGATATCCCCAAACCGTGGGGGGCTCAGGTGCTCGACCGCCGTGTCATCGACACGGCGGTGCCCGGTCAGCGTGGTCCTCGATTCGGTGTGCACGATGGCATCCGGTGGCCGTACCGGGCGCTCCCTGGTCGGGGGCGACATCAGGCGTCCTCGGCGTCGGCGGCCGGTACCGGCCGGGGGTGCCGTACTGTTCGCTATCCGGCTCAGTTGCGGCTCGTTCGCCATCTTGCTGATCACCGCCGGTTTCGAGACCACCCGGCAGGCGCTGGCGGGGCGCTGCACCTGCTCGGCATGCAGCCGGACCAGTTGTTGCTGCTGCTGCGCACCGATTTCGCTGCCCCCGTGGACGGGGTGATCCGGTACCCCTCGGTGCCGTACATGCGCCGCACCGCCACCGTCGGCACCGAGCTCGGCGGCGCCCGCATCCGGGCGGGGAGACGGTGGTGATGTGGTATCTGTCCGCCAACCACGATTGCACCGTGTTCGCCGACCCGCCCAGGCGGTGAGGACGGTACCCGAACGCGGGTCGAGGCCGTCGAACCTGCCGGACGGGGCGACCGTGCGGTCGGTGGTGCGCGTGGCTCCGGTCATGAGTTCGCCTCCTCGTGGAGGGTTATCGACGTGGCAGGTGGTCGATGAGGTCGGCGGCCCGAACGGCGCCGTCGTGGGCGCGGATCCGCGCGCCCAGGGTGGCGGCGGCCGCCCGGTGCGGGCCGTCGGCGAGCAGCTGCTCGGCCGCGGCCCGGATCCGGTCAGGTGCGGCCGTCTTGGGCAGGCAGCGGGCCGCACCGCGGTCTTCGAGGGTGCGGCCGATCATCTTCTGATCGAGCAGCGGGTGCATCGGCAGGATGATCAGCGGCACGTCGTGGGCGAGGGCGCGCATGGTGGTGTCGTGGCCGCCGTGTCCGATGACGAGGGTGGCGTCCGGCAAGATCTCCTCGTGATCCCGGTGACCGTGGATCTCGGTGTCCGGGCTGGCGGTCAGGGTGGCGGGGTCGAGGGAGGTTCCGGTGGTGACCACCGTGCGGGCGGCGACGCCGCGCACCGCGTCGAGGACGCGTTGCAGAGTCCGCTGCTGGCCGGCGAAGTTGGTGCTGGACAGGCTCACCAGGATCAGCGGCTCCCGTTCCCCAACCGGGGTCAGGATGGACGGCATCCGGTGCGGCACCACCCCGGTGTCGTGGACCGCCGGGGGCAGATCACGGCGCCCGGCCGGGTCGAGTTCCCGCTCGGTGGTCACCAGCACCAGGTCCGATGATGTCCACAACCGCAGGGGCCGTTGCCCCTTCACCCGGGCCAGCAACGGTGCCGGGCCGCGCTTGGCGCCGGCCTCCATGAACTCGTAGAAGGTGTGCACCAGCGTCACCCGTGGCAGGCGGGCCTGCTCGGCGGCGGCGACGGCGCCGTAGAGCAGGCAGTCGATCACCACCACGTCCGTCGGCTCGCCGGCGACAGTGTCGAGCAGATCGATCCCGGGGCCCGGGTCGGTGAACACCGACAGATACGCGTACAGGCCGCGGATCCCGGGGTGGGCGGTGGTCGACTGCCAGGTTCGGGCATGCCGGAACGGGGTGAACCGGAAACCCCGGTCCTCGATCTGCCGGCGCTGCTGTCGGTGCCCGAGGAACCGGATTTCGTGGCCGCGGCGGTGGAGTTCGGCCGCGACACCGAGGGCGGGTGGCACGTTGCCGCCGCCGTCCCAGGTGACGAACAGGATGTGTGCCATGACGTGGCCTCCAAGGTGGAGGGGCCCGGGTGCGGGCCGGTTCAGGTCCGTGCGGGTGGCGTGGCCGGTAACAGTGCGCGCAGGATGCCGGACAGGGCCTGCCCGGTGCGCTCGGCCGACAGGCCGAGATCGTTGCGGAATACGTGCCAGACCAGAACGTCGGTGCTGGCGGCGAGCTGAGCGAACAACATCTCGCGATCCGCTGGGGGGAGGGAATCCAGGTACGGGGCAAACGCCTGCTCCACCCAGCGGTGATGCAGACCCTGCGCGCGTGCGACGATCGACGCGATGAACGGTGAGCGTTGCGCCTGCAGCACGTGCCGCAGGCCCAACGGTCCCCACTGCTCGTAGTGCGTCATCAGGTTCTCGACGGCGGCGTCGACGTCACCGGCCGCGACTGGGAAGCGCTGCGCGGTGACCTGGCGGCCGATCCACTGCAGCGTCGCGGACAGAAGGCCGTCGCGGTTGCCGAACTTGCGCTGCACCGTCTTGATCGACACCCCGGCCCGCTCGGCCACCCGTTCCAGGGTGATCTCGTCCAGCCAATAGTCCCGGTACAGCTCGAGGGTGGCGTCCATGATCCGCTCCGTCGTCTGTGCCGCCGACCGCGCCCTCGCCACCATCCGGTACGGGCGCGGTGGGCCCTCTTTCATGTCCATTACGATGGACCTCAAATATCCGCTTGTCAACAGCGACGACACCGGAACTGGGCTGCCCCAAAAGTCCCCCGATCGCGAATAAGAGCGGACCGTTGTCCACCGTTGAAGAAACCATCTGGGCAAGCCAGCACGCCGAGACAATCTCATCCGGTTGGCCAACCGGCCACCGAGGGGCCCTCTCGCGCGAGATCAGGCCCAGGTCCTCGAGACCGAGTCGAGCTCCGCTGCGCTCCGCCCTGCACAAGAGCCTGATGTGCCCTTCTGGCCTTCGATTTTGACCGGCGGTCCGCTGCGCGCAACCCCTGGGCGCTGCGCGGCCTGACGGCCCGGAAAATTCTCTCCTCCGCTGCGCTCCGGCGAGATTTTTCCGTCCCAGAGGTTGCACTCCACGGCCCTCATGCCGGTCCAAATGCTCCCTGCCAGAAGGGCACAAGAACAGGCGGACCCGCGCCGGTTCTCCACCTCCAGCAGGAAGGTCGCCATGACCGCGCCGCAGACCCCGAGCTTTCCGAGCGTGACCACCCGCACCACCGTCCTGATCGCCGGGGAAAACCAGCAGGTGCGGCTGGATGTGACCAGCGCGCTGACCGCGGCCGCGGCGGTGTTCGCCACCGTCGGCGCGGTGCGGATGGTCTTCACCGACCTCGCCGTGGTCCGCGGTGTGGTGGCGGTGCTGCGGCGCCCGGTCGCCGACGGGGTGACGACGGTGCTGCCCGAGCAGTTCCTGCTGCGTCCGGAGCGCTTCGCCGCCGGGGAGCATCTGGTGACGGTGCACTGGTCTCAGGTGCCGCCGTCGAAGATCACCCCCGGTGGGGCGTTCGATCCGCAGCGTCGCCGTCACATCCACTGGGTCGACGTCGAGGCCGGGCCGCTGGTCTTCCGGTTCTTCGACCGGGCCGGTCACCGCGCCTTCGTCGCCGAGCTGGCCCGCACCGTGCAGGTGGCCCGGTCGGTGCTGCTCCCGGCCGACGAGAAGGCCCTCGCCTTCGACGGACGGCGGTGACCCGGGGAGTTGTCCACAGCGGGCCCGGTTCTCCACAGGACCGGGCCCGCGGCCCGTCTGCGCCCCGGTCGCGGCCGAGGCGGCCGGGCACACTGGCATCCACCGAAGACCCGTACCGACCCGAAGAAGGGACCCCGCTCGTGCACACCTGGACCGTCACCTGTGATCCGGCCGTCGCGCAGGACTCCGGCACCGCCGCCACCGAAGTCGACGCCGTGCTCGCCGGCGCCGCCGCGTTGCGCCGCCTCGCATCAGCCACTCACCGGACCGGCCGCCCGTCGCCGTACCTGCGGTTGTGTATCGACACCCGCTTCCGGATCGGCCTCAGCGCCGGCGCCGACAGCCCGGACGGAGTGCTCGAGTGGATCGACGACTACGAACACCAGGCCACCATCGCGGCCGCGGTCGACGACTGCGTGCCCGGCCGGGGCCTCGACCCGGCGTGCTGACCCGCCCTCGCGAGACCGCCGAGGGGTGGCGGCCACCGCGGAGGCCCCGGCGAGGGGAACGGGCGGTGTCACCCCTGTATCGGGTGTGTTCGACCACACTCGTTTCGTACGTATCCTGTTACGTACGAAACGATACGTACGGTAGCATCGCTGTACGGCTCAGGAGGCGATCGGGAGGGCGGGAGCGATGACCGAGGGCAGCAGGGGAGGGCGGCGCCGGGAGTACGCCTCGGATGCGGAGCGGGTCCGGGCCTGGCGGCAACGGCAGAAGGAGGCGGCCCGCGCCGAGCGGCTCGCCGCGGCCACCCCCACCGATCCGGCCCAGGCCGTGTCCACCCTCGCGCAGGCGGTGCCGCTGCTGCGGCAGGAAACCCAGGCCGCCTTCGAGCGGCTGAGTGAGGTGGCCGCGTCGATCACCGCGGCCACCGCGTTGCTGGCCGACCCGGCGGTCCTCGAGGCGCACCTGCGCCGGGTGCAGGCCGACGCCGACAAGGTCCGCGCCGACGCCGGCGCCGAGATCGCCCGGCTACGGGAGCAACTCGACGCCGCCCTGAACGAGCGCGCCGACGCGGATGCGGCCGCGGCCGCCGCGCTCGCGCAGGCCGACGACGCCACCACCGCGCTCGCCGCGGCCCGCCGCGAGCACCAGAGTGAGCTCGACCGCCTGCACGCCGACCACGTCGCAACCCTGGACGCGTGGACCACCCGGGTCGAGGACTCGGAGGCGGCGCACCGGCGGCGAACCGCCGACCTCGAGACCCTGGTCGAGCAGCAGCGCGACCAGCTCGCCCGGCTCCGCGCCACCGCCGATCAGGCCACCACCACCGTGGGCCGGCTCGAATCCGACCTGGCCGCCGCCCGCGCCGAGGTCGCCGCCGAGCGGGACCGCACCGAGGCCGTGCGCGTCGACCTCGCGGCCGCCCGCGCCCAGGTCGACGCGGCCCGCGAACGTGCCGACGAACTGCGCGCCGAACTGCGCGAAGTGCGCGCTGCGTCCGCGACCTCGGGCTCGACCGAGGCGAGCTGACGGCTGACCCCTCCCGAAATGGGCCTTGCCCCGGCGTCTGCGCTGGGGGAGGGGCGAATCGGTACCCGGCCGGTTCCCGGCGCTGGCCGGTCCGAACGGGCCCCGCGCAGGCCGCGGGACATTCGGACGGGCGAGGGGAGGGCCACAAGCGAGGGGCACAGGTCACCTCGGATCAACAGATAGAATTCTGCAACATACGGAGATAAATAATTTCCCGATTTTCCCCCGCTCGGACCACACCTCTCTGCACAGGACCGCGCAGCTCGCACCCCGGCCTCGTCCGAGACGAGGGTGCGTTCCGACGCCCCTGGTCGGAGCCACCCGCGACGGGAGGGTGCCGGCTGGTTCTCCGGGGCGGTCACCAGGCCCTCGTAGGGTCCGGCGTGGACAGCGTGGACAACACCGAACTCACCGTCGCGACCTGGAACACCATGTGGGCAAGTGGATCGCAGGCTGGTGGCGTCGCTGCAGACGTGTCGTTTCCCCGGTGGTGTGGATTCAACCGGGACCCGCGTCGCCGCCCTACCTGCCCGCTCTGGGGTCTTCGCCCGAATTCGATTGGTAGTGTTGATTTTTCGGAGGTAATACACTGGGAGCCGGGTCGGGATCTTCGAGGGTGAAGGAGAGTCCGATGGGTTCTGCCGGATTCGATCTGGGCATCGCGTTCGATGCGTTCCTCAAGTGGTTGAGTGTGACGTTCGGTCTCGGTATCGGGTTGAGCTGACACTTGCCCCTCGCGGGGTCGCGTCATGCGCACCGGCGGTGCCGGCCGCGCCGAATGCAGTCCCTCCCTGTCCCGCAACGCCGTCGGGGGAGGCGTTGCGGGACAGGCGTGTGTGGGGCGGCAGGGGGTGTTGCCAGCCCGGCGGACCGGGTGCGGTCCCGGGTGCGCCGGAGGGTCTTTTCCGGCGCGGTGGGTGCGGCGATCACGTCTGGAGTCGTGCGACCTCGCTCACCGTCGCGGCGCGGCGGCCGCGGCGCGGCGGCGGTGTCTGTGCCGGTTCCGGATCGGTCCGTGCCCAGAGTGTCAGTCGGCGGCCCGGACGACGCCGGCGAGGGAGAGCAGCACCAACGTGCCGGCCCCGGTGAGAAAGAGCCAAGGCTCGACCGCCGCGGAGGACACGCGGCAGGCCTCGAGGGCGGCGGTGCCGGTGCGGCCGACGCAGTCGCCGTCGCGGTGCCCGGCGAGGACGACGAACGCGAGCAGGAACGGGGCGGCGATGACGACGAGTGCCCGGGCTGGCAGCCGGCGGGTGCGGCGACCGCCGGTGGGGGCGGCCGCCGCGGCAGCGGGTGCCTCGACCGTCGGCTGATTCCGGTCCTGCTCGTTCATCGGACTGCCTCTCCGGGAGGAAACTGCGGGGTCTCGGATCTGCGGATACCCGCGGGCGAGGGGTCCTATCCGTCGGGCGGTGACCGGGCGACCGGACCCGTTCTCGGGAGGTCGG
>NZ_JAALEG010000127.1 GCF_011058165.1 Rhodococcus aetherivorans
GCACGTCCGAGGCCCGCGCCAGCTGCCGCGCGCCTCGGACGTGCTGCGGTAGAAGTCTCGCAGCTCGATCTGCTTGTCCCGCAGTACCAGGGCCGTGCCCGGTGCGGCGGCCGCCGCCTCCTGCTCCGCGTCCTGCTTCGCCTCCGCGAGCCGCCGGCCGATCCGCGCCGCGAACGCCGACTGGAAGTTCAGCCGCGCGGTGACGGCCGCGACGGGCCGGCGCACCCGGGTCCGCACCCGCCGTCCCCCGCGGGTCTCGACCACCGTGCGCACCGTCGTCTCCTCCTTGTAGGTGCCCGAGCGCAGGTACGCGTCGGAGGCGCGGACCATCTGCACCAGCAGCGAGGAGTACAGCGCCTCGCACACGTCGATGTCGGAGGCGAAGCCGTAGGCGTAGATCACCGTCGACGTCGTGGTGATGTCGCACTGGACGTCGTTGGCGGCGGCGATCGCCAGGAACAGCTGCGCGTACGTCCGCAACCCCTTCCGGCCGGCCTCGCCGATGGCGATCAGGCGCTGCACGGGGGTGGCCCGGCGCTCCCGGCCCGCCGTGTGGGCACGCGCCACCGCCAGATCCACCGACGCCGCCGTGGCCAGCCGCTGCGCGGCGGCGAGGAACGCGTCGGCCTCGTGGGGGTTGTCGGTGGATTCCGCCTGACGGAGCAGGCCACCGATGCGGGTCAGCATCTTCTCCGAACTCACCCAGGCAGGCTACGCCGTGGTGCCCTTTCGGACCCGTGGTGATCCGAAAGGACACCACGGCGACGGGGTCGCCTATTCTCCTGCCATGGCCCCAGTGACCTTCGACCACGCGACCTGTCTGTTCCCCGGGTCGACCACGCCTGCCGTCGACGCGTTGAACCTGGAGATCGAGGACGGCGAGTTCCTCGTCCTGGTCGGCCCGTCCGGCTGCGGCAAGTCCACCTCCCTGCGGATGCTCGCGGGACTCGAACAGGTGCACAGCGGACGCATCCTCATCGGCGGCCGCGACGTCACGGCGCAGGAGCCCAAGGACCGGGACATCGCGATGGTGTTCCAGAACTACGCCCTCTACCCGCACATGTCCGTCGCCGAGAACATGGGCTTCGCCCTCAAGCTCGCCAAGACGCCGAAGGCGGAGATCCGCGCGCGGGTCGAGGAGGTCGCGAAGATGCTCGACCTCGAGCAGTACCTCGACCGCAAGCCCAAGGCGCTGTCCGGTGGGCAGCGGCAGCGTGTCGCCATGGGCCGCGCCATCGTCCGCCAGCCGCAGGTGTTCCTGATGGACGAGCCGCTGTCCAACCTCGACGCGAAGCTGCGCGTGCAGACCCGCACCCAGATCGCGCAGCTGCAGCGCCGCCTCGGCACCACCACCGTCTACGTCACGCACGACCAGGTGGAGGCGATGACGATGGGCGACCGCGTCGCCGTGCTCGACAAGGGGATCCTGCAGCAGTGCGCGTCGCCGCGCGTGCTCTACAACAAGCCCGCCAACGTGTTCGTCGCCGGATTCATGGGCTCGCCGGCGATGAACCTGTTCAGGCTGCCGGTCTTCGACCGCGGGGTGATGCTCGGCGACACCGCCGTGCAGGTGCCGCGCGACGTCGTCGGCCGGGTCACCGAGTCGGAGGTGGTGGTCGGCATCCGTCCCGAGCATTTCGAGATCGCGCCCGACGGCCTGGGGATGGACGTCGACGTCGTCGAGGAACTCGGCTCCGACGCCTACATCTACGGCCGCGCCCAGATCGCCGGCCGCCCGCAGCAGGTCGTCGCGCGCGGGGACTGGCGCAATCCGCCCCACAAGGGCGAGCGGGTGCACCTGCGGTTCGACCCGGACCAGGTGCACGTCTTCACCACATCCGACGGCCGTCGCCTGGGCTGAGCCGAGCGGCAGGGCACGACACGGAACCGATCAAGGTCGCGCGGAATCCCTGCACTCCGGTGCCCTCCATGCCAGAGTAAGGGCCGATGTCGGTGGCCGGGTGCCGCCGACGAGGCTTTTCTCACGATCTCAACGGGGAGTCATTCATGATTCTGAACTCGAAGGCGATGCGCCGCGCGGCGGTCGCGGCGTCCGCCGCGTCGCTGCTGGTGCTCACGGCCTGTTCCTCCGACGGCGGCTCGGACTCGGGCAGCGAAGGGGGCACCGCCGCCGGCGGTGAGGGCCGCGGCCCCATCACGATCGTCGAGGGTCAGGATCCGCTGAACACGGCGCTCGAGAGCATCATCGCCGACTGGAACGCGGAGCACCCGGACGAGCAGGTCACCTTCAAGCCGCTGGGCAAGGAAGCGGACCAGCAGCGCGACGACATCACCCAGCGCATGCAGGCCCAGAGCGACGAGTACGACCTCATCGCCGTGGACGTCACCAACACCGCCGAGTTCGCGGCCAACGGCTGGCTGCGGCCGCTCGAGGGTGACTACGCGATCGAGACCGGCGGCCTGCTGCCCGCCACGGTCGACTCCGCCACCTACAACGGCACCCTGTACGCGGCGCCGAAGAACACCAACGGCGCGTTCCTGTACTACCGCACCGACCTGGTCGACAAGGCCCCCGCCACGTGGGCGGAGCTGAAGGAGCAGTGCCCGAAGGCGCAGGAGGCGGGCATCGACTGCTACGTCGGCCAGTTCAAGAACTACGAGGGCCTGACGGTCAACGTCTCCGAGATCGTCAACGCCTACGGTGGCAGCTTCGTCGCCGAGGACGGCACCACGCCGGCCATCGACGACAAGACCGCCGAGGGGCTGCAGTTCGTCGTCGACTCGTTCAAGGACGGGACGATCCCCGAGGCCGCGCAGACGTACACCGAGGGCGAGTCGCAGAACGCCTTCGGCGAGGGCCGCGCCCTGTTCATGCGCACCTGGCCGGGCTTCTTCACCGACGGTGAGTCCTCGTCGGTCGCCGGCCGCTACGGCATCGCCGTGCTGCCGGGCGTGGACGGCCCCGGCGCCTCCACCCTGGGCGGCTACAACGTCGGCATCAGCGCGTTCTCCGATGCGCCGGCGACCGCCCGCGACTTCCTCGAGTTCATGCAGACGCGCAAGTCGCAGACCTACTACGCCGAGGCCGGTGGCGCGCCGGTCCTCGAGGAGGTCTACGACGACCCGCAGATCCTCGAGCAGTACCCGTACTTCGCGACGCTGAAGGAATCCCTGGCCAACGCGCAGCCGCGTCCGGTCACCCCGTACTACTCGCAGGTCTCCAAGGCCATCCGCGACAACGCCTACGCGGCGATCCGCGGTGAGAAGACGGTGGATCAGGCGCTCGCGGACACCAAGGCCGGCATCGAGACCGCCGGCAACTGATGCAGGAGTAGTACATGGCGAAGCCGCAGGTCGAGCCCGCGGACCAGTCGCCCACCACCACGGTCGGGACCGCAGTGATCGGTCCCGACCGTGGCCGTGGAGGCGGCCGGCACCGGGCTCCCGAGCCCCCCGAGCCGCCGGCCGCGGCAGTGAAGGCGCGCCGGCGGATACCGGTGTGGGCGTTCGTCGCGCCGACACTGGTCGTGCTGGCCGTCGTCATTCTGTATCCGCTCGGCCGGGCGGTGTGGATGTCGTTCCACGGCGACGCGAAGAAGCTCGATCCCGAGACGGGCCGGTTCGTCACCGGCGGCTTCGTCGGCGTCGAGAACTACGTCCGCTGGATCACGCAGAGCTGCGGCACCGCGACGGGCTCGATCCCGTGCCCGCCGGGCACCCTCGGCTCGCAGTTCTGGGGTTCGGTGGGCAATACCTTCTTCTTCACCGTGGTGACGGTGGCGCTGGAGACGGTCATCGGGTTCGCGATGGCGCTGGTGATGGCGAAGTCGTTCCGCGGTCGCGGCCTGCTGCGCGCGTCGGTGCTGGTGCCGTGGGCGATCCCCACCGCGGTCACCGCGAAGCTGTGGTTCTTCATCTTCGCCAACGACGGCATCGCCAACCACATCCTCGGCACCGAGATCCTGTGGACGGCCGACCCGTGGCCCGCGCGGTTCGCGATCATCGTCGCCGACGTGTGGAAGACCGCGCCGTTCATGGCGCTGCTCATCCTGGCCGGGCTGCAGATGATCCCGTCGGACGTGTACGAGGCCGCCAAGGTCGACGGCGCGTCCGCCTGGCAGCGGTTCACCCAGATCACGCTGCCGCTGGTGAAGCCGGCGCTCATGGTCGCGATCCTGTTCCGCACGATGGACGCGCTGCGCATGTACGACCTGCCCGCCATCATGATGGGCTCCAACCCGGCCACCTCCACCATCTCGGTGCTGGTGGTCGACCAGATGCGCCAGGGCGCGAACTCCGCGTCGGCCCTGTCGACGATCACGTTCCTCATCATCTTCGCGGTGGCGTTCGTCCTGGTCCGGTTCCTCGGCGCCAACGCGGTGCGCACGCAGGAAGAACAGCGGAAGGGGACCCCGGCATGAGCCGACCGGGCACCGGCAAGGCCCTGCGCGGCAGCATCGGCACCTACGCCGGCGTCGCACTCATCGTCGTGTGGGGCCTGGCCCCGTGCTACTGGATGATCGTCACCGCGCTGCGCGACCCGGCGGACACGTTCAGCACCACGCCGTGGCCGACGAACCCGACGCTGCAGAACTTCGCGGACGCCCTGGACCCGTCCGCGAAGGTCAACTTCTCCCGGGCGCTGCTCAACAGCGTGATCATCGCCGGGGCCACCACCGCGATCGCGCTGCTGGTCGGTGTCTTCACCGCCTACGCGCTGTCCCGGTTCGACTTCCGCGGCAAGTACTTCGTCACCGGCATCATCCTCGGCGCATCGATGTTCCCCGTCGTCGCACTGGTGACGCCGCTGTTCCAACTGTTCACCGACATCGGCTGGATCGGCAGCTACAAGGCCCTGATCATCCCGAACATCTCGTTCGTGCTGCCGCTGACGATCTACACGCTGACCTCGTTCTTCTCCGAGCTGCCCTGGGAGCTCGAGGAGGCCGCCCGCATGGACGGCGCCAGCCGGGGCCAGGCGTTCCGGATGATCATGCTGCCGCTCGCGGCGCCGGCGCTGTTCACCACCGCGATCCTCGCGTTCATCGCGACCGTCAACGAGTTCCTGCTCATGTCGCAGCTGTCGAGCGAGAAGACCGCCCCGGTGACCGTGGCGATGGCCCGGTTCACCGGGACCGACCCGTATGTGACGCCGTATGCGTCGATCATGGCGGGCGGCACCCTGGTGATGGTGCCGCTGGTGGTGATGGTGCTGATCTTCCAGCGTCGCATCATCGCGGGCCTGACCGCCGGCGGCGTCAAGTCGTGAGCCGCCGGCCGTCGCGCCGGCAGCGGCTCGAGCTGCTGCTCGGGTTCCTGACGATGGTCACGCTGCTGGCGCTGGTCGGTGCGGTCGCCGAGCTGCTGTCCGCCTCGCCCGGGGTGGTCCCGTCGCTGGTGCTGCTCGGGTGCGTGGCGGCGTGGGGGCTGACGTTCCGGGCCTGGCGGCGCGCGGGCTCCTGAGGGGGGCCGTATCGCCGCAGCTCGGAGGCGGTTTCTCCGCCGGGGCGCGCGGGCCGGGCGGTGTCCGCGCGGCCTGCGGTACCCGTCACATCGGGACGGAACTCCGTACCATGCGATCGAGAGGGTGCGATCATTCGTCGGACCCGGATCTTTCCGAGAAAGTGGTACGTGTGAGTTCTACGACCCCGTCGAACCCCCAGCACAGGAAACCCACCGCCGCTGCGAAAGCGCGGCGGTGGCGCATCGTCGGCAACATCGCGCTCGCCGTGGTGGCCGTTCTGGTGCTCGTGCCGGCGCTCGCGTTCGCGGTGGCGTACATGTCGACGGACGTGCCCCGCCCGTCGGACATGAGGACCAATCAGGTCGCGACGGTCTACGCCGCGGACGGTACCACCGAGCTGAGCCGGATCGTGCCACCCGAGGGCAACCGTGTCGAGGTCGACCTCGCGGAGATCCCGGAGCACGTGCGCAACGCCGTGCTCTCGGCCGAGGACCGCAACTTCTACAGCAACCCGGGCTTCTCGGTCAGCGGCTTCGCCCGCGCGGCCCGCGACAACGTGCTCGGCAAGGAAACCGCCGGCGGCGGGTCCACCATCACCCAGCAGTACGTCAAGAACGTGCTCGTCGGCGCCGACCGGACCGTCACCCGCAAGATGCGGGAGCTGGTGATCTCGACGAAGATGGCCAGGCAGTGGTCCAAGGACGAGATCCTGCAGGCGTACCTGAACACCATCTACTTCGGCCGCGGCGCCTACGGCATCGCCGCCGCCGCGCAGGCGTACTTCGGCAAGCCGGTCGGGGAGCTGTCGGTGGCCGAGGGCGCTGTGCTCGCCGGGGTGATCCAGACCCCGTCGGCGCTCGACCCCGAGTTCAACCGGCCGGCGATCGAGGCGCGCTGGAACTACGTCCTCGACGGCATGGTCGAGATGGGCGAGCTCGACACCGCCGAACGCGAGGCCCAGGAGTTTCCTCCGACGGTGCCGGCCGCGCAGGCGACGCAGGCCAACGAGGCCGGCGGACCGGAGGGGCTGCTGCGCACCCAGGTGATCCGCGAGCTCGAGGCGGCGGGCATCAGCGGCCAGGTGCTCAGCACCGAGGGCCTGCAGATCACGACGACGATCGATCCGCGGGCGCAGCAGGCGGCGATCGACTCGGCTCGCGAGACCCTCGAGGGCGAACCGGCGAACCTGCGCACGGCCGTCGTGTCGATCGATCCGCGCACCGGCGCGGTCCGGGCGTACTACGGCGGCGAGGAGGGTGCCGGGTTCGACTTCGCGCAGGCACCCGTGCAGACCGGCTCGGCGTTCAAGGTGTTCGGCCTCGTCGCGGCGCTGAAGGACGGCATCGGCCTGAACGCCCGGTTCAGCAGCGCTCCGCTGACCGTCGGCAATCTCGAGATCGGCAACGTCGAGGGCGAGTCGTGCGGCGTGTGCACCATCGCCGAGGCGCTGAAGCGGTCGCTGAACACCAGCTTCTACCGGCTGATGCTGGCCATGGAGGACGGGCCGCAGAAGATCGCCGACGCCGCCCACGAGGCCGGCATCCCGCTCGAGATTCCCGGCATCGAGGGCCCCACGCTCAGCCACAACGGCGGCGCGCCGGAGGGCGGCATCGTGCTGGGCCAGTACCAGTCGCGGGTGATCGACATGGCGTCGGCGTACGCCACGCTCGCCGCGTCGGGGACCTACCACCAGCCGTACTTCGTGCAGCGGGTCGTCAACGCGGAGGGCGAGGTGCTGCTGGACCGGCCCGCGTCCCCGGGCGAGCAGCGCCTCGACCCGGCCGTCGCGGACAACGTCACGCAGGCGATGCAGCCGATCGCCGCGTACTCGCGCGGACACGCGCTCGCGGGCGGGCGGCCGTCGGCGGCGAAGACCGGGACCACCCAGCTCGGTGACACCGGCCTGAACAAGGACGCCTGGATGGTCGGGTACACCCCGTCGCTGTCGACCGCGGTGTGGGTCGGCACGCCGGACGGCACCGCGATCACGAACAGCTGGGGCGGGTCGATCTACGGTTCGATGCTGCCGTCGGACATCTGGAAGGGCACGATGGACGGTGCCCTCGAGGGCACCGAGGTCGAGAGCTTCCCGTGGCCCGAGCCGATCGGCGGGCAGGCGGGCGTGCCCGCCGACACCGGGGTGACGGCCCCGTCGAACAACGCCCCGGCGCCCGTGCAGTTGCCCCAGCTGCAGCTGCCGGAGCTGCCGCCGATCACGATCCCGGCGCCGCCGGTGGAGCTGCCGCCGGAGATCCAGGTGCCGCAGCAGATCGAGGTCCTGCCGGGCGTGACGATCCAGATTCCCGGATAGGTGATGGCGCCGCCGTGGGGGTGAGCGGTACCGCCGCCGGACCCCCGGGTCGGACCGGCCCGGGGTCCGAGAGACGCCACGGCCGCGCCGCGGCCTCGAACGTGGCGAACGCCTGCGCGGCCGTCAGCTCGCCCGCGGCGACAGGACCGAACAGGCCGACGATCCCCCACGCGAGGAACCGCACCGCCGGATCGCACTCCGCCTCCCCCGCCTCGCACTGTTCGCGCAGGTGGCCGGCGAGGACCTCGTGGACCATGTGGGTGGTGGCGCGCACGAGCACGGCGTCGCTGCGCCGGCCGGCCAGCGCCTCGTACAACCGCGGGTGCTGCTCGCACAGGTCGAACACGGTGCGCACCGGTCCCCACGGCGTCCGCCGTCCCCGAGCGCGTTCCTCGACGGCCCGCTGCACATATTCGGTGCAGCTGACCACCAGCAGGTCGTCCTTGTCGCGGAAGTGGTGGTAGAACGTGGAGCGGCCGACGTCGGCGCGATCGAGGATGTCGCGGACGGAGACGCGGTCGTAGCCCTTCTCGGTGAGCAACTCGATCAGGGCTCGGTGCAGTTCGTTGCGGGTCCGTCGGACCCGGCGGTCCTCGGTGGGCGGCACGGGTTCTCCTGCGGTCGTCGGCGTTACCGCACATTGTGCGCCCGAGTGTCCGGAACCGGACACTTTCCGGGGTTTCGCTCCTGGCGTCGCGCGGCGACCGTCGTAACCATGGAGCCATGAGACACAACGACTTCCAGCGACAGTCCACCGTCCACGACGACGGACCGGGGGTGCTGATCACCCGGGTCCGTGGTTATGCCGCCTTCAACACGATCTTCTTCGCCGGTCGGCGATCGCGGGTCGACGCCGCGGCGGCGGACCTGCTCGGCCTCCAGCGCGGGCAGGCCGTTCTCGACATCGGTTGCGGACCGGGGGCATTCGCCCGCGTTCTGGCCGAGCGGGTCGGTCCCACGGGGCACGTGGTGGGGGTGGACCCGTCGCGGCAGATGATCGACCACGCGACCGCACGGGCGCGAAGGCTGCCCCACTGCGAGTTCCGCGTCGGTACGGCGCAGGAGCTCGACGACCCCGACGAGTCGTTCGACGCGGTGACCGCGACGTTCTCGATGCACCACATCCCCGAAGGCCGGCGCGACGACGCGCTGGCCCAGTTCTTCCGGGTGCTCCGTCCGGGCGGCCGGTTGCTGCTCGCCGACATGTACGCCACCGACCGGATCCGCCCGATCGCGGTGCGGGTCCTGACCCGTGCGATGCGCCACCGTCACGACGAGGCCGGCGCCTCGGACGTCGCCCGGGCGGTCGACCCGATCGCCGCCGTCGACGTCCGCAACTACGCCGGCGCACTGCGGAGGGCCGGATTCGACGAGCCGGCCTTCCACGAGATCCGGCCGTCGACCGGCTGCCTGGTGGCGGTCAGACCCGGTCCTCGCGGATGAGCCGGACGGCATGGTCGACGACGTCGTCGACCGACACGGACGGCTCGGCGGTCCGGTCGATCGAGAGCGACTCGACCATCGCCCACCAGCCCCGCAACCGCATGATCGTCCATGCGTCGCCCTCGGTGCCGAGCGCGGTCAGGCTCCGTTCGACCATGGTGCCCCGCATGGCCTCGCGGATCTCCCGGATCTGTGGGTCGGCGCCGAATCCGCCGTGGAACAGCGCCTGATAGTTCTGCCCGTGCCGGTCGATGAACGAGACGAAGGCATACACGACGGCGCGCAACGGATCGGTGTCGTCGGGATCGGGGACCGCGGCCCGCAGCAGGCGCCGCGCGGCCGCGGCCACGACGGCGACGTAGAAGTCCTGTTTGGTGGGGAAGTAGCGGAACAGCAGACCCCGGGAGATCCCGGCGATCTCGGCGACCCGGTCGACGGACAACGCATGGATGGGCCGGGCGGCCAGTTCCTGCAGGCCGATGGCGACGAGCTGGCGTTTGCGTTCCTCCGGAGGCAGGCGCCGCCGCTTCTCGGTGCTCACGGATGGTCCCTCCCTCTTGATGGTGTGCTGCGCGCCCGGCTAGTCTAACTAAGCATTGCTCAGTTAGAGCCACGGAGGCCTCATGGATTTCGGTCAATCGGAACGCTCGCGCGAGTATCTCGAGCGGCTGCGCAGCTTCGTCGCCACCGAGGTGGTGCCCGTGGAGGAGAGGCTGCGCCGGGAGCGGGTCGCCCCCTTCGCGGCGCGCGGCGACAGCTCGGGTGCCGCGACGTGGTCGGTGCCCGACGAGTTCCGCGAACTGCAGCGCAAGGCCCGCGCCCAGGGCCTGTGGAACCTCTTCCTCCCCGATTCCGAACTCGGTGCGGGCCTGTCGAACGTCGAATACGCCCCCCTGGCGGAGGAGATGGGCCGCTCCCCGTTCCGGTCGTCGATCTTCAACTGCGACGCCCCGGACACCGGCAACATGGAGGTCCTCTACCACTACGGCAGCCCCGAACAGAAGGAACGCTGGCTGCGTCCCCTCCTCGACGGCGAGATCCGCTCGGCGTTCTGCATGACCGAGCCCGGTGTCGCGTCCTCGGACGCGACGAACATGGCGGCCACCGCCGTCGTCGAGGGCGACGAGGTGGTGCTCAACGGAAGCAAGTGGTGGAGCACGGGCATCGGCAGCCCCGACTGCAAGATCCTCATCTTCATGGGCCTCACCGACCCGCACGCACCCAAGCACCAGCAGCACTCGATGGTGCTGGTGCCGATCGACACCCCCGGGGTGAAGGTCGAGCGGATGCTGTCCGCCATGGGCTTCTACGACGAGCCCGGCGGCCACGGCGAGGTGTCGTTCACCGACGTGCGCCTGCCGCTCGACGCGATCATCGCCGGCCCCGGCCGCGGATTCGAGATCGCCCAGGGCCGCCTCGGTCCCGGCCGCGTCCACCACTGCATGCGCCTGATCGGGCTCGCCGAGCACGCCCTCGAACTCGCCTGCCGCCGGGGCCTCGACCGCGTCGCGTTCGGCAAGCCCCTGGTCAACCTCGGCGGCAACCGCGAGCGCATCGCCGACGCCCGCATCGCGATCAATCAGCTGCGGCTGCTCGTGCTGAACACCGCCTGGCTGCTCGACACCCAGGGCCTGTCCGGCGCGCGTTCCGCCGTCTCCGAGATCAAGGTCGCCACCCCGCGCGTGGTGCAGCAGGTGATCGACTTCGCCATCCAGATCCATGGCGGCGCAGGTCTTTCGGACGACTTCCCGCTTGCCGGTGCCTGGACGGCCGCGCGGGCGCTGCGCCTGGCCGACGGCCCTGACGAGGTGCACCAGGGCCTGGTGGCCCGCTTCGAACTCGGCAAGTACAACAACCCGGAGGGCCGCAAGTGACGATTCCCGACAACGCCCGCGCCGTCCGCGACGAGGACGCCTTCGACGTCGCGGCCGTCGCGGCCTGGCTCGGCGAGCACGCCGGCATCGCCGGGACCCCCGAGGTCCACCAGTTCTCCGGTGGCGCTTCGAATCTCACCTATCTGTTGCGCTACCCCGACCGGGATCTCGTGCTGCGCCGGCCGCCGGTGGGAGCCAAGCCGTCCTCCGGTCACGACATGGTCCGCGAGTACCGCATCCAGTCGCTGCTCGCGCCCGCCTACCGGTACGTGCCGCGCATGGTCGGCCTGTGCACCGACCACAGCGTGCTCGGCAGCGACTTCTACGTGATGGAGCGGGTACCGGGGACGATCCTGCGGGCGAACCCGCCGGCCGAGCTCGACCTGACACCCGAGCGCACCCGCACGCTGTGCCTGCGGATCGTCGACCTGCTCGTCGAACTGCACGGCGTCGACCCCGCGTCCACGGGTCTGAGCGAATTCAGTCGCGGCTCGGGGTATGTCGCGCGCCAGGTCGCGGGATGGACCGCGCGCTACGAGAAGGCGCGCACCGAGAACGTCCCGGACTTCGCGCGGGTCACCAAGTGGCTGGACGAGACCCAGCCCGCCGACGTGGCATCGGCGGTCATCCACGGGGACTTCCGGCTCGACAACGTGGTGCTCGACGAGCACGACCCGCTGCAGCCCGTCGCGGTGCTGGACTGGGAGCTGGCCACCGTCGGCGATCCGCTCATGGATCTCGGCTCGTCCCTCGCCTACTGGGTGCAGGCGGACGACGATCCGATGCTGGTCGCCACCAAGCGGCAGCCGTCGGACCTGCCGGGCATGCTCACCCGCCGCGAGATCGTCGACTACTACTCGCAGAAGACCGGCCTCGCCGTGGACAACTGGGGCTTCTACGAGGTCTTCGGGCTCTTCCGGCTCGCGGTGATCGCCCAGCAGATCTACTACCGCTACCACCACGGGCAGACCACCAACCCGGCGTTCAAGGACTTCTGGGTGATCGTCGGCTACCTGGACTCGCGGTGCAACACGCTGATCGACGAGATCGAGGGGGGACGCGCATGAGCACGCGGAGGAACATCCTGATCACCGGCGCGAGCTCCGGCCTCGGCGCCGGCATGGCCCGCGAATTCGCCGCGCGGGGACGCAACCTCGCCCTCGCGGCGCGACGGATCGAGCGACTCGAGGAGTTGCGCGACGAACTGCTCGCGAAGCACCCGGGCATCACCGTCGCGGTGCGGCGGCTCGACGTGGACCGGCACGAGGACGTGTTCACGGTGTTCCGGGAGTTCGACGACGAACTCGGCGGCCTCGACCGGGTGATCGTCAACGCGGGCCTGGGCAAGGGACAGCCGCTGGGCACGGGCTACTTCCGCGCCAATGCGCAGACGGCGAACACCAATTTCCTGGGCGCGCTGGCGCAGAGCGAGGCCGCCCTCGAGCTCATGCGCCCCCGCAACGCCGGTCACGTGGTGCTGATCTCGTCGGTGAGTGCGGTGCGCGGGATGCCGCGCAATCTCACGACGTACGCGGCGTCGAAGGCCGCCGTCGCGGCGCTCGGCGAGGGCATGCGCGCGGACCTGGCCCGCACGGGCATCCGGGTGAGCACGATCTTCCCGGGGTTCATCCGCTCGGAGATCAACGAGAAGGTCGAGAACGTGCCGTTCATCGTCGACACCGAGACCGGGTGCCGCGCGCTGGCGGCCGCGATCGAGAAGGAACCGCACAAGGCGTACGTCCCGAGCTGGCCGTGGACGCCGCTCGCCTATGCGATGAAGGTGCTGCCGCTGTCCGTCGTCAGCCGGATGGTGTGAGTTCCCGCCCCCGACGCGAAGTGGCCGAATGTCACATTCCTTCAGTTGGGGCGGTTTCAGGCGGCCGATGCGACAAGCTCGGTGAACGCTTCGGTTGGCGTGCGCCAGCGTAGCGTCTGCCGGGGGCGGCCGTTGAACTCGTCCTGGACCTGCTGCAGGTCCTCGGGCGTGTACA
>NZ_JAALEG010000128.1 GCF_011058165.1 Rhodococcus aetherivorans
GCTCTTTCGTCGAGTCGAGTTGGTAGCTCTCTCGAAGAATCACGCGGTGACCGTCTTTCGTTCGGTTACGACACGCCGGTCATCGGGATCCGATCCGGCTCGTACACCATCCTGATGGACGCAACCCGGAGCCTCCGCCGAACCACTGTATCTCGACTGATCGATGCTCCGGTGGAAGGTATCCATCTGTCCAGTCGATATACAGTACGGCAGGCGTGATCGACCACGCCGCCAAATGGGAGGTAGCCAGCGACGCGGTCCGCCCATGGGAGATCAGCGATTCTGGACTCCACGTAACACAAGACTTAATGCACGGGATCTCAGCGATGCAACTATCCTAACTGGATCTTGGCTAGACACCGTTCGTCGTCGGGTACCTCAAGGAGGTTGATTCATGTCAGTCCTAATGGAACAAGTTCCCTCTGATCAACGTGACCAGTTTCTCCAAACTTTGATTTCTGGGAAGTATAATCTACTACTCGGAGCGGGAGCCAGTGTTGATTCCACTGACAAGCACGGATTGTCACTCCCGTCCGGTACGGGGCTAACCGAGGAAATAAATTCAATTGCAGGGTCGAGCCAGAAGCAACTTTCCGATGCTTACGAGATTGCCCTAGATCGTGCGCGGCCGGAAATCGAGAATTATTTCAAGAATCGATTTATAGATTGCGTCCCGGCGCATTGGTGGACAATTTTTTCGGAGTGCGTCTGGAACCGTATCTGGACGCTGAACGTTGATGATGTGGTTGAACAGGCATATCGAATCCCGAACAGGAGGGGTCCGCTACTGGCTCGTACCTACTCATGGCGCGATCAGTTGGTCGATGATATCGGACTTCAGGTGGTTCACTTGCACGGAAAGGTGCTGGAGGACGGACCGCTCGATCTGATATTCAGCATTTCCGAATATGTAGACGCGATTGAGAAGAAATATTCCTGGTATCGGAAATTCTTTGATGATTGGGTGGGGCTACCGTTCATAACGATCGGTTCATCCCTATTTGGAGAATATGACCTAGCCCAGGCGACTCGGGCCAAAAGGCCTGCAGGAGATAATCCTTCGCTTTATATTTCACGTGAAATCGCAAGCGAAATGCGTGAGCAGTTGGAAATCAGAAATCTGGTTGGCGTCGAGATGAGTGCCGAGGCAGCGGCGATTGAAATCGAGGCCCTGACCAGGGAGCACAGATCTTCAGTTGCTTATCAATGGCAATCTACGGCCGCGGAAAAATCAGATGTCGCCCGGTTCTCGGCGCAATTCGAACTCCTAGACTTAACGGACGGCAATCGTCCGCGAAATCACGATTTTTTTGGCGGTGCCGAACCTCATTGGAGCGATATCGTGGATGGGAAGGCGGCTGTCTTCGGTTGGCATGAGCGATTAGCGCACCAGCTATTGACCGACCTCAAAGAGCTTGGTCCCGTTCAAAAATTGCACGCAGTTCTCGGTGATCGCTTCTCAGGCAAAACGACCGGTGCGTATATGGTGAGTCACATTATTCGCGAAGAGCAGTTTCCGGTTTTTCTGTTCAAAGGAGATCGCAGAATTGATATCGAATCAACACTCCGTGTGCTCAAGAGTAGATCCACTTCGCTGCTGGTCTACGACGGAATTGCCGATTTTTCGGACGACGTGCAGATTCTCTTGCAAAAGGCGCGCGACCAGAATGCGAAAGTGATCGTACTCGCGCTGGAGCGGAAGCAAAGACGCCATGTGCTGCTTCAAAGCATGGATCCGGACTTCCTTGCGCTATACGACGACAGCAACGGCTATCGTATCGATCCTCTAAATCGATTGGACGCGGAGCGACTCCTCAAGCATATAGAATTGAGTGGACGGTATGCACGAATTCAGAACCTGAATCATGGCGAGCGAATCAAGAAGTTTGAAGACCGGAATATTTTCGATGCCATGAGCGAAATGGAATTTGGGGTCGGATACCGGGATCGGATTTCTCCCAGGTTCAACAAACTTCCTAGTTACGAAGCCCGAGTATTGTTGTTCTTGGTGTCATTTGTCAATAGTTTTGGATACGGACTGCCGTTGCCTTTCGTGGAGGCAAGTGGGATGAAATCCCGCGAGGTCAGAGCGCTCATGAAAACCAAGGAGGCTAATGACCTCCTGGTGATGGAGTTTAGCGCGCTTCATTCAAAGTACAGGTCAGCTGCTCTAAATACAGCAAAATCACTGCTGTCTACCCGCGATATCCAGGACTCAATTGTCGCATTTATGACCAGATTGTCTCCGTACGTCAACAAGAATACAAAACGATCACGCACCTTGGAATATAGAATATTGAAGGCTGTAATGCGGGCGCGAGGATTGCGCACGATATTGCCGCCACCCACTCTTGAAGTCATATATCGCAAACTTGAGCCAATATATGGGGATGATGCGGCGTTCTGGGAACAGCGCTCAATCGCTGCCCAGTTCGATAAGGATTATGCTCCGGCTACTTCGTACGCTGCTCGCGCTGTTGACTTGGCGCCCAGGGACATGCGTAGAAGAACTACGTTTGGCCGACTTCTACTCGTTCGGAGCTACCGAGATGTTGTTCCGGGAGGCCCTGAAAGCTGGGATTTCTACGACCGTGGGAAAGTCGAACTTCAGCGTGCAGCAGACATGTCTCCTAGGAGCGGACTTGTCCTACTAATTCAACTAAATCAAACGTTGCGCTTGTACCGAGAATTGCTTGTTGAGCGTGTACCCGACGATGACTACAATGTTCTCGATGCCGATATTCAGGATATCTATCGTTCATGTCGCTATAATCCTGCGCTGGCGCATACATCCGAGCAAAAAGTGGTTGCAGAGTTGTACGGCATCTTCCTCAAGTATCGGCTGATGCGGAATGGTGAACTGTCAGATGAGGATTCGAGAGTCGTGATGCGAATGAAAATCCCGTCAGTCGGGGAGAATGATGAAGGATTCCTTCAAACTTGATCTGAGGGGCGGTAGTCGCAGGGCCCCGTAGTTGTTGCTGAGCGGGGCTGCCACCTGGGAGTTTGAGGTCCGAGGGAAGGCCGCCGGGGCGGTGGAGCGGGCATGGGGACAGGGACCGATCATGGGTGTGTCTATAAGCATCCAGATCGTCCGCGAGGAGTCACCCATGCCCGCCGGGACAGTGTCCCCGATCCACCCATGCCCTGACCAGCTGACCCGGTTCGTCGGTGTTGCCGCCGACGAGGACCAGGTCTCGCGACTGATGACAGCGCTCGAGTTGTTGCCCGATCCGCGGGACCGCCGCGGCCGCCGCGGCCGCCGCTACCGGCTGCCATCCCTGATCGCGGTGGCCCTGTGCGCGGTCGCTGCCGGCGCTCGTTCGTATTCGAGCATTGCGGACTGGACTGTAGGAGCACCACGGGAGGTGCTCTCTTGCTTGGGTATCCGGTTCCGGGTACCGAGCGAGGCGACCATCCGGCAGGTCCTCGGCCGGGTCGGCGGGGACGGGTTGGACCGGATCCTCGGACGCCACCTGGCCACCGCAGAGAGAAGCGACCGCGAACGCGTGGCTGTCGCGGTCGACGGCAAGACGGTCCGTGGTGCACGAGCCGGCGGGGCACCGGCCCCGCACCTGGTTTCGCCGGTCACCCACACCGACGGCGTGGTGCTCGGGCAGTGCCGCACCGCCGACAGGTCCAACGAGATCCCCACGGTCAGAAGGCTGCTGCGCGGGCTCGACCTGGTCGGCGCGGTCGTGACCGTCGACGCGATGCACACGCAGAAGACCACCGCCCGGTGCCTGCGTGAGCAGTGCCGGGCCGAGTACGTGATGGTCGTCAAGGCGAAACAGGCGGGGCTGCTCGCCCGGATCCGGGACCTGCCGTGGGGGCAGGTGCCGGTGGTGTGGTCCGACCCGGTCAAGCTTGGTCACGGCCGTGAGGAGGTTCGGAGCTACAAGATCGTCACCGTCGTCCGTGGTCTCCGATTCCCGTACGCGCAGCAGGCAATCGAGATCACTCGCCGTCGCCGTCGGATCGGTGCCGGCCGGTGGAGTGTCGAGGTGGTATACGTGATCTGCTCGCTGCCGCGCGAGCAGGCGCCGCCGAGGCTGCTGGCGTCGTGGATCCGTGGGCATCGGTCGATCGAGAGCAAGGTCTACTGGGTGCGGGACGTGACGTTCGACGAGGACCGCTCCACCGTTCGTGCCGGCCACGGGCCTCAGGTGATGGCGACGCTGCGGAACGTCGCGATCAGTCTTCATCGTCGAGCGGGGCAGTCGAACATCGCCCGAGCATGTCGACAGCTGGCGGTGAACCCGCATCATGCTGCCGACCTGGTCCTGACGTCTTGAATTCGCAGGTCACGGTCTTGGAGTTCAACAACTACGGGGCCCTGCCTGACCCACTCCCGAGGAATCACGCGACGACGTCGTACACCACCTCCAGGGACTTGACCAAAATGGACTTTCCACCAGCAATCCTCCGGCAGCAGCTCGGCCCACTCTCAGTAGTCGGTATCGAGCTGGGAGCTCACGGTTTCTTCGTCGGGTGCGTCGGACACACGGGAATCCCGCACGTGACCGGTAATTGGGACCGATGCGGGGTGTGTGCGTCCGTCGATCGCCTGCTCGGCAGCGCGACGCGCGGACGGGCGAGGCTCGGGCTGTCGCTGTTCTTTGGCAGGATGAGACCCGCAGCGACCCCACTTTATGGCCGCCGCATCACGAGGACCACGAAGGAGGGCAGGCGAAGCGTGAGCATCCTGCTGCGGGACGTCATCGACATCCCCGAACGTATCGGCGCCGACGACTACGTGCTGCGGCTGACCGACAGCACCGACGACGATGCGCACATCCGCGCCACCCTCGACGCCTACGTCCTCACCGATTCGCTCAAGGACAACTTCGTCTCCGCGATCGCTCTCATCGCCGACGCGATCAAGAAGAACACCTCCCGCGGCGCCTACCTCGCCGGCTCGTTCGGCTCCGGTAAGTCGCACTTCATGGCCGTGCTCTACGCGCTGCTCGGCAACCATCCGGCGCTGCGCGTCGACCGGTTCCGCGACCTCACCGGCCGCTACGACGGCGAACTCGCCGGCAAGAAGATCCTGCGCCTCACCTACCACCTCATCGGTGCGAAATCCCTCGAACAGGCCATCTTCCAGGGATACGTGCGCCAGATCGCCCGGCTGCACCCGGAAGCGCCGCTGCCCGCCCTGCACGTCTCGGATTCCTTGCTCGCCGACGCCGAGAACCTGCGCGAACGCATCGACGACGAGCAGTTCCTCGCCGGGCTCGGCGGCGACTCGGACACCGGCGTAGACGACGGCTGGGGTGGAGTTCTCGGCGACGGCTGGACCCTCGACCGCTACCAGAGCGCCCTGGCCGCCCCGGCCGAGAGCGAACTGCGCAAGGAACTGGTCTCCGCGCTGGTGCGCAGCTACTTCTCGTCCTTCGTCGAACAAGCCGACTACATCGACATCGACCGCGGCCTCGCCGTGCTGTCCGAACACGCCAAGTCCCTCGGCTACGACGCGGTGGTGCTGTTCCTCGACGAGCTGATCCTGTGGCTGATCTTCTCCGTCCGCAGCAACGAGTTCTTCGGTCGCGAATCGCAAAAGATCACCAAACTCGTCGAAGCCGCCGGCAACCCGCGACCCATTCCGCTGATCTCGTTCATCTCCCGCCAGATGGACCTGCGCAAATGGCTCGCAGACGCCGGCGCATCCGGCTCCGAACAGGAAGCATCCGACCGCGCCCTGCAGTACCAGCAGGGCCGGTTCCGCACCATCGAACTCGGCAACGACAACCTCGCCGAGGTCGCCAACGTCCGATTGCTACAGCCGAAGGACGAGCACGCGCGGCAGGTCCTCGACGACGCGTTCCGTTCGGTCACCCGCAGCCCCGAGGTGTGGGACGTGCTGCGCGACTCGATGAACACCACCGAGGACTACCGCGGCGCCTCCGAACACGAGTTCCGGCTCACCTACCCGTTCTCTCCGGCGCTCGTGGCGACCCTGCGGGAACTGGCATCAGTGATGCAGCGCGACCGCACCGCCCTGAAGGTGATGCAGCGCATGCTCGTCGAACGGCGCGACACCATCACCACCGCCGACCTCATCCCCGTCGGCGACGCCTTCGGGCCCATCGTCGACGGCGAAGACCCCATCGACGGCGTCGCCGGCACCCTGTTCACCGCGGCTGCCAACCTCTACAAGGACAAGCTGTTGCCGCTGCTGCTCGCCCGCCACCAGGTGACCGCCGAACAGCTCGAGACGGACCCCGATTCGGTGCCCGCCGGGTTCCGAGCCCACGACCGCATCGCCAAGACGCTGCTGCTCTCGGCGATCGCCCCCAAGGTCCCGGCGCTGCGCGACCTCACCGCCTCCCGCCTCGCCGCGCTCAACCACGGTTCGATCAAGACCCGCATGAAGGGCGGAGAGGCCCGCGTCGTCCTCGGCGTGGTCCGGGAATGGGCCAAGGACGTCCCCGAGATCACCGTCTCCGAGGGCACCAACCCGATCATCCGGGTGCAGCTCGCCAACGTCGACTACAACTCGGTGCTCGAACGCATCCGCGGCGAAGACAATCTCGGCAAACGCAAGGTGCTCATCCGCACCCTCGTGCACAAGGCACTCGGCGTCGACACCAAGCAGGACGACCTCGCCGGCGGCGCCACGCGCACCGTGATCTGGCGCGGATCCCGCCGCGAGGTCGACGTCGTATTCGGCAATGTCCGCGACGCCTCATCGGTCCCCGAACAGAACTTCGACAACCGGCCCGGCACGTGGCGGCTCGTCGTCGACTACCCGTTCGACGAACAGAACTTCTCCGCCGCCGACGACATCGCCCGCATCGACCGACTCCTCGCCGACGGCGACCGCCACACCATCGTGTGGCTGCCGAAGTTCTTCTCCGACGACGCGATGCAGGACCTCGCGCTGCTCGTCAAGCTCGACTGGCTGTTCACCGGCACCGGCGACCGCTGGCAGGAGAACACCGACCACCTCTCCCCGTCGGACCGCGCACAGGCCCGCGGCATCCTCGAAAACCTGTACCGGGGCACGCTCCACTCGTTCGAGCGGCTCCTCGAACAGGCCTACGGCATCGAAGCGCCCGACCCGAAACGATTCATCGACGACCCCGGCCACACCGAGATCCTCGTCTCGCTCAGCAAGGACTTCAGCCCCAAGCTGCCCACCGCGCTCAACCTCGAGGACGCCTTCGACAAGGTCATCGACCAGGCCTTCGCCGCGCTGTACCCGAACCACCCGCAGTTCCCGAGCCCGGACGAGGAAATCACCGCCCGCCACTACGAGATCGTCCGCGGCTTCGTCGAACAAGCCGTCGCCGACCGACAGGGCCGTGTCCCCACCGCCGGGGCCGAACGCAAGGTCGCGCAGCGCGTCGCCGGGCCGCTGAAGGTCGGCAAGGCCACCGAAGACCACTTCCTCTTCGGGGAAGACACCTTCGCGTTCTGGGCCGGGGAACTCGACCGGGCCGCCGCCGACACCGACCGCGTCACCGTCGGCGTGCTGCAACGCCGCATCGACGCGGTCAACCCCGCGTGGGGCTTGCGGCCCGAGGCCCGCGACCTGATCGTCGCGGCCTGGGCGCTGCTCCGCAAACGAGCCTGGTTCGAGGCCGGCTCCCCGGTCCCGGCACCGGCCCTGGGACGGATGCGCGAAAGCATCGAACTGCGCGCCGAAGAACTACCCGAACAGACCGCCTGGGACGCCGCACGGCTCACCGCGACCCAGCTGTTCGGCTACACCATCCCGCGCACCTACCTCACCGGCGCGAACGTCGCGGACTTCGCCCAGCAGGTGCGGGTGAAGGCGGGGGAGCGGACCTCAGATCTGCGGCAACTCGTCGAACGGCTCGCCGACGCCCACCGGGTGCTGGGCTTGGACATCACCGACACCGACCGGATCAGTGCGGTCCGCGCACTCGTCGAACTCTGTGACCGGCTCGTCGGCACCGCCGGCAATGTCGCGCTCATCGATCTGCTCGCAACGGCGACACTGCCCGTCGCGATGGAGACCGCGGGCAACCTGCGTACCGAGGCAGCGGACGACGCGCGGGCGTTGCGCAACGTGCAGTGGAAGCTCGTCGAGACCCTCGTCGCCGGCGCCGAAACCGGGGGCGAGCGCGGTGAATCCGCACGGGTGATCCTGAAGAGCCTGCGCGAGTTGGTCTCGACACCGGGAAGGCAGCTATCGGAGCTGAAGTCGCTGGAAACCCGCGTGGTCGAGTGGGTCGTATCCGAGGTCAAAGACGACGAGGACGTCATTGACGACGAAGAGATCATCGACGACGGTGGCGACGACGTCGAGGACGGAACCGGGGCAGACGTGGTCACCGACCCCGACACGGTCATCCTTCACGGCATCGATGACATCAAGTCCGTTGCCGACCAGTTGCGGAAGGCATTCGCCAAACACGGACCGGGTCTGCGCGTGAAGTGGTGGGTCGAATGAGCACCCTCACCGTCACCCGCCCCATCATCGCCGCCAAGCTCACGAAGGCCGTGGAGAAGCGGCACCGGAACGGCGTCCTCGGGCTGCGTGCCGCCCCGAAATGGGACGGCGGCGCCTTCGTGCACGACGGCGTGCCCGTCACGGTCGTGCCGTGCCCGTCGACCTTCGCGGTGTGGGAGGCGCTCGAACAACGCAACCACGACGAATGGCTCGTCGTGCTCACCCCCATCGAGGAAACGGAACTCGGTGTCGGGGTCCTTGCGCATCTCGTCGACGGTCGTCTCATCAGTCCCGACCCGTGGGATGCGCTGCGATCCATGTTCTCCGCGACCACCGTCGAACCCGCGCTCTATCGGGTGGCCAACGATCGTGCCCTCGCGATGGGATTGCTCGCCGCGATCCCCACCACCGCGGTCACCCCCGCGCCGGGTGGGGTCCTCACCCGCGCGCACGCGATGTCCGCCGTCGCTCGGGGTGCGCTGGCGATGACCGACGACCCGGCCACCGAGATCGACACGCTCGTCGTCCTCGAATGGAGTCGCCGGCCCGGCGCTGCCGCCGAATTCGAGCGGCTGCGCACCGACGGCGGGACCGAACTCGTCGCCGCCACCACCGCGTGGCTCGCCGAACGAGCGGGCCGCCTCGCCAAACCCGTTGCTGCGCTATTGAAGACCCAGCGCATCGCTGACCTGGTCCCGCTCGGATTGCTCGCCGGCCTCTTCACGGATCCCGGCAGCGACCTCGCGCGCGGCCTGTTTCTCGGTCGCTACGGGCTGACCGGCCTCACGGACGAGGACCTCGCCGCCTGGCACGACGACTCGTCCGGACTCGTCATCGGCACGCTCACCGACAGTGAACGACGTGCCGTACTCGAGTCCGCCGCCGCACACGCGCGTGAACTCGGCATCGACGACCTTGCGGGTCGCTCCGAGTTGCTCCCGCAAGGCCTCACCGCTCGACTCGACGCACTCGCCCACGCCATCGAGGTGGCCATGCCCGGCGACCCCGTCGAGTTCGGGCCGAAACAGGGCGGCCTCGACAATGTCGAACGGGCGTGGCAGCAGACGCTCCGCCACCTCTCGGCCCGTACCTCCTCCTCGTACCGCGCCGCCGAGGCCACCGTGCGATTGCTGCGCTGGCTGGCCGTCGACACCCCCACCACCGGAAACCTCGACGATCACACCCGGCGATACATCGACGGCGACGGCTGGGTCGACGCGGCGCTGGCCGCTGCGTACCGCGGCTCGGACCACCGGGCGCTCGCCGACGCCATCACCCTTGTCATCGACGCTGTCACCGCCCGTCGTCGCGGACACGACCGCCGGTTTGCCGCGGCGCTCGCCGACACGCCACACCCCACCGGGCCGGTCGTCGAACAGCTGCTGCGCACCGTGGTGCTGCCACTCGCCAAGGCCCGACCGACCCTGCTGCTCGTCGTCGACGCGCTGTCGATCGCCGCGGCCACCGACCTTGCTGCTGCCGCGGCCGAACACGGATGGAGCGAAGCCGGGGTGCTCGGCGGCTCCCGCCGGACCGCCGCGCTGGCGGTGCTCCCGACGCTTACGCAACGCAGCCGGTGCTCGTTGCTGACCGGTGACCTGCGTGAAGGCGACGACTCCGCCGAACGCACCGGATTCCTCGACGCGTTGCGCTCGGCCGGACTCGAAGCAGCCCCCGGCCGGGTCGATCCGATCTTCCACAAGAAGGCCCTCGACACTGTGCCTGCGGGTGCGGACTTGGCCACCGACGTCGCCAACGCGATCGCCGATACCACCGGTCGGCCGCTTGTCACGGCGGTACTCAACTTCGTCGACGACACGCTTCACCACACCGATCCCGGCGGAACCGATTGGGGAATCGGCAACATCACCCACCTGCGGGCGCTGCTGCAGGCCGCGCAGCGCGCCGGGCGCGCGGTGATCATCACGTCCGATCACGGTCACATCATCGAGCGGCGCACCAGCGTCAAACTCGCTCGCGCGAACCTGTACGGGCAGCGGGCCCACGGCGACCTCGCCCACGTCGAGGACGGCGAGGTCGTGGTGCGCGGACCGCGGGTGCTCACCGACAGCAACACGGTGGTGCTCGCCGTCGACGAGACCGTCCGTTACGGACCGGTCAATGCCGGTTACCACGGGGGAGCGGCACCCGCCGAGGTGCTTGTGCCGGTCCTCGCATTCCACACCGGGGAACGCCCGGCCACCCTCACCGCACTCGATCCAGTCGAACCGCGGTGGTGGTACGCCCCAGTGCAGATCGCAGCACCCGCTGAGCCGCCGACGGCACCTGCGCCCACGAAACAGGCGGCGCCCACCCTGTTCGACACCGACGAACCGGCCCCCGTCACCGTGAACGTCGCCGACCAGGTGATCGCCACCGCGGTGTTCGCCGATCAGGAACGGCTCGCCGGTCGAATCGTGGTGCAGCGTGAACAGATCCGAGCGCTGCTCGCCGCACTGCTCGCGGCGCCGGCGCGGGAACTGACCGCGGCGCAAGCGGCGAGCCTGCTCGGCATCGCCCCGGCCCGCGTCGGTGGTGCGCTGCTGCAGATCAAGCGGGTGCTCGACGTCGAGGGCTACGAGGTGCTGCTGCTCGACGGCGGTGTCGTCGGACTCGACGAAGCGGCCCTGCGCGAACAGTTCGGCATCGAGTCGTGACAGCGCCGGTGTCGCCCCGCCGACGTCGAGAGATCCTCGACGCACTGCGTCGCGGCACCGTGCCGGCCAACGGACTCGACCAACTCGCCGTCGGCCTCGGCAAGTTCGAAACCGAACTCGATGCCGAACTCGGGGTGGTCGCCGGTGGCGGCGCGATGTTCAAGGCGGTGCGCGGAGACTACGGCTCCGGCAAGACGTTCTTCGCCCGCTGGCTCGCCGACCGCGCCATGAAACGGGGCTTCGCGGTCGCCGAGGTGCAGATCAACGAGATCGACACCCCGCTGCACAAACTGGAAACGGTGTACCGGCGCAGCATCGAATCGCTGCGCACCGCGTCGATCCCGCCGTCGGCGCTGCGTCCGGTCCTCGACGCGTGGTTGTTCACCGTCGAGGACGACGCCGCGCGGCAGGGCGTGGGTGTCGAGGAGTTGCTCGAACGTCGGCTCGCCGACGTCGCCGCGCGAGCCCCCGTGTTTCCCATGGCGATTCGCGCGTACCGTCGCATGGTCGAGGAGGCCGATCACGACGGCGCCGATGCCCTGGTGGCCTGGCTCGGCGGCCAACCGCACGTCGCCGCATCGGTGAAACGCCGCGCCGGTATCAAGGGCGACCTCGACCATTTCCTTGCCCTCGGCTTTCTCCGCGGATTGCTTGCGGTGCTGGCCGACGCGGGCAATGCCGGCCTGTTGCTCGTGCTCGACGAGGTGGAGACACTGCAGCGAGTCCGTTCCGACGCGCGTGCCAAAGCCCTCAACGCGCTGCGTCAGTTGATCGACGAGATCCACGACGGGCACTTCCCAGGGCTGTATCTGCTCATCACCGGCACACCGGCGTTCTTCGAAGGTCGGCAAGGCATCCAGTTGCTGCCGCCGCTGGCGGACCGACTGCACACCGATTTCTCCCGCGACCCGCGCTTCGACAACCCCCGCGCCCCGCAGCTACGGCTGACCGGCTTCGACCTGGACCGGCTCGTCGAACTCGGCGGTCGCGTACGGGAGTTGTTCTGCACCGGCATCGACGCGGGCGATCGGGTTCGATCGACCGCCGATGACGAATTCCTGCGTCGCTTCGCTTCCGCCGTCGCCGGCAGCCTCGGGGGCAGGGTGGGCATCGCGCCGCGATTGTTCCTGCGCAAACTCGTCGACGTCCTCGACGTGGTCGAACTGCATCCCGACTTCGATCCGTATACCGACTATGACGTGAAGATTGCAGCATCGGAGATGTCAGCCGCGGAGCGAGAGGCTGTCAACGCCGACGACATCGACTTAGATCTGTAGTCTCCGGAGACCGCCAATTATTCAGGCTCCATTGAGCTTCCGTCCGGCCGCTATGTACTTTGCGCTCAGGTCTCGGTTCACATCCTCGATGTATTCGGCTGATCTCTTCGCAGGATCAACTGCCCTCGGACTCGTATGGAAGGTCGGAAACTCCCGAATTGCCATAGCAATGTGAGGGTCGAGCTTTTTCATCAATGCCCAGACCCGTTTTGCGACGACGCCGTTGAGTATGACCGCCTCTAGCTGCGGCGTGAGTTCAAGGAATCCGCAAAGTGCTACCGCAGCTGCGCGGTCGGTATTTTCTGTTTGGGGATGTGGCTTGGGCCACGGGTAGGCGTTCCACGAAACGATTTGTGAAACGTCTACACCCGCTTGGGCCAAAAAGTACGGTCAAGTCCCTGGAGGTGGTGTACGACGTCGTCGCGTGATTCCTCGGGAGTGGGTCAGGCAGTCAAGGCCGGTGTCACCTCCCCGGTCTCCTCGGCGACACTGTCGGCGGGCTTGTCGGTGCGGG
>NZ_JAALEG010000129.1 GCF_011058165.1 Rhodococcus aetherivorans
AGGCGCAGCGCGACGACGCCGCCGACAAGGGCCAACTCGGCCGGCAGAAGATCTTCGACGGACTGCTCACCCGACTCGACCAGTCTGCCTCCTGACACGAAACCTTGACAGGATCACCCGCATAATGGTCGAGGATCTTGCGGACCACTTCCTGGGGAACGTCGTTGTTGATCAACCGGGTGCCGAGGGTGTGCCGGAACTGGTGCGCGGTCACGTGGACGGGTGCGCCGCGTTCGTCGCGGATGCCGCAGTCGGCGACCCACTGTTGCAGCGTCGTGGAGACGACCGGTCCGCTGATGACATGTGTGCCGTCGGGGTTGTTTCTTGTGCCGGGGAACAGGACCGCGCGTGTCGAGTAGTGGTCGCGGACGTGTGCGACCTGAACGTCGATGGCGGCGGCCAGCTCATCCGAGACCGGTACCAGTGCTTCGCGATTCATCTTGTGGTTGTAGTAGCGCAGATACGGAGCCGCCTGGTGATCGCGGACGAGACAGTCCTGCGGCAGATGCAGGGCATCGTTGACGCGCAGTCCGGTCTGCATCAGTAGCGGGAAGAGCAGGCGCCAGCGGGGATCGGTGAGCTTGTCGAGGTTGGCCCGGTCTTCGAGTTGGGTCATCACGAACTCCGACAGCGCCCGGGGCGGTAGCGGGGTGCGGGCGGGGAAGTCTTCGCGGTAGAGGGCGGTGCGGGCGGGAACACCGTCGAGCCAGTCGTGTTGTCGGGCGATGGCCAGAAAACGCGAGACCGAGCTCAAGGCCATGTTGCGGCCGCTCGGGGTGAGGCCGTCCTCGGCGAGCACGGTCAAGAACCGGTCGAGCACCGGGCGGGTGAACTGCTCGGGTGTGGCGTCGGCGCCGGCGGTGTCGGTGAAGGCCCGGGCGAGGCGGGTCAAGGTCCTGAGGTCGCGGTGCATGCCACTGGGACTGTGTCCGGTGTCGTTGCGCCAGCGGAGGAATCGTTTGACAGCCTCGCGAAGCCAACGCTGGTCGATGCCGGTGAAGTCGAAGAGCCATCCCTTCGCCGGTCCGGTGACGCCGATCCGGCGCAGCCGCCAGGTGTCGCGGGCGTACTCGTCGTCGACACCGCCGCGACCGGCGAGGCGGTCGAGTTCGTCGATGATGAAGGTGAGAAACCCCAGTTGGAGCCTCGACGGTCCCGGGTGAGGCGCAGCGCGACGGTGTCGGCGCTGCGGTGACTGTGGCCAGTCCGATTCGTCGGGTTCGAGCAGCGAGGAGATCGGGAGGTCGGCCAGCATCGCGATCGTTTTGCGTAGCGAGCCGAAGCGTAACCGCGGCGGATCGTCGACCTCCCGGGCCCGCTGAATTCCGTAGGCGATCTCCCAGCGCAGGGGGATCGGCAGTGCGGACAATCGCAGTTGCTGCGCACCGGTGACGGCCCGGCCGGCGTCCCAGCCTTCCAGCGGTGGTCTGCCGTGTGATCTCCATCGTTCCCAGTGGGTCGAGCACAGCCCCGGGGTCGGACACCACTGTGGTCGCCGGCAGCCCTCGATCACGCACTCGGTGCCGCCACCGACCGGATCGGCTGGGTGCAGTTCGAGGCCCGCTGCCCGGAGTAACGGTGCGACCTGCGCGAACAAGAGGGCCTGTTTACGTTCTGCTGCCGGGACCAACCGGATCTGGTTCACCGTCATCGTTCGCCTTCCGTCGGGGTGAGGGCACCGACGGCCCGGGTCAACCAGCCGGACCGTTCGAGCACGTCTCGAACGTGACTGATGTCCAGGTGCGCGTAGGTGCCGACGGTGGTGGTGATCGAGGCGTGCCCGAGGAGCTTCTGCACGACCTCCGCAGGAACGTCGCGCCGCAGGAGTTCGGTGGCGTAGGTGTGCCGGAACATGTGGGCAGTGAACTCGATCCCACTGCGCCGGCGCAGCCGGGCGATCAGGTCGGTGACATTCCAGTAACGCCACGGCTCCCCGTGGTTGCCGGCCCAGAGGTTGACGAACACGTAGTCGCAGTCGAGGTCACCGTATTCGGTGACGAGATAGTCGGTGTAGAGGCGGATCAGTGCGGGTGCGACGGGGATCTCGCGTGGGCCGCTCTTGACCCGGGCATGGTTGCTGTTGCGGCGGGCACGGACCCGGACCAGGCGGCCGGCGGGGTCGATGTCCTCGTGGCGCAGTCCGAGGGCTTCACCGACGCGCATACCTGTTCCGGCCAGCAGGGCGATCAGGAATCGATCCCGCAGGCGGTCGCAAGAGGCGAGGATGGCGGTGACCTGCTCGTCGGTGAGGGCGCGGGGCAGTCGGCGCTGCGGGGTCAGCTTGAGGGTCTTGCGTCTGTCGCGGTTGCCGAGATGCGCCAGGAACGGTCGCCACGAACTCGACCTGCTCTCGTGGGGTTCGATAGTGGTCAGCAGATCAGCGCACGACACGCCGTGGCGAGCGTGGAATCGGTAGAACGAGCCGATCGCCGAGAGCTTGCGGTTGATTGTGGTGGCACTGCAGTGTGCCCTGACCGTCGGCAGGGCCGTGACCGTGCCCGCTCGGGCATCAGGAGCCAGACGCAGCCATCCCGCGAATCTGCCCAGATCCGCCAGGGTGACAGTGGCCCAGCCGGTCTGGTGGACCTGCAGGAACTGGAAGTAGTCGCGCAGGTCGAACGCATACGAGCGAACCGTGGCAGGAGATCGTTCGATGACGGTCAGGTGCGCCAGGAACATCTCGATCGGCTCGATCACGGCGAAGTCGTCGTCGAGCACCGTCCACGATTCGTCCCCACCGGCCGGCTGAAGCACCCGCTGAACCAACATGTCGGACCCCACTGTCCGCCGTGGATTGCTTGTGCGGAGGGTAACCGGCGGCACCGACAAGAGGGATTCCATCATGGTCCGATCCGTCCGTAAGATCGGTGCCGCCCGGTCAAATTCCCTGTAGAATTCGTCTCTTCGCCTTCGGGTGGAGTACGCGGGAGCGATGACCGATGCCGGAACACAAGCAGATGCAGCCCCCGGACTACCACCGCTGCCTCGAGACCGTCTTTGCCTCACCCACGGCGTGCCGCGAACTGCTGGAACGTCTCGCCAGGACGAGGGAGATCGATCTGCGGTCGAAATGGTCGCCGTGGCGGGGTCAGGAACCCCCACCGCACGGGCCCGAGGTCAAACGGCAGGTCCCTGCCGAGGTGCAGTTGCTGATGGTCGAGGCGAAACTGGCTGGTGAGCGCGCATCCTTTCGGCGGTTGTGGCGCGAGCTGTACGACCTCATGGGTGTTCCCCCCATGCAGGAGAGCAACGTCGAACTCATCGTCCACATACGGTCGACACTCGATCGCCTGAAAAGCCGCGTGAGAGAGCTCGAAGAAGCGGTGGCGGCCAAGGACGATCCGGATGCCTGAGGCCGTCGGCATTGACCGTTGTCCCGGTGGACGAAGCTTCGACGCCTTCTTGCTCGTCGCTGCAGGAAGGAGCGCTCGATGACCCACGATGTGCAGGGATGGGACAAGGCCATGGCAACGACGCGAGTGCGCCAGGGTGTGCCTGTGGCCTTTCGGGGCGCCGACACCGACCGTGACATCCTCGACCCCCAGGCACAACCTCCGATGCTGTTCCACGGTCACCCAGGCCGGATCACCAGTCCGGCGATCCAACACATCCTGGTGGATTGGGTCGGTCTCGAGGATGAGCCTGCCAGTTTTGCCGTCGGCTTCTGCCCCCGCGCCATCGAGGGTGGATGGGCCGGCCCTGTCGTGCCCGGTCTGGCGGAAATCTCGGAGGACGAGTACCTCCTGCGGAAACAACGGATCGAAAGAGGCGAGCGTCCCGTTCCGTAGAGGCTTCGTCCCTGCAGTTCGCGAACATACTGCTTCACAACGCATCTTGCTCGCCCATTGACGGTTGATCGGACGGAGCGATCAGCGGTTCAGCTCGCAAGGTGGGTCGTTGCTGCACAATTCACCGATCGTCTCACCGATCGTCGACACCACCCTGTCAATGCGGGGATCTCACCCAGAGAGACCACTTCGCGAGGTGGATTGTCGATCGACGAACCATTACGCCGCTGCCGACCGTGGACGACGTCTGAACGCAAACCACGCCATGGCCCCGACAAGGGGGATGCCCCACACGGCCACCACCCATAATGTGCGGCCGACTGTCCCTGACCTTGCCGATAGGATCCCGTGCGTCGCTGTGGTCGCAAGCGTGATCCACAGCACCACACCGATTCCGGCAATTGCAAGTCCGCCAAGAAACAGGCCGAATCCAGGCATGCAGTCCGATTCCGATCGGGCACACTCGCTCAGCCCGGCCTCCGCGAGCAGGTCCGAAGTCACAACGACTGATCGTACCGATCGATATAGGGGCTCTGGAGTGGCCCGGTGACTCCGTTGCACATTGATCGGCTTCCGCACTGGCAGCCGATCAATGTGCAACGCATGATTCATCGTCGAAAGCGCTTTGATAACACTGCGTACTCTTCCCAGCGCTGACGACAAACACCTCGCTCACTTCGTCATGGACACTCGAAGCGCCAGCTCAGGGGAACACATGTGCGAAAATGTGTGGTGTGGTGCCCTACGAGCGCCCGCCGAAGTTCTGCCCGAACGGGGCACCGGCTGGGACCGCACCGGGTGGTCGTGGGCTGGACACCGTGCACCTGCACAACGGCCCTGCGCCCCTCCGGGGCCACCGGACACCGCACCTATCTGTGTCTCGTCTGCGAGGCGGAGATCGCCATTCCGCGCCATACGGGACCGCCGTTCACCGGGGTGCAATGGCCACCGAGACAGACACAGGAGCACCCAAGGCCCTACTCGGAAGGTGAGCGAGCCGGCCGGATCGCAGACGGGGCGACCCGCCGGGATCCAGAAAATTAGCTTCGCTGAATTTGTGGTGTGAACTGGGAAAACGACACGCCCCTCTTCTGTCGTGTCGATCGGAGACAGCACCACCATGAAGCCTGGCGATCAGGTGAAGGTCAGCGCACGCGGCACGTTCGTGTTTACTGTCAAGGACGTCGATGAGGACACCGGCATGGCGATGATCGAGGTCAACGCCGACAGCCCGCTCACGTATCCGTGGCCGGCACGTCTGACCGATCTCGTACCCGTCGAGGACTGACTCCGAAAGCTCATCCTCGGGACAGTCGCTCTCGCTTCACCTGTTTGGTGCCGCCACATCCTTCCGTTACGGTGACCGCTGCAATCACCCGAGTTCCCCGACAGGTGAGTGATTCCCTGACGGTTCGAAGGATGGTCCCCGGCGCCCCCGCCGGGGACCATCGCCTTTTCCGCTGCTGGGTTGTACGTGCAGCGGACGACACAGTGGCTACTCTCGGCGCGTGGAAGAGGGGACGCGAGCTCTCGGCGATGCCGCCGATGCGATGACCGACGAGGATCTCGAGACCGCGATTGCGGCGCTGCACGCCCGTGAGCGGGAACTTCTCGTCGCCGGGGACAGCGATGCGGCGTTCGCTCTGATGGGCACGAAGTTCGTGTTGCTGTCCACACTGGAAGACCGGCGACGGTAGCTGGATCTCTTACGGATTCGGTTTTTTCTTCATTTCTGTCTGCTGCGGTATTCGCTGAGCGGTCTGTGGAGCAAATTCGCAGAGGGCCACTGCGCGCGGCTGACGTATCCCCTCTCGGCTGCCCGACACCTTCACGCCTCGTCGGCCTTATAGCTGCGGCCCGAGGTGCAGATCGGGTGTGGGTGGTTGGTGTTCATGTATGACCGGAGGTCGGCTGTTCGGTTGTGGCGGGGTGTGGTGGACCTGCGGTGGCCGGTGGAGGGCCTTCGCTGTCGAGAGCGGGCCCTGCTCCTCCCCTATCTCGTCGGCATGCGTGAGATTCCGGTGCGGCTCGCCGTCGGCGGGATTCGGTTTCGCTGCCTCTGGGGCATCGTCGGTCCTGGTCGACGTGGCGTGACGAGGTTCCTCGCCCGCCTGGATTACGGTGGTCAGCGGCTCGTAGGTCCCGTTGCGTTCCGGGGAATTCTCCAGCAGAGCGTAGCTGCGGTGGACCAGCACATCCCAGTGCCTCTCGTACCGTTGCGCGGCGTCGACCGTACCGAGGTCCGGGACGACGGCGGGAAGCTCGGTGGTGATGGCACGGGCGAGTTCGGCGGCGAAGGCTTCCCGGCCGGCAACTCGCATAGCGTCCTCGAGGGCCGGGTCCGGTTCGATGCCGTCGGGGGGATCATCGTGGTAGTTCGCTGCGTGGGTGGCGGCACGGAGCGCTTCGGGGTCGATGGTGCGCCAGTCGATCGTGCGGTCGGGGCGGTCGTGGACGAGCTGGTCGGTCATGAGTACGACGGCGACCGACTGGACGCCTTCGGTTTCCTCCTGGATGGCGGCAATGTGGCGTCCGAGCTGGTGGGGGTCGGTGAGGGTGTCCTCGTCCGGGGCGGCGATCACCGGGCTGGTGTAGGCGGGAGTGTCGCTGATGATCGGCATGAAGTCGGTGTGCAGCTCACGGTGGATGACACTTGCGTGTAGTTCGCTGCCGTCACCGGTGATTTCGCGGTGGGCGAGGTAGTCGGCGGTTCGTAGTGCCAACTCCCAGGTGATGAGGCGGCGCAGCCGGGCGGGGTCGCGCTCGTCGTAGGCGTTGACCGGGGCTCCGGTGTCGTAGCGCATGGTGTTTTTGCCTGCTGCGGGGTCGAACAGGTCCTTGTAGCGGTGGTTCGGCTCGGGTAGTGCTGCGGCGGCGCGTTCGGCGGCGAGGGTGGAGGTGCCCTCGAGGATCCGGCGTACGGCGGCATCGTGTTCGGGGCCGTAGTCGGTGCGTTCGGCCAGGTTCAGGCCGATGCGGACCAGGGCGTGAGCGTTGTCGAGTTCGGCTCCGCTCAAGGATCGCTCTCGGGTTACCTCGCGAAATGTCTCAGTGGCGGTGTAGGTGCCACTGCGGTCGCGGTCGTAGTCGCGCATCATCGCCAGGTGGCTGACCAGGGAAAAAACGGGTCGGCCGGGCGCAGGCTCGATGGGTGCGTAGCCGGTGGCCAGCACGACGGCGGGCGCGAGGACATCGGCGAGCAGTCTGGGGTCTCCGCTCTCCGCGGTGACGTAGCGGGCTGCGGACAATGCAGCGAGATCGACGCGATCGGTGTCGATCACCCATCCGGCCTTGATGGCGGCGCGCCGGAACAGCTCGAATTGGCTTCGAGAATTTCCGTCGGGGAAGGGATGGATTTCCGTCATGCGTGCCCAGTAGTCGGCGAGGCGGCTGACGAAGGTGCGGTGATCGAGTCCGGTCAGGTTGTTCTCGTCGGCGAGGTCGGCGAACAGTTCCTCGACGTCGGTGGCGGTGTCCTCCGGGCTCGAGTGCGTGATCGGAAGGTTCCCCTGCGTGGTGGCCACGGTCTTGTACTGGCCGGCCCATGAGTACACGCGATACAAACCGCGCCGGTGGATCTCTCGCAGGAAATCGCCGGTGAACTTCTCGGGCGATGGGACCTGCGCGAACTCGTACATCCCAACCGCGAAGGCTCGGTCCTCGATGCGTTCGAGTAGGCGTGCATCGGTGATGCCGAGAAGGTTGATTCGGACGTCGGTTCCGGGGATGTAGCCCTCGGATTCGGCGGCCGATGCGGTCACTCCGCGTCCTCGCTGTGCGGGAGGAGCTCGTTGATCAGATCGTCGAGCGTTTCACCGGCCTCGAGCCTGTCGATGATTGTGCGGGGGTCTTCGATGTCGAACTTGCCTGCCATTGCGTTGGCAGCGCGGATGTTCTGGGCAATGTGGTTCTTGAGAGCTTCTTCGCCGTGTGGGGCGAATATCTCTCGGAGTGTCTGATCGTGGCTTTCCTTGTCGGTCATGGTTTCCCCCTCGCGAGCGTCGGACTGTCAGAGCGGAGGCAGGCTCCCCTCCCCCATCGCAATGTCTACTTGATGTTTCCGACGGTAGGCGTAGCGCCGATACGGGCGCGAACGTGCTCGAGCCGGCGGGTGGCGGTGCGTTGAGTGCGACCGATGGCGACCATGTGGTCGAACAGGTCGTGCTCGGGCAGGGTTTCGGCGGCTTCGGTGATGGCGGCTCCGGCGGTGCGGAAGCTGCGGCGGTAGGCGGCGCTGATGACGGCATGGGCGTAGTAGGGCGCGGCGGTGGGGTCGGCGCCGGCGGTGGTGGCGGTGGTCAGGGCGTAGGCGAGTCGGCGGCCGTGGTGTCCGGCGAGCTGGCCGTGGCGCTCAAGGTGGGCCAGGACCATTGCGGGGTCGTGGGGTTGGCCGGTGCTCATCAGTGCGGCGATGGCGTCGAACAGTTCGGCGTGGAGTGGCTGGTGGAAGTCGTCGGTGGTGAGCAGGTCCACGATGTCGGCGGCCGCGGCGCGGGTGGAGAACAGCAGCGCGCACAGCAGCAGGGTTTCAGTGTCGGCGTCTGGGGTCGCGCACTCGTCGGCGCTGAGGTAGCGGTCGAGATCGGTCTGGTCGGTGACGGTCATGCGCTGATCCGTTCGTCGAGGGCGTCGGCGATGTCGAGCACGGGAGTCGGGTCGGGGTGGCCGATGGCCGAGGGGCCGATGACGGCGCGAGCGATGACGCTTCCGTCGATGGTGATGGTGACTGCGCTACCGGCGGGCGCACCGTAGGCGAGCGCGAGCGTGCGCGCTGCTTCGGCGGCGTCGGAGGCGGCGGCCGCGTGGGTGAAGGTGCAGCCAGAATCGGAGCGCGCGAAGGTGGGCGCGGTCAGCGTGACGGTCCAGACGATCATTGCGGCGCTCCTTCGGCTTGACGGGGTTTCCCCAGGTACTCGTCCATTGTCGCTTAGTTGACATGCTTTATGAAGCCTTTTCGATGAGTTTTACATGATTGTATGGTTGTTTTTTGATTCTTTTGTGATGAGTAGGTGAGGGCCGTGCCGGAGCCGTCGACCGGGGTTCGATGCCCCGGTCGACGGCCATGCGTGCCGGGGGCCGGCACCCGGCGAGTGGTCCGGCCCGGTGGGCGGCCGATACGACCGCCCACCGGAAGGGGGCGTTACTGCTCGTCGAGGGGGTCGAGTCCGGCGGCGCGGCGCTCGATGTCGGCGAGGGTGTAGCCCTGGGCTTCGACGGCGCGCAGGTAGAACTGCGACAGGTCGGTGGGCTTGCGCCAGTGCTCGACGCCGACCTGGGACTCGAGGGCGATGAGGATGTGGGCGCGCAGCAGGACCAGAGCGCGGGGGTCGGTGGCGCTGGCGAGCTTCCCGAGAGTGTCGGACGTGGAGAGCATCTGTTCGGCCAGGGTGCGGGCGTGATAGGCGGCGGGGATCTGGGGCCACTTCATCAGCACTGTTGCCACGAATGAGGCGGTGCCCTTGGGGGCGGTCTTGCGGGTGGCCTGCTGGGCAATCCACTTGCGGCGGACCTCGGTGGCGGCTCGCCATTCGCGGTTGTTCTCGATCACTTCGCGCCGCTGAGCTGCGCGGTCCTCGGCACTCTGTTCCTGTTCGGACTCGGCGGGGCGGCGGTGTCCCCACCAGGTGCGCCAGGGGGTGTCTTCGATATTGACGACGTGCCAGTACAGCGTGGTCTCGTGGTCTTCGACGACGTTCTCGCGGGGAATCATCCAGTCTTCGCGGGCATCGCCGTCGGGCAGCTCGTCCATGATGTAATCCGCGTCGATCTCGTCGCCGCTCTCGCGGTCGAAATAGGTGGTGCAGCTGTAGACGTACAGCCCGAGGTGTCCGAGGGCGGCGACTTCTTCGATGGCGGGCGTGTTGCCTTCTTCGTCGGAGACGCGCTCGACCAGATGGCTGGTCCCCTCCCCCACTCGCTCGTGAAGAGCACCGAGCGGCACGGCGGCGATGGAGTGTTCTGCGAGGTACGCCTCGGCGCGGGTCAGTGCGGCGTTGCGTTCGGTGCGGCGCAACCGTTCGGCGGCGAGTGCGTGGTCGAGTCGTCCGCTGCCGATGGCCCACTCGATGCGGCGGGCGGCGGCGGGATCGTCGTTGAACTCGGCGAGGGCGGCGGCTTGTTCGATGGTCAGCTCGCCTCGTTGCACAGCGTCGCGCTGCTCGGTGTCGCGCAGGGTCAGGGCCGCCTCGACCTCGGTGCGGGGCGCCTTGGTGCGACGGGCGATCTTGGTGGAGGTGAGTCCGTGGTCGGCCAGGGTCTCGAACAGGGCCAGGCGCTCGCCGTTGGTGATCGCGGCGCGGTGTTCGTTCTCGCTCCACTGGGTGACGAGCCGTTCGACGGCAGCGGCGGTGCCATCGCCTTCGTCGCCGACGATGAGGGCGGGGATCTGAGTCAGTCCGGCCTCGAGGGCTGCGGCGGTGCGGCGGTGGCCGGTGAGCACGCGCAGGGGTCCGGCGGCGGTGCGGCACACGGTGATGGGGGTCAGAACTCCTTGCTCTGCGATCGACTCGCGGAAGGCATCGGTCAGGCGCAGGTCATGGCGGATGTTGGAGTCGGTGAGCAGGTCAGCGGGGTCGACGGTGGCGAATTCGGCGGTGCTTCCGTTGTTCATGACTCAAGTTTACATCTGTTTTGATGCTTTTTCGATGTGTGTTTGGTTCTTCTCTCATGCTTTTCTGGTGACTGCTATCACACTTTTTACGCTCTGAGCTGGGGTTTCCATGCAACGACAGCGGCCCCGCCGGGGCGGGGCCGCTGGTTCAGTCTTCTATGCGGTCGTGGACGGGCAGGATCATGGATCGGTGGCCGAGATACCGTTCCGCCAGCTCACCCAGTCTCGAGTCGAAGGTTCCGGCGTAGTTGCCTCCGAACATCACCACTCGCCCCGACTCGGTGAGTTCGTACCGACGATGGTCGGCGTTCCATTCGACTCCGACCAGAGCGGCATGGCTGCCTTCGATGAAGGCGTAGCGGCGAAGCTGCACGGCGACGGTGGGGCTGATCTGCTCGCGGCCGCCGACGTGGCTTCGCGCTCCGTGGGGGGTGCAGCCGGATGGCAGTGGCGCGATGCGGCCCGTGCGGGCGCGGCGCTCGTCGAGGACGCCGACCAGAAGAAGGGTGTCGGCGGCGGCGCTGATACCGCCGTTGGTGCAGTCGCCGTTGTGGTGGGCGCGGTAGACATCGAGCAGGAGACCGGCGGGGCGATGGTCGTTCCCGTGGTTGTTCATGCCTCAAGTTTACATCTGTTTTGATAATTTTTCGATGTCTTTTTGGTGCTTCATCGGTGCTTTTCTGATGGCGCTGGTCACACGTTTTTGGGGTCTGAACTGCGGTTTTGCGGGTGTATCGGGGTGGTTCGGTGGCGGTGGTGGAGCGGGTACCTCGGTCGGTCGGTGCGCCCTGGTGAACCGGGCGCGGTGACTGCCGGGCAAGGGCGGGTTTTCCCTTGCTCGGTGGTCGGCGGGTCCGGTAGGGCCGTGGGTGGCGACCGGGCGCGGTGCACGCGGAGCAGCGGGAACCTTGGGAGGGAGGGACAGGGGTCCGGGGGCGGAGCCCCCGGGGATCGGTAGAGCGATGTGGGTCGGGCCGGGAGTTTCTGTGCCCGTAGGCGGGACCCTGCATAGACCGAAGGCTCCGACCAGGAGGTCGGGGCCTTCAACGGTTGGACTGTGGTGCGGTCAGTCCTCGTCGGTGCTGTCGTTCTTGCTGCCTCGGGCTTTGCGCCGGCGCACCTTCTCCACCTCGGGGAAGGGCTCGCCGCCGTTGTATTCCTCTTCGAGCTTGTGGGTGTACTCGGCGATGGCGGCCTCGATGAAGCTGTTGAGACTGCCGTGCGCGCCGGGGTAGACACCGCGCAGACCCTTTTGAGCGTTGGTCGCAGCGTCGATGACGGATTCGGCGAGGGTGAACGTGCGCCGGGTCAAGGTGGGCTGCTGCACGATCTTCTTCGGTGCTGCGGCCCGTGCCGGGACCTTCTCGTCGGGAGCTTCGGCGTCGAACATGCTGCGGATGTCGCTCATGACTTCTTCCTTTGAGTAATGGTGGCGGCCAGGTCGTCATAGACCCAGACGTGACGCCAACCGTCCTTCGTGTCCGCGAGGGATACCCCGTCGTTGACGGCCCTCTTGATCGCCTCGGCGGATTGGACGCTGCCGAGAACGGGGATGCCGGCCTCGGTGAACTGAGTGGTCCAGGCGCGAGCGAGGACTGTTCCGGACTGCACCTTGTTGAGGATGGTGCCGCGGACCCACAGAGTGCTGTTGTGCCGCTTCTTGATGCTCTGGGCGTACGAGGTCACGCCCTGCATGGCCGCGATGCTGAAGTCGTGCGCTTCGTTGAGGACGATGAGCTGGTCAGCGGCTACGAGCGCGCACATCTCGAGGGCATTTCGCGTGGGGGAGCAGTCGATGAGGATGTAGTCGTAGCGGTCACGGATCGGCTCGAGTGATTCCCGCAGGACGTGGGGGCCTTCGATGGGATCGTTGGTGATGTTCTTCTCGGCGCCGATGAGGTGGGCCGCGTTCGTGGGGGCGGCGATGAGATCGACGCCGGGGCGTACTGCATCGAGGATTGCCTCGGCGGCAGGCTTTCGGGTCTCGGGGTCTATATCGACGATGTGATCGGCGGTCACTTTCGCTGCGGCGCGGAGGTCGGGCTGCAACTTGGTGAGGGTGTGGGTGAGGTTGCCGGAGGGATCGAGGTCGACCAGGAGCACCTTTTCGCCGGCACGGGCGAGGGCTTCACCGACGTTGAGTACGGTGGTGGTCTTGCCCACCCCGCCCTTCTCGTTGCCGATCAGAATGACTTTCGAACTCATGGCCTCCCTTTCCTGATGCAATAATACATCACTTCTGATTCATAAAGCGTGCTTTTCTGGTTCTTATCGGATGGCGGTTTCGTGACTGTTGCGGACTGGGTGGTGTTGCATCTGTTCAGGTGCGGTTTTCATGTCAGTGGTGGATGGAACGGCGACGGCCAGGGCTCGATGCCCTGGCCGTCGGCCACCGCTGCCACTGGGGGTGGGGGTGGTGGGTTGAATCTGGTTGCG
>NZ_JAALEG010000012.1 GCF_011058165.1 Rhodococcus aetherivorans
GGGGTGGGCACGGCGGAAGCGGTGGCACTGGGGTCGGTCACGTCGGTATCCAATCACGATGTCCGATCAGGGCGCCGACGGCAGCCGCACGGCGAGCGCGAAGACGGCGACACCTGCCAGCGCGAGCACCGTGCCGACGGCGGCCGGCGCGGTGTAGCCGAAGCCGGCGGCGATCACCGCGCCCCCGATCCAGGCGCCGAACGCGTTGGCGAGGTTGAACGCCGCGTGGTTGAGGGACGCGGCCAGGGTCTGTGCGTCCTCGGCGACGTCCATGAGCCGGATCTGCAGTCCCGGGCCGACCGCGGCGCACCCGGCTCCCAGCAGGAACACCATCGCCAGGGCCGTGTACGGGTTGTGCGCCGCCGCGACGAACACGGCCAGCAGCACCGCCAGCGTCGTCATGGTCGTGAAGATGCCCGGTACCAGGGCCCGGTCGGCGACGCGGCCGCCGACCACGTTGCCGACTACCATGCCGATGCCGAAGAGCATCAGGGCGACCGGAACCAGCCCCTTCGAGACGCCGGCGACGTCGGTCAGGGTGGTGCTGATGTAGGTGTACACGGCGAACACGCCGCCGAAGCCGATCATCGCGACCGCGAGCGTCATCCACACCTGCTTGCGCCGCAGGGCACCGAGTTCGGTGCTCACGCTGGTGGTGCGGATCGCCAGGGCGGGCACCCAGGCGGCGATCGCGGCGACGGTGACCGTGCCGATCACCGCCACCAGCGCGAACGCGGAGCGCCAGCCCAGCGCCATGCCGAGCCACGACGCGACGGGCACCCCCACCACGTTCGCGACGGACAGGCCCATCATCACCAGCGCCACCGCCCGGGCGCGCTGCCCGCGACCGGCCAGATGCGCGGCCACCAGCGCGGCGACCCCGAAGTAGGCGCCGTGCGGCAGACCGGCGACGAACCGGGACGCGACGAGCAGTCCGTAGTTCGGCGCGAGCACCGTCGCCGCGTTGCCGACGGTGAACGCGATCATCAGGGCGATCAGCAACGTCTTGCGCGGGAGCCGGGCCGTCAGCGCCGCGATCAGCGGCGCACCGACCACGACCCCGGCGGCGTACGCCGACACCACGTGCCCGGCGGTGGGCTCGGAGACTCCGAGACCGGTCGCGATGTCGGGCAGCAGGCCCATCGCCACGAACTCGGTGGTGCCGATGCCGAACCCGCCGAGGGCGAGCGCCCACATCGCCCGGGCGCGCCCCGGCCGGGCGTCTGCTGCCGGCGCGGCCGCGGGGGCGTCCGCCGGTACTGCGGAGTCGGGTGGGCATGCGGATGCCGTCGTCGTCATGAGCGGGAACCTTCGAATAGTGCGGGATGCGCTGGATCTTGTCGGCGTGCGAACCAGCCGAGTCTCCATTGTCTTGCACACGCCGACCCGACCTCGAATCGAGCGGACGTGAGTTCGGCCACCCCCGGCACGAGTCGCGCCTTGCGAAGGATCGGTCCACGACCCGCCGCGCCCGAGACGGCGTGAGCAGATCGCGCGCCGCGGGCCGGCTACCGCACCTGCAGCGACGTTATCCAATATCGTTCTGCGGCAAAGGTTTCGGATACCGCTACGACCGGCGCAGCCGCGGCGGAGTTCACCAGTCCGCGCCGGCCCGTTCGGATGCGCGCAGCCGGAGCACCCCGTCGTCGATCCGGTACCGATTCATCGTCGTCAGGGCGGGTGCGTACACGTGGATGCTGACGGCCGGAGAATTCGTGTCGTTCGTCACCTCGTGGACGTGGTCGGCGTCGAAGCCGCGGGCCATACCCGCACGAATCCTCTTGCGTGACAACGCTACTTCGACTCCATCGAGACCCCCGCCCGCCGGGGTGCAGACGGTGGTCTCCGTCAGCACACCCTGCGCCACCGCGAAGGCGCCCGCGCTGTCGCCGTGATCGTGGATTTCGGTTCTCTGCCCGGGCAGCCACGAAAGCAGCCACACTTCGTGGTTGTCGGCAACGGCCAGTCGCGTGTACCAGCGCTGCTGCTCGTCGAATCGAACGATCGGCATCCAGCGGCCGGGATCGTTCGCGATCCGCAGGGCGAGGGAGGTGAGGTCGGCGCGCGTCGGCAGGGCATACGTGGAGAGCATCGAAGAGTCCTGGAATGAGGAGGCACGGGCGTGCCCGGGCCGGGCTGGGCGGAGACGGATTCAGCGACGACAGCCGGGACACGACTCGGCGGCACGGGCCGACGCCGTGCACAGTCCGCGCTGCCGCGCGCTCACCGAGAATGTCACGACGACCATGCCACCCCGGCCGGGTCCGCGTGTCAAGGGTTCTGCGCAGGCACTTTCGCGAAGAAGCGGGCCGGATTGTCCGTCCGCAGGCGCATGCCGGCGGAACCGCCGAGCACCAGCGGACGCGCGTAGGGACGATCGGAGCCGAGCAGCACCCGGTCCTCGCCCAGGCATGCGGTCACCGCCGCGACGACCTCCCGCCCGTACGACGACGTCTCCACGTAGACCCCCGGCCCGGGAACATCGCCGGGCCCGCCGCGCACCGCCATCCGATCGGCGTGCAGCGGAGCCAGGCCGGCGAGCATCGCGAACAACACCCGCAACGCCGGGAACCGGCGCGCCCCGAACTCGTGCCAGGCGAACCAGGCGGTGTGCATCTGGGTCACGTACGACACCATCGCCGGCCACCATGCCGGAGCGCCGGGCGCCGACGCCGGGCCGGGATGCACGAACAGCGGCTTGCGCGCCCGCTCGAGTTCCGACAGCAGCGGCGCACACCGGTCGAAGCCCGCCGGGTCGGCCAGGGCGGTCGCCGGCAACTGCAGGCCCACGCACCCGGCCGCGAGGACATCGCGCAGCGTCTCCGGATCGGGCTCGGTGACGCCGGCGGCGGCCCACACGCCGAACCGGTCGGGCAGGCCCAGCGCCCCCTCGTGATAGGCGTCGAGCAGCGGCCGGGCCTCCTCGGCGGGCAGTTCCTCGATCCCGAGGGGGCTCGACAGCGACACCAGCGCCAGATCGATTCCGTCCCGGACCGCCAGGGCCGTCCGCGCGGGGATCGAATGGTCGGCGGGGTCCACCCGGTACGGCGGTTCCCCGGGCAGGTGCAGCGTCCAGCCGTCGAGCCGGGGCGCGGCGCTGCGCGCCCGGAGGGCGTCGACGAAGGACGCCGGCCACACATGTTGATGCACGTCGACGCGGGGACGTCGCCTCATGCGTCCACGTTCGCCGCCGCGGCCCGCCGTGTCAACCGTCCTCGCATCCAGGCGACGAACCGGGCCGTCGAGCGACGCGGCCCCGGCGCGACCGATCCGCCCTGCGCTCGCTCGACGCCGGACGCACCCCGGCACTAGCCTGGGACCGAGCGTGTCCGCCGACCGCCGGAAGGAGCACCCCGTGCCTCCCCACTGCGATTCCATGGACGGTCCCGTCGTCAAGGCCGCCGAGGCGGCGCTGGGCGACGACAACGTCGAGCTGATCCTGCCGTTCGTGCCCGCCGACGCCGAGGACGAGGTGCGCACGGCGTTCGAGCGGGCGACGGCGGCGCGGGCGGAGGGCCCGATCGCCCACGAGGTGGCCGATCTCTACTTCTTCGACACGGTGGTCCGGCTGCACCGCGCGGGCGAGGGCGCCCCGTTCACCGGTGTGAAGCCGGCCGGCGGCGACGTCGGGCCCGTGATCCCGCTCGCCGAGGACGCGATCGAAACGGGCTCGGTCGAGAAGCTCCACGCGTTCCTGTCCGCCGAGCTGCACCGGCAGCTGCAGTCCCGGCTGGATCTGATCGTCGCTCTGACCGACGCCGTGACGACCGCCGAACGGCGGGAGTACACCGAGGCGATGCTCGGCCTGCAGGTGTACAGCCACCACCTCTACAAGAGCATGCACAGGGACCCGCACGAGGGCGGGCACTCGCACGGCTGATCCGGGGCACCGACGGTCACATCGGCATCATGTGATGCAGTCACATCGGCATCATGTGATGCATCGGCATACCCGGCATCAGCATGTGGTGCATCTGCATCATCAACATGTGCAGCATGTGCATCAAGCCCATGTCCATCGTTCCCACCTCCGCGTCCTGCGGTGTTCGTCGGAGGGCGACACCACCTCCACTATGCGCCCGCCCGAGCAGGCGTGTCACCACGCCGACGCCGCACGCTCCGTCCGGTGGCCTTGACGAGTTCGTCCACCCACAGCACCGAGGATCCGACGCCGACGGCGAGCGCCCACTGCTGCGAGGTGAGCGCGGTGGTGTCGAAGAAGCCCTGCAGGAAAGTCGTCTGCACCACGCACACCTGCAGGACGACCACCACGACGAGCGCGATCCAGATGCTGTGGTTGGTGAGGGTCTGCAACGAGAACACCGAGCCGAGTTCGGAGCGGACGTTGAGCAGATTGAACACCTGGAAGAAGACGAACGTGGTGAACGCGAGGGTGGTGGCGAACAGCGGGTCGCCGGCGCTCTCGGGGAACCACTGCGGCGCGTAGTGCAGCACTGCGACGGTTCCGGCGGTCATGACGATGCCCAGGCCGAGGATGCGGCGGAGCCGATCGCGGCTGAGCAGGCGCTCGTGGGCCGGCCGCGGCGGCCGGGACATGGTGCCCGGCTCGGTGGGGTCGACGCCGAGGGCGAGGGCCGGCGGGCCGTCCATGATGATGTTGACCCACAGGATCTGCAGCGCCGTGAACGGCGCACCGCCGGCGAGCCCGAGGGCCCCGGCGACGAGGAAGATCAGCACGAACCCCCACGCCGTGGTCAGCTGGAACTTCACGAACTTGACGATGTTGGCGTAGATGCCGCGGCCTTCCTCGACCGCGGCGACGATGGTCGCGAAGTTGTCGTCGGTGAGGATCATGTCGGCCGCGCTCTTGGACACGTCGGTGCCGGTGATGCCCATGGCGACACCGATGTCGGCCTGTTCGAGGGCGGGCGCGTCGTTGACGCCGTCGCCGGTCATGGCGACCACCTCGCCGTTCGCCTGCAGCGCCTTGACGACCCGGATCTTGTGCTCCGGCGCGACGCGGGCCAGAACACCGAAACCTGCTGCCCGGGAACGTAGCTCGTCGTCGTCCAGGGCGTCGAGGTCGGCGCCGGTGGCCGCGGCGCCGCCGATGCCCAGTTCCGCGGCGATCGCCGACGCGGTCACGAGGTGGTCGCCGGTGATCATGTGCACCTCGATGCCGGCGGCGTGGGCCACCTCGATGGCCCGCTTGGCCTCCGCCCGCGGCGGATCGACGATGCCGACCACGGCGTAGAGGGTCAGGTCGGACACCACGCGCTGCAGCGCCTCCCCGTCGCCCCGCGGCACCGCGTGCAGGTCCCGGCCGGCGATCATCAGGGTGCGCAGCCCCTCGGCGGCGAGCGACTGCACCGCCGAGCGGAGGCGCTCGCGGCGGCGGTCGTCGAGCGGGACGGGGCCGTCCCCGTCGAGCATCGCCGTGGCGCGGTCGAGCAGCGCACCGGGCGCGCCCTTGGCGAAGCACCGGTAGCCGCCGTCGGGCAGGGCGTGGAAGGTCGCCATGTACTTGTAGGCGGAGTCGAACGGCACCTCCGCCAGCCGCGGCACCGCGAGACGCGCCCCCTCGACGTCGATGCCGCCCTTCTCGGCGAGCACCACCAGTGCGCCCTCGGTGGGATCGCCGACGAGCACCCCGTCGCGGACGACGGCATCGTTGCACAGGGCCATCCCGAGCAGCGGCGCGGTCAGGTCCGGGGCCGGCAGCCCGTCGCCGACGAGGATCTTGCCGGCCGTTTCGTACCCGGTGCCGGTGACGCGGAAGCTGCGGCCACGGGCCAGCAGCCGCTGCACCGTCATCTGGTTGAGGGTGAGGGTGCCGGTCTTGTCGGTGGCGATGTGGGTGGTGCTGCCGAGGGTCTCGACGGCGGCGAGCCGTTTGACGATGGCGCCGCGCGCGGCGAGCCGCGACGCGCCCATCGCGAGGGTGAAGGCGACGACCGCGGTCAGCCCCTCGGGAATGGTGGCGACGGCGAGCGAGACGGCGGTGATCAGCAGGTCGGACCACGACTGCCCGCGCAGCAGACCCAGGACGAACACGACGGCGACGACGGTGAGCGCAACGATGGTGAGGGTCTTGGCGAGCTGGTCGATGCGGCGCTGCAGCGGGGTCTTCTCCACCCCGGCGGCACCGAGCAGGGTGGCGATCGCGCCGATCTCGGTCTGCATCCCGGTGGCCGTGACCACCATCGTGCCCCGCCCGCGGGTGACGTCGGTGTTCATGAACAGCATGTCGGCACGGTCGCCCAGCGGGGCCTGCTCGTCGACGACGGGTTCGACGGTCTTGTCGACGGGCTGGGACTCGCCGGTGAGCGCGGACTCGGCGACCTGCAGCCGCGCGGCCCCGACGACCCGGCCGTCGGCGGGCACGGAGTCGCCGGCCTCGAGCAGCACGACGTCGCCGGGCACGAGTTCGGTGCGCGGCAGGTGCTGTTCACGGCCGTCGCGGCGGACGCGGGCGGTGTCGACCGCCATCTGTCGCAGCGCCTGCAGGCTGTTCTCGGCCCGTCGCTCCTGCACGTAGTTCAGGACCGTGTTGAGGGTGATGACGGCGAGGATGACGACGGGGGTCTCCCATTCGCGCGAGACCACGGCGCTGACCACGGCGGCGACGACGAGGACGAGGGTCATCCGGTCGGCGAGCAGGGCGAGCACCTTGCGCCAGCCGGGTACGGCTGCCGTTTCGGCGAGGGCGTTGGGCCCGTGCTCACGCCGGCGCTCCTCGACGACGTCGGAGGGCAGCCCGGCCGCGGGGTCGACGTCGAGTGCCGCCGCGACGTCGTCGGCGTCGCGGGTGTGCCACGTGGTGGCCAGGGTCATCTCGCACGCTCCTCGGTGGGGTGAGGTCGGGCGGCTCCCACGCTATCGATGTGACGGACACCGCGCGATTCGATGGACGATCCGCCTGTGCCGGGCGCGGATTCGTGATGTGCTGGAGGCGGTGATATCGAGGCGGACGCCGCCGGATCGGAGGAACCATGAGTGAGCCGAACGTCGACAACCCCGTCGTCGTCCTGAACGACGACGAGAGCTGGGAGCTGCTCGGCACCGAGCGGATCGGCCGGCTCGTGGTGGTCTCGGGCGGGCGGCCGGACGTCTTCCCGATCAACTACGCCGTGCGGGACAGGAAGCTGTACTTCCGTACCGCCGAGGGCAGCAAGCTGGTCGAGCTGACGGTGCACGCGGAGGTCGCCTTCGAGGCCGACCACGTGGAGCAGGACCGGGCCTGGAGCGTGGTGCTGCACGGACGGGCCCGGAATCTCGTGCACTACAACGAGATCCAGGAGGCCGAGGAGCTGGGGCTGCAGGCCTGGGTGCCCACCCCGAAGTACAACTTCGTCGAGGTCACCGCGAGCGAGATCAGCGGCCGCCGGTTCGCCCTGGTCAAGGGCTGACGCGGGCCCGGCGTCAGCCCGCCACCATGCCGACGCCGAGCCCGACCATGAGCACGGCGATGCCGCCGTCGAGCACGCGCCACGACGCGGGTTTCGCGAACACTCCGCGCAGCAGGCGGGCCCCGTAGCCGAGCCCGAGGAACCACACGACGCTGGCCAGGACCGCGCCGGCGCCGAACCACCAGCGCCCCGGGTCACCGTGGTGGTTGGCGACGGAGCCGAGCATGAGCACGGTGTCGAGGTAGACGTGCGGGTTGAGCCAGGTCAACGCCAGGCAGGTGGCCAGGGCTGCGCCGACGGTGAGCGAGCCGCCCGCCGCGGCGGTCAGGGCCGACGGGCGCAGCGCCCGCCTCGCCGCGAGCACGCCGTAGCCCACGAGGAACGCCGCCCCCGCCCAGCGGATCACCCCGAGCGCGCCGGGCACCCGGTCGAGCACGGTGGCGATGCCGGCGATGCCGGCGGCGATGAGAACCGCGTCGGAGAGCGCGCACACCGCGATCACCGGCAGCACGTGGCGTCGCGCGATCGCCAGGCGCAGCACGAAGGCGTTCTGCGCGCCGATCGCGACGATGAGCGACAGTCCGGTGAGGAATCCGACGGCGACGAGGTGCATGCCACCCACGCTAGGAACCGCCCTCGATGAAGAACAGTTGATTTTTCTTCAGTACCGTTAGAGTTGCTTCATATGGATCTGGACTTCGCGCAGCTGCGGACATTCGCCGCGGTGCTGGACGAGGGCACCTTCGACGGCGCGGCCGCCGTCCTGCGCGTCACCCCCTCCGCGGTGAGCCAGCGGATCAAGGCCCTCGAGCAGCAGGCCGGCCGGGTCCTGGTGCGGCGCACCCGTCCGGTGTCCGCGACCGCCGCGGGCGAGGCGGTGATGCGGCTGGCACGGCAGGTGGCGCGGCTCGAGCAGGACACCGCCGAGGCGCTCGGGCTGACCGCCGGCCGGGACGAGTACGTGTCGGTTCCCCTCGTCGTCAACGCCGACTCGATGTCGACGTGGATGCTGCGCGCCCTGGCCCGCATGCCCGAGCGTCATCGCGCGCTGTTCGAACTGCACCGCGAGGACGAGTACCACGCCCCCGCGCGCCTGCGGGACGGCACCGCGATGGCCGCCGTGACGTCGGTGCCCGAGCCGGTGCAGGGGTGCGTCTCCGAAAGGCTCGGCGCCATGCGGTATCACGCGATGGCGAGCGTCGACTTCGCGGACCGCTGGTTTCCCGGCGGCGCGGGCGCCGAGTCGCTGCGGCAGGCCCCGATGCTGAGCTTCGACCGCAAGGACGACCTGCAGGACCGGTTCCTGCGGCGCCGCACCCGGCGTCGGCTCGACCCGCCCCGGCACTACGTGCCCGGCGCCGCCGAGTTCGTCGAGGCGGCGCGGCTCGGCCTCGGCTGGGGCATGCTGCCGGAACCGATGCTCACCGACACCGGCGGGCTCGTGTTCCTCGCCGCGGACGACCCGTTCGACGTGCCGCTGTACTGGCAGCGATGGCGGCTCGAGTCGCCGGTGCTCGACGCGCTCACCGACGCCGTCCGGCGGACCGCCCGGGAGGTGCTGCGCTGACAGTGAGGATGGGCGAGTGATCCAACTGGCTGCCAGCACCCGATACGGGCGAGTGCGACGTGACGCTGCGCCCCTACCGGCCCGACGCGAGCACTGCGGACGGAGGCGGGAACCCGCCGGGCGTCGAGACCGGTCCCTGCCCACCGACCGCGGGCGTTGTCCCTCAGTCACGGGCCAGGACTCGCGGCCCGATGTGGTGAGCCAACTCCAGCGCGAGCTCGACGGGAAGCCTGCGCTCGCCGGGGCGGTGGCCGAGCAGTTCGGTTGCGCGGCCGACACGCTGCAGGATGGTGTTGCGGTGGGTGTGCAGGCGTGCGGCGGCGCGAGGGGCGTTCTCGGCTTCCTCGAGGAACACCCGCAATGTCTGGCGGAGACGAGCCGCGCTGGGTGTGTCCGCAGCGAGCGGGCCCAGTGTTGTGGCGACGAATTCGGCCGCCCGGTCCAGGTCGCGAGCGGCCAACGTGGCGACCTCGAGCTCGCGGTAGAGCGCGACGCGGTCGCCGTCGCGTTGCCCGCTGACCAGGCGCTGAATGGCCAGCGCGGCGTCGTGTGATCGGCGGAAGCCGGTGATGCCCGCTCGGGTGGGGCCGACGGCGACCCGAATGTTCGACTGCGCCTTGGTGATTTCTCCGCGCAGTGTGCCGAGCGCGGGTTCGGATTCGGTGCCCAACCACGCCCACAGCGTCGAGGTGCCCGCGGGCAGTGTGAGGGGTGTGCGGGCGCCGGCGGCCTGGGCCAGCAGCGTCGCGGCAGACTCCAGTGCCCCCTGCGTCCCGCCCGCCGGTTCGGCCCACAGGACGAGTGCGGTGTGGTGGCGAGCGAGCTGGTATCCGAGGCGTTCGCCGGCTCGGCGGGGGTCGATCGGGGCGCCGTCGAGGATCAGGTGCACGGTCTCGGCGCGGCGGGCCAGCGCGCCGCCGAGCACCTCCTCGCGTTCCCGCTGGGCGTCGGCGATGACACGGCTCACGACATGGTCGACGTAATCGAACATCAGCTGCGAGGTGACCTCCAACAACTCCACGAATTGTGGCCCCGGCGGGACGATCCGTCCGGCATGAGCCAGAAACCGCTGCCAGGCGACGTTCTGGCCCCGGCGGTAGGCCTGGTAGATCACCTCGAGGTCGATGCCGCGGCGCACGACGGTGCGGACGACGTCGAGGGCTTCGGGCGGCACGTCGATCGGCGCGCCTCCGACGTCACGCCGAGCGAGGGTGGTCAGCAGGCGCGCGGCATTGGCGCGGTTGCTCGCCGACATCTCCGCGACGATCGCCGCGTCCGCGCCCAGCATCGGGGCCACCGCCACCTCGGCGGCGTCCATCTCGGCGACGAGCTGATCGAGTTCACGCAGCATCAATTCGGCGACGTCACCGACGAGGGAAACAACTTCGGGTGCCACTGGCTCACGGAGCACGTACCAAGTGTGCCACAGCACACATATGGGTGCGAATAGTGTGCCGGCATACATGTCAACGGGTGCCGTTGCGGTCCTACTGTGAACGCCGTCACGCCCCAGCGCACCGCTCGAGGAGACCGACCATGAGCATCCCGACGACCACCGAGCCGACCGGTCGCCATACGGCAAGCACGCATTTCGACGTCTTGATCGTCGGCGCCGGCATTTCCGGCATCGGCGCGGCGTATCACCTCCAGACACGCCGTCCCGGTACGACGTTCGCAGTCCTGGAGGGCCGGGATTCGATCGGCGGCACGTGGAGCCTGTTCCGCTACCCGGGCATTCGCTCGGACTCGGACATGCCGAGTTTCGGCTACGGGTTCAAGCCGTGGACGCATCGGAAGTCGATCGCAGACGGGCACATCATCATGGATTACCTGAGGCAGACCGTCACCGAGAACCGTCTCGACCAGCACATTCGTTTCGGCTACCGGGTTATCGGCGCAGAGTTCTCCTCGGCGGACGGATACTGGACCGTCACCGCGCAATCGTCCGGCAGCGCCGAGCACGTGCACTTCACCGCGCGATTCCTGTTCCTGGGCACCGGCTACTACGACTACGAGGAAGGCTTCACGCCCGACATCGAGGGTGTGGAGGAGTTCGCGGGCCGGCTGATCCACCCGCAGCACTGGCCCGAGGACCTCGACTACGCCGGCAAGCGCGTGGTGGTCATCGGCTCCGGCGCGACCGCCGTGACGCTGATCCCGTCGATGGCCGGCAAGGCCGGTCATGTCACGATGCTGCAGCGCTCGCCGAGCTACGTGTTCTCGATACCGGCCGAGGACGCGATCGCGAACACCCTGAACAAGGTGGTCGGTCCCACCCGAGCGCACCGGATCGTCCGGCGCAAGAACATCATGCTCAACCGCGGGATCTACAAGGCCTGCCAGCGCGCGCCCAAGCTCATGCGCAAGCTGTTGATCGCCGATGTGCGCCGGCAGCTGCCCAAGAGCTTCGACGTAGACACCCACTTCACCCCGCGTTACAACCCATGGGACCAGCGCCTGTGCATGGTCCCCGACGGGGATCTGTTCAAGGCGATATCCGCCGGGCATGCCTCGGTGGTGACCGACCGGATCAAGCGGTTCACCGAGGAGGGGATTCTGCTGGAATCGGGTCAGGAGTTGGCCGCCGACATCGTCGTCACGGCGACCGGACTCAACATGACACCGTTCGGCAAGATCGCGCTGAGCGTGGACGGGCGGCGCGTGAACCTGCCCGACACGACGGTCTACAAGGCGATGATGTTGTCCGGTGTGCCGAATCTCGTGTTCGCGCTGGGCTACACGAACATCTCCTGGACCCTCAAGGTGGACTTGGTGTGCGAGCACTTCTGCCGACTGCTCGACTACATGGACAGCCACGGCTACGGCACCGTCGAACCAGTGCTCGACGATCCGCACATGGACCGTGTCCCCGTGGTCGAGATGAGCTCGGGATATGTCCAGCGGGCCGTCGCGAAGTTCCCGCGCGGCGGCACCAGCGGCCCGTGGACGGTACAGATGGCCTACGAGAAGGACGTCGAGCGGCTGCGTCGCGGGCCGGTCGAGGATCCGGCGCTCGAGTTCGCGCCCAGCCGCACGGCTGCCGTCGCGTCGTAGGAACGGAGCGACCGAGATGAAGAAGGACCTGACCTTCCCCAGCCACGGCGTCGCCTGCGCCGCCTGGCATGTTCCGGCTACCTCCGACGTGCTGGCCGGCACGGCCGGCCGGCCGTGTGTGGTGATGGCACACGGCTTCGGCGGCACCCGAGACACCGGCCTGATCGGCTATGCCGACGGGTTCGCCGACAGCGGCATCGACGTATTGGTCTTCGACTACCGCGGCTTCGGCGACTCGGAAGGAACACCGCGCCAGGATGTTTCCTTCCGGCGTCAGCGCCAGGACTATCACGCGGCGATCGCCGCCGCCCGTCACCTGCCCGGCGTGGACGCCGATCGAATCGCGTTGTGGGGAACGTCGTACTCCGGTGGTCATGTCGTCGCAGTCGCCGCGCAGGACAGGCGCGTCGCGGCAATCGTATCGATGACCCCCGCGACCGACGGACTGGCAGCCGCGATGCAGATCGCCCGCTACGCCGGAGCCGGTCAACTGGTGCGCACCACCGGCCACGGGTTGCGCGACCTCGCTCGCCGGATTACCGGACGCCGGCCGCACCACATCCCGGTGGTGGCGCGGCCGGGAAAGGTGGCGATCATCAGCGCCTCCGGCGCCGAGGAGGCCTACACCTCGATCGCCGGACCGACGTGGCGCAACGAAATCTGCGCGCGCACAGCACTGGAGGTGGCCGTGAACCGGCCCATCATCGCTGCCGGCCGCCTTGGCTGCCCAATCCTTGTGCAGGTGGGCACACACGACCGTGTCGCACCGCCCGTCGCCGCGCGCAGGACCGCGAAGAGGGCAGGGGCCACTGCACTGTTGTGCGAGTACCCCGTCGATCACTTCGACGTCTACGACGGTCCTTGGCAACAACGGATGCTGCGTGACCAGCTCAGCTTCCTGATCCGCGCCCTCGATCCGGCGCGGCCCTGCTGATCGTCACCGTTCCACCGAGCTGCTCGCGCTCGACGCCCATGACATTCCGATGGTGCGCGACTCGCTCGGCGGAGAGTCGAGATCTACCACGTCCTGTGCAGTGCACACGTTCACACGTTCGAGCATCGGGCCCCGACCGCAGCCGCTCGACATCCCTCGGAGCATCCGCCGGTGCGTCCCGAGCGGCCGGTCGGTTAGCGTGACGGGTCCGGCCCCGGCGAGAGGACGAACGATGACCACAGCAGCACCTGCACCGGCACGACAGCTGAGCCGGGCCCTGGCCGGCGTGCTGGCCGTCCTCGTCACCACCGGGTGGGCGGCGAACCACTTCGCCGCGATGATCCCCGTCCTGCGCGAGCACGAAGGCCTCTCGCGCGCGCTGCTCGACGGGGTGTTCGGCATCTATGCGCTCGGGCTGCTGCCCGGTCTCGTCGGCGGCGGCGCACTCTCGGACCGGACCGGCCGTGCGGCGGTCGTCCTCCCCGGTGCGACGATCGCCCTCGTCGGCACCGTGCTGCTGCTCGTCCGGCACGACGCCGCCGGACTCGTCGCGGGCCGCCTCGTCGTGGGCATCGGCGCGGGCCTGGCCATCGGTGCGGGCACGGCCTGGGCCACCGACCTGCGCGGGAAGGTCGGCACGGTGCTCGCCGGCGTCGCGCTCAGCTCCGGATTCGCCCTGGGGCCTTTCGTGTCCGGTCTGCTCGCCGAGTTCGGCCCCCGGCCGCTGTCCCTGCCGTTCGTGCTCTCGGCCGCGTTGTCGGCCGCGGCCGTCACCGCCGCGACGGTGTGGAGCCGGCCGGCCCACTACGCGGCGGCGGACCTGCAGCCGGTCGTGCCGGGACACGGCCGGTCGGTGGCCGGTGCGCTGTCCTGGTCGCTGCCGCTGGCACCCTGGGTGTTCGCCTGCGTCACAGTCGCTTTCGTGACGTTTCCGGCCCGGGTCGCGAGCGCGTACGCGGGACCGGCGCTGACCGGGGCCGCGGCGCTGCTCGCCCTGGGCTCCGGGATCGTCGCGCAGGCCGTGGCCCGTCGGCGGGAGTGGGGCCCGCAGGCCGGGACGGCCGGCGCCGTCCTCGCCGGACTCGGGTTCCTCCTCGTCGGCGCCGGCGGGGCGCACCCGCCGCTGTGGCTGCTGCCCGTCGCGGCACCCGTGCTCGGGGTGGCCTACGGGCTGTGCCTGCGCGAGGGCCTGCTCGACCTGGAGTCACTCGCGCCGAAGACCTCGCGCGGGACGCTGACCGGCGTCTTCTACGTCGGCACCTACCTGGGCTTCGCGCTGCCGCTGCTGCTCGTGCTGTTCGAGCCCACCACCGGCGCGAGCCTGCCGCTGTTCGTGCTCGCCGTCCCGGCGTTCGCGGTCGCGCTGGTACGGGCCCGCCGGCTGGCCGTCGCCGAGCACCCCCGCGCCGTCGACGCGCCGCGCAGCCCCGGCGAATCGTCGCGGACGGAAGGACACCGGCGATGACCACGCGCCCCGACCTGACCCACGAACAGCAGGCCGCCCTGCTGTCCGGCCACGACTTCTGGAGCACCGAGGCCATCGAGGAGGCCGGGATTCCGAGTGTCGTCCTGACCGACGGCCCGCACGGCGTGCGCTGTCAGTCCGGCGACAGCGACCACCTCGGCCTGCACGCCAGCCTGCCCGCGACGTGCTTCCCGCTCGCCGTCGCCGTCGGCTCGAGCTGGGACCGGAGCGTCGCCGAGGAGGTGGGCCGCGCCGTGGGACGGGAGGCGCGCGCCCTCGGCGTGCACGTGGTCCTCGGGCCGGGCGTCAACATCAAGCGCTCACCGCTGTGCGGACGCAACTTCGAGTACTACTCGGAGGACCCGCTGCTCTCCGGCGTCCTCGGTGCGGCGCACGTGCGGGGTCTCCAGTCCGTGGGGGTCGGGGCGTGCGTCAAGCACTTCGCCGCCAACAACCAGGAAACGGACCGGATGCGGGTCAGCGCGGACGTCGACGACCGGACCCTGCGCGAGATCTACCTGCCCGCCTTCGAACGAGTCGTCGCCGAGGCCCGGCCCGCGGCGGTCATGTGCTCCTACAACAAGGTCAACGGCGTATCTGCGGCCGAGAACCGATGGCTGCTCACCGAGGTGCTCCGCGAGCAGTGGGGATTCACCGGGGTCGTCGTCTCCGACTGGGGCGCCGTCGCCGACCGGGTGGCCGGGGTCACGGCCGGGCTCGACCTCGAGATGCCGGGCAGCGGCGGCGGCACCGACCGGCAGGTGGTCGACGCCGTGCGCGACGGCCGCCTCGACCCGCGTCTCGTCGAGGCGAGCGCCCACCGGGTCCTGGCCCTGTCGGACCTCGTGCGGCCCGCCGCCGGCGACCTCGACCTCGACGGCCAGCACGCGCTTGCGCGCCGGCTCGCCGCCGACTGCGCGGTGTTGCTGAAGAACGACGACGGCGTCCTCCCGCTGCGCCGCGGGCAGCACGTCGCGGTGCTGGGATCGTTCGCCGCCACCCCCCGATTCCAGGGCGGCGGAAGCTCGCACATCGCGCCGACCCGGGTCGATCCGGCGCTCGACGCCGTCCGCGCGCTCGCCGCGGCCCACGGCCTGACGGTGTCCGCGGCCGACGGCTTCCCGCTCGGAGCGGACGGCGATGCCCGGGCCCTGCTCGACGAGGCGGTGCGCGTGGCGGCCGCCGCCGACGTGGCCGTCGTGTTCGCCGGCCTCACCGAACGTGAGGAATCCGAGGGCTTCGACCGCGACACGCTCGACCTGCCGCCGGTGCAGGTCGCCCTCGTGCGGGCCGTCGCGCAGGCGGCACCGCGCACGGTCGTCGTCCTCGCCCACGGCGGCGTGGTCTCGCTCGAGGGCTGGCACGACGAGGTCGATGCGATCCTCGACGGCTGGCTGCTCGGGCAGGCCGGCGGGTCGGCGATCGCGGATCTGCTGCTCGGTGTCGCCAACCCGTCCGGACACCTCGCCGAGACCGTCCCGCTGCGACTCGAGGACACCCCCTCGTACCTCAACTTCCCCGGCGAGCAGGGGCACGTCCGCTACGGCGAGGGCGTCATGGTGGGTTACCGCGGCTACGAAACCCTGCGCCGCGCCGTCCGCTACCCGTTCGGACACGGCCTGAGCTACACGACGTTCGTCACCGAGTCCCTCGACGTCGCGCTGGGGGGCGACGGCACCGTCGCGGTGCGCGTGCGCGTGCGCAACGCCGGCGACCGTGCCGGCAAGCACGTGGTGCAGGTGTACGTCGCCACCGACGCCGGTCCGGTGCGACGCCCGGTGCGCGAACTGCGGGCGTTCGAGAAGATCGAGCTGGCGCCCGGCGAGGCGCGCGACGTCGAGTTGACCTTGGAACGAAGGGCTTTCGCGTACTGGGACGTCGAGCTCGACGACTGGGTCGTGGCGCTCGGTGAATACGCGATCCAGGTGTGCGCCGACGCCGCCACGGTGCTCGAGGCGCGCACCGTCACGCTCGCGGGCGATGTGGTCTCGCGCCCTCTCTCGATGGAATCGACGGTGGGTGAATGGTTCTCGCATCCGACGGTGGGACCGGCGTTCCTCGAGGTCCTCGCCGGGGCGACGGGTTCCGCTCCCACCCCGGATCCGCAGGAACACGCCGGGCTGCTGCGCATGGTCGAATCGATGCGCATGGCCCAGTTCCTGACGTTCCTACCGATCCCGGTCCCTCAGGAGAAACTCGACGAACTCCTCGCGCTCGGTGGCACGGTCGCGAACTCGGCCACCGACGCGGCCGCGGGCAACCGGGACCACCCGGCTCCGACGCCGCCCGGGCAGCCGGGCGGACCGTGAGACGTCACCGCCCGCCGATCGTCGTTCGTCGTTTTTCTCCGAATTCCGAGGGGTGCGCGCCGATTCCTCGAATCGCCGATTTCTCACGGCCCCGATTTCCGGGGAATCGAATGCGAGAAACCGTGTGACCCGAATCGAAGAGACGATCGAAGTTGTTCCGCCGATTCGCGAAATTCTGCATTCACCTTCCGGAATCGAATTCGGTGAGGAAATCGCGTGCCCCCACTCGGTCGAAAATCCTTTCCGCGCCCGTGCACCCGAGCACTGACGCAGAGCAGACCGGAAGACGGTTGTACGCCCGGAATCACGGAGTCGAATTGGCGTAACTTCCGGAATCACACACTCCGGGTCCGACAATTCCCATACGTTCCTCAACGTTGTGCCCTGAGTATCAAAAGAGGCAGGGCGGGCTGCGCACCGATCACGACAGAACGGTCCGGACTCTTCCCACCTTGCCGATATGGAATCCCGAATATTGCGACGCGAGCAGGCGGGAGCCTATGCTGTGCAAGCACGCCGGCTCACACAGCCGCGGGAATCACCCCGGCCGTCGCAGGGAACGGGCCACCCCGCTTCCGGTGCGACGGCCCGGACCGGGGCGCACGCGGAAAGAAGGTTGCGCATCGGCATCTTCTCTTGCACCGATATCAGCCCGCCCGCCTGAATTGCCACCGATTGTCGGTGGCAATTCCGTGAAGGGCTGTGCCCGTTCCTGAAACCTCCCACGAGCGCCGGCCGAGACAGTGCGCCCGTTCGTTCGTCGCGCACAGCGTCCCGCATCGGATGCGCCACCGTCTTTTCCAGGACACAAGGGACCGATATGGCCGCCCCATCCCTACGCCACCACGCACATCCATTCCCCGATAGTCGGATCCCCCCCGAAGCGTTCCCCTTGTCACCGGCTCAGTACGGGATCTGGTTGGCGCAGCAGCTCGCCCCCCAGGTCCCCTTCGTCATCGCCCAGTACGTGGAATTTCCCGGGCCGTTGGATCTCGATCTGTTGCGTGCCGTGTCCGAAACCGCCGGTCGCGAGTTCGAGACCGTCTTCCTGCGCCTGATCGAGATCGACGGGCGCCCGTTCCAGATCGTCGATCGGGAACTCGACTTCCGGACGGAGATTCTGGACTTCCGCGACCGGCGTGAGCCGAGGGCCGCCGCCGAGGAGTGGCTCCGGCGAGACGTCGAACGCCCCGTCGACCTGCTCGCCGACCGGATGTGCAAGATCGCGGTCCTGTGCATCGACGACTCCGACTTCCTGGTCTACGTCAAAGCCCATCACATCGTGCTGGACGGTTACGGGGCAATGATCCTTATGAATCGGGGCGCGGAGTTGTACGCCGCCGCACTCGAGGGCCGCGCGGCGGACGCCGGACCGTCGACAGACCTCCGCACCCTGTACGAACGGGACCGGAAGTATCGAGCATCGCGCAGGTTCGCCGCCGATCGTGACTACTGGTCGCAGCGGATGCTGGCCGCGCCCAACGGAACCGGAGACACCGCAGTGCCTCCGGCCGTCACGTCCCTCGTCGAGACTGCGGAGTTGTCCCCAGCCGCCTCCGATCACCTGCAGGGGTCCGCCAAGACGATGAACGCAACGCCGACGGCGGTCGTTCTCGCGGCTTTCGCATGCTTCTTCTCGCGGCTGTCCGGCAGCGGCGACGTACTCGTCAACATCCCTGTCTCCGCTCGCACAACCGCACAGCTACGACATTCGGCCGGCATGTTGGTCAACGTCGTCCCGCTGCGGATCGCGGTTCACGCCGAGGACACGCTCGGTGAGCTGGTCGGGCGGATGCAGCTCGAACTGCTGGGAGCGTTACGCCATCAGGGCTGCGGGATCGAGGACATCCGGCGCTCCACGGGGAACGCGGTGTCCCGCTTCTCGGTGCCCCTCGTCAATGTGATGCTCTTCGAGCAGGAGCTGGGACTGGGCGCGGTCCCCGGTACCGTCCATGTCCTGTCCCGGGGACCGGTCGGCGATCGAATGATCAGTGTCTGTCCCGCCGGTTCACCGGCGGCGACCACGATCGAATTCCGCGCGAATCCGAATCGGTATCGAGAAGACGAGATACGCCGGCAGTGCACCCAGATCGCGGAACTTCTCGAAGAATTCGTCGCTGCGGATCCGGGAACCCCCCTCGGCTCCATCCATCGCACGAGCGCGCGTGAGGCGGAACGCCGCTTCCGGGACGCATCGCTCGTGGACTTCTGGGCATCGACGCTGGCGGGGCTGCCCACGCCGCCGGAGCTGCCGATCGGCCCCTCGCCGATCCGCCGCACGAAAGATTCTGCGACAGTTCGGTTCCCGATCGACGACGACTCGTGCCGCGCCGTGGTCGCGCTGGCCGCCGAGCAGCACGTCGATTCGTTCGTCGTGCTGCATGCCGCGGTGTCGGTACTGTTGGCACGCCTCGGCGGTGTCGACGACGTCGCGATCGGCACTCCGGTTCCGCGCACCGGAGTATCCGACGCCGAGGTGGACGATGCCATCGGCATCCTCGTCCTGCGTGCTCGTGCCGGTTCCGCGACGAGATTCGACGACCTGGTTGCGCAGCTCGGCCGAACCGACCGGGAGGCCTTCGAACATGCCGACGTGTCCCCGCGACGCCTGGCCGAGGCACTGGGTCCGAGTCAGGACGGGACTCGGTCACCGTTGTATCGGGTGACGCTCGAACATCACGTCGAGGCACAGTCTTCCGCCGGCGAGCCGGTTACGGGCACGGCAACGACCTACGCCAGCATGTGCTTCGGCACGGCGGACCTGCAGATCTCCGTGACCGAGCGGCGGAACCGCATCACCACCGGCATGAGCGTGAGCATGCGGTATGCGACCGAGCCGATCGCCGAGGGGACCGTCTGCGGGTTCGCGAGCCGGTTCACGCGGATTCTGACGGCGATCGCGGCGGATGCGTCCGTGCGGATCGGCGACATCGATCTGCTCGGCCCGGAGGAACGGGAGACTCTGGTACCGGCGCGCGGTCCGGCCGGAGTCCCGGTGCGACGTCTGCCGGACATCCTCGCGGCTGCGGCGTCCGCGGACCCGGAGGCCGTTGCGGTGTCGTGTGGGACGGTCCAGATCTCCTACCGAACACTCGACGAGCAGACGAACCGACTGGCACGGCGCCTGATCGACCTCGGTGCGGGTCCGGAACGCTTCGTCGCGATCGGGATCGAGCGGTCGGCCGACTCGGTGGTGGCGGTATGGGCGGTAACCAAGACGGGCGCGGCGTTCGTGCCGGTGGATCCGACCTACCCGGCCGAGCGGATCGAGTTCATGCTGGACGACTGCGGCGCGGTCCTGGGACTGACGACGCTCTCCCAGCGTGCTCGGATGCCGGAACGCGTGCGGTGGGTGGTGCTCGACGATCCCCGGATGGCCGACCCGCCGGCCCGGCGCGGGACGACGGTGGCCGATACGGACCGCGTGATGCCGCTGAGGGCGGATCATCCGGCGTACCTGATCTACACCTCGGGGTCGACGGGGACGCCGAAAGGTGTCGTGATCACGCATCGCGGACTGGCGAACCTCGTGGCCTTTGCGGCGGCATCGGCCGAGCCGGGGGCGCGCGTATGGCACGGCGCGTCGCCCAGTTTCGACCTGGCAGTGCTCGAGATGCTCCTCGCGTTCGGTGTCGGGGCTCAGCTGGTCGTAGCACCCTCCGGGGTGTACGGCGGCACCGAACTCGCACGACTGCTCGCCGCCGAGCACGTCACGCACTGGTGTACCACCCCGGCGGTCCTGTCCACCCTCGACCCGAGAAGTCTGGACGACCTGGTCTTCGTGATCGTCGGCGGCGAATCGTGTCCCCCGGGCCTCGTGGAGCGGTGGGCACCGGGCCGGCGCATGGTCAACGGGTACGGTCCCAGCGAGGCCACGGTGCAGGCGACGACCGACGATCTTCTGCCCGGCGACGGCGTCGGACTCGGGAATCCGGGGCCGGGATTCGAAGCGATCGTGCTCGACGCACGCCTGCATCCCGTACCCGTCGGCGTCGTCGGGGAACTCTACCTGTCGGGACCGGCTCTGGCGCGGGGGTACCACCGCCGGTCCGGGACCACCGCGACGCGGTTCGTGGCGGATCCGTTCGGGGCACCGGGGCGGCGGATGTACCGCACCGGAGACCTGATGCGCTGGTCGACCGGGACGAGCGCACCGGTCGGCGGAACCTCGCTGCTGCGGCTCGAGTACGTCGGACGCGCGGATCTTCAGGTGAAGCTGCGAGGCCGGCGAATCGAGCTCGGCGAGGTGGAGGCGGCGTTGCTCCGCCACGACCGGGTGGGTCAGGCAGTGGCGGTGCTCCGGGTCGACGGTGGAATCGAGCATCTCGTGGGCTACGTGGTGCCCCGCCCGGGCGAGGTCGTCGACGGGGCAGAGGTACAGAAGTCGGTGGCGACCGCGCTGCCCGACTTCCTGATGCCCGCGGTAGTGGTGGTGCTGGCCGCGATGCCCGTCACCGCCAACGGCAAGATCGACCGGAATGCACTGCCGGTCCCGACGTTCGGAGGATCGGCGTACCGGCCGCCGCGCACGGCGCTGGAACGGACCCTGGTTGGGGCCTTCGCCCAGGTACTCGGCGTCGCTCCCGACCGGGTAGGCCTCGACGACGGCTTCTTCGACCTCGGCGGGGACTCGCTGCTGGCCACGGGACTCGTCGCCCGGATCCGCGCGACCCTACGGGCCGAGGTACCGATCAGGACCGTCTTCGAGGCCCCGACCGTCGCCGGACTGGTACCGCGGCTCGCGGAGTGCGGTGTTGCGCGGCCGCCGCTCGTCCCGCAGCGGCGGCCGAAGCGGATTCCGTTGTCCTACGCCCAGAGTCGACTGTGGTTCATCCACCGATACGAGGGGCCGTCGACGACGTACAACCTTCCGATGGCGGCGCGTCTCCGCGGGGAAGTGGACGTCGCGGCCATGGTGGCGGCCTTCACCGATGTGGTCACCCGCCACGAGAGCCTGCGCACGGTGTTCGGGGAGGAAGAGGGCATTCCCTTCCAACAGATCCTGCCGGTCGACGAGGTCACGCTGTCGCTCCCCGTGACAACGGTGTCCGGCGAACTCATGGCCGACGCGGTCGGGGCGGAGGTCGCGTACCGCTTCGATCTCTCCACCGAAATCCCCATACGCGCGGCGCTGCTTCGGCAATCTCCCGACGAGCACGTTCTGGTGCTCGTGCTCCACCACATCGCCGGCGACGGCGCCTCCATGGTCCCCCTGGTGCGCGACGTCATGACCGCATACGCGGCCCGGGCCGCAGGATCGGCGCCGAACTGGGATCCGCTGCCGGTGCAGTATGCGGACTACGCGCTGTGGCAGCGGGAGATGCTCGGTACGGAGACCGATCCGGACAGTATGCTCTATCGCCAGTTCGAGTACTGGCGAGCAGAATTGGCGGATGCGCCGGAGCAGTTCCGCTTGCCGACGGATCGAATCCGGCCTCCGGTGCAGTCGTTCGAGGGCGGAACGGTCGAGTTCACCGTCGATGCGTCGCTGCGGGAAGCAGTCGACGAGCTGGCCCGCTCACGCGGAGCGACCACATCGATGGTGATGCAGTCGGCACTGGCCGTGCTACTGCACAAGCTCGGCGCCGGAACCGACATCCTCATCGGCGGTCCGGTAGCGGGCCGTACCGATGAGCTGCTGGCCGACCTGGTGGGGTTCTTCGTCAACTCCTGGGTGCTGCGCGTGGATCTGTCCGGACTCGACGATTTCACAGCGGTTCTCGACCAGGTGCGGGCAAAGGCGCTGGCCGCGTACGAGAATCAGGACGCGCCGTTCGAACGTCTCGTCGAACTGCTCAATCCGGTCCGGTCCACCGCGCATCACGCATTGTTCCAGGTCGCGATGGCGTTGCAGAACAACCCGCTTCCTGTGCTCGACTATCCCGGGCTCCAGGTCGCGATGGAGCCGGTGACGGCCGGCGTGGCCCGATTCGACCTGTTCTTCAGCCTGTCCGATGTGCCGGCGACACCGCATTCGCCCGGAGGGATGCGGGGAACGATCGAGTACGCGAGCGATCTGTTCGATCGCAGCACCGTGCAGCAGATCGCGGCGCGCTTCGTCCGGGTTCTCACGTCGATGGTGACGTGTCCGCAACGCCGCTTCGTCCTGGTGGACCTGCTCGAACCGCACGAGCGCGTGCAGGTGTTGCAGGAGTGGAACGGCACGACGGTGACCGTCCCGGACACAACGGTACCGATGCTGTTCGCCCGGCAGGTGTCCGCCGACCCGGATGCGGTGGCGCTCACGTCCGGTACCGAACAGTGGACGTACCGGGAGTTGGCGGCTCGCGCGACCCGATTGGCCCACCGGTTGATCGACCTCGGGGTGGGCCCGGAGTCGGTCGTGGCGGTCGCCCTGGATCGTTCGGCGGCATCGATCGTGGCCCTGCTGGCGGTGTCGACGGCCGGCGGCGCGTATCTGCCGATCGACCCGGGCTATCCCGGTGAACGCACCAGGTTCATCCTCGAGGACGCCGCCCCGCTCCTGGTGCTGAGCGACGCTGTCGTCGCCGGTCGATTGCGGTCCCCGGCATGCCCCGTGCTGCTCCTCGACCCCGGCGGAGCATCGGTCGGCGACCCGACGACGCGAGTCGGTCCCGTCACCGATTCCGATCGGCGAATGCCACTGCGTCCCGAGCATCCGGCATATCTCATCTACACCTCGGGCTCGACCGGCGTGCCGAAGGGCGTGACGATCACCCACCGCAATCTCGTCCACCTGGTCTCGCACGGCTGGCCCGCGAACCGGCCGCGGGAGCGGATGTCGATGACGTCCTCGCCGGGATTCGATGCGTCCGTGTACGAAATCTGGCCGGCCCTGCTCACCGGCGCCGAGCTCGTGCTCGCCCCGCCCGGGCCGGCAGATCCGATGGATATCGCGCAGACGGTGCTCGACCACGGTGTCACAGCCGTGTTCGTCTCGACTCCGATGTTCCATCTGCTTGCCGATCCCGGCATCGCCACGGACGGGGTATGGGATCACGTGGACCAGGTGGTCACGGCTGGTGCGGCGCTGTTCCCGGCGGCCGTCGACCGCTTCCGCGCCGCGCATCCCGGCCCCCTCGAGGTCAACGCATACGGACCGACGGAGACCACCGTCTGCGCCACCCTGTATCCGGTGCCGACCACCCACGAACCGGGCAGCAGCTCGGTGCCGATCGGAACACCCATCGAGGGCGTGCAGGTGTTCGTGCTCGATGCCGGCCTGCAACCGGTACCGGTCGGGGTGCCCGGGGAGCTGTACCTGGCCGGCGCGGGCGTCGGACGCGGCTACCACGGCCGGCCGGCGATGACGGCGGGCCGGTTCGTCGCATGCCCGTTCGGGGCGCCCGGGCAGCGGATGTACCGGTCGGGGGATCTCGTGACATGGCGGTCCCGCGAACGCACGGAAACCGGGCGGGTGAGAGCCGCAGACCTCGAATTCGTCGGCCGCGTCGACGACCAGCTCGAGATCCGTGGATTCCGGGTCGAGCCCGGTGAGGTCGAGGCGGTCCTGACTTCCCATCCCGCAGTCGCACAGGCGGCGGTGGTCCCGCGCGCGGTACCGGGTGACATCGCGAGCACGCAGCTGGTCGGATATGTCGTCCTCGACCGGGACCTGACCCTGCGGGCGGAGGCAGCCCGGGAGTCGGAAGCGGTCGAGCGCTGGCAGGCTCTGTACGACGACGTGTACTCGGACGCGGCGGCGGCCGTCCCCGCCTCACCGGCACTGTCGCTCGACGAGGACTTCGGCGGCTGGAACGCCAGCGCCACCGGTCGACCACTGCCCCTCGACGAGATGCGGCAGTGGCGGGACGCGGCCGTGCAGTCGATCCGGACGCTGCGACCGCACCGGCTGCTCGAACTCGGCGCGGGCTCGGGATTGCTGCTCGCCGAACTCGCCCCCGAATGCGGCGAGTACTGGGCGACGGACTTCGCCGCATCGGCGATCGCGTCGCTGCGTGTCAAGGTGGCCGGACAACCGTGGGCGCAGCGGGTGCGGCTGCGGACGCAGCCCGCTCACGTGACCGACGGTCTTCCCGAAGGCCACTTCGACACCGTGGTGCTCAACTCGGTGGTCCAGTACTTCCCCGACGCCGCGTATCTGCTCGAGGTACTCGGAAAGGCACTGCGACTGCTCACGCCCGGCGGGGCGCTGTACCTCGGCGACGTTCGGAACCTGGCATCGTTGCCACAGTTCGCGGCCGGAGTGGAACTCGCGCGTGCCGGCGTGACAGACACCGCATCGGTCGTTCGCGAACGGGTCCGCCGAGCGATGCTCACCGAGCGGGAATTGCTGCTCGCTCCCGAATTCTTCACCTCACTGCCGCAGCACCTGACCGGCATCACGGGGACAGAGACCCAGCTCGGCCGGATGCGCGCGGTCAACGAACTCAGCTGCCACCGCTATCAGGTGATCCTGCGTACCGGTCCGGCGCCGGTCCGCTCCCTCGGAGACGCCCCGAGGCAACCGTGGCACCGGTGGGGAACGATGGCGGCCCTGTGCGACCACCTCCGCGCACATCGGCCGGACATGTTGCGTGTCGACGGGGTACCGCACGCCGGGCTGGTGCGTGCCGTCGCGCTGGCCGACCGGCTCGACGAGGCACCCGATGACGTGCCGGTGCAGAACCTGCTCGACGGAGCTCCGACGCAAGACGGCTGGATGCCGCACGACTTGGATTCCGTCGGAAAGGAACTCGGATACTCGGTCGCGGTGACCTGGTCCCCCACGCCGGGCGGGATGGACGCCGTCTTCATCGCCGGGGAGACGAACGACACCTATCCCGCCGCCGTGACGGATGTGTATCTCCCGGCGGGACCGATCGGTCCACTCGCTCGATACGTCAACGACCCCGCCGCGAGTACCCGCATCGACGAGATCCGCCGCTTCGTCTCCGAGCGACTTCCGGACTTCATGGTTCCGTCCGCACTCGTGCACATGGCCGCTCTCCCCTTGACCGCGCACGGAAAGCTCGACCATCGGGCCCTGCCGGCACCGGAGTTCGCGATCCCGGGCGCTGACGTCCAGGCGCCGTCGACACCCACCGAGGAGACACTGGCCGCCGTCTTCGCCGAAGTGCTGGGACTCGGGCGGGTCGGAGCGCACGATTCCTTCTTCGCGCTCGGCGGGGACTCGATCATGTCGATCCAGCTCGTCGCACGGGCGAAGGCGGCGGGTGTGCTCATCTCGCCACGAGACGTGTTCGAACACAAGACCGTTTCGGCGTTGGCCGCCGTGGCCACCTCCCTCGCACAGGGCCACGAGGCGCTTCCGGAACTGCCCGGAGGAGGAATCGGCGACATCACCCCGCTCCCGATCCACCGATGGCTGTTCGAACGCGGCGGTGGCTTCGACCGATTCTCCCAATCCGTGTTGCTCACCCTCCCCGCCGAGGCGGACGAGGCGAATCTGACGGCCGCTCTGCAGGCGGTCGTGGATGCGCACGACATGCTCCGCGCACGACTGCACCTCCCCTCGGAGTCCGCATCCGGATGGGGCCTCGAAACACGGCCGGCCGGAACGGTACACGCGGACAAGCTGTTCCTTCGGATACCGGTCGACTCGGTCACCGGCCCGGACTTCACCTCCACCGTCGGGGCGGCACTCGATGCCGCGACCGGGCGGCTCGACCCCACGTCCGGGATCGTGCTGCAAGCGGTGTGGTTCGATGCGGGACCGATCGGCAGGTTGCTGCTGGTGGCCCATCACCTGGTGATCGACGGCGTGTCGTGGCGCATCCTGGTGCCGGACCTCGCCACCGCGTGGGGAAGGACCGTCGCAGGACTCGAGCCCGAACTCGAAGCCGAGCACACCTCGATGCGCCGATGGGCCCACGGGCTGCGCGAGGAATCCCGCAGCGAAAACCGGCGCGCAGAACTGGATCTGTGGCAGGACATGCTCTCGGTCGAGGAGCCTCCCCTGGGCTCGCGGTTCCTCGACACTGCGAAGGATGTCGGTGCCACCCTCGACACGATCACCGTCGACGTGCCGACCGTCACCACCGAGATCCTCCTCACCGCACTGCCGGCCGCCGTCCACGGCGGCGTGAACGACGGCCTCCTCACAGCCCTCGGCGCAGCGGTGATCACGTGGTGCCGCGCTCGCGGACAGGACACCGATCGGGTCCTGGTCGGGCTCGAAGGCCACGGTCGGGAAGAACAGGTGGTACCCGGCGCCGACCTGTCCCGGACGGTCGGGTGGTTCACCACCATGTTCCCGGTGCGGCTCGATCTGTCCGGAATCGATTCGTCCGAGGTGTTCGCGACGGGCACCGGAAGAGGTATCGATGCGGTCAAAGCGGTCAAGGAACAACTCCTCGCCGTTCCCGACCACGGCATCGGGTACGGCATGCTGCGCTGGATCGACGACGAGTACCGCACGACGCTCGAGTCCCGTCCCGAACCGCAGATCGTCTTCAACTATCTCGGCCGGGTCGCGACCACCTCGTCGGGAAGCGCCCGAGAGGCCGGATGGATACCGATCGCCGACATCGATCTCGGGCCCGGCACAGATCCGGCTCAGCCGGCGGCCGCCGCGGTGGCGGTCAACGCCGTCGTCGTCGACACGGACACCGGGCCGATGCTGCGCACATCGTTCACGTTCCCGACCGGCGTGCTGGCGACGGACGAGGTAACCGATCTGGCACAACGGTGGCGGCAGGCCCTGATCGCGCTGGCCCTCGACACCACGGTGCCCGGCGCCGGCGGCCACACACCGTCGGATCTGTCCTTGGTGCCGCTGTCCCAGCGCGCGATCGACGATCTCGAGCACCGCTGTCCGGGGCTCGAGGACGTCTGGCCGTTGACTCCCCTGCAGAGCGGCCTGCTGTTCCACGCCATCCAGGCGGACTCCGTCGACGCCTACACGGTGCAACTCACCCTGCATCTGCAGGGGCGGATCGACCCGCGGCGCCTGCGGGATGCGGCTGCGGCCGTCGTGGTCCGACACCCGAACCTGCGGGTCGCCTTCGTACTCGACGAGGGCAACCCGGTCCAGGTCGTCCAGCGTGGGATCGAACTCCCGCTCCGCGAGATCGATCTGACGGCCGTCGACGTCGCCGTCCGCGACACCGAGCTGGACCGGATCCTGACCGAGGACCGGCTCGCGCGCTTCGACACCGCCGTCGCGCCACTGCTGCGACTGACCCTGATCCGGATGGGACCCGACGACTTCCGGCTGCTGTTCACCAATCACCACCTCCTGCTCGACGGGTGGTCTGCGCCGCTGCTACTGAAGGAACTGCTCGTCCTCTACGCCGGTGCGGGTGACACATCGGTCCTGCCCCCACCCCACGCCTACCGGGACTATCTGATCTGGCTCGGCCGCCAGGATTCCGACGCCGCATGCTCGGCATGGTCCCGCTATCTGAGGGGAGTCGACGGCCCGACTCTGCTCGTCCCGGGCCGGCGAGGTGAGCCGGTGGGTGCCGTCTCCGAGGAAACGTCCCGGACGCTCGGCGAGGACCGGACACGACAGCTCGAGGCATTCGCACGCACGCATTCCCTGACGCTCAACACCCTCGTGCAGGTCGCGTGGGGGATTGTGCTGGCCACGCTCACCTCGCTTCGCGACGTCGTGTTCGGCAGCACCGTCTCCGGCCGACAGGCGACGGTGCCCGGCATCGAGGAGATGGTCGGGCTGTTCATCAATACCGTGCCGGTACGCATCAGCGTCGATCCGAACAGGACCCTCACGGAGTTGCTCGAACGGGTCCGCGCCGAACAGACCGAGTTGCTCGACAGTCACCACGTCGGGCTGGCGGACATCCAACGGGCAGCCGGGCCGGCCGCCGTCTTCGACACGCTGACGGTGTTCGAGTCGTATCCCGTCGACCGGGCCGCGTTGAGTCGGGCCACCGATGTCGCCGGCATGCGAGTGACTCATGTGACCGCCCGCGACTCCGGTCACTACCCCGTTGCACTGATCGCACACACCGACCCCCTGCTGCACCTGCGTATCAGCTACCGACCCGACCTGTACGACCGCGGAAGTGCCGAGCAGACCCTGAGGCGGGTCGTCCGAGTGCTCGACGCCGTCGTCGACGAACCCGAGACGACGCTCGGTCGGTTGAACCTGCTCGACGAAGCCGAACGTCGGCGTCTGGCTCCGGTCGGGAGTTCCCCGGCGGTCCCGGCATCCGAGGCGACGTGGACCGAGATGCTCGCAGGACAGGTAGCCCGCCATCGGGACGCGATCGCAGTCGTCGGGAACGGAGAACAACTGACCTATGCAGACCTCGGAGCCCGGATCAGCCGGCTGGCGCGATGGTTGATCTCCCGGGGCGTCCGTCCCGAGGCGCCCGTGATCGTGGCGATGCGTCGATCCGTCGACCAGCTGGTGGCGACGCTCGCGATCCTCGAAGCCGGAGGCGTGTACGTGCCGATCGACCCTGATCACCCAGCTGAACGTATCGCACACGTCCTCGAAACTGCACAGCCGATGTGCGTGCTGGCCTCGGAAGGGATCGAGCTGCCGGGAACAGTGCCTGTGATACGCACGGACGCCCTCGATCTGTCCGGATTTCCTGCGTCTCCCGTCACCGATACCGACCGGCTCGCGCCGGTACGGCCGGACAACACCGCGTACGTGATCTTCACGTCGGGCTCGACGGGCACACCCAAGGGAGTGACGGTGACCCACCGGGGGCTGACAACTCCGGCGCAGTGGTGTGCGGGTGTCGCCGACTCCGAATCCCGGGTTCTGCACGCAATCTCACCCAGTTTCGACGCATCGCTGCTGGAGTACCTCACGGCCGTCGCGGCCGGCGGACAGCTGGTGGTGGCGCCACCCACGGTGTACGGAGGCGCCGAGATGAAGGCACTTCTGCGTACCGCGCGGATCACGCATCTGTACATCACCCCCACCGTGCTGGCCACCATCGATCCGTCGGGGCTGGACGAACTCGCATTCGTGTGCGTCGGCGGTGAGACGTGTCCACCGTGGCTCGTCGAGCGATGGGCGACCGGCAGACGCATGGTCAACGGGTACGGACCCACCGAGACGACGGTGATGTCGAATGTCCGCGACCCATTGGCGGCGGACGAACCGATCACGCTCGGCGTACCGATGCCCGGATTCGCCGAGGTGGTGACGGATCGGCGGATACAGCCGGTGCCGGTCGGGGTGAGCGGGGAACTGTACGTGGCGGGTCCGGGACTGGCCCGCGGATACCACCGGCAACCGGGAACGACGGCAACCCGATTCGTGGCCGACCCGTTCGGAGCGCCGGGACGACGGATGTACCGCACCGGTGACCTGGTGCGGTAGACGGACACGACCGGGCGACTCGAACCGGAATATGTGGGGCGTTCCGACTTCCAGGTGAAGGTGCGGGGATTGCGCATCGAACTGGAAGAGGTAGAGGCGGCGCTGGTGCGGCACCCCGCGGTTGCCCAGGCCGTGGCCGTGGTCCGCGACGGTGGGCGGGGCGGGCAATTGGTCGCCTACATCGTGCCCGCACACGCACCGGCCGACCCGGCGGAGATCCTCCGTTCCCTGGCAGCCGTGCTGCCGTCGTACATGGTGCCGGTGGCATTGACAGTGCTCCCGGCGATGCCGGTGACACCCACCGGGAAAGTGGATCGGGCGGCGCTACCGGCCCCGGAGTTCAGCCGGTCGGAGTATCGGTCCCCGCGCACCGACACCGAGCGCATCGTTGCGGAGGCCTTCGCGTCTGGGCTCGACCTGGAACGCGTCGGGATCGACGACAACTTCTTCGACCTCGGAGGAAACTCTCTCAGCGCCGTTCGTGTCGCCGCCATCCTGAAATCGACACTCTCCGGGGACGTCCCGTTACCGCTGATCTTCCTCGCACCCACACCGGCAGGCCTGGCACATCGCCTGGATACCCGTCCCGGTGGGGGCACGCCGTCGACGATCGAGGCGCTCGAAGTGCTGATCCCGCTCCGGGCGGGGGGCAGCCGTACTCCACTGTTCTGCGTGCACCCCGCGATCGGCATCTCCTGGGTGTACGCCGGACTGTTGCGGTACCTTCCCGACCGTGCCGTGTACGGCCTTCAGCTCCCCCTCCTCTCCGGCGGGCCGGCCTATGCGTCCCACCACGCCCTCGCCCATCGCTACGTCGAGGAGCTGCGGGCGGTGCGACCGCACGGCCCCTACCACCTGCTCGGCTGGTCGCAGGGCGGCCTGATCGCGCACCACATGGCGGTCCAACTGCGAAGCGCGGGAGAGGCCGTCGATCTCGTGATGCTCGACTACTACCCGATCGAGCGCGCTCGAAAAGAGCTGACTCTCGCGGAGGTTCTCGTCAGCTTGGGTATCGACGCCGACAGCGCCGAGCCTACGGACATTTCGTTCGACACCGCGCTCACTCAGGTGAACCGTATGCTCGGGCACGAAACAGGTCTCACACCAAGCGATCTCGAGCGCATACTGGGGGCGTACGCCGAGGTGCACCGCACCGGACCGGAACTCGGGCTGGAGGTATTCGACGGCGACATGCTGTTCTTCGCTGCCGCGAACTCGTTGGACGACTCGGGCGAGACATCACCGGGGCTGTGGCGGAAGACCGTGACGGGCTCGATCGTCGAGCACGTCGTCGCGGGTGATCACCTGCATATGATGAATCCCGAAGCGACCTCGGTCATCGGCCCGATTCTGGCGGACCATCTCGGTCGAATCGATGAGCGCCACTGATCTCCCCGGTGACGGGTCGATACTGTGTCGCAGCGCGGACGGTGTCGCAGCGCGGACGGCCCGTACTCGCCCGGTCATTCCACGAGGGCGCGGAACTGCGCGTCGTACAACCGGAAGTAGGCGCCGCCGGCCTCGAGGAGCTCGTCGTGCGTGCCCTGTTCCACGATGCGCCCGTGCTCCATCACCACGATCCGGTCCGCGTCACGGATGGTCGACAGCCGGTGCGCGATCACGAAACTGGTGCGGTCCCGGCGCAGCACCGCCGTCGCGTGCTGCACGAGCAGCTCGGTGCGGGTGTCGACCGAGCTGGTGGCCTCGTCGAGGATCAGGATGGACGGCTGCGCGAGGAAGGCGCGGGCCGTGGTGATCAGCTGCCGCTCCCCCGCGCTGATGTTGCCGGCGTCCTCGTCGATCACGGTGTCGTAGCCGTCGGGCAGGGAACGCACGAACCGGTCGACGTAGCTGATGCGGGCGGCCTCGAGGATCTGGTCCTCGGTGGCGTCCGGCCTGCCGTAGGCGATGTTGTCGCGGATGGTGCCCCCGAAGAGCCAGGTGTCCTGCAGCACCATCCCGATACGCGAGCGCAGCTCGTCGCGGCTCATGGTCGTGATGTCCACGCCGTCGACGAGGATTCGTCCCGAATCCAGTTCGTAGAAGCGCAGGATCAGGTTCACCAGGGTGGTCTTGCCCGCGCCGGTGGGCCCGACGATCGCGACCATCTGCCCCGGCTCGACGCGCAGGTCGAGATGCTCGATCAGCGGTCGCTCCGGCAGGTACGAGAACGAGACGTCCTCGAACTCGACCAGGCCGTGCCGCCCCCACGGGGTGACGGGGGCAGGCGAGTCGGGCTCCTGTTCGGGTTCGTCGAGGATCTCGAACACCCGCTCGGCGGACGCCGCCGCGGACTGCAGCAGGTTGACCATCGCGCCGATCTGGCCGAGCGGCTGACCGAGCTGCCGCGAGTACTGGATCAGGGCCTGCACCTCGCCGAGGCTGACGGTGCCCGACGCGACCCGCAGCCCGCCGAGCACGGCGATCGCGACGTAGCTGAGGTTGCTCATGAACATCACCAGCGGCATCACCAGACCGGAGACGAACTGGGCGCGGAACCCGGCCCGGAACAATTCGTCGTTGGTCTCGGTGAAGCGACGCTCGACCTCGGCGGTCCGGCCGAAGGCGGTGACGAGTTCGTGGCCGGTGAAGGCCTCCTCGATCTGGCCGTTGAGGTTGCCGGTGGCCTTCCACTGGGTCACGAAGTGCCGTTTGGACCGCTTCGCCACCACCGCGGTCACCACCACCGACGCCGGCACCATGAGGATCGCGACGAGCGCGAGCAGCGGCGAGATCCACACCATCATCACGACGAGCCCGAGCAGGGTGAGCACCGACAGCACCAGCTGGCTGATCGACTGCTGCAAGCCCTGCGAGATGTTGTCGATGTCGTTGGTGACGCGGCTGAGCAGATCACCGCGGGAATGGGAGTCGAAATAGCGCAACGGCAGCGCGTGCACCTTGCGTTCCACCCGGGATCGCAGATCGCGGATGACGCGCTGCACGATCTCGTTGAGCCCGTACGCCGCCAGCCAGATCAGGCCCGACGACAGCAGGTACAGCGCGAGCACGAACACGAGGGTGCGGCCGAGGGCGGCGAAGTCGATGCCCGCGCCCGGCACGAGCGACATGGCCGACACCATCTCCGCGAACTGGTCGCGTCCCTGCGCCCGCAGCGCCTCGACCGCCTGTTCCTTCGACAGCCCGGCGGGCAGCTGACGGCCGATCACCCCGCTGAAGATCAGGTCGGTGGCGTGGCCGAGAATGCGGGGCGCCACCGAGGACGCCACCACCCCGAGCACGGCCAGGACGAGCACCACGGCCGCGGCCCACCGGTGCGGCCGCAACAGGCCGACGAGCCGTTTGGTGGCCGGCCACTTCTGCCGTGCCCGGTTCTCCGGCGCGCCCGGGTCCACACCCCCGAGCCGCGGCCCCGCCTCCTTGCGCTCGGTCATGCGGTCACCATGCGCTGCGACTCGACGATCTCGGCGTAGGTCGGGCAGCTCGCGAGCAGTTCCAGATGCGTGCCCGAGCCGACGACGGCCCCGCCGTCGAGGACGACGATGCGGTCGGCGTCGAGCACCGTGGACACCCGTTGCGCGACGACCACGACGCACGCATCGCGGGTCTCCGGGAACAGTGCCTCCCGCAGCCGCGCGTCGGTGGCCTGGTCCAGGGCCGAGAACGCATCGTCGAACAGGTAGATCGACGGCCGGCGGACCAGAGCCCGGGCGATGGCCAGGCGCTGGCGCTGCCCGCCCGAGACCGTGGTGCCGCCCTGGGCGACGAGGGTGTTCAGCCCCTCCGGCATCGCCCGGACGAAGTCCGCGGCCTGTGCGACCTCGAGGGCGTGCCAGAGCTCGTCGTCGGTCGCGTCGGCGCGGCCGTACCGCAGATTGTCGGCGACGGTGCCGGAGAACAGGTAGGCCCGCTGCGGCACGAGACCGATCGCGGCGCGCAGCACCTGCGGGTCCAGGTCACGCACATCGGTGCCGCCCACCAGGACCGAGCCGGCGGTGACGTCGATCAGCCGCGGGATCAGCCGCAGCAGGGTCGTCTTGCCGGAGCCGGTACCGCCGATCACGGCGGTCGTGCTGCCGGGCTCGGCCCGGAACGTCACGTCGCGCAGGACGGGCGCGTCGGCGCCGGGATACGCGAAGGCCGCACCCCGCAGCTCGAGGGTCACGGGGGTGGCGAGGGTGCGGACGGGCCGAGCCGGCGCCGGCAGCGACGATTCGGTGTCGAGCACGTCGAGGATCCGCTCGGCACACACCGCCGCGCGCGGCGCCATCATCGCCACGAACGACGTCATCATCACCGCCATGAGGATCTGCATGATGTAGCTCAGCAGCGCGGTGAGGGATCCGACCTGCATGTCACCGGTGTCGATCCGGTGGCCGCCGAACCACAGCACGGCCACGCTCGTGGCGTTGGCGATGAGCATCACGAGCGGGAACAGCAGGGCGTTGATGCGGCCGACGTGCAGGGCCGTGTCGGTCAGTTCCACGTTGGCGACCTCGAACCGGTCCCGTTCGGTGCGCTCGCGCACGAACGCCCGCACCACGCGGATGCCGGTGATCTGTTCGCGCAGTACCCGGTTGACGGCGTCGATGCGCACCTGCATCACCCGGAAGGCGGGCACCATCCTCGCGATCAGGACGAACATGGTGACCGCGAGGACGGGAACGGCAGCGACGAGCACCAGCGACGTGCCGGCGTCCTCGCGCAGCGCCATGACGATGCCACCGATACCCATGATCGGGGCCATCACCACGATGGTGCAGCTCATCAGCACGAGCATCTGCACCTGCTGCACGTCGTTGGTGTTGCGGGTGATGAGCGACGGCGCGCCGAACCGGCCGAACTCGCGGGCGGAGAATCCGCCGACGCGCCGGAGCACGGCGAGCCGCACGTCGCGGCCGACGGCCATGGCGGTGCGCGCCGCGAAGTACACCGAACCGATCGAGCAGCCGATCTGCACCGAGCTGATCGCCAGCATCACCGCGCCGGTGGTGAGGATGTACCCGATGTCGCCGCGGGCGACGCCGTAGTCGATCAGGTCGGCGTTGAGCGCCGGCAGGATCAGCATGGTGCCGGTGGCCACCATCTGCAGCAGCACCACCGCGATCAGCGCCCCCCGGTGAGGGCGCAGGAACCGCGGGAGCAACCGGACCAGCATGATCACCACGCTACCGGTGCAGCGGCCCGGTTCCCGGCACCTTTTCCGCCCGCGAGGGAACGGAAAAGGCGCCCGGGTCCGGTCATGTGTGCGCCGGCTCGCGGCTGGGCTCGGGGACGGTCAGCTCACGGCGGAGCTTCTCGCCCTCGACGTCCACGTTCGGCAGGATGCGGTCCAGCCACGTCGGCAGCCACCAGGCCTTGTCGCCGAGCAGCGCCATCACCGCGGGGATGATCACCATGCGCACGACGAACGCGTCGAAGAACACGGCGGCGGCGAGCGCGAAGCCGATCGACTTGATGAACGAGTTCGGCTCGGCGATGAAGGCGGCGAACACCGAGATCATGATGACCGCCGCCGCGGTGACCACCCGGGCACCGTGGGCGAATCCGATCCGCACGGCCTCCTTCGCGGACGCGCCGTGGACGAATTCCTCCCGCATGCGGGTCACCAGGAAGACCTGGTAGTCCATCGCCAGGCCGAACACCACGCCGATGAGGAAGATCGGCATGAAGCTGACGATCGGCTGCGGGTTGGAGACCAGCCCGCCCCAGCCCTCCTGGAAGACCGCGACGGTCGCGCCGAACGTCGCCAGGACGCTGAGCAGGAATCCGAGGGTCGCGGTCAGCGGCACCAGGATCGACCGGAACACGAGCATCAGCAGGATGAACGCGAGTCCGACGACCACCGCGAGGTACGGGACGAGCGCGCTCTGCAGGGTCTCGGACACGTCGCCTTCGAGGGCGGTCTGTCCGGTGATGCCGTAGGAGACGCCGATCTCGTCGTGCAGCTGGGCCTCCTGGTCGCGGATGCTCGACACGAGGTCCATCGTCGCCGGCTCGCTGGGGCCCGACCGGGGGGTGACCATGATCTGCGCGGTGTCACCGGCCTGGTTGACGGCCACGATCTGGGCGTTGACCACCTCGTCCTGCTCGTACAGGCGCTGCACGACCTCCCCGAACGCCTGCTGCGGCGCGACGGTGGCCTCGCGGGCGTCGGCGACGACGAGCAGCGGGCCGTTGCGGCCGGGACCGAACGCCTCGTTCACGAGGTCGTAGGCCTGACGGGCGCTGGTCTTCGGGTCGCCGGTGGCCTCGGTGGGCAGGGCGAGCTGCAGGTTCGCGCCGGGCAGCGCGAGGATGCCGAGCAGCAGCACGCCGGCGACGAGCGGGATCAGCGGCTTGCCGGTGGCCCAGCGGATGTAGCGCTGGGCGGCGCTCGGCCTGTCGGTGTCGGCCTCCGGGTCGTGGTCCTTCAGGCCCGGGATGCGGCCGGCGAACGCCTTGCGGCCGAACAGGCCGAGGATCGCCGGCAGCAGGGTGATCGCGATGAGCACGGCGATGAACACCGTGAATGCGGCCGCGTAGCCCATGGCGGACAGGAACGGGATCCCCACCACGCTGAGGGCCATCAGGGCGATGATCACGGTCAGGCCGGCGAACACGACGGCGGAGCCGGCGGTGCCCACGGCACGTCCGGCCGCCTCGGCACGGTCGGCGGTGACGGTGATCTCGTGCCGGAACCGGGAGACGATGAACAGCGAGTAGTCGATCGCGACGGCGAGACCGATCATGATCGCCAGCGTCGGGGTCATCGAGCTCAGGTCGGCGAAACCGGTGGCGATGGTGATGCCGAGGCTGCCGATGGCGATGCCGATGATGGCGGTGATCAGGGGCAGGCCCGCGGCGACGAGCGAGCCGAAGGTGATGGCGAGGACGACGGCGGCGATGCCGATGCCGATGAGTTCGGTGACGCCGCCGGGCATCTCGGCCTCCGCGGCGGCGGTGCCGCTGACCTGGACGTTCAGGCCCGCGTCCCGGCCGATCTCCGCGGCCGCGGCGATCTGCTCACGCATCGTGTCGTCGACGTCTCCGAAGCCGCCCTCGAACGGGACGGTGACGAATCCGACGGTGCGGTCCGGGCTCAGTGGCGACAGCGCGGCCGCGTCGGCGAGCGCGGTCTCCTCCGGCTTGCCCTGTTGCTCGGCGGCGGCCTTCATCTGTTCGACGAGACCGGCGTTCGCGGTGACGGGGTCGACGAGGACGGCGGCCTGCTGCTCGGGGGTGGCGACGGCCGGATCGATCTTGGCGGCGGCGGTCACCTTGTCGATCCCGCGGATCGCCGCCAGCACCTCGTTCATCGCCGCGAGGTTCTGTGGTTCGTCGAGGGTCCCGCCGTCGGGGGCGGCGAACACGTAGCGCGCGCTGAGCGCGTTCATCGGGTCCGCGGCGTTCGGGAACCGTTCGGCGAGCAGGTCCTGCGTCTGCTGCGCGGGAGTGCCGGGGATGGAGAACGAGTCCGTCGTCGGCCCGGACAGGGTGGCCGCACCCACGCCGAAGAGGACGAGGATCGCCAGCCAGAGGGAGAGGACCGTGCCTTTTCGCCGATAGGCGAACTTGCCGATCCGATAGAGATAGGTCGCCACGGGGAACCTCGTCTTCCGGATGTGTCGTGCAGGTGTTTTAGGAAAGGCCTTGCCGCAGCTGCCCGAAGGCGGCACGGACGAGTTCCTCGGGGGAAGCCGCCCCCGAAGTGCCGGCGAGCCACAGTTCGACTGCCGACTTCATGGCCGAGACCGCGGCGTAGCGGACCAGGCTCGGGTACAGGTCGACCCGGGGATCGGTGCCGGTGCGCTCGGCGATGGCCTCGACGAGCAGTTGCGAGGCGCGCACTTCCATCTCGACGCGGCGCGCCAGCAGTGCCGGGCTCTGATCGACGAGTTCCATGGTCGAACACATCTCGACGAAGTCGCCGTCCGGCTCCGAAACGATCTGCCGGGCGACGGCTTCCATGGAGTCCCATACGGGTTCCCCGGCGGGCCGTGAGTGCAGGCGCCCGACCCAGGAGTGCACCAACCCCTCGAGATGCGCGAGGACGGCCTCCTCCTTGCTCGCGAAGTAGTTGTGGAAGGTGCGGGTGGACACGCCCGCCTTCGCGGCGATGGCGTCGGCGGTGACGCCGTCGATGCCCTTGGCGCGGGCAAGGTCGGCCGCGGCGGCAACGAGCGCTGCCCGCGTGGCGGCCTTCTTGCGGTCACGCAGTCCGGGCGGATTGGTCACGTCTTCCACGGTACGCATCTTGCAGAGCCCTGCAAATTTGCAGAGAACTGCAAGAATATGCGGTTGCCCACACCGCCCCGGGCGTTGTGGCAGCGCTCACGTGCGCCGGCGTTCCCAGGCGCCCGGATCGGCGGTCAGGTCGGCCACGAACCGCGGAAGATCGTCCGCGACGACGTCGGCGAGGGTGACCTCCTCGAGGACGGCCCGCAGATTCACCCGCACCGCGATCCATACGTCGCGCAGGCGTTCGGCCGGGCCGGTGTAGACCACATCCTCGGGCCGCTCGCCGCGCACCGACGCGAGCGGGCCTTCCACGGTGCGAATGATGTCCGCGATGGAGATCTCGTCGGCCGGGCGGGCCAGCCAGTACCCCCCTTCGGGGCCGCGACGGCTGTGCACCAGTCCGCCGCGGCGCAGATCCCCGAGGACCGCCTCGAGGAACTTGTGCGGGATGCGCTGCGCCCGGGCCAGGCCCTCCGCCTTGGCGGGCGCCTCGCCGGCCGCCGCGAGTTCGAGCAGGGTGCGCACGGCATAGTCCACCCGGGCGGTGATATGCACGTCGCACTCCTCGGTTCGCGCCTGGCCGCCGGGCGCCGGCGGACACACGATTCCTACCAAACCGGAGGGAAAGCGCGCGACGCGGCCGCGGTCATGCGGCGGTGCGACTGCGGTCATGCGACGACGGTGCAACTGCGGTCATGCGACGACGGTGCGACTGCGGTCATGCGACGACGGTGCGACGACGTGCCGACGCCGCGCACAGTGCGAGCCCGGCGACGACCCATGCGCTCAGCACCAGCACCGCCGTCCCGCCGCCGTGCCCGTCGAAGAAGGCCACCGAACGGACCAGCGTGCCGGCGGCGCCGGGTGGCAGCAGCTGACCGAAGGTGCCCCACCCCTGCGGCAGCCACGCTGCGGTGGTCGCGAAGCCCGACAACGGGTTGCCGACGAACATCATCAGGACCGCCCCGGCACCGAAACCGGGCAGCCCGAAGAGCGACTCGAGGCCGAGCAGTGGCAGCGAGACGGCGGCCAGGCCCAGCGTGAGCGCTCCGGCGGTGGCCCAGTAGTTCCCGGTCAGGCTGCCGAACCCGAACTGCAGGACGGCAGTGAGGGTCAGCCCCGCGAGCACCGCGAAGCCGACCGCGCCGAACACGCGCAGGCCGACCCGCCGGGGGAACAGCCGGACGAGGGCGATCGCGGGCACCAGACCGCCCAGGACCAGCGGCAGGGCCAGCGAGTTCAGGCCGGCCCCCGCCGGGTCGTCGGCCGGCAGCGGCACGACGTCGCGCACGGGAACGGGTCGGCCGACGGCCTCCGACAGGCCGGTGGCCGTGGCGGTGAGAACCTGAGCGACGGGGGCGCCGCCGGCCCCGGCGACATACATCGCGGGCCCGTCCGGCCCGACGGCGAGGCCACCGACGACCTCGCGGTGCTCGATGGCGCTGCGCAGCGCCTCCGCGTCGGCGTACCGCTGCGGCGCGAACGCACCGGGCCGGGCACCGGAGAGGCCGGCCTCGATCTGGGCGACGGCCTGGTCCGGCCCGGCGATGCCGATCTTCAGCGCGTGCGGGCCGCTGTTCACGGCGGGCGCGGCGAATGCGAACAGCATCAGGGCGATGACGGCGGTGAGCGCGAGCACGACGCCGGCGACGCGTACCGCGTCCGGCGGGGCGTGCCGCGCCGTGGAGGTGTCCGGGGAGGAGGTCGGGGCAACCATGACGGCTCCTTGAAGTGGAGGATTGTTCTCCGTTTATGTGGAGTATATTCCTCCGGTAGGAGCGGGGTGTCAACCCGCCGAACACAGGAGATCCCATGCGCGCCGATGCCGCCCGCCGCCGCGAGGCCCTGATCCTCGCGGCCCGCGACGTGCTCGCCGAACGCGGGCACGACGCACCCCTCGATGCCATCGCCGAGCGCGCCGGCGTCGGCATCGCCACCCTCTACCGCAACTTCCCCACCCGCGACGATCTCGCGCACGCCGTGGCCCGTCGCACCCTCGACGAGGCGGGCGCGGCGGCGGATCGCGCCCTCGCCGCGATGACGTCGGACCCCGAACGTGCCTGGGCCGAATTCGTCGACACCGCCGTCCGGCTGCGGCTCGGCGCCCTGATCCCGGCTCTCATCGTCGAGAGCTACCGGGAACTGCCCGACGACGTCCTCGAGATCCGGGAGGGCACCAAGGCGCGCGTCACCGAGCTCGTCCACGCCGCACAGCAGGCCGGCCTCGTCCGCGACGACGTCCAGCCGATCGAGGTGATCATGGCGGTGGCCCGGCTGACCCGCCCCCACGTGCGGTTCGTCGACGACGTCGTGCCCGCCCTCGTGCCCCGGATGATCGCGATCTACCTCGCCGGCCTGCGTCCGGACGGGCGGCCGCTCCCGCAGTGACCGCCCGGCGGCCCCTCGCCCGCCGTAGTGACCGTCACCACATTCCGGTAGATTGGACGCCTGTTCACATCACTCCCGGAGGACCGAATGTGGGAGACCCTGACGGCGTCCTGGGCGTCGCTGCTCGAGCCTCTGCACGACCCCGTCGCGCTGGCCATCCCGGCGTTCCTGCTCTTCCTCGCCCTCGAATGGGCCGCCGCCCGCACGCTCGAGCACGTCGAACCCGGCGACGACGGGCACACCCGTCCGCCGCGCGGCGGCTACGAGGCCATCGACGCGCGCACGAGCATCTCCATGGGATTGGTCTCCATCGGCACCAGCGCCGCCTGGAAGGTGCTGGCCCTCGTCGGCTACTCGGCGATCTGGGTGTACCTCGCACCGTGGCACCTGCCGGCGGACGCCTGGTACACGTGGGCGATCCTGATCCTCGGCATCGACCTGCTCTACTACTGGTACCACCGGACAGCGCACCGGGTGCGGCTCGTGTGGGCCACCCACCAGGCACACCACTCGAGCGAGTACTTCAACTTCGCCACGGCCCTGCGCCAGAAATGGAACAACAGCGGCGAGATCCTCATGTGGCTGCCGCTGCCCTTCCTCGGCATCCCGCCGTGGATGGTGTTCGTCGGATTCTCCGTCTCGCTCGTGTACCAGTTCTTCGTGCACACCGAGCGGGTGGGCACGCTGCCCCGGCCCGTCGAGTTCGTGTTCAACACCCCGTCACACCATCGTGTGCACCACGGGTGCGACCCCGAATACCTCGACCGCAACTACGGCGGCATCCTGATCCTGTGGGACCGCCTGTTCGGTACCTTCCGCCGCGAGACCCACCGCCCCACGTACGGACTCACCAAGCCCGTCGGCACCTACAACATCTGGCGGCTGCAGACGCACGAGTACCAGGCCATCGCCCGCGACTGGCGGGCCGCCACGAGGTGGCGCGACAAGCTCGGCTACGCGTTCGGCCCGCCCGGCTGGGCGCCGCAGCGACCGACCACCGTCGCGAGTGCGCAGTTGTCGTCACGACACGCCGGGTGAAGCGACCGGAACTGCGCATTCGACGAACGAAAACGGCCCCGATCCGGTCAACCGGATCGGGGCCGTTCTTGGCGGTGGCGGAGGGATTTGAACCCAAATTCAGGCCAGGCATAGGCGCAGCCCTCGCGTCAAATGTGGCCCCTGAGCTGCCAATTCTTCCGACTTCATCCGAGCTCATCCGACTCGATCGGACGGCTCGACTGTCCGAAAACTGTCCGATCCGGACTGCCTGCGCCGCCGATCGGGCGATGAGAGGATCCGACCATGAGACTCCGCGGTCTGTTTGCCGCCCCGGCCGTCCTGCTGCTCCTCGCAGGATGCTCCTCGGGCGAGGACACCACACCCGGCACCACCGAGACCATCACCTCCACGCAGGGCGGCAACGAACGCGGCGCCACACAGGCGTCCGTCGGTCAGCCCGTGCAGCGCGCGGACGGCGCCTACACGATCACCGCCGACAGCTTCGTCGAGCCGACCGGCTGCGACACGTACGGGGAGGACAAGTCGCCGGCCGACACCGGTGAGCGCCTGGTCCTCGCCACCTTCACCTTCGAGTCCCACGACGTTCCGCTGACACGCTCGTATCTGATGCCGATGGACTTCTACAGCGTCACCGACGGCACGGTGAAGCCGACACCGAACATCGGCGGCGAGTACCAGTGCGAGGGCGGCGCAGAGGGCCGGCCCGCGCTGAACCAGCCCCTGCCCAACTCCCGCTTCGTCCGCACGGAGACGTTCCTCGTGCCGCTCAGCGCGCAGCAGCTCGGCTACCGCGACCCGGAGACCCGGCAGGCCTTCGAGTGGGACATCACCCAGGTACAGCCCGCCGCTCCCCCGCCGGCCACTGAGGCGCCGGCAGCGACCCCGACGTACGAGGCCGAGACGACCTACACCCCGGAGCAGCCGGCATACACCGCGCCGGCGCCGGCCGAGACGACGTCGTCGCTCGAGTACAACTGCAGCGACGCGGCGTGGCGCGAGTCGATGGGCGCCGAGGGCGATCGCCTGTGCGGGTCCACCTGGCAGCCGTACACACAGCCGCAGGTTCCCGTGACGCCCGACTACGGCGGCGGCCAGTCCAGCGGCGAGTCCCAGATGCAGTGGGGCTGCCAGCAGGGTTACATCGACCCCGCGACGTGCCAGCAGTACGGGTACTGACCAGCGAACGACAGAACGGCCCCCGACCTCAGTGGTCGGGGGCCGTCCCAGTTCTGCGTGCGCTACTCGGCGCTGCCGGAGGCGAACGGGTTGTACGCCCAGACCTCGCGCATTCCGCGGACGTCGTTCACGATCGGGATCAGCGCGTGGACGGTGCCGTCCGAGGTGGTCTGCGTGCAGTCCCAGATCCGGTCGCGGAAGCCGTGGCACTGCAGGCCGGTATTGCCGTACGGGCTGATGATCAGGCCCTTCTCCGAGTGCTCGCCGAAGGCGCCCGGATCCCAGGGGGCGACGAACGAGGCGGTGGCGACGAACGGGCCCGAGGGATCGACCTCGTCCTGGGCGGCGGCGGTGGGGACGAACGCTAGCGTGGCGGTGGCCGCGAGGGCGGCTGTGGCGAGTGCACGTTTGATCATTGGACTGCGTACCTCCGGTCGTGGGTGCGGACTCGTGTCCCGTACCTCAAGATCGAAACGTACAAACCGGCCGTTACGGTATCGACTCCATCACGACTCGCTTCCGTCTCATCCGCCACAGCGGGACTCGCACATGCGTTCGAAGATTGGTAGCGTGCACCGCGCGGGGCCGGTGAGGCGCCAGCCTGGGAAGCACCGGCTCCGCCACCGGCGGTCGGCGCGCAACTCAAGATCACGCTACGGTTTCGCGCATGTCGACCAATACACGCACCATCCGCGCTGAGGAACTTCTCGCCCTCCCGCCCGGACTCGACCACGAGCTCCACGAGGATCGTGACGGAAGGCTCATTGCGCTGAAGTTCGACCGAGCCGAGCTGATCACCGAGAACACCCCGTCCCCGTACGTGCGGGCGTACGTATCCGAGGACGGTGCGCTGCTGGTGAACCGGGATTATCGGCCTGACGAGTTCGTCACCGTCTCCCCCTGAGACAACGAGAAGCGCCCCGCGACGATCCAAATCGTCGCGGGGCGCTTTATTGCGATAGTCAGCCCTGCCAGGCCATAGTCAGCATCGGCGCTGACCGACTGGTGCGGCACCCACCCCGCAGCGCCGGCCTGTAGTTGGTTGCAGGGTGCCGGACAATACCTCACAACTCGATCATGGATACCGTAAGCTTTCGCACAGTCGTCGGCACCCCCCTGCCCGGCGGCCGAAGCCCCGCCGGAGTTGCCCCAAGCTCTCTCCGGCGGGGTTTCTCGTGAGTCCGGTATGGATGAAGTGACCTGTCTGCCGGTATAGACAAAGCGCCCCGCTCTCGGCAGTAGATCAGAGCCGTTCGCGAGGATGAAGTGGTCAGAGTCCGGCGAAGTACTTCGAGACAGCAACGGTCCCGTCGAAGTAGTTGGCGTGGGTGACCCGGATCGTGTCGAGGGAGTCCGAACCGATGAGCACGATCTCGATTGAGTCCATTCGGTCGAGATGCTCGCGCTCCATCCGCGCGTACTCGCTCATGGCCTCAGATACGTCGGTTCCGAACTCGTTCACCTTCAGGAGCTCAGCGCGGGCATGGTCGAAGACCAGCAGGAAGTGGTTCATCCTTTCCTCCAATGCTGACCTCCGTGTAGATGCGGCCACGCCCGAGTCCTGAGGGCGTCGATTCTCTGCGCAAGTATGGCATCTACTGTCAAGCCCTGTTCTTCTATGGCCATCGCCTCGGATACCGCCCGGAACCAGTCGTTCACTTCTTCTGCTCCGTATCCGGACTTCACGTCGGTGCCCGTGGTGACCGTGATCCTTTCGACCATGACGGCCCACTCGTGCATGACCTTGGTTCGGAGCTGAAGTTCAATCAGCCGGTCGCGGTGCTCGACGACGAGGTGGACCGCGCGATACCCGGACGGCTTCGGGTCGGCGATGTAATCACGGACATAGCGGACCTTTGCCCGGGATTGGTAGCGGTCCTGGATCCGCCGCACATCGTCGATGGTGGTCACGACGGCGCGGCAACCACCGATGTCCGACATGCGGGCGAGTTCCATTCTCGGTTCGCGCTGCAGCTTGTCCAGAATCGTCCGCACCCGCTTCAACCGTTGCGAGACCTGCCCCCAGCACCCAACTGTGTTCACCCTCGATCGCAGCCCCATCGACGCCGCCTGCAGTGGCCCCGCGTGAGCGGCGCGCCACGCCTCCACGATGTCCAGCGCATCACTGATGTCTCCCCAATCACTGATCGGGTCTGCGTTGGGTCCGAACACCCCGCGAAGAAGACGGCCGGCGGCATTGACCTTCGTCTTCGAAGGCAGCGAGTTGGTCACCGCGGCAGACTATCGGCGCAACCGGACATCGACGCCCGCGTGCCGCCCCTATCTGGCACTCGCGCGCCGGTAGTGAGTGTTATGCGCCGAGGTCCAGTTGCATCTGCTGGAACGGCGGCGCGATGTCCGTGGGCGGCAGCTCGCCGCGGCGTCGGAGGTCGTGCCAGGCATTCGCAGCGCCGCGTCCCTTGGTGCGGACCCGGTGGCAGTTCGCGCAGACGACCTCGCACTTGGCGATCTCGGCTTCGATCGCGGTCCGTGAGTGCATCATCATCTCCCCGACGTGAGCGAGTTTGTTCACGCCCGGGAGGTGATCGAACTCGAGCGCCTCGGCGTGCTCGCGGTACCCGCAGTCGACGCAGCCTTGCTCGAGCTTGTAGTTGCGGATGAAGTCGAGGTTGGACTGGTACTTCTGCCGCATGATGCGGCGGGCGCAGTCTCGGCAGTCGAACCGGCGCCGCATGCGGGCTTCTCCGTTACGCCGTTGGTCCCGGTAGAAGAGGGAGATGTGCTTGGTCTCGCCGCAGATCCGGCAGGTGCGCCAGCTATCATCAGACATCGTCGAACTCCTTGCAGTTCGGCCATGCCCCGGGGGTGTTACAGCACCCGCCGGGGTCCTTTCGTTTGACCGCCTGAGGCTACCGGGGGAGTCCGACAAACCTGACGTACCGACTGTGCTGAGGGCCGGCCTCAGCACAGTCGGTTTGAGCCGTTACGGGCGGGGTCAGACCATCGACAGGACTTGCTGCATGGTGCGGACCTTCGCGCCCGACGTAGCGATGTAGTCCACGATCCCCTGGAACGTGGACGTGAGTGTGTTCGGACTCGACGGCGCCGACGCCTGGATTCCGTGGAACACCACGACCACCCACCCCTTACCGGCGACTGCCTTGTCGATCAGCGCCGAAACGGTCGCAACAGGGGTGGCTGGGCCGACACTCACCGCCCGGACGCGGTACGGCATCGACGGCGGCAGTGTCTCGACGAACTTCGTCGCGTTGCCCCGGGCCGCCCGGAAGTACTCGGCGACGATCCGCTCCCCGATGGCGTCGTACTCACCGATCGGGTAGGCGTACGACGTCGGCGCGAATCCGCGGGCGGTGTACCAATCCTTGATTGTGGTCAGTTCGGCGCGCATGTCAGCCTCTGTGCGACCGGCCATGCCGAGGGCGTGCTGCGCGCTGGTGTGCGCGTGGGCGCCGATCTCCCAGCCGTTGTAGTTCTGCAACGCCCGCATTTGGTCGACGGTGATCCGGTCTGGGTTGCCGACCTGCTCGAGGATGGGGAACAGCACCCCGGCGTAGCCGTACTTGTCCATGTACGGCCGAGCGATGCTGTACGCGGACGCGGACGAATCGTCGAACGTCAGGGTGACGACGCCGCCGGTCGCTGCTGCGGGCGGGTCGACCAGGGCGAAGCCGCCGAATCGCACGGTGATCGGGCCGGTGCCGTTGTCGTAGGCGCGCAGCCGGAACGTGTTGATCTGCGTCAGGTCGGGGGTGCCGGCCGACGCGGCGAAGTCGGATATCGCCATGTCGATGATCACCCACTCGCCGCCCTTGAGCGCCGACGCCTTTTCCCCGAGGGAACCCACGAACGGCTCCCCAGAGCGACGGTTGGTCAGCCCACCGGAGCCAAGCCAGATCGAGACCTGCCCCAGTCGGGCGTAGTTGTCGATCTTCAGCCACATGCGTAGGTACTTGCCGGTCACGTCAACCGGGGCGGCGATGGTCTTGTCGATTCCGAAGCTGGTCGATCCGGTGCCGTCGGTGGTGTAGCGGAAGGACTGGGAGCCGATCACGGCGTCTGTGGTGTCGTTCGGTTCGGCGGTGACGCCTGTTCCGGTTGCGGTCCAGCCGTGGCCGGCCTGGTTCGCTGGGGCGATGAAGTTCGACACCGGCGGGGCCGGGCTGCGCGGCGAGATGGAGAGCGCACCGCCGGCGGCTACGGAGACGTTGCCCGCAGCGTCGGGGGCGGACCCGTTGACCGACCGCACGTAAGTGGCATCTCCGACCGCACGCACCCGGGCGTCGACGGCGGTCTGGTCGAGCTTCGACCCGACCTCGCCCTTGGTGGCGAACCCGTTGCCGAGCGCGGTCTCGACGTCGGGTGAGAGCTTCCCGGTTGCCTCGTCGAACGAGACGAGCTTTCTGGCCATCGGTCAGGCTCCAATCGTGTACAGGCCGGATCCGGCCGGGGATTCGGTCATACCGGCCGGGATCGCGTACAGCCCCGATCCGGGCGGGTCTTCGGTCATGCCGGTGAACCCGTACAGCCCGGATCCGGCCGGCGACTCGGTGAGGGTGTAGGTCTCCGGGCCGACCGGCGGGAAGCCGAGCTCGACGAGGAGCCGCTTCCAGCCGGGGCCGCCGAAGAAGTGCCGCACTGAAAACCCGGCGGCGGTGTCGATCATGGCGTTGACGGTGGCCGGCCACGCGAGGGCACCCTCGCCGTCGGTGATGGTCTGCTCCCCCGTCTCGGCGACCTCGCCGGCGGCGATCAGCCGGCCGATGTAGATCGCGTCGGCGCCGTACCCGGAGCGGGCGAGGGTGAGGAACCGGCCGCGGCGGACCTGCGCGACGGCAGGCTGGTCGAACGAGACCTCGCCGGTGCCCTGCTCCGGCTGGACGCCGGACAGGTCGACCTGCAGGCCCGTCTCGATGTTGTGCCGGTTGGTCTCGAGGCCCTTGAAGGCCAGGGAGAACACGTCCGAGGTGATGTCCGAGCGCACCGGGTTGGAGTAACCGATCGCACCGATGTCGGACTTCTCCATCTCGCGGGCCCAGACGATCGCGTCTTCCTTGTCGATCAGGCCGTAGTCGAACCAGCCGGGCGGCAGTTCGGCGAGGGTGGCGACGTCTCCGGTGGTGATCGACGACATCATCGGCGCGTTCGGGCCCGCGCCGAACACGTGCGCCTCGGAGGGTTTGAGGATGAGCTCACGCTGGTGGCGGGCCAGCTCCAGCTGGGCGACTCTCGACGGCATCGCACATTCCTCTCGTCAGTCGCACCGGGGCTCGGGGTACGGGTTGTTGCGGCGCTGCTGCTCGAGATCACTGCGCGCGTAGTCGAGCTCGGCCCGTTCGAGCGCGATGGCGGACACGGTCGCGTCGTACCGGGTGAGCAGGTCCAGCACCGTTTGCGCCCCGCCTGGTACGGACATGAGCCCCTTCACCAGGTCGTCCATCGCGTCGTCGCGTCGCTCTCGCAGCGCATCGTCGCGGCGTTCGAGCTCGCGGTCTTCGGTGTTGATCTGCGCGTTGGCCTTCAGCGATCGCTGGAAGTCGGCGTTGCACTGGGCCTGGTGTTGCTGCTGGATCTGCGAGGTCACCACGGAGAAGGTCGTGAGCATCGAGAGGGTGATCACGACGATGGTGAAGTTGCGTGAGGATTTCGGAACAAATGGCACCAGCAGCGACATGCCCCGCAGCCGGTACTGCCGGTATTGGACGATCGTGCCGGCGGCGTAGCTGATCGCGGCGATCAGCACGTACCGGATGATCGTCTCCCACACTTCAGTCACTGGACTCGGCCTCCCTGTCGGCCTGTGGCCGTTGCTGTTGCGCGGGCGGTGGAGGCGGTGGCTGGTCGGCCTTGGCGGCCTGGTGGTTACGTGCGAGCAACCACATCACCACCGCAGTCATGATTTCGTTCAGTCCGGTCGGGGCGACCCATTCGAATCGGAAGAACTGAGAGATGATCTGGGCGCTGACCGATGTTCCCCACAGGGCTACGACGATGCCGACGACGAGGGAGCGTGTCCGAGGCGACGGTCCGTTCGGTTGTGACACGTGGGGAACCTTCTTTCAGTCCCGGCCCGCAGGCTCGTGTGGTCATGACTGCGCCCCAGGAGCCCCGGGTGGGGCGGCAGGGGTGGCGTACCGGGGCGCGATCTTCAGCCGTGCCACATACGAGATCGCGGTCTGGATGATGGTCTTGAGCACGAGCACGCCCAGGGTGGCCCAGGCAGCGCCGTCGAGGAAGTCGAAGTCTCCCAGCGCGAGGGCGAGGACCGACAGCAGCGCGAACCCGATGTCGATGGCCAGGCCCTGGACGAAGGTGCGCCATGATCGGCTGCGGGCGTCGACGATGGTGAGCTCCTCGCCGCGGCTGGTGACTGCGGTGACGTTGGGGACCGGTTCGGGCATCCCCCGCCCGGTCAGCACGCCGGTGCCGACCTGGCGGGCGTAGGCGCCGGCGCGGTCTCGAAGTGCTTGCTCGTTCTGCACCCACGCCTTCTGGGCCGCGTCGGCGGCTTCGCGGCGGACGAGGTCCCAGAACGGGACGGCGTTGTCGGCGTCGGGGTTGTGGTCTCCGGGCACGGTTGCCTCCTACGGGTGTCCGACGAACTCGGCGAGAATGGCGTCCCACTCGGAGACCGGCTGCGCGTCCGGCGGGGCCGGGTCGGTGAGGATCGGGCCGGTGGGGTTCGGGGTGGCGACGCGGTACTGCATCGCGCGGTACGGGTCGCCGTCGGCGGCCCACTGGGACACGATCATCACGAACGTGCCCTTGGTGCCGTCCGGCTTCTGGAAGCGGCTGTCCGGGTGGACGTAGCAGCCGTACAGGCGGTCGACGACGTCGAAGCCGAGCGGGAAGCCGGAGCCGCGCACCGGGCGGGTGATCGGCGCGGTGCGCCAGTTGATGTTCTCGATCGGGCCGTGGCCGACGCGGATGAAGCTGCTGTACGCTCCGTCGTCGAATCCGCTCCACACCCAGTGCCCCTGGATCCAGCGCAGCCCGAGCTCGCCGAGGCGGGCACCGGAGGCGAGCAGGTCGCCGGGTTCGTGGTCGGCGGGGTTGGTCTTCCACACCCACGCGTTGTTGATCCAGCAGCGGCCCTCCCACTTCGTTGGGTCGAGGATGTCCTCCTCGCGGACGCGCCAGAGCAGAGCGTTCTTGTTGCGGGCGAGGCCGCCGGTGGAGATGGCGTAGACCCAGCCGTCGCGGCCGCGGTCCCAGGTCATCATCACGCGCTGGCCGCGGTAGGCCGTGGTGGACCACTTCGTGGTGGAGTTGGTGCCGTTGACCCAGGTTTCGCCGAGGTCGTCGGAGTACCAGATCTCGCACCACAGCTCGTTGACCAGGCCCTGCGTGATCATGACCCACAGGTAGATGCGGTTGCCGATGGTGATGGCGTCGCACGGCAGCACGGTGGAGAAGGTGCCGTTGTTGTGCTGGTAGGGCCACAGCTGGGCGCCGCCCTTGCACGCCCCGTCGAATGCGATGGGCTGGGCCATGTCCCGGGTCGGGGACTTCAGGATTACCGGGGAGCGCCAGTTCGTCAGTCCGGTGATGGGCGGTCCCCACGGCTGGGTGCCGCCGAACGTATCGCCGAGGACGAACCCGACCTTGCCGTTCGGCATCACGAACGGGATACCGAGGTCGGTGCCGCCGACGTCCCCGATCGTCGGGGTGAGGTCCTTGACCTTGGCCATGGTCAGCTGCCGAGGATCTGGTTGACGTCGAGCTGCAGGTGCGTCGCGATGGCGCGCAGCAGCAGGTTGTTCTCCCGGGCGAGCGCCGCGGTGCGCAGCACGTGCCCGCGCATGGTCGTCGGGCCGGTGCCGCCGTCCTTGGTCTTGTCGGCGACCTCGCCGTAGGTCATCTCGGCGGCGACCGAGCGCAGCCAGTACCGCATCTTCGGGTCGGAGAACTGGTTCGGCATGTTCTCGTACAGCGTCAACGCGTCCGCCGTGTTGACGAGCTCGTTCTGGACGTCTGCTGCTGTAGCCACGGTGGCTCCCTTCGTTGCCGACGGCACCGACGCCGCCGGGGTCTTGGTGGTGCCCGGCGCCGGGGCGGCGCCGGGGTCGACGGCGCCGGCTCGGTTCAGCCAGGCCGCGGGGTCCATGTGCTCGCCGCCGATGAAGCCGGGCGAGCCCCACACCTCGAAATGCAGGTGCGGTCCGGTGGATTGGCCGGCGGATCCGACGTAGCCGATCAGGTCGCCGGCCTTCACCTGGTCGCCGCGGCGGACGAGGATGTCGCCGTGCTCCATATGCCCGAAGATGAAGTCCTTGCCGACGGTGCGCTGGGCATCGATCCAGAGCCAATTTCCGTAGCCCTGCACGGTATTCGGGGCGCGGTCCTTGCCTTCGACGACGGTGCCGTCGGTGGGCGCGTAGATCGGGGTCTTGCGCGGAACGCTGTAGTCGTTGCCGCGGTGGAACTCTCGCTGTCCGGTGACCGGGTTGATCCGCTCCCCGTAGCCGGTGCCGCGGGTGGTCTTGATCGGGTGGACGACTCGTGCGGGCATCACATTCCCCTTCCGACGAATTCGGCCAGGACCGTGTCCCAGTCCTCGCCGGTGACCGCGGCGCCGACGGCGCCGCCCTGGGACAGGTGCACGACGCGGTCGAGGAAGATCGGCCACGGGAACTCGGGTCCGGGGTCGGTGTGCCCGCCGCCCCACATGCCGAGGTCACCGTGCCCGCACACCCCCCGCGAGCGGGGCGGGGTGCCGTCGGTGACGCGGCGGATCGGCAGCTCGTTGATCTCGGCGCGCCACGCCACCCACAGGGCGCCGCGCCAGAGCATCAGGTCCTGGTTGCGGCCGTCGGCATCTTTGTCCGGATCGAGCCACTGCGCTGTGGTCCACTCGGCGAAGCTGCCGCCGAAGCACAGGTGCTCGGCCACGGTGTTCGCGTTCGCCGCAGCCCAGGGAGCGTCGACGTACCGCACCATCTGGATGAGCTCCCGCTCGTCGACCGCGTCGTGGTAGGACACCTGCGAGGAGGCCTGTGCGCAGTAGCCGGCGAGGGAGCGGGCGGTGCCGTTGCCCTGCTGGGTGTGGATGACGAGGTAGCGGCAGTCCGTTGCCGCGCCGGGGTATCGGTTCGGGGACCAGATCGGGGCCGCGTTGTGCGGGTCTGCGATCGCCACGGTCACGCTCCTTACTGCTGCGGGGGCTCGTTTTCCTGGCGGTATCCGATGAGCCGGGGCAGGTCTCGCCACTGTCCGTACTGGTCCATCCCGGACAGGATCGGGATTGCGTACGCGGGGGTCGCCATCACGACCTTGGAATCCGGGGTGTAGCCGAGGATCTCGACATTGAACGGGGTGTCGTCCATGACAGTGGTGCCCGAGTAACTGCCGATCTTGACGAATCGGATGTTGGGAACGCTCTGTCCGCCCGAGGAATCGCTCATGTTGACCTGGCGGAACTTGGCGACGGTGAGGTCGCTCGCGTCGGGGATGTAGCCGAAGCCCCGCCCGGCCGCCATGACGGCGTGCCACTTCCCGTCGGCAGGAACGGAAACGAGGTTGCTGTTGACGTACATGTGGTGTTCCTTTCACGCGACGATGAAGCTGAGATCTCCGGTGATGACTTCGGGCTCGGAGTACACGCGCGCCCGGGGGTTCTGCTGCTCGATGTACGGGACGCCGCCCGTTCCGACCTGGTCGAGATTGCCGATGCCCCCGTCGTCGGCGGCGGACTTCATCGGCAGCAGGCGCGTGTCGTGGCCGGCCGAGGTGACGTACGGGACGATGAAGTTGTTGTAGTCGTTGCGGATCAGGTACTTCACGATCCAGTTCATCCAGCCGTCGCCGACGTTGGTGTACATCAGTCCTTCGCCCCACTGGTCGGTGAACACCGCCGACGGCCGGATCCCGGACGGCAGATCGATGCGCATCCCGCCGCGGCCGAAGTTCCGGGTGCCGGTGCCGGTGCGGATCTCGAACTTCACGCGGCAGGTCTGGGTAGCGGGGTCGAGTTGGTACCAGCCGCGGCGCACCCCGCCGGCGCCGAGGTTGCACACCCCGTCGAGGAACGTCGCGAGCACCGGGTCGTACGCGGTCCACGGCAGCGCGGCCGCCGAGGTCAGCGAGAGGGTGGCGTTGCCCTGGCCGTCGTTGGCGGTGACGTTGTATTCGGTGGTTCCGGACTGCAGCACCGCACCGAGGGGCAGGTCGACGATGCCGATCTGTTCGGTCTGCGCGGCCTGGAACGGGCCGCCGAAGCCGCCCCACACCCGCACGTCGAGGACGTCGGCTGCGGCGATCGTCGACGCCGAGGGCCGTACCCGTACGACCGCGATCGGCATCTCGTAGGTGCCGCCGGCCACGCGGGTCAGTGCCGGTGGGGTGGTCGAGCCGACGACGCCCTGTTTGACGAACACCTGCACCGAGGAGTTGTCGCCGGCCCAGGTGAAGCGCAGCCCGACGACGTCGAGTCGGGCCGAGGCCCCGGAGTTCGCGGCGACCTGCACGATCTGCGCGGCGGATTCGACGACGAGGACGCCGCAGACCATGGCGGTGCCGGCGGCGAGCTGTACCGACCGCACTCCCGTGGAGGTCGGTTTGAATGCGGAGGCGGTGTCGACCAGTGCCTTCGCTCCGGCGAGCGCGAAGCGGGTGGCTTCCTGCACTTCGGTGACGGTGCCCTTGAACCCGGCGATGCTGGCTACCACGAGTGTGTCTCCCTCAGATGAGATATGAGCCGTCGACGGTGACGAGTTCCGGGCGGCCGTTCATCACCCGGATGCGCACGTCGTTCGTGTTGGCGACCACGTGTATTTGCCCGCGGTCGGATCCGCTGCGCAGCAGCATCTTTCCGTGGACCCACGGCCAGGACGGGTACATGACGGTGGCGTCGGCCCACTGGTCTGTCAGTTGGGCGCCGACCTTGACGGGCAGGTCCATGGTGTAGGGCACGCCGTCCGGGTTGGTCCAGCCGCCGATCGTGCCGTACAGCCCGAGCCGCACCTTGAATCGGCACATCCCGTTGGCGATGCGGTAGCGGCCGTCCTTCCAGAACGTCGTCGCGGTGATCAGCTGGCCGCTGCTGTTGCGCAGGTTCGGCACGAACGCCTTCCACGCGGTGGTCTGCGGGTCGACGACGGTGTAGCCGATGGTGGCCGCGGCGGTGTTCTGCGTGACCACCTGGTACAGCGAGGTGCCGACGAGGATCTCGGCGCCGAGCGGGATGTCGACGCGGGCGAGGTTGGTGGCCTGGTTCGCCCGGTACGGTCCGCCGACGCCGCCCCATACGCGGGTGTCGTACACGTCCCCGGTCGCGATCGTGGTGACGCCGGAGCGCACGTAGATCAGGGCGAGGACCATCTCGTACACCACGCCCGGGGTGCGGGTCGGGGCCGGGGACGACGGGGACGCCGCAGCGGTGCCCTGCTTGGAGAATGTCGTCACCGACGGGGTGGTTCCCCAGGTGAAGCGCAGCCCGACGATGTCGAACCGTGGCTGGCCGGAGGTGTTGGCCGGCAGCACGACGTCCTGGGTGACGGTCTCCGAGTAGCGCACCCCGGCGGCCATCGCGGCGCCGGCGGCGAGGCGGATGGTGCGGGTGCCGGTCGACGACGGTGCGAGGTCCGACGGGCCGGCGACCACCGGCGGGGCGAGCATCGTGAACCGGCGGGCCTCGCCCGCTTCGTCCACGATCCCCTTGAACCCGGTCAGTGTCTGGGCCACAACGGTTACCTCCTGGCGTTCTGGTTGCGGATCTCGGCGGCCAGGCGGGCGATGGCGTCGACGACCGCGGTGGGCCGGCCCGGGGCGGCGACGCCGCACTTCGGGGTGTAGGTCACCGGCGATCCGGCCTCGTCGCGCATCTCCACCTCGGTGATCTGTGCGCGGAACAGCTGCCCGGCGATGCGGGCGTAGGAGAAGTCGCCGAGCACCCAGTCCTGCCCCATCCACCACGGGTTGCCGTCGACGACGGTGAAGTTCACCGACAGTCCGCCGGCGGCCGCGGCGAGCTCGGCGCGTCCAGCCTCGAGCGGATCGACGTTCTCGTCGTTGGCTTCGACGAAGATCTCCGGCAGCCCGAAGTTCGCCGAGTCCGCGCGGGCGTCGGTGTCGATCACCTCGTAGAACGGGCGGGCGGTTCCTTCGCCTTTGCCGCCGATGTACGCGCGGTACGCCTTGCGTTCGGTGGAGGCCACCGAGAACTGCTCGAGGTGCTCCTGCTGCCACAGCAGCCGGCCGGTGTCACGGCTGGCGACGACGTCGATCATCACCGTGCCGGGCTCCGGGGCGACGTGCACCGCGGCGGGCAGCGGGTCGCCGGTGCGGTAGGTGCGGGCGGTGATCGTGTACCCGTACTTGCGCAGCACGTCGTCGGTAAGCGACTTGACGGTGACCATCCGCGCGGACAGTTTGATGATCGGGGACTGGTCCTCCACCGTGGACGGCACCACCATCACCGGGACCTGCAGGCGCCCGGCGGCGTCGGCGATGTAGCCCTTGATCACCGACTCGAGCGGTCCCTCGCGGACATCGGACTCGCGGTCCTGCAGGCTGGGCCCGACGTCGGCGTTGGCGACCGCGAGCATCGAGTCGAGCCAGATCCGGTCGTTGACGAGGGTGAGCTCGAGGACCGGGCCGTCCCCGTCGTCGACGTACTCGCCGGAGATCCGTCCCGTCCACGGCTCCGGCGCCGGGGTGTAGACGGAGATGAACAGCGGCTCCTCATGCACCTTCAGGGCCGCGGTGAGCAGCTCGGGGTCCGGGGTGCCGGGGATGGCGATGGTGCCCGAGCCGATGTCCTCCCACTTCCAGCTCACCGTCGCCGACTCGTGCTCGGTGATGGACGTGAGCAGCTCGCGGTGCCGGTTGTAGACCAGGTACCGCGCGTCCCGGCCGGCCATCAGTAGGCCGCCAGGTAGAACGTGGGGAGTTCGAGCCGGATGTTCGCGCCCGGGCCGCCGCCGATGATCTGCGCGGTGGCCACGACGTCGTCTCCCGGTTTGACCGGCGCGAAGTCGTACAGGCCGCCGATTCGGTCCCACGCGCGGTTGCCGCCGCCGTCGACCACCTCGGAGTGCGAGGGGTCGGTGACGATCACCAGGCGCTCACCGGCGGCGAGGCCGGAGACGTAGGTGATGTGCTCGCCGACGCCGACGACGGCCTGCCCGGGCCCGTCGATTGTCCACGTCGGCCACACCTCCACCTGCCCGGGGTTGGTGAGGACCGCGTTGCCGATCGCGTTGCCGCCGGTGATGTAGAAGTCCGGGGCCGCGTTGGTGGGTCCGTAGTAGTTGTCCGGCGTCGCCGAGCCGGTGAACGGGAAGTCGAACACCACGTCCTTTCCGCGCCAGAACGGGGATTCGGCGGCGAGGGTGATCTCGTACTCGGCCGTGCCGCGGACGTCGGGCATCGTGTCGACGTCCCCGTCGTCGAGCTCGACGAGGCGGCCGGAGAAGCTGCGGGACTCCCCCAGCGCCTCCACCTCCAGGGTGCCCGGGTACAGCGGGGAGAACGAGTCCCGGAACGACCGGTCCAGGTACAGGAACTCGTCGCCGCGGCGGAAGTTCCCGGCCGGCCGGGACACCCAGGTGTCGCCGACGACCACCGTCATCGTGCAGTCCCCCGCGTCCCAGTCGATTCCCTCGAACCGCACTCCGTGCCGGCGGGCGGTCTTGTGGGTGAGCTGGGTGAACTTCGGCAGCAGGATCGACTTCAGTCCTTTCGGCAGGATCGCGCCCTCGGTGCCGGACATCAGGTTCCACTCGGTGCCCAGGTGCGAGGCCCACCGCACCTGGACGCGGCTGTGCAGGGCGCTCATCCCAGACCTGCCTCGACCATGGCCCGCTTCGTCTCCCGGCGCACAGAGCGGGCGGTCGCCTTGTCGTCGACGACGTGCTGCTGCTCGATGTACTGGCCATAGATCTGCGCGCCCGACAGGTCCACGCTCACCAGCGCGTTGCGGTCGGACGCGGTGAGCACGTCGTCGACCGACAGGCTCGTGAGCCGATCGAGGATCGGGATCAGCTTCTCGTCGAAGCTGCGGGTCATCTCCGGATCCAGGACCCGCTCGGGGCGGATGATGTCCTTGAGCATGATGCCGCGGCCGCTGGCGATACCGCCGTCGTCGTAGCCGCCGGCGCGGTTGTACGCCGCGGGCAGCGACCCGTATCGGGCGGTGGCGTACCGCATCGAGGCGGCGATGTTCGCGCGCGGATCCCAGATGTCGTTGACGAACGCCGGGTCCCGGTACGCCTGGAACGTCGGGTCGATCACCTGCATCAGGCCCTTCGACGGAGTGCCGTTGGCGGCGTTGACATCCCAGTTGTTGATCGCCCGCGGGTTGCCGCCGGACTCCTGGTTCATGCGCCGCAGCGTCAGGTCCGCCCACGTCAGCGGATGCCCGTACAGGCCCAGGAGTTCCTCGACCAGCGGACGCCACCGCTGCACATCGCCGCCGCCCGGGTCGGCGTACCCGGTGCTGGGTTCGACCTCGTCGGCCTTGCCGCGCAGGAAGTCCCCGACCCCGGTCTTGAACTTGTCGAACGCAAGCTTCGGCAGCTTGCCGATGTCGCCACCACCGAAGTCGGGGATGGCGTTGCCGATCGGGTTCATCACGCCCTCGAAGGCGTCGGCGACGCGGTTGCGCAGCCACCCGAACAGGCCCCCGCCACCGCCGGAGCTGATCGGGGTGATCGGGGTGCCCGGCTCCGGGAGCGGCGCGTGCGCGGCGACGTGCACATGGTTGCGGTGCTGCGCGTTGGTGGCGGCCCCGAAGTCGAACGGCCGGCCCTCGTCGATGTTCTGCCACCCGTTGAGCGGGTAGTGGATCAGCTCGGCGAGCATCGGCCCGTAGTTGTCGTGGAAGAACCGGGCCGCGGCCTGCATCTGCGGGGTGGTGTCGGTGCCGTTCGAGAAGTCGACCGCCTTGCCCTGGCCGTGCAGGTCGTTGGTGTCGCGGTACGTCGAGGTGATCGACATACCCGGGAAGAAGCGGTGCACCTTGTCGACGATCGAGTCGACGATGCCGCCACCGGCGTACTGGCCCAGCTCCCGCCGCACCGCCTCCGGGCCACCGACGCGGGCCGCGGCGTTGATCGAGTCCACGCCGCCGGGGCCGAGCGCCCGGGCCGCCTCGGGCCGCAGGATCGCCTCGCCGCCGGACAGCCCGATGTGCAGACCCGACGGGGAGTAGAAGTCGTGCACGTCCCGGCCGGGGGTGTAGCCGGGCAGCACACCGCCGCGCGCGTAGTTGCCGAGTTCACCGAGCGGTGCCTCGCCGAGCTCGGGCAGGTTCAGCCAGCCGGCGACCTTGTTCCACGCCGCGCGGATGCCCTTGTTGTAGACGGTGTCGACGACGAACTTCACCGGCTTGGCGGCGATGCCCTTGATGCGATCCCACACCTGGCCGATCCAGTCGACCGCGGCACCGAAGGAGTCCTTGACCAGGTCGAGTGCGCGCTTGAGTCGGTCCCACACCGGGAGGACGACGTTGTCGACGACCCAGGCGATTCCGGCGCCGAGGGCATCCCAGACCGGTTTGATGACGCTGTTCCAGACCCAGGAGAAGTATTTCCCCACGGCCTGCAGTCCGGCGAGGAGCAGGTCCCACGCCACCTTGATGACGTTGTTCCAGACCCACATGATGCCGGCGCCGAGGGCGGAGAACAGCTGACCGAACCAGTTCAGGATCGGCATGATCACGTTGTTCCACGCCCAGGAGATCGCGGCCTGGATCCAGTCCCAGGCGGTGAGCACCGCGTTGCGGAACCAGTCGACGTTGTTCCACGCCCACACGATCGCCCCGACGAGGGCGAGCAGGGCGACGATGATGACGCCGATCGGGTTGGCGTTCAGGGCCGCGTTGAGCAGCCACTGCGCCGCGGTCATCGCGCCGGTGGCGACGGCCGAGGCGATCATCGCCGCCCGGGTCGCGATGAAGGAGGCGACGATCCGGGCGTTCGCCACAACCCAGGAGATCGCGGTCTTGCCTGCCTCGAGCGCGGCGGACGCTGAGGTCGCGATGAAGGTGGCCGTGGCGCGCGCTGCGTTGGCGATCCAGCCGCCGATGATGCGGGCCTGCGCCGCGGTCCACGATGCCGCGGTCTTGACCGCCTCCACCGTCGCGGACGCGGAGGTCTTGACGAAGGAACCGACCGCGGTGGCCTGGGTCTTGACCCAGCCGCCGGCGTCCTTCATCGTGCTCCAGGCCTGGGTGGCGGTGTCCTTGGCTGAGACCAGGGAGTCCTTGACGCCGACCACGCCCTCCTTCACGGAGTCGAACACGCCCTTGGCCTGCTCGAATCCGCCCATCACGCCACCGAGTCCGACCATCGAGGCGGCAGCGGCCAGGGCGTTGCCCTCGCTGTCCTCGAGGGCGCCGGTGAACTCCCCGAACAGGGGCAGGACGTTGTCCCCGAGCAGGCCGACTACCTTGTTCTGCATCTCGCGGCCGAAGGTCTGGATGGCGTTGAGCGGCCCACCTCCCAGCACGGCCCCGGCCTCGTCCACCGAGCCCTGGAACTCGGCCATGGCGGAGTCCGCGCCGTTGAGCTGGGCCAGGAACTGGGGGATCTTGTCCACGCCGAGGTCCTCTAGCGGCGTGCCGAACAGCGCGAGCGCCGCCTGCGATCGGGCCGCCGGATCCTTGATCCCCTCGAGCCCGGCCATGATTTCCCGGAACGCTGCCTTGGCGTCCTCCCCGCCGGCCAGCAGCCGGTTGGTCATGGCCGTCTGGTCCATGCCCAGGGCGGCGTACGCCTCGCCGGTCGTCTTGGACATGTCCGTGGCCCGGATCTGGAACTCCTTGAGAGCGTCGCCCATCTTGTCCATACCGATGGCGCCGTTCTGCGAGGCGTTCACGATCAGGCCCATGGCCTCCTGCCCGGTGAACCCGAGCCCGGTGAGGTATCCGCCGTACTCGTCGACGATGGGCATGAGCTCCCCACGCATCGCCGGGGGCACCCGCTGGAACGCGGCCATGAGCATGTCCGTGGCCTCTTGCCCGTTCTGCGCGATGCCGTTGCGCATCAGCAGGGACGAGGACATGGCGAGCTCGTTGACGTCCATGCCGAAGGTCTGGGACATGACCAGCAGCCGCTTGGTCAGGTCCTCCATCTCGGCGTCCGTGGTGTCCCCGATCAGGGACATCGACCCCGCGACGGCGCCGACGGCGTCGGTGACCTCGGCCATGGAGGAGCCGTAGTTCTGCGCGAACACGTTGCCGGCGATCGACCCGGCGCGCTTGGACTCCTCCGCGGTGAGGTCCAGCTGCGCGCGCAGCGACCGTTGCAGGTTGCCGCGTTCGAGGACCTCGCCCATCTGCGTCGACAGCAGTCCCACCGCGGCGACGGCACCGGTGGCCGCGCCCTTGAGGATGCCGCTGAATCCGCCGCCGAAGGCGCGGGCCCGGCCGGTCATGCGCTGGAAGAACGAGTCCGTCTGGGTTTCCGCTTCGGCGCTGTCGAGCCGGGCCTGCACTCGCAGCACTCGTCCCTCGGCGGAGCGCTGCCCGGACTCGGCGGCCTGCAGGGCCTGCGCCGCTGCCTCCTGCCGGCGGGTCGCCTTGGCCACGTTCTCGCGGGCCGTGGCCAGGCGGCCGGCGTCGGTGACGCCCCGATCGACGAGGGCCTGCAGCTTGGCCTCCGCGACGGCGACCGCGCCGGTGGCGTCGGCCTCCTTGCGGCGGGCCGCCTCCACCTTCGCCGAGGCCTGCTCCACCTGCTGGCGCGCCTTCTCGAGCTGCCGCTGATCGACCGTCGGCTGGATCTCGTGCTCGACCGGGTTGCTCTGGATCTCGCGGCGCACGCGCTGGAAGTAGCCCCGCATCGAGGGCATGACGTCGACGAAGGCGTTGCCGCCGGACAGATCGGGCACCGCGGTCCTTCCTCTCAGTCGTGGGTGGGGTCTGGCAGGCTGAGCCGCTTGTAGCGGGAGCCGAGCACCTTCGAGGCGATGTCGTCGTGCTCGACGTACAGCCGGTACTTCTCGTACCGCTCGCGCGCTGTGAGCGGCCGTGGCAGGCTCTTCGGGGCTTTCGGGCCGCGGCCCTTGACCTTCGGGCTGGCCTGGAAGATCGCGGCCTCGATGCGGCGCAGCGTCTCGAGGATGGCGGTGTCGGTGTCGCGGTCGCGGGTCCAGCCGACGAGCGACGGCCGCTTCGCGCCGGTGGGCTTGCCCTGCTCCTGCTCGAGCTTGGCGACACGCTCGGCGAGTTCGATGTCGGAAGCCAGGGCCGCGGCGTACCACCCGCCCTCGGGTGCCCGGTCTAGGAATCGGAACAGCTTGTCCCACGGGGTGTTTTCGTGGTCGCGCACCCAGTCGTACAGGTTCAGCTGTTTGTCGATCAGGTCCCGCTCGACGTCCTCGCCGTACAGGTCGAGCGTCTCGACCAGGCGGAGGAACCCGCCGAGAGGTGGTATCAGGATTCCGAAGTGGGTTCGGATGTCGTCGATCAGATCCACGAGTTCGGACGCGGGTCGGTCGTCGTAGACGTCGAGGATGTCGTCGGCCAGGTCCTCACCGACCAGCGCGTCGAGCTGCTCGGTGGGGGTGACGGCGGTATCGAGTTCGCACACCCCGTCGGCGGACGGGACCGCCACAACGATCTCGTCGCCGTCGAGGTCGAGAAGGTACGGACCCGCGGCCTCGCCGAGCAGTTGCTCGAAGAACGAGTGCGGCGGGTCCGTCTCCTGCTCGCTCACTTACCCGCGGCGACGCCGGCGGCGGGCCTGCCGGTTGACCGCTTCCTGCTGCTGGAACTTGTCGGCGTTGAGACCGAAGTGGTCGAACAGGTCACCGATCAGGGTGGTCAGTCCCTCGGGTCCGTGCATCGGCATGGCCTCGAGGTATGGCTCGGCCGTGTCGAAGTCGTCTCCGAGGAACAGCTTCAGCGCGGTGCGGGTCGTGCAGCTGGGCTGCTCGATCTCCATCATCGTGCCCGAGTCCGGCTCGGGGACGGTGAAGACAGGGCTGTCCTCGAGCTGGAACTTGAACGGCTTCTTCGCCGGGCCGGTGCGGCGGTACTGCCGCACCTCTCCTGCGTCGTGGCCGCGGCTGCTGATGTCGATGGGGGCCTCGCTCATGCCTGCTGCTCCTGCGTGGTGTCGGTGGGCTGGGTGGTGGTGCGGGTGCGCCGCGGCTTCGGCGGGGCAGCCTCGGCCGGCACGGGCTCGACCGGTTCGGCCGCCGCGTCAGCGGCAGGTTCGTCGGTGGGCGCGATGTCGACGACCTCGGCCGCCGGTTGCTCGGTCGCGACGTGCTCGGCGGCCGGGGTGTCCTCGGGCGCCGGCGCGACCGGCTCCCCGCCGGCAGAGGTGTCCTGCTCGGGGTTCGCGACGCGGTACTGGCGGGCGAGCAGCTCGCCTTCCTCGGCGCGGGTGGAGGGGGTGAATCGGCGGCCGTCCGGGGAGACGAGCTCGCGTGGCGTCCAGCCGTCCGGGTCGAATGTGCGCATGGTGCCCATGGGTTTCTTGCTCCGTTTCTCGCGCGGACGTGCGCGGTAGTGGGACGGCACCAGGTCAGGAGATGGTGACCGTGCCGGACGGGGTCAGCGAGGCACCGGAGCCGGTGAGGGTGCCGACCTTGGCGACGTCGATCTTCACCGTGTAGGGGCCACCCGCGGTGCCGGTGACGGTGACGTCCCCGGGGTCGAGGTTCGACAGCGCCTCGAGCGCGGCCTGCACCGCGGCGGCGGTGGCGTTGAACGCGATGGGAGCGGTGGTCTGCCCGCCGAAGGACAGCGTGAAGGTGCCGCCGGTGGGGCTCCCGCCGATGGTGACGACGTAGGTGACCTTCGGATCGAACCCGGCTTCCTCGAGGAGGTTCTTCCAGCCGGGGCCGCCGAAGTGGTGGCGGACCGACACGCCGTAGTCGGTGTCGACCATGGCGTTGACGGTGAACGGCCAGCCGAGGTAGCCCTCGCCGTCGGTGATGGTCTGCTCCCCGGTCTCGGCGACCTCGCCGGCGAGGAACTGCCGGCCGAAGTAGATCGTGTCGACGCCGGACCCGACCTCCGACAGCAGCATGTACCGCTGGCGGCGGATCAACGCGACGGCCGGCTGGTCGAACGAGACCTCACCGGTGACCGGGTCGGGGGTGACGCCGGACAGGTCGACACCGAGGTTCGTCTCGATGTTGAACCGGTTCGTCTCCAGGCCCTTGAACGCCATGCCGAAGATGTCGCTGGTGATGTCCGAGCGCACCGGGTTCGAGTAGCCGATCGCGTTGATGTCGGCCTTCTCCATCTCCCGGGAGAGGGTGATGGCGTCTTCCTTGTCGAGCAGCCCGAAGTCGTAGTACCCGGTGGGCAGCTCGGCGAGCTGGCTGCTGGGGCCTTCGGTGATGTTCAGGACGACCGGGGTGGTGGTGGGCGCGCCGAACACGTGGGCGGCGCGGGGCTTGAGGATCAGCTCGCGCTGGTGCCGAGCGATCTCGAGCTGGGCGACTTTGCTGGGCATGGGGTGCCTCCTTGCTGTGGGCAGAAAAAATGCCCACGAGGATTCGCGGGCTGATCAGGGCTGTATTCGGTTGTGACGACGGTCAGGCCGGGCGGGGACGCATCAACCCGAGCTGGTACCACCCCGTGGCGCGGTCGCGGTCCGGGTTGTCGTACGGCACGCCCTCGGGCGGAGTGTCGGTGCGGCAGAAGTCGACGGTCACGCGCTGCCCGTCGACGACGAATGCCTCCCCGCCGAGCGCGAGCATCCGGTCACGCACCGTCTCGCTGAGGGTGTGCACCTCGTCGTAGCTCGGTGCGAAACAGGAGATCTCGACCCGGGGGTAGTCGGTGATCCCGTCGTCGGTGCCGCCGACCCGGTTGATCCGGATGCCGACCTCGATCTCCGCGTCCGGTGTCTCCGTGTCGGTCTCTGCCAGGTCCTCGAGTGCCACCATGAGGACCTTCTCGACGTTGGCGAAGGGCAGCGGCGGGGTGACAGCCATCTATCGCCGCCCGTCTCGCCGGCCCGCGGCGCCTATCGCCGACTGCAGCCGGCTCGCGCCCCGGGAGCGGCGGGTGCCGAACTCGGCGGCGAGCGGGTTCCGGATCGCCTGGCTGGGCGGCACGACGATCCGGTAGCCGGGCCGGCCGTCCCAGCCGCGTGCCGGTTCCACGCGGGCGGTGCGCCCGAACGCGCCACCCAATGCGGCCCGGCCCTTCTCGGCCTGTTTGCGCACCGCCGTCTGGACCTTCGGCGACGACATGATCCGCTGTGCATCCCGCGAGGACCAGGTGAATCGTGCGCGAGCCATCAGCCTCTCCATTCGGTCAGGAATCCGCCCACGTACTCGGCGAACCCGAAGTCGTCGTAGTGCGTCTGCAGTTCCCCGTCGACATGCAGCCGGCGCGGCCTACCGCTGTCGTCGACGATCCCGTCGGCGGTGAGGACACTCGTGGTGCGTTCCGGGAACCCGGCTGGGGCGAGGAGCTTCCACCGCGACTCGGTGGCCTCCCCGTCCTCCCGCCGCTCGTCGGACTGCGCCGGCTGCACCGCGCACCCCGGGTACGCGACCGGGGCGCCGTCGACGTAGTCGCCGTGCTTGACCTTGATGCGCGGTGTGATCCACACGGTCTGGTTGCCGAGGTCGTCGAGCATCAGTAGTCCCCGACCTTGAACGACCACGCCGGCCCCGCCCGGAACGGAATGCCGAGCAGCTCCTTGTGGAAGTCGGTGAACACCAGGAACTGCCCCGGATGGGCGAGGGTGCCGCTGCGGGTGACCTCCCCGACCGTCTTCGAGTACGAGGACAGACCGAGGTAGGGCTCGGAGGCGAGGGCGGCCTTGACGACCTGGATCGACACCAACTTCGCATTCGGATCGTCCGGCGCGATGTCGGGTTTGCGGTCCCGGATCCACGACGCCGCCGCGTCGAGCAACAGCTGCGCCTCGACCTTCTGCGCCGCGGTCAGTGACCGGCCCCCGAGGGTGATGTCGTCCGGGATCGCGAAGGCCGCCACCGGGTCACTCCGCCAGCGCGGCGAGCAGCTGCGGCTTGGTCATCGACCGGGCCTCGGCCTCGTCCATGCCGCGAGAGACCGCGTAGGCGATCCAGTCGTCCTTGTCCGCGGCCTGTTTCGGCCGCGGCACCGCCACCGGTACCGGCGCGGGCTCGCCGGCCCCGCCGGGTTCTCCGTCGCCCGCCCCAGCGGTGTCGACCTGGTCGTCGTCGACCGGCGGTACGGGGGCCGGGCGGACCTGCTCGGCATCGACGATCGCCCCGGCCCGCAGCAGCCGGGCGACCTCGACCTCGTCCAGGCCGGTGACCGTATCGCCGCGGCGACGGCGGACGAGCTTGGTGACGCGGCCCTTCTCGTCCCGTTCGAGCACCTGGTCGAAGCGCGTCGCGGTCAGGATGTACTCGGTCACGGCGTCTCCAATCCGGTCAGCCACAGCGCGGCCTTGGGCTGGTCGAGACCCATCGCCCGCTTGTGCGAGGCGTCCGAACGCCACGTCTCCGTCGGGCCGCCGTTGGGGCCGTTGCCCTCCGGGTACAGGCCGGTGAACTGCAACGGCCGGGTGTCGCTGTAGAAGCCGACCACCCCGCGCTGCAGCACCAACGCCCGATCCCGCGGGAAGGTGCGGGACTGGATGACGTTCAGGCCGAAGATCGTCGCCGGCAGCGCCCCGGTGTAGGCGATGTTCTGCTCGGCGAGATTGCCCTGGTACACCTTCAGGACGTTGTCGTTGTCGAGCAGCGTCGCGAGCAGACCCGGGTGCAGCACGATCGCGTCCGGCTCGAACCCGAAGTACTCGTCGCCGGTGCCGCCCTGCGCCTCGGTCGGCGCGGCCGAGGTGATCTCCTCGATCGCCTTCGCCAGGTCGGTGCGCGGCTTGCCGGCCGGATCGTCCCACGGTGTCGACACCGGCATCGTCGGCACCACCGGCGACTGCAGCAGCGCCTTCGCCGACCGGTCGTTGGCGCGGATGAACGTGTTGCGCAGCCCGGTGAGCTGCTTGTTCACCGCGTCGATCCGGTTCTCGTCGATCATCTCCTTCGACACCCGCACACCGAGCGCCCGCTTGACCGCGAACGCCGTGCGGGGCAGACCCAGCTTGCCGTGGCTGACCGGGATCTCCCCGAACTCGGCGACGTCGGCGACGTCGTCCTCGAGGAACATCGGGTCACCCTCGCGGTAGGCCACCACCCCCGACGGGTTGGGGCCGGCGTCGCGCAGCAGGGCCTCGCTGATGAACTGATTGCGCATCAGCTCCATCAGCTTGGTGGGAATGAACAGCGGGTTGGCGACCAGTTCGGCCACGGTGATCCGCGGTCCGTCCGAAACGCTCACCACATCAACAGTCATGACGGTTTCTCCTCGAGTCGTTGTGAGCGGTCAGGCGATCCGCATCAGGCCGACACCGTCCGCGGCCACGCCGGCCGGTTCGGTGCAGATCCCGACGATGGTGCGGGCATCGGGGGTGGCGGCGGCCGGTCCGACCTTGCCAGCCGCGGTAGCGACGAGCTTGTCACCGAACGTCGCTGCCGCCGAGTACGTCACCTTCACCTCGGTACCCGAGTAGGCGACCGCCACCCGGGTCGGCAGCTGCGTGGCGGTGAGCACCGGCTGACCGTCCGGGCCGGTGGTCGGTTCGGTGACCTCCGCCTCCGGATTCTGGGCGTCGGTCAGCGCGACACCGAGCACCTTGGTGCTGCCCGCGGCGGCGACACCGATCCGGCCGGCGGCGCGGGCTTCGACGAGCTGGCCGCCGGTGATGCGTTCGGCCGGGATGAAGGTCTTCGGTCCGGTCTTGGTGACCTCGAGGACGGCGCTCATGTCACAGGCTCCAGTTCTTGTAGGTCGCGTGGTCGGCGACGTTCGACGGCTGGGCGGGATCGACACCGCTGTAGCCGATCTCGTTGATCGGCACAGCGAGCTCGTCGGGCAGGGCGTTGAGGGTCTCCTTCGCCGCCGGGTCCGCCGCGAGCAGATTCAGCCAGTGCTCCCGGTTGGCCGGCGGGATCTTCCCCTTCGCGACCGCCTCGTCGACGACGCGTTCGCGGTCCTGGCGTTCGATGCGGTCGAGCGCGGCACGGCCTGCCGCGGCGTCGGCCTGCCACTGCTCGAGCTTGGCGCTGTCGACGACCGTGAGCCCGAACTTCGCGGCGGCCTGCGTGACCGCCTCCGTGGTGACCGGCGCCGCCTCGGTGCCCGCGGCCGGGTCGGCACGTTCTTCGAGGGCTTCGTTCACCGCCGCCAACACCTGCTCGTCGGTGGCGTCCTCAGCGATGCCGAGGCTCTTGGCGATCTCTTCCTTCAGGGTGGGCACAGCGCCCTCCTTTCCTGTAGCGGCCTCCGCCTCGGCAGAGGAATCCTTGGGGCCGGGCCGCGCGGTGGCGCGGCGCCCGGCGTGGTTGAACACCGACAGGTCGAACCGGTTCTGCACCGCCTGCGCCTGCTCGGATTCGGCGTCGAGCACCACGTCGGCCAACCCGGCCGCGGCCGCCTCGTCCGCCGAATACCAGGTCTCGGCGGCCATCGCGTCGAGCCACTGCTCGACGGTGCCGCCTGCCTTGTCGGCGTACACCGAGGCGATGTTGCGGTCCTCGTGCTCGAGATACCCGGACATCTTCGTCATGTCGTCGGCGTTGCCCATGCACATCCCCCACGCCTTGTGCACGAACAGCTCGGCGTTGCGCATCATGTGCAGCTCGTCGACGCCGGCGGCGATGAACGACGCCGACGATGCGGCCACCCCCTCGACGACCGCGACCACCTTCGCCGGGTGCGCGCGCAACGCGTTGAGGATCGCCAGGGCCTCCCACACCTCCCCGCCCGGGGAGTTGATCAGCAGCCGGATCTCGCGGGTGTCGTCCGGGAGCTCGTCGAGCACCGCGACGAACTCCTTCGCCGAGATCCCCCACCACTCGCCCCAGGAGTCGAGCGGATCGTATAGCCGCAGCGTGACCACACCCCCTGCGGAGGTCTTCGGGTCGGGCCGCTCGGCCCGCACCGGCGTGCGCTGGAACGCCGACGGGCTCCGTAGGAACGGGTTCACTGATCCTCCTGCGGGTTCGGGGTGCCGGGCGTCCACGGCTGCTCGGGGGGCGGGGTGTCCTTCGGCGGCAGCCCGTACTGCTGGCGGGTGAACTCCTCGAGCGACCTGTCGAGGCGGATCAGGCCGGCGTCGATGAGCAGCTTGAGCGCCGACGCCGTCAGATCCTGCCGGGCGCCGATGTCGTCGAACTCGATCCGCGGCGCCGGCTCGTCGACACCGAAGTTCAGATCCACCAGATCCTCGACGATGTGCGCATTGGCGGTGTCGCGCACCGATTCGGTCTGCGACTGCACCGACTGCACGAACGTGTTCTCCTGCACCGATGCCAGCGCGTAGCTGCCACCGCCGTCGAGGTTGAGGTAGTGCGCGAGGCCGGCGAGCGCCATCTGCTTGTCGTGGTACGCGATGGCCTGCTGCAGATCCGGCAGGTTGCCCTGCACGCCGAGGAGTTTCGCGTCGGCCCCCTTCGGCAGCCCCACGCCGGACGATTCACCACCGCGGTACTGCGACGCCATCTGCCGGTACTTCTCGATCTTCTCCGGGTCTTCGCTCTCCTCCGGGCTCGCCCAGAACACCGGCACACCGATGCCGTTGCGGCGAGCCGCGGCCGCCTGGATCCGCATCAGCTCGTCCTTGAGAATCCAGTGCTTGTAGGCCGGGCGCAGCATCGACTGCCCGATCCACTGGTACGGGCCCGGCTCCGGCTTGCGGACATACGCCACCAACCGCGACACCGGGATCTTCTGCGGCCTCAGCAGCCACTCCACCGGCGCCCCGGCCGGCGCGTGCTGCTCGATCGATTCCAGACCACCGTCGAGCGCGACATGGATCGCCCGGATCGTCGCAGCGGGGCGGGGCGCGAGTTTGCGCAGCCAGATCCGGCCGTCCTCGCCCGGCCGGTACACCTGCTCGAAGTAGCTGTGGCCGTGCTTGTTCTGCAGCAACGCCTGCTCGAGGTGCAACCGCCACGAGAACCGGCCGCGACTGCGGGTCCTCTGGCCCTGCCGCGGCTCGTCGGCGCCCTTGATCGGCAGCCCGAGGTTGTCCGCGACGAACTCGGTCACCTCGTCGCGGGCACCGGCACCGTCGATCCGCCAGCCCGTCCCCAACACCGGCAGCGAGATCGCGTCGAGCACCGACGAGATCCGGGTGTCCTCCCGCGTCATCCGATCGAACACCGCGATCGACCGCGGCCACCGCAGATCCGGGACCTTCTCCCCCGACATCCACTGCTGCCACTCGGTCATCCCGGAGCCGTTGACATACCCCGTCTCCCGGAAGGAGCTGGGTGTGCCTGTCGTCTCGGCCACGACGCCACCTCCTTCCTAGAATCCGACCGTCAACACATCGACCTCGCCACCGAACCCACCCGCGAGCGCCGGCACCGCCGCGTCCTGCGGCGCGGTCGGTTTGAACGCCGGACCCGCCGGCTTCGGTTTGGGCACGTCGTAGACCTTGAGCGCCCAATGGGCGAGCGTCGCCGCCACCAGCGGTGAGATGGTCATGTTGCCCTTGCGGTTCCACGCCCACCCACCACCGGACAGATCCCGCTTCGTTGCCCCCTCGAGCGCCGACGCCAGCAACGGATCCCCGGTGTGCGAGAGGTTCGCGTTCACCGCGTCGTCGTAGAACCCGCCGCACGCCTGCACCATCTGCCCCGCCGTCGTGACCTCCGGCTCGATGCCCGCCGCCACCAGATCCGGGTGCAGCGAGTACGCGGGCGAGGCCTTGTCGATCACCAGCGCGCACGGATCCCACCGGTCGATCAGCGACAGCAGGAGCCGCACCAGCCCCGGCCCCGGGGCGGCGTGGTAGCCGACCTCGAGGTGCACCCGCCCGGCGTCGGTGCGGGCCGCGGCGGCGATCGAGACCCACTTGCGGTCCGGGGACATGTCGATCGCGAGGGCGACCTTCTTCCCCAAGGTCGCCTCCCGGTTCTCCATGTCACGCCACCGCTGCGGGTCGATCACGTACTCCGGGGCGACGTCGTCCTCGTCGACGGGCCACAGGCCGCGGCCGAGAAGGTCGGCGTCGAAACTCTTCTGCGGCAGCTCCCCGCGGAGCTTGAGGATCTTCGCGTCGTTCGCGATCACCCCGTACGACGGGTTGCAGTACTTCCACGTCTCGGGGTCGTCGCGGTCCATCTCCTCCGGCGCCATGTACTCGGCGAAGTACAGGTTCGGGGCGCCGGCCAGACCCTTGCGGCGCAGACCCGCGAGGATCTGCCCGTTCGGGTGCTGCTCCTCGTTCACCGCCGTCGAGGCGTAGATCGTCTGCGGGTTGTTCGACGCCAGCTGCGTCGGCGACAACGCGGACTGCTCGGAGTCGGTGACGTTGTACGCCTCGTCGTAGATCAGCAGATCGACCTTGTCGAGACCACGACCGGAGTCCGCCGACCGGGTCGAGAACTCGATCTGCGCCCCGTTGGTCAGTTCGATGTAGCCGACGCCCTGCCCCAGGCTGGCCTTCGCCACGCGGCTGCGCAGCGACGGCCGCGCCCGGATGATCGACCACAGCCGGTTGTACAGATCCTTCGCCGTCTTCCACCGCTGCGCCGTGTACGCGATGCGCTCGCCGAGCTTGAACAGCCCGTACAGGCAACGCATCACCAGGATCAGCGACTTGCCGTTCTGCCGCGGGCACAGCAGGCAGCAGATCGTGTGCGTCCACAACCCGTCCGGGTTCGTGGTGAGGATCGCGTGCAACGCCATCTTCTGCCACGGCATCGACGGCCGCCCGACCCGACGGCCGAGCTCGACCGCCTTGCGGCCGTGCTCGTCGTCGCCTGGAAACACCGACACATGGTGCGGCTCCTGCCGCCCGGCCAGTGTCGGGAACTCGTCAGAGATCGTCGAGATCGTCATCGCTACCGGATCCGGAGGTGGCGCCCTTGCGCCGTCGGATCTCGGCGAGCAACTGGCGCCACACGTTCGTGAGCTGCCGGGCCTCCTGCGCGACACCGGTCGCCTTGACCTCGAGCACCTGAGAATCGCCGCGGGCCGGCACCACCCGGAACCACACCTCCGAATTGCCCGTGAGCATCCGGTGGTACTGGTCGAGCTGGTCCTTGATCCGCGACGCCTCGATGACCATCGCGGTCAGGTCGTACGGGTCGAGCGGATCGAACAGTGCGCGGTAGAGCTCCGTGCCGCCCGGCCCGAACTCGGCACCGGCCGGGGACTCCGCGTCTGCCTGTGAGATCTCCGGCTCCTGTTCCGCCTCGGCCGGCGCGGCGTGAGACCGGTCGTAGGCGGCCAACGCGTCGAGCACCTGCATCGTCGTCTCACCCCTTCCTCGTCCGGCCCCGAAGGCCCCTCCGTACTGCCCGCCGTCCCGCCCGGCACCCGCCCTGACCTGGGCCTGCACGTGAGATCCGGCCCGGCAAAAAAATCTTGACTGCGGGTGGCGGGCAGTCAGGACAGGGGGGTACCCCAATAATTTAGGGCACCCTTACTTACTCATCGGTAGGGTGGTGACTCACCAGTCGAGCAGACACCACCGCGCGCGGTCGTCATCCCGCTCGTCCCCCGGGACGAGGAACTCCCGGCCCGTGATCGCCGGCCGCAGATGGTCCCGGCTACCATCACCGCGCTGCTTGTTGCACAGCCCGTGAAGCAACCGATCAGCCTTCGTGCCACCAGTGGCTCGAGAGTGCGAGTGGTCGGCTGCGAGCGTGCCCGACGTCTGATCCTCGCTCGTCGGATCGTAGTCGAAGTTGCGGGTCCGATCCCGGAACATCGGCCGGTCACACCACCAGCACGGCGCCCCGTCGACGTGCCGCTGCAGCAACCGAGTGCGCTGCTGCTGATGCGACCAGCCGAGCCCACGCGCAGTGGTGGAGGCGGCGCGCTTGCGCGGTGCCGACATCAGCCCTCGTCCTCGCCCGGGCACTCGGTGCACAGGCTCACCTCGCGGTAGGCGAGGGTGACACCACCGTCGTCGAGTCGGGCCAGGTCCAGCTCGACGCGGCTCGGCAGGTGGCAGGTGTCGCACCACAGACCGACGCGGACGTTGGTCGGCGACAGCTCGACCATCCTCCCGGTGTTCACGGCCGTGCTCGTCGGGCGCCGAGGTTGCGCAGCCATACCAGGATCCGCCCGGTCAGGGTGAGCTTCATCGGGCGAACACGATCCGCAGGACGTCGATGGTGGCCTGGGCCAGATCGAGCAGGGCATGGATCAGGTTCATGAGAACCTCCCTGGATTTCGGGGTGAGCACCCCGGAAACGGAAACTCCCACACCCTGTGTCCGGGCATGGGAGATCGCTTGGGGACATCATGCCTGTGGATAACTCTGTTGGCAAGCCCATGACCAGGCCCTCGCGTGTCACTGCCCGCCCTGTCTCCGCTGGAGCATCTCCGGTCCGCCATCCAACTCCCGGGTGTGCACCTCGGCAGTGAGTCCGCAGTCGCACACGAACCGCAGGATGTGCAGCTCGTAGTCCCCTTCCCACGAGGTGCGGGCGCTCTTGAACGTCATCGGTACACCGTGATGGGACAGGGCCGCCGAGAACCGCTCGGGTCCGTACGGGTTCGGGAGTTCACTCATCGCTGGTCACCCTGCCTTCTCGATCTCACGGTCGGGATCGCGCAGCATCTTCGCCAGCCAGTCCCATTCACGGCGGGTCCACGCCGGATGGCCCCGCCACCGCATCCCGCACATCGCGCGGGGCGGGGAGCAGTTGATCCCCCGGCAGATGATCAGCGGTTCGTCGTCGTCCTCGTCCGGGTCCGGGTAGTGGATCTGCATGGTGCGCTGTCCGAGCACATCACCGGACAGTCGTCCGCTGCACCACGGACAGATCCCGTTGAGCACCTGCCCGTCCCGGATGTCTCCAAGCAACCGGGCGGTCTGCCGCACCAGCGGGTTGATCAGGTACGCCACCCACGGCGCGGTCTTGTCGTCGCACTCGTGCGCTACCGGCACCAGTTCGCGGGCGGTGGCGAGCCAGCGCATCGGGTCCTTCGACGCCGCCACGTCCGGCAGTTCGTGTCCGTCGACGGGGCCGACGACGTCGATCAGGCACTCGGCGATCTCGGCGGCGCGCGTGGTGATGCTGTAGATCAGGTCGAGCACCTGGATGTCGGCCGGCGCCGGGGTCTGCAGGCCGCGCTTGCCGAGACGTTCCTGGTCCTCCGGGGACAACGTGCCGGCGCGGCGCGGGTTCTCCACCCACGACCGGGCGGTGCCGGGGATCTTCAACGCGATCAGCGAGGGCCAGGCCTGCTCGAGGTACTCGACGTCGCGGGTCACTGTCGCTACGGTGGCTCGGCTCATGCCGGCACCCCCGACCGGGCGGCGCGGGCCCGCTTGCTCAACCGCTGATAGAGCCGCTCCCCCGTGACCACGTACGGGGTGCGCACCCCGCGGACATGGGCAGCGTGGGCGCGGCGCAACTCCGGCTCGGTCCAGGCCCGGGCCACCCCGTCCGCCGCGGTGCTCTCGCACACCGGATCCTGCGGGGACATCCACGCGAGCAGCTCGGAGACCGGCTTGGACGGGTCGACCATCGCGGCGCACGAGATCGCCAGGCCGATCAACTGCTGCCGGTCGAGGGCCGCGGTCAGGCGGGCCACGTCGCCGGCATCGCCCTCGCCGTGGGTGACCGCGACGAGTTGCACGGCCCGGTCGTCGAGGTCGGCGAGTACCGCATCGGGCAGGGGGTGGGGTCGGTCAGTGGTCATGGGGATGTCCTTCCGGTGGTGCGCACTTCCAGCACGGCTCGGGCAGATGGTGTTCGGGGCAGGTGGTCTCGTCGCCGACGGTCGAGGGCGGCCCGGTCCACCCAGCCCAGGGGGATCCGAACCTGCCGGGGGCCGGCACGTGCGGTGCGGCGCCCGCGTCCCACACCGGGGATTCGGGGTGAGGGTCTGGGGTGGGGGGCTGGGAGATCAGCTGACGGGAGACCGGAGGATCGACGGCAGTGGGTCGCCTTCCCTTCCCCCGACGACGACGTTTGCGAGGTGATCTCTCCTCAGGAGGAGCAGCCGCGGGTGACCTGTCCTGGTGACCCTTACCTGGAACCAAACCCATACCCTGCCCTGACCCTGCCAGGCCCGCGCCCGCGCGCGTCGCCCGTACGGGGACACCTCGTTTCGGGTGGTCGGTGGTGTGGTCGGGGCGTGGTCGACGCGTGGTCGCGTCACCGCTGGTCGCGGCGGTGTTCTCTGCGGCGCGGCGGCCCGGCGAGAGCATCTCAGCGTCGCGGTGGTCCGGCGAGCTGGTCTCTGCGTCGACGGGTGTCGGCGAGACGTGCTCAGCGTCGGAGCGGTGCGGCGAGACGAACTCAGCGGCGGGGTGCGGCGAGACGTTGGCGCGAGGGGGCGGTGGCAGCAGGACCATGTCGGCCTGGGCCGGGGTTCGGTTGCCTTTGCGGCGGTTGCAGTCCGTGCACGAGATGACGATGTTGCGGGCGCCGTCGGCGCGGGTCGGGTCGACGTGGTCGAGCTGGGGCCGTCGCCCGGTTTCGGAGCGGGTGTCCTTGCGTTTGACGAGGACCCCGCAGTATCGGCAGTTCGCCTCGGTGGGCTTGGTGGGGTCCAGGCAGTCGCGGGCCCAGACCGAGTTGATGATCTCCTGGTCCTTGAGTTCCTTCCGTTTGCGGCGGGTGACCTCGACCTTGGCGGCCGGGTCGTAGCCCATGTCGAACCAGTCGTGGAACAGGTACGTTCCGGGTTCGACAGGGGGGCAGCGGGGGCAGGTGTGGCCGGGTGCGTGCCACAGGCCGACGTCGACGAGGATGCCGGCGAGGTGCTCGGCGATCTGGGGGTTGAGCAGGATCCGGATCAGGTCGGTGCGCCGGACGACACCGTCGGTGCCGCCGGACTCGGCGGACTGGCAGTCGGCGCCGGCCATCGTCCACAGGCCGATCGCGGCGATGCCTTCGAGGTGCCCCTCGAGCGCCTGCTCAGCCAGCGACCGGTGCTTGCGGTTCTGGGTGAGCTGATCGGTGACCTGGAAGAACACGGGACTCCTTCGGGACGGGGCGGACTGCGGTTCTGGGAATCAGGTGGTTCCGGCACGGGCGAACTCCTCACGTGGGGTGGGGTGGTGGGTTATCCGGTCGGCGAGCCGCTCCCGCAGATCCGGGTGCGCGGTGCCGATCTGGGTGCGCAGATGCTGGAAGTGCCCGACGTGCCAGTGCTCGCAGTACTCGCAGGGGTAGGCGATGCAGTCCTCCCCCGACTGGATAGACAGCATCCGGGCATCGACGATCGCGTGCGCCGGCGTGAGGTACGACTTCTTCCCGTGATGCTGATGACTCATGACGGGCTGCCGTTGGCGATCTCGAGCAGGACGTCGGCGTGGCACGGCTGACCGAGCGGGCACCAGCAAGCGAGATCCTTCCCGGCAAGTTCCTGCCGGATCGTCTCCCGCGCGGCCGCATTGTGCTCGCCCGTCACCGCGTGCCGGTACATCTGCACGACGCCTTCTGCGTCGATCTTCTGTCCTGCCTTCTTCCCGGTCAGATACGTCATCGATCCGATCCGGTACGGGTTGGCCCACTTCGTCGGCCGTCCGACGTACACCGCGCCGTCCGGCATGCGCCAGCCCTTCGTTCGTCGTCGCTGGATCCGTTCAGGCATCGTCGATCACCTCGGTCCACGGGGCGAAGTCGCGGTTGCTGATGTAGGCACTCCATCCCCGAGCTGGACGAGCGATGATGCGGCCGTCCACGTCCGTCACGAGGGCTACATCGGCGGGCACGTCGTGCAGGTCGTGCCACCTTCGGGGTTCGCGTGCGCACGGTGTGACCTGCTCGGTTTCCGGTTTCATGCAGGATTCTGAGGCGGCGTCCGCGGACCGGTCCTCCTCGCCGCCCCTGATCACCGTGACTGCCCCAGCAGACCCAGAGATCGGCACCCTTCCCCACTCGGTGCCGTCGTCATTGCGGTGCCAGCCAGCGTGGCCCGCCGGCAGGCAACACGGCGGCGGCCGCAGCCCAGGCACTGCCGCTGTCACGGGCATAGGCATCCCACACCGCCCGACTTCCGAGGACGAGTCGGAGTCCTCTCGGGTGACCGCGACGACTCGGTCGGCGTTGACGTAGAGCAGTGTCGGCCCGTTCTCTGCCGAGTGCTTCCAACGCACCGTGACGTTGTCCCTGAGGGGATGTCGTTCGACGGTGAACTCGTCGCATTCGGCGTCGACGTGCGCTCCGCTGTCGATGTGCAGGCGGATCCTCACCGGCTCTCCTCGGTGTCGTCGATGAACTGGTAGTTGTCGCTGTCGCGGTTGGCGAGGTACAGGCCGTCGATGGCGGCGCCCTTCGTGGTGTAGCCCTCCGCCGAGTCGGAGATGACGCGGCCGTTGCGTGCGCGGCGCTGCCACCGAAACTGGCCGGCCGCGTCGCGGTATAGGCGCACGGTGTGCTGGTCACTCATCGGCGGCCTCGTATTCCAGTACGGCGGCACGCACTTCCCCGGGATCCGGCAGGTAGAAGTAGCCGTCGGCGCCAGCTGGTCGCTTGTTGGCCTTGGCCCACTCGTAGGCGTACAGGGCGCGGCGCACGCGGGATGCGGTGGTGAAGATGTAGCCCTTAGGGTGCGGGTCGACCATCATGTACGCGGCGTCGGCCGCGTGCATGGCGATTCGATCCACTTCGATCCGGTCACTCTCTCGTCCGGTCATCGTTCGAGTCCCTTCCCGCCGGCGCGTGCTGCCATGACGCCGGCAGCAACTCCGTTGAGGTACGTCCAGGCGTCGAGAAAGCTGAGCGGTGAGATCGACGAGCCCCCGACCGCGATGCAGAAGTGGTCCGGTTGTGGGATGCCGTTGACATGCAGGAGTGCTGGCGACACGCGTGGGCGGATACCGCAGTCGAGTTCGACGACGGCGCACTGCCATTCCAGTTTCGTCAGCTTCGGCCACGACCCGTCGAACTCCGGGTCGACGTTCGTGAACTGGCCGTCGTGGACACGACGCACCTCGACAACCTGGTCGAGGATCTGGGCGGTGACGGTCACGGCAGCACCACCTCCCGTGCGAGGCGGGCATCGAGGTAGACGTGCCAGACCAGACCGTTCGAGGCGACGACCGTGCCCACGTACAGGGCGTCGTCGACGATCGGGTGTCCTGTGCCCTCCACGTACAAGGTGTAGGGCCGGGCCGGGACGCCGACGCGGCACTCGTACCACAGGTCGATGCGGCGGTCCGGGTGCTCGCGGCACGGTGCGACGTGCAGCAGCCGCGCACCGGACGGGAGGTCGACGGTGACGGTGTCCGTGATCTCGAAGTTGACGCGGTGGATGGTTCGAGTTCTCACAGCGCGGTCTCCAATGCGGTGATCAGGTGAATCGCGGGTAGGTATGGGCGCACCGGGTCGGCGCACCACGTGTCGAGGACGCGGCGGCGGGCCGCGTCGGTGCGTAGCGCAGTGTCGAGCCGACGGGCGAGGCGGCCGTTCTCGTCGGCCCAGTCCCGCACCTGCTGGACCAGCACGTCGTTGCGGCCGACCAGCTCGCGGTTACGTTCCCGGAGCTTGGCGATCTCGGCCTGGGCGTCGGCGAGGCGCTGCACGTCGCTCTGGTCCGTCGCCGCGCCGGCGTCGCCGTCGGAAGGGATCCCCTGAGGGGCCCGCGCGTAGAGGCTCATGGGAGTGTTCCCCTTCCGGTCGGGACGAGGACGGTGATGACGATCGCGGCGGCGGTGAGCACACCGACAGCGGTGAGGCCGGCGGCCTCGGCGATCGTGGCGAGGGTCTTCATGACGCTGCCGCCTCGCGCTCGGCGTGCCACTGCGACAGCGGGACCTTCTGCCAGATGGTGGAGTCAACCTTCTCCGGCGGTACCGGCACGGACCAGGACACCTCGAGGGCGTCGTCGAGACGCTGGGCGCCGAACGAGTGGACGCGGTGTGACCCGTCCGGGTTGTACTCACCGTCGACCTCGTTGGGCATCCCGCCGAGGGTGAGGTGGGGTGCGTTGGCGAACTTCTTGATCGCGGCGGCGCACTTCTTGCCTTCTGGGGTGCGGCGGTTTGGGACCATCATGTTGGGTTGTCGGCGATCACGGCGCCAACCGGTGGGGATTTCGGCGTCGTTGTCGGGGGCGGTCAGGCCGAGGAAGTAGTCCTGGCCCAGGAAGGTGTTGCCCCAGAACTGGTGGGTGCCGGAGTGTTCCTTGGCGAAGGCTCTGACCTTCTCGTACCACTGGTGGCGGCGGGTGGCATAGGTGTCCCACGCCTCGAGGGCCTCGGGGAGGGTGGTGCGGTAGACCTCGGCAGGGTTGTCTCTCATCGGTTCCTCCATTGGTCGGCGTGCGGGCACGAGGTCCAGTGCGGCAGGTAGAGGGGTTGTCCGCAGGCGCGCATCGCGTCGCGGCGCGGGCCCTGGACGACGACGGCGCGCAGTCCGCCTCCGTCGAGGGGATAGACGGCGAGGTTGCCGTGCGGTGTCGAGGCCGGTTCGAGTGGTATGGGTTTGTCCTTCGTGGTGGTGGCCCAGACGATTTCGGCGCGGCAGGAGGCGCAGCGGGTGGTGCCGGGCAGGTGGTGCTCGGTGGTGGTCACTGGGGTCACTTCCTCTGTAGGAGGGTCAGGTCGAGGCGGCCGCGGCCCGGCCGGCGGTTGTAGGCGGTGACGAGGACCCGGGCGATGAGCTGCGGGAAGGTTCCCTTCGTTCCGGAGTCCTGCAGGTCGCGGGCGCGGGCGTGGAGCTGGCGTGGGGTGAGGTCGGACATGGCGTCGGCGAGGCGGCCGGAGTCCAGGTCGAGGGCGTACCGGTCGAGCACGAGGGAGACGCCTTCGATGACGACGGCCTTCTTCGCGGCTTCGTCGCCGGGCCAGACGTCGAGGACCAGGACGAGGGTGTCGGCGAGCACCTCGGGTGCGGAGCGGTTCCAGATGCGTTCGAGTGCGGCGCAGCACTGCAGGTTCTTCGGGCCGGCTTCCTGGGTGACGGCGAGTCCGCACTCGGAGGCGATGCGTTCGATGGCGGCGACCGCGGGGTCGCCGGCGGCGCTGCGGGCGTGCCAGCGGTCCCAGGTGGTGAGCTGGCGGGTCTTGGCGTCGATGTCGAAGAACAGCTTCGCTTCGTCTTCGACGGTGAGGCCGGTGTGGACGGTGGCGGCGAGCTGGGCGATGCCGAGACGCGCTGCGGCGGCCCACCGGTGCTGGCCGTTGATGATCGCGTACCGCTGGGTGGCGTTCTCGCCGCGGTCGGAGACCTCGAGGACACCGACGAGTCGGCGGTCCCAGGCGGCGGCGATCTTGTCGGCGCGGCGGGTATCGAGGGGCCGCTGGTAGGTGTCGTCAGCGAACATGTCGTCGACAGCGACGACGTCGATGAAGGTGTCGGTCATTGGTCGCTGCCCTTCCCTCCGAAGGTGATCTCGACGACGCCGGCCTTGGCGAGTTGTTCGGCGGCCGCCTTGATCTGGTTGGTCTCGGGTTTGGTGGCGTTGCTGGGAACCGAGTCGGGGGCGGGCAGCCGGATCTGCCAGGACTCGGCCCAGTCGGCCCGTTTGGCTTTGTCCTCATCGGACAGCAGGGTCGGGGTGAGAGTGCCGAGGAAGCTCTCGCCGACGACCACCGACAGGGCGCGGGTCGAGGCGTGCGCGGTGATCGAGATCGGTTCGCTGTAGGCGTTCGCGGCCGCGACGAACGCGGAGATCACGTGTGGGGACAGGTGCACAGTGTCGAGCTCGGTGTACGGCAGGTGCCGGATCCGGGAGATGGTGTGCGCGACATCCGGGTAGGAGTCGAGGGTTTCCATGCGCGGCAGCTCGAGGGCCTGGCCGTCGATGCCGGGCAGGCCGGAGACGTCGGCGATCTTGACGTAGTTGTCGCCGATCTCGATTTCGATGATCGCCTCGGGCTCTTCGGATTTGTCGGCCGGCGCCTTGAACACCGAGAGGATCTTGCGGATCTGGTCCGGGGCCAGGTCGACGATGACACCGTCGGTGGGGATGGGGACCAGGTCGTTCTCGGATTCCCACACCGAGACGATGGCGAGGCCGGAGGTCCAGCCGTCGGTCGCGGTCAGGGTGAGGTTGTGCCGGTCAAGCTGGGCGCGGACGCGGTTGAGGGTTTCGGCTTTCGGGTTGGCGTGCTTGACGACGGCGGTGCACGCGCGGCGGAAGTCGTGGGTGGCGACGCAGATGTTGGTCACTGCTTGCCCTTTCGTTCTGGTGCGGCGGGGAACGGCATCGCGAGTTGGCCGTCGATCGGGCCTGTGGTCGAGTGGTCGCGGCACAGCCAGCCGTAGATGGTTACGCGACGCTCGGGTGGTTGGGCGTGCCACCAGGCGTCGGCGTCGGCGACGGTGCTCATCGGTACCTCCACTGCCGTTTCGCTCGTCGGGGCAGGTCGATTCGGATATGCGGCGGTCTCGGGTTCGGGGGCCGGCGCGCATGGCAGGTGTCGGAGTGCAGGACGTAGAGGGGTTGCTGGTCGGCGATGGCGCGGTGCAGGTCGTCGCCGCGGAGGATGTCCGCGTAGATCACGCCGTCCTCGTCGCGGACGTCGCGTTTGCGGACCCGGCCCGCCCCGGGGTCCGGGTACAGGTCGAGGCGGATCCGTTTGCCGGATCCCGTGGACGTGGCCCACGTGATCTCCTGCCGGCAGTCCCTGCACCGCGCCACCATCAGTCGGCGGCCACCACCCGGGCGGCGACCGCGATCAACGCGGCCGCCACATCGTTCGCCTGGGCGGAGGTGAGCACACTCGCATGTACCGCGAGGCGCCCGTCGGGGTCGACGGTGATGCACGCCGACCCGTCCTCGGCGGTCCACGCGATCACTGTCTGCTCGGCCGGCAACCGACGCGGCGCCGCCAACGAAGGCAGGTGCACGACCGCGCTGCCCGCCGGCAACCGCTGCAGCAAGGCTTCGGCCTCGTCCCTGGTCAGGGCGGGCCCGGTGTTGACGGTGGTCACTGTTCCTCCGGTTGCTGGTAGGCGGGGCATGGGCAGACCGCGAGCTGGGCGCGGACTTCGTAGCGGCCGTCGCGGTCGGTGCAGCAGGATCCGCCGCGGGCGTGGTGCGTGCGGGGGTGTCCGCACGCCGCGCAGAGGACGAGGTGGTCGAACTCGGGGATCGGCAGGCTCATCCGGCCCTCCGATCGGTCCGGGGTCGGTACGCGATGTCGACGGGCTGATCGTCTAGGCAGTCGGCGAGTGCCGCGACGTGCTCGGGGCGGTGGACCTCGTACGTGCCGTTCGCCTTCACAACCGGTGCTTCCGGCGGGGTCGGTGGTTCGACGTACTGGTCGGCCTCCCACATCGCGGCGTAGGTGCGCCACGAGATCGCGAGGTTCACCGCGGCGTTCGCCTGCGCGAGCAGCTCCCCACGGTGCGAGGCGTCCGGCTGGGCGGCCCGGTCGGTCAGCGAATACGCGAGGTTCGCGGCGACATCACCGATCACGCGGGCCTCGGCGGCGTCGATCTGGTCCAGGCGGTGACGGGAATCGCTGGTCATCACCACACCCCCGTCTGCAGGAACCCGACCGCGCGGAGGGTGATCAGCAGCGCGGCGACACCGCCGGTGACGATGCCGATCCCGATGACGTTCTCGTAGCGGGTGGGGGTGTCGAGTTCGGCTGCCGCGGTGAGGTACCGCTGCCAGCCGGTGTCGGAGTCGATGCGTGGGCTAGTCACGATGCACTTCCTTCGGTTTGATTGCTGGCGCGGTGGGCGACCCAGTACACGGCCCGGAACTGGTCGTCGTAGGACTGCTCGAGCTCGGTGGTCGGCAGGCCGTCGGCCTTGGCGGCCTTCCATTCGCGGTACTCGCAGCGCTGCCACGGGCCGAACCCCGGCGGCGGGGGTTCGACGATCAAGGTGATCGCCACCCGCCCAGTGAGCTCGAGCTGCGCGAGTTGGGTGGCGTCGAGGATCTGCCACACCCCGATCGGGTGCGCGGCGCTCACGCGGCACCGTCCTCAAGCACGATCGGCGGGAGCTCGGCGAGCGTGGCCGGATCAGTGGGGATACCGCGGTACCGCGGGTCGTAGTGGGCGTGCAGCGAATCGTGGGCCCGGCCCTGCCGCAGCACGTCCTCCCACACCCGACCGGACACGGTCAGCCGGCACTGGGGGCACAGGTACACGTACGGGTCGGGGACAGTCGGGGCGGTCATGAGATCACCGTCCGAACGAGCCACACCGTGCCCCACACGATCGGTACCCATGCCGCCAGCGATAGGGCGAGCGCCAGCACCAGGCCGCGGCACGGCCGCACGGTGGGCTGGCTGCCGGGGCACCGGGTAGCGCCGGGGATGTCGAGCTGGTGGCCGAACGCCGGCACCGTGGTCCCGTCCGTCAGGTTGAGCAGCCACAGGTGACCGGACGGAGCGTGGTCGGCGACCTTTTCCAACGTGACGACCTCACGAGCTGCGTACAGGATCGTCATGCCGTACCGCCCTCGTCTGCGCCGTCGACGGCGGCCGCGGCGTTCAGGTCGTCGGCGAGCGCCCGCGCGTCGTCCGGTGACAGATGGATCTGGAAGTGAACCGGGCCGGACACGATCGTCAAGCTGACCACGTCGCTCTCGGGGTAGTCCGTCTCCCCCGCGGCGGCGGCGATGATGATCGATCCGGTGTCGACCGCGGGGACCGGGAGGGCGTACAGGCTGATGCTGTCGAAGTTCTCGATGGTCACGATGCGTCCTCCTCGACGTCGGGCCAGGTGATGCGGGACGAGCGCTGGACGATGCACTCGGCGCCGTAGCGGCGCAACAGGTCGGCGCGCTTATTCGCGGTCGACCGCGAGCGGTACTCCTTGTTCGTGGTGGGCCACACGAAGTCGGTGGTGCCGAGGATCTCGACGTAGTTGCCTTCGGGCTTCCAGCCGGCCGGCGCCCAGCCCGGGGTGAGTTCGGTGGCGACCTCGCCGTCCGGCAGCGCGATCTCGTAGGTGCTGCCCTCGGGCATCTTCGTGACGACGACGCGGTACAGGTAGTCGGTCACGCGACACCGCCGTGGAGTCGACGCGGAAGCTCGAGCGTGCCGTTCGCTTCGACGTGCGCGGTGATCCACTTCCACGCCACGTCCTGCCCCTTCGGGAGGAGCTTGGTGGTGGCGTACTCGTAGCCGTCCTCGGCGACGCCCTTCTCGGTCCATGCCCACCCGGATCGCACGGCGTGCGCGGTGGCGTGACCGGCGTCGGAGCGACCGCCTCCGATGGTCATGCCCTTGTGCGCGAGGAACGCGAACACGTGCTTCTGCAGGATGCGGATGCCGTAGAGCTTCTGCCCCCACGCCTGCACCTCGCGGGCGAACTCCTGCCGGTGGATCGCCTTTGTGGACGCGGTGTGCGCCTCGGCCTTGGCGAGCATCGGAGCATCGTGCTCAACCTTCGCTTCGAGCTGGCGACGCTTGGAGGCCTCGAGCTCGGCACGGTCGAACTGGTCGGCGGCGAGCCGGAGCGCTTCGCCCATCGTCTGCGGTAGGGCGAACTGTGCCGGCGCGGTTTCGGCGACGCGAGTCTGGATCGCGAAGTAGGCCTGTGCCGAGGCGACCTCCGGCTTGCGGGGGTCGCCGTTCATCGCGACCAAGTAGCAGGCGAAACGAGCGAGGTGGAAGTCCTCGCGGGGACGCCCGCCGGACTTTTCGGTGGCGCCAACGAAAAGGGTGGCGACGTCCATTCCCTGATTCGCTGCTGTGGTCTTCGCCCGATCGATCGCGGCGACGAAGTTGCGCCAGTCAGCCCCGTAGCCGAGGAGCGGCATGAGGTCGCGGGCGGACCAGAACTCGGTGCCGTCGGCGCGTTCTTGTCGGATGGAGTCGAACGGGGACTGGTTGCTGTCACCCGCGCTCGATATGATCTGGTTCGACATAGGGATGTCCTGTCTCGAGTCGTTGCCCCGTCCGGTGTTGCGAGCACCGGCGGGGCGCTTTCGTTTTGTCAGGCCGCGGCAAGCTCATTGCCGGCGAAGAACTTCGTGACGGGCACGCCGAGAATCCGTGCCAGGGCTTCCAACTCGTCGGTGTCGAAGGCCGAATGAGCGAGGAGTCGGCGAGAGAGCGCTGTCTGGCTCATGCCGATCTGCGCTGCCGCTGCGGACTGCGACATACGAGCGCGCCCCAGCTCGGCTCGGACGTTTCCGGCCACTGTTTGCCTGAGATGGTGATGTTTGCGCACAGAGCAAGGTCTAACGCATATGAGCACGAATCGCAACCATGACATTCCGGCCGGTATTGTTCTCAGCGCAACAAATTGCGCTTAGACCTTGCATTTACCCGCTAGGCGCGTAATCTCTTGCGCATGACGAAACTCAGCGTTCTTCCCCGCGACGATCAGCGCGAGACACGTCGGCAAGCGATCGCCCGGCGCCTGCGCGGCAAACTCGGCGAGCGACGAATGAGCCAGACCAGGCTCTCTGAGCTATCCGGAATCAACTCGTCAGGACTCTCGCGTCGACTCAACGGCTTGATGCCGTTCGACATCGACGAGCTGGAGGTGATCTGCTACATCCTGGAGGTGGATCTCGACGAGATCCTCACGGGAATAGCGAACCCCCGCCACCCAGGGGGTGACGGGGGTTCGTCTGTCGTGCGGATGCTCCCCCGGCTGGACTCGAACCAGCAACCGTTCGGACGACGGATTGCAGCCCTGCGACCTGCTCTTTCCGCCGCCTGATGAAGAGGCGGTCACATTCCTTGACGCTGGTAGCGATACGAGGAAATGTGCACAAACAGAAATATCGCCTACCCCACGAATGGGAAGGGGCCGTCGAGGGCTGGCTCGACTGGCTCCGCACCGGGGGAATACCAGCGACCACCATCCGAACCCGCCGCGGACACGTCCGCCGCACCGCCCGCATCCTGGGCACCCGGACGCCGGCCGCGGTCACCACCGAGCAGCTCGTCGCCACCTTCGCGCGCCGAGACTGGTCCACCGACCACCGCCGCGGCATCCGGACATCACTGATCAAGTTCTTCGACTGGACCACCGAGCGCGGACTCACCACCAGCAACCCCGCCGCCGGCCTACCGAAGGTCCCGGAATCCCGGCCGAGGCCACGACCGGCCACCGACCGAATCTGGCAGGACATCCTCATCAACGCCGGACCGCGCGAACGACTCATGGCACGACTCGCTGGGGAAGGCGGGTTGCGTCGAGCAGAAGTCGCGCGGGTACACACCAACGATCTGATCGAAGAGATCGACGGCTGGACCCTGATCGTCCACGGCAAGGGCGGGAAGCAGCGCACCATCCCGATCAGCGACTGCCTCGCCGCGGAAATCGCGAAGGGCCCCGGGGGCCACACCATCGGACGGGGAAGGTCCGGCTGGTTGTTCCCGGGGCAGATCGACGGCCATCTCGCACCGGACACGGTCGGCAAACTCGTCGGGGAACTGATGCCGCCCGGCTGGTCCATGCACAAGCTGCGTCACCGGTTTGCGACCCGCGCATTCCAAGGCACCCGCAATCTGCTTGCGGTGCAGGAGGCTCTCGGGCACGCCAGCGTCGCGACCACGCAGCGCTACACCGCCATCACCCGCGACGACGTACGCGCCGCGGTCACCGCCGCAGCCTGACCCACGAAAGGAACCGCCATGAGCACGATCAGCAACGCCGCCATCGCCGCATGGGCCGATCTGACCGAGCAGGAGCAGTTCTACGCCATCGGGGTCCTCTCCTGCGACGCCCCCGAAATACTCCTCCACGCCGCCAACACCGCACGTGATCACATGCGCGTGCGCGCACACAACGAATCCATGCACTGATCCGCCTGGGCGCGCCCGGGGATCGGTTCGAAACCATCGCCCGGGCGCGCCCGTAACACCAAACCGGCCGACCGGGATGATGAAGGTATGAGACTCCGCGGATTCGCCCTCGTGCCCGCCCTCCTGCTCGCCGCCGCCTGCGGTGACAACACCACCGACAACACCGCCACCAGCTCGCCGGCCGCCCCCACCACGACCGCGACCGAATCATCGCCGGCGCGCACGGCCGACAGTTTCGAGCAGCAGATGCAGCAGGGCGCCGAGGAACAGGTCCGCGAACGGCCAGGCGACGCCCAGGGCCTCGCCGAAGCCCTCACCGACATCACCGGCGAACCCGTCAGCGCGAACATGGCCCAGCAGATCGCCAACGTCACCTGCCTGAGCATCGACGTCGAGCCCGGCCCCGGCGCCGTCGACGCTGTCGCACAGCAGACCGCCACCGAACTCGGTCTGTCCCCCTCGGCCGCCGCCGAACTCGTCGACCTGTCCGTCGACTACCGCTGCCCCGAACTCGCGTCGAAGTAGCCCGACACGACGAAACGGCCCCCGACCTGGGTAGGTCGGGGGCCGATCCTGTGCGATTCGCTCAGCTCGCACTGCCGGTGTTGAACGGGTCGTACGCCCACACCTCACGCATCACCCGGGACGGATAGGCGTCTGGCGAGAGCCGGATCAGCTTGTTGACCGTGCCGTTCGGCAAGGTCTGGGTGCAGTCCCAGATGCGGCCGTGGAACCCGCGGCACTGCAGGCCAGCATCCCCGTACGGGCTGAGGATCAGGCCCTTCTCGGCGTGCTCGCCGAATGCCCCCGGATCCCACGGGGTGACGAAGTACTCGGTGGCGTCGTACGGGCCGGTCGGGTCGATCTCGTCGGCGGTGGCGGTCGGGGCGAGTACTAGTGTGGCGGCGGCCGCGAGGGCGGCGGTGGTGAGTGCGCGTCGGATCATTGGCGATGTACCTCCGGTCGTGGGTGCGGACTCGTGTCCCGTACCCGTGGAATCGGACGATACAAACCGGCCGTTACGGTATCGACTCCCCCTCGCGTCACTTCCGTCTCGCTCATCACGCCCAGTTCGCACACCCGTTCGACAACAGCTACAGTCGGCGCCGCGGGGCCGGTGAGGCGACGAGCCTGGGAAGCACCGGCCCCGCGCCAACCCCCTACGCCGCCCCGCCCAGGTACGCGGCGAGCACGTAGTTCCCGTGCCGATCCAGGTTGCCCCTCGCCCGGTCGTACCGCGACGTCACATCACGTCGGTGTACGACCTCCCGACGAGCATCCTCCACATCGTCATCGACGCCACCCCCGCCTCGCGCGCGAGTTCGTGCGAGGACACACCGCCGGCGGCGTAGCGCGCTCGATAGCGGCGCACCTCCTCAGCGGTGAACTTCGCTCCCGCGCTTCGAGTTCCGATGTGCCTGGCCGCACGGCCCTTGTTCGCCATGTCGAAGCTGTTCGCAGCCGGGGAACCCATGAACAGGTGCGCCGGATTGCAGCACGGCGGGTTGTCGCAGTGGTGGCAGATGAACATGCCAGCCGGGATCGGGCCGTGCGTGATGATCCACGCGAGTCGGTGCGCACCGATGCTGCGTGACTTGTGCGTCGTCATGCCGTACCCGAGCGTCGACCGGTGCCCGGTCCATTCCCAACATCCGTCCGGCAGCTTCTCGACACGCCGCCAAAATCGATTCCGCAGCGCCTCGTCCGACCATCGCGCATAGTCCGACTGGGTCTGCACCGAGAGATGCGCTGGGTTGACGCACATCCTCTCCCCGCACGTCGAGCCGATCCGGTGGCCGTCCGGAACGGTCCCGCCGGCAAGCTCCCACGCGAATGCCTGCGCCGGCCTCCGGATGCGCTGAGGTCGGGTGGCGACAGTGAACTGCCCGAAACCGCCGTTCGTCGCGCCGTTCCACCACCAGCACTCGTCGGGTTCGCGGCGAATGATCCGTTGCCAGAACCGCTGCTCGGTACGCTCGTCCATATCGGGCACCGTAGCGGGTCGGTATGACGGTCCGGAAAGCAGAAAGCACCCCCGCTCCGGAACGAAATTCCGGAGCGGGGAGGTGCATTCGAGTCAGGGATCGTCGGGCGGCGTGTACTTATCAGCAGACGAGAGTCCCGCGCGTACGACGCACGGTGCGGCCGGCCCGGCGGCTGGGTACGCTACGAATTGTCGCCTCCGTTTCCGATTCCCTTCGCGCCGGAGGCGGCCCCGGCCGCCGGGTTCCTGACGGAATGATCTCCCCCGAGATCGGGTCCCCACCCCCGGCGGCCGGACTCGGAAGGCCCCGCCCGTTACATGGCAATGTTCCCCGGCGGGGCCTTTCTCATGCGGCACGCCCCGGCCGGTAGTGAGCCGCTTCTGACGCGGCGCCGGCAGCCGCGGCCCGCGGTCTACTGCTGTGGCGGTGGTGACTGCTCATCGGTGTCGAGCAGTCCGAGCATCCGGTTCGCGGCGTCGAGGCGCGCCTGCCACTCGTCCACCTCCGCGTGCTTCGCCGCCCACCGCGTCTTCTGCTCGTCGGACGGCCAGCCGCCCTCGCGGCCCCAGCGTTGGATGGTGCTGGTCGACATGCCGGTGAGCATGCTCATCTCGCGGATCGATCCGCCGGCCAACAGTCCGGCGACGACGGCGGCGCGCAGCTCGGTTTCGGCGGCGTCGCGGGCACGCATCGCGTCGAGGATGCGCGCCCGCTCCGGGTCGGGGATCAGTCCACGCTTCTGCGGAGTCACCCGCCGACGGTACCGATGGCGTCGCCGAGCTGCCGCGCGATCGCCGAGTAGATCTGCTCCTCCGTCTGGCACTGCCACGCAGTACGGCTACCGAACGGGTAGCCGAGCACGCCCACGCGAGCCGCCTCCGCGCGGCGTTCACATTCCTTGCGTATCTCCTCTACCCGATCGAGCTCCGGCTGGTCTTCGCTCATGCCGCACCCCTCAGATGCTCGAAGCACGCCTTGAGGTTGAATCTGCGCCAGGTGGTGCGCTTCATACGCACCGGCTCCAGTGGTAGTCGCCAGCCATCCCAGCCGCACCCCTCGCACGGTTCCTGCTGAATGAGGTGGTCACGCCGCAGCGGGCAGTCCTGCGGCTCCGGCCCGACCCACCCATACCCCCGACCGGACGGCACCCGATCGATGGTGGGTGGCGGGTTGTCGAACAGGAACCCGTACCGTTCGCGCATCCACTGGGACGGCACGGCGTTGGCGAATGGATCCTCCCCGAGGCTCATGTGTCCATCCTCTCAAAGGTGTAGCGATCATCGCCACGTAGTGAGTGTTATGCGCCCAGGTCGAGCTGCAATTGCTGGAACGGTGGCGCGATGTCGGTGGGAGGCAGCTCGCCGCGACGACGGAGGTCATGCCACGCATGCGCAGCGCCGCGCCCCTTGGTCCGCACCCGGTGACAGTTCGCGCACACCACCTCGCACTTGGCGATCTCAGCTTCGATCGCGGCCCGCGAGTGCATCATCATCTCGCCGACGTGGGCCAGCTTGTTCACGCCCGGGAGGTGATCGAACTCGAGCGCCTCGGCGTGCTCGCGGTACCCGCAGTCGACGCAGCCCTGCTCGAGCTTGTAGTTGCGGATGAAGTCGAGGTTGGACTGGTACCTCTGCCGCATGATGCGGCGGGCGCAGTCACGGCAGTCGAACCGGCGCCGCATGCGGGCTTCCCCGTTGCGCCGTTGGTCGCGGTAGAACATGGAGATGTGCTTGGTCTCGCCGCAGATCCGGCAGGTGCGCCAGCTATCATCAGACATCGTCGAACTCCTCAGTAGTTCGGCCATGCCCCGGGGGTGTTACAGCACCCGCCGGGGTCCTTTCGTTTGACCGCCTGAGGCTACCGGTGGAGTCCGACACGTCCGGCTCAAACCGACTGTGCTGAGGGGTCGGGTCTCAGCACAGTCGGTTTGAGCCGTTACGAGCGGGGTCAGGCGAACAGCGGACGCGAGGACACCGCAGCGACCGAACGCGCCATTTCCACCGACGCGGCACGGGTGTAGTGGATGCCGTCCGAGTCGACCAGGCGGGGATCACCGACCGGACTGCCCGGCGTCGCCTCGAGGACGCGCTCGAAGTCGACGCACCCTGCGATGCCGTCCGGGAGCTGACGCAACAGGGCATTGATCACCCGGCGCCACCGTTCGGAGTTCCACGTCGCGGCCTCGTCGGTGGTGTGCGCGTACGCGGTGCCCGCCGACAACGTCGCGGTGTACGGCCCAGTCCCGGACACCGAGGACACGGTGACGTCCTCGGTGTTGTATCCCGAGCCGACCAGCAGCGTCCCCGCCGGCGGCGAGGCGCTGAGGGACAGCGTCGTCGCCCCGGCAGCGGCGGGCGCGGTGAGCTTGGCGTACTGGTCGGCGTACCCGGCCGGGGCGATGGTGGTCCACCAGATACGACCGATGCCCATCGACCGCAGCCTCGCGTTGATGGTCTGCATGTGCGTGGAGAACCCGTTGAGGCCGCCGGAGATGCCGTTGATGCCGAGCGAGACGACCGCGAAGTCGTACTGCTCACCCGCCGGGACGCGGTCCCACAGGTGCAGGTTGTTGACGGCCCAGTCCGCGAGGGTGGTCGAGCCGACGCCGAGGTTCGACCCGGCGGCACCGGACATGGCGGCGGCGGTCAGCGGCCAGGACTCGTGCGGCAGCGCCGAGACCGGCACGTCGGTGACGAGGGCGGGCAGCGGCAGACGGCTCTGCGAGTAGGAGATGGTGCGCGAGTCGCCTACGTACAGACCGTGCTGCACCGTTTCCGCGAACCGATACTGCACGACCACGTCGAGGCGGATGGAGTTGCGGGCGATCACCGGATCGGTCAGCACCGCCTGGCTGGCCTGGGCTGCGCCGGTGGCGAGCACGCCCTGTAGGGCGTTGCCGTTGGCGATCCCGGTGCCGGTGGCGGGCGTGGTCAGCCCCCAGGAGATGACCTTCTCGATGCCTGCTTGGATCGGGTCGGACTGAATCCAGTCGGTCCAGCCGAAGCTGCCGTCGGTGGGGACCGAGAATTGCCCGGCGACCTGCGTCACGGCGCCCTGGATGTTGCCGTTCCAACGCTGTCCGGTGGTGTTGCCGGTGGTGCGCTGCGGTGCGCCGGTCCACACGCCGGTGATCGTGCACGGGGTGGTGGGTACTGTTGTGGACCGGTTCGACATGTTGCGGACGCCGAGGCGCCATTCGATCCCGTCGAACGGGAGCTGCACGAGGCTGCGCTGCGTCAGGTCCGTCACGGTAGCGGCGGCGATCGTGTTCGGGGCGGAGAACGGGATCATCCCCACGCGGGTACCGGGCGGACGCACGTAAGTGGCATCCCCGACCGCACGCACCCGGGCGTCGACGGCGGTCTGGTCGAGCTTCGCCCCGACCTCGCCCTTGGTGGCGAACCCGGTGCCGAGCGCGGTCTCGACGTCGGGTGAGAGCTTCCCGGTTGCCTCGTCGAACGAGACGAGCTTTCTGGCCATCGGTCAGGCTCCAATCGTGTACAGGCCGGATCCGGCCGGGGATTCGGGCATGCCGGCCGGGATCGCATACAACCCCGATCCGGGCGGGTCTTCGGTCAGGCCGGTGAACCCGTACAGCCCGGATCCGGCCGGCGACTCGGTGAGGGTGTAGGTCTCCGGATCGACCGGCGGGAAGCCGAGGTCGACGAGCAGCCGTCTCCAGCCGGGGCCGCCGAAGAAGTGCCGCACGGAGAACCCGGCGGCGGTGTCGATCATCGCGTTGACGGTGGCCGGCCACGCGAGGGCGCCCTCGCCGTCGGTGATGGTCTGCTCCCCCGTCTCGGCGACCTCCCCGGCGGCGATCAGCCGGCCGATGTAGATCGCGTCGGCGCCGTACCCGGAGCGAGCCAGGGTGAGGAACCGGCCGCGGCGGACCTGCGCGACGGCAGGCTGGTCGAACGAGACCTCGCCGGTGACCTGCACCGGGGCGACGCCGGACAGGTCGACCTGCAGGCCCGTCTCGATGTTGTGCCGGTTGGTCTCGAGCCCCTTGAAGGCCAGGGAGAACACGTCCGAGGTGATGTCCGAGCGCACCGGATTGGAGTAGCCGATCGCACCTATGTCGGACTTCTCCATCTCACGGGCCCACACGATCGCATCCTCCTTGTCGATCAGCCCGTAGTCGAACCACCCCGGCGGCAGCTCGGCGAGGGTGGCGACGTCTCCGGTGGTGATCGACGACATCATCGGCGCGTCCGGGCCCGCGCCGAACACGTGCGCCTCGGACGGTTTGAGGATCAGCTCCCGCTGGTGGCGGGCCAACTCCAGTTGGGCGACTCTCGACGGCATCGCGGCGTCCTTCCGGTCAGTCGCACTTCGGTTCGGGATACGGGTTGTCGCGGCGCTGCTGCTCGAGCGCCCCGCGCGCGGCGATCAGGTCGGCGCGTTCGCGGTCGTTGACCGCGACGGTCGTCTCGTACCGCTCGAGCAGATCCCGCACCCGGCCGTTGCCGCCGGGTGGGGCGGTGAGCAGACCCCGGACCAGGTCGGTCAGGGCGGCGTCGCGCTGCTCACGCAGCGCGTCGTCGCGTTTTTCGAGGTCGCGGTCCTCGCTGTTGATGCGGGCGTTCTCCCGTAGCGCGCGCTGGAAGTCGGCGTTGCACTCGGCCTGGTGTTGCTGGGCGATCTGGCCGGTGATCACCGAGAACGTGGTCAGCAGGGACAGGGTGATCACGACGATGGTGAAGTTGCGCGACGATTTCGGCACGAACGGCACCAGCAGCGACACGCCCCGCAGCCGGTACTGGCGGTACTGGACGATGGTGCCGGCGGCGTAGCTGGCCGCGCCGACGAGCACGTAGCGGATGAGCGTCTCCCACAGTTCAGTCATTGGACTCGGCCTCCTGCTCGGCCTGCGGCCGTCGAGGTTGCGGCGGTGGGGGCGGCGCCGGCGGGTCGGCCTTGGCGGCCTGGTGGTTACGCGCGAGCAACCACATCACCACGGCCGTCATGATCTCGTTCAGCCCGGTCGGGGCCACCCACTCGAACCGGAAGAACTGCGAGACGATCTGGGCGGAGACCGAGGTTCCCCACAGGGCCACGACGATGCCGACGACCACGGACCGGGTCCGCGGCGATGGTCCGTTCGGTTGCGACACGCGCCGTCCCTGCCTTTCCTGCCGGCCCGCGGGCCCCTGCGGTCATGACCTCACCCCCGAGGCCGGCGGCGCGGCCGCGGTGTAGCGGGGGGCGATCTTCAGCCGCGCCAGGTACGAGATCGCGGTCTGGATGATCGTCTTGAGCACCAGCACCCCCAACGTGGCCCACGCGGCGCCGTCGAGGAAGTCGAAGTCCCCCAGCGCGAGGGCGAGCACCGACAACAGGGCGAAGCCGACGTCGATCGCCAGGCCCTGGACGAAGGTGCGCCACGAGCGGCTGCGGGCGTCGACGACGGTGAGCTCTTTCCCGCGGGCGGTGACCGCGGTGACGTCCGGGACCGGGTCGGGCATGCCCTGGCCGGTGAGCACGCCGGCACCGACCTGCCGGGCGTAGTCGCCGAGCTCGCTGCGCACCGCGGCCTGTTGGCGCGTCCACTCCTGGCGGGCGGCGTCGGCGGCCTCGCGGCGCACCAGCTCCCAGAACGGCAGCTGGTCGCCGGCGGGCTCGTCGGTTTCGTGATCTGCAGACATGCGGGTGCCCCTTCTACGGGTGGCCGACGAACTCGGCGAGGATGGCGTCCCACTCGGAGACCGGCTGGGCGTCCGGTGGGGCCGGGTCGTCGAGGATCGGGCCGGTGGGGTTCGGGGTGGCGACGCGGTACTGCATCGCGTGGTACGGGTCGCCGTCGGCGGCCCACTGGGACACGATCATCACGAACGTGCCCTTGGTGCCGTCCGCTTTCCGGAAGCGGCTGTCGGGGTGGACGTAGCAGCCGTACAGGCGGTCGACGACGTCGAATCCGAGCGGGAAGCCGCCGCCGCGCACCGGGCGGGTGATCGGGGCGGTGCGCCAGTTGATGTTTTCGATCGGGCCGTGGCCGACGCGGATGAAGCTGGCGTACGCGGCGTCGTCGAATCCGCTCCACACCCAGTGCCCCTGGATCCAGCGCAGCCCGAGCTCGCCGAGGCGGGCGCCGGCGGCGAGCAGGTCGCCGGGTTCGTGGTCCGCGGGGTTCGCCTTCCACACCCACTGACCGCCGATCCAGCAGCGGCCCTCCCACTTGGTGGGATCGAGGATGTCCTCCTCGCGGACCCGCCAGAGCAGGGCGTTCTTGTTGCGGGCCAGGCCGCCGGTGGAGATGGCGTAGACCCAGCCGTCGCGGCCACGGTCCCAGGTCATCATCACCCGCTGCCCGCGGAACGCGCTGGTGGACCACTTCGTGGTGGAGTTGGTGCCGTTGACCCAGGTCTCGCCGAGATCGTCGGAGTACCAGATCTCGCACCACACCTCACCGCCGAGGCCCTGCGTGACCATCACCCACAGGTATATGCGGTTGCCGATGGTGATGGCGTCGCACGGCAGCACGGTGGAGAACACCGGGTTGTTGTGCACGTACGGCCACAGCTGGGCGCCGCCCTTGCACGCCCCGTCGATCACGATGGGCTGCGCCATGTCCCGGGTCGGGGAGGTGACGAGCACCGGGGAGCGCCAGTTCGTCAGCCCGCCGATCGGGGGGCCCCACGGCTGGGTGCCGCCGAACGTGTCGCCGAGGACGAACCCGACCCGGCCGTTCGGCATCACGAACGGGATACCGAGGTCGGTGCCGCCGACGTCCCCCACCGGCGCCGGCGTCAGATCCTTGACCTTGACCATGGTCAGCTACCCAGGATCTGATTCACGTCGAGCTGCAGGTGCGCCGCGACGGCACGCAGCAGCAGGTTGTTCTCCCGCGCGAGCGCCGCGGTGCGCAGCACATGCCCGCGCATGGTCGTCGGGCCGGTGCCGCCGTCCTTGGTCTTGTCCGCGACCTCACCGAAGGTCATCTCGGCGGCGACGGACTTGAGCCACTGCCGCATCCGCGGGTCCTGGTACTCGTTCGACATGTTGTCGTACAGGGTCAACGCGTCGGCGGTGTTGACGAGTTCGTTCTGGACGTCTGCTGCTGTAGCCACGGAGGCTCCCTTCGTTACCGACGGCACCGATGCCGCCGGGGTCTTGGTGGTGGCCGGCGCCGGGGCGGTGCCGGGGTAGTTCGCGTTCTTCAGAAACGGCATCGGGTCCATGCGTCCCGGGCCGGCCGGTTGGCGCGTCCAGCGGTGCACCTCGACGTGCACGTGCGGATCGACGCCGCCATTGGTCGATCGGTCTCCGTTCACGCGGCCGATGCGCTGGCCTGCGTCGACCTTCTGGCCGCGGCGTACTTCGGGGACGATGTGCCCGTACACCCACAGGTTCGAGCCCTGAGCGTCGTCGGAATCGATGTCGAGATAGTGACCGAAACCCTCTGGATCCCATCCGACGGCGACGACGGTGCCTGCCTGGACGGCGTAGACCGGCTTGTTGGCCGATCCACCCGGCCAGCCGAAATCCACACCGTAATGCGTTGCGCCCCAACGCGGTCCGTAACCACTAGTAACGATGTGCCCGCGGGCCATCGGGAAGTACCTACGCGGCATTGCTCATCTCCCGCCTTTTCGCTGCGTGCCATTCCCTGTCCGTCTTGCGTAGGCAGGTGACGCAGCGGCGCTTGCCATCGCTCAACGTGCGGACGTTGTCACCCGACATCGGATGCCCCCGCTTGCAGACGATGCGTATTCCGCCGCACCGCCTTCCGTTCCGGATCCGGTCGGCGATGTTCTCGGATCGCGTTCCCCACCGGAGGTTCGAGGCCCGGTTGTTGCCCGGGTCGTCGTCCCAATGAAGCCCTTCGGTCCCCTCGGGAGCCGGACCGACGAAGGCCTCGAGCACGAGACGGTGCACCAGCACTGTGCACCGATCGCCGTCCCGACTCAGCGTCACCTGTCGGTGTCCGCGAGGCATCATCTTCTGCCGCAGAACTCGGCCACGGTAAAGCACTTCGCGGCCGCAGTTGTGCCAGATCATGCGGTCGACGGATCGAACCCGCCCCTGATCGGATACCTCGTAGTAGCCGACGTATCCGGATACCGGCTTCCACGCCTCCTCCGGCCCGGCCATCACTTTCCCCTTCCGACGAATTCGGCCAGGACCGTGTCCCAGTCCTCACCGGTGACCGCGGCGCCGACGGCACCGCCCTTCGACAGGTGCACCGCCCGGTCGAGGAAGATCGGCCACGGGAACTCGGGTCCGGGGTCGGTGTGCCCGCCGCCCCACATGCCGAGGTCCCCGTGCCCGCACACGCCCCGCGAGCGGGGCGGGGTGCCGTCGGTGACGCGGCGGATCGGCAGCTCGTTGATCTCGGCGCGCCACGCGACCCACAGGGCGCCGCGCCAGAGCATCAGGTCCTGGTTGCGGCCGTCGGTGTCCTTGTCCGGATCGAGCCACTGCGCTGCGGTCCACTCGGCGAAACTGCCGCCGAAGCACAGGTGCTCGGCCACGGTGTTCGCGTTCGCCGCAGCCCAGGGGGCGTCGACATAGCGCACCATCTGGATGAGCTCGCGCTCGTCGACCGCGTCGTGGTAGGACACCTGCGAGGATGCCTGGGCGCAGTAGCCGGCGAGGGAGCGGGCGGTGCCGTTGCCCTGCTGGGTGTGGATGACGAGGTAGCGGCAGTCCGTTGCCGCGCCGGGGTATCGGTTCGGGGACCAGATCGGGTCCGCGTTGTGCGGGTCGGCGAGCGCCACGAGGGTGCCTCCCATTCAGGCGACGATGTAACTGAGATGGCCGGTGATGACGTTCGGGTCGACGACCACCGGCGTACCGTTCGGTGGTGGGGCGTTGAGGATGACCGGCACCGCGCCGGCCGGGTTGCCGTCGTCGCCGTTCGACTTGAGCGGCAGCAGCCGCGTGTCGTCGCCCTTGGTGGTCACGTACGGGATGACGAAGTTGTTGTACTCGTTGCGGATCAGGAACTTCAGCGGCCAGTTGTAGAACCCGTCCCCGGTGTTGGTGTTGAGCAGACCCTCGCCCCACTGGTCGGCGAACACCGTCGACGGCCGGATCCCCGACGGCAGGTCGATGCGCATCCCGCCGCGGCCGAAGTCGACGAAGCCGGTGCCCTTGCGGATCTCGAACCGCACGTGGCAGGTCTGGGTGGCGGGGTCGAGCTGGTACCAGCCGCGTCGCACCCCGCCGGCGCCGAGGTTGCACACCCCGGAGACGAACGACTGCAGCACCGGGTCGTACGCGGTCCACGGCAGCGCGGCCGCCGAGGTCAGCGACAGCGTGCTGTTGCCCTGCCCGTCGTTGGCGGTGATCGTGTACTCGGTGGCGGCGGACTGCAGCACCGCCCCGACCGGCAGATCCACGATGGACAGCTGCTCGGTCTGCGCGGCCTGGAACGGCCCCCCGAACCCGCCCCACACCCGCACGTCGAGGACATCGGCGGCGGCGATCGTCGACACCGACGGCCGGACCCGCACCACCGCGAGCGGGAACTCGTAGGTGCCTCCCGCGACCCGGGTCAGCGCCGGCGGGGTGCTCGACCCGACCACTCCCTGCTTGACGAACACCTCCACGCGCGAGTTGTCCCCGGCCCAGGTGAACCGCAACCCCAGCACGTCGAGGCGCGCCGAGGCGCCGGCGTTGGCGGCGATCTCGACGACCTGCGGGGCGGATTCGACCACCAGCACCCCGCACACCATGGCGGTGCCGGCGGCGAGCTGGATCGACCGCACGCCGGTGGAGGTCGGTTTGAACGCCGCCGCGGTGTCCACGACGGCCTTCGCGCCGGCGAGCGCGAAACGGGTGGCCTCCTGGACCTCGGTGACGGTGCCCTTGAACCCTGCTGTGGTGGCTACCAATTCAGCTCAGCTCCCTAGATCAGGTATGCGCCGTGGACGGTGACGAGTTCGGGGCGGCCGTTCATCACCCGGATGCGCACATCGTTCGGGTTGGACGCGACGTAGAACAGGCCGCGGGTGGCGTTCTCGCGCAGCAGCATCTTCCCGGGCATCCACGGCCAGGACGGATACATGACCTCGGCGTCGGCCCACTGGTCGGTCAGCTGCGCCCCCACCGCGGTCGGCAGCGCCATGCCGTAGGCGACCCCGTCCGGGTTGGTCCAGCCGCCGATCGTGCCGTACAACCCGAGCCGCACCTTGAACCGGCACACCCCGTCCGCGATGCGGTACCGGCCGTCCTTCCAGAACGTGGACGCGGTGACCAGCTGGCCCGCCGAGTTGTAGATGTTCGGCACGAACGACTTCCACGCCGTGGTCTGCGGATCGATCACCGTGTACCCGATCGTCGCCGCCGCCGGGGTCTGCACCGTCACCTGATACAGCGAGGTCCCGACCAGGATCTCCGCGCCGAGCGGCAGATCGACCCGCGCGAGGTTGGTGGCCTGCACCGCCCGGTACGGCCCGCCGACGCCGCCCCACACGCGGGTGTCGTACACGTCCCCCGGGGCGATGGTGGTGACGCCGGAGCGCACGTACACCACCGCCAGGACCATCTCGTACACCACGCCCGGGGTGCGGGTCGGCGCCGGCGACGACGGGGACGCCGCCGGGGTGCCCTGCTTCGAGAACACCGTCACCGACGGGGACGCTCCCCAGGTGAACCGCAGCCCGACGAGGTCGAACCGCGGCTGCCCGGAGGTGTTGGCCGGCAACACCGCCGAGGTGGCGGCGGTCTCGGCGTACCGGATGCCGCACGCCAGTGCGGTCCCCGCCGTGAGCGCGATCGTCCGCGTTCCGGACGAGGACGGTTTCAGGTCGTTCGCGCCGGCCACCACCGGCGGGGCGAGCATCGCGAACCGTCGCGCCTCGCCGGCCTCGTCGACGATCCCCTTGAACCCGGTCAGCGTCTGGGCCACGCGGTCACCTCCTGGCGTTCTGGTTGCGGATCTGCGCGGCGAGCCGGGCGACCGCGTCGGCGACCGCGGTCGGGCGGCCCGGGGCGGCGGAACCGCACGTCGGGGTGTAGGTGATGGTGGCGCCGGCGTCGTCGCGCATCTCCACCTCGGTGATCTGCGCCCGGAACACCTGTCCGGCGATGCGGGCGTACGCGAAATGCCCCAGCTCCCAGTCGGTCCCGAGGAACCACGGCTTGCCGTCGACGACGGTGAAGTTCACCGACAGTCCCCCGGCCGCCGCGGCGAGGGCGGTACGCCCGGCGTCGAGCGGATCGACGTTCTCGTCGTTCGCCTCGACGAAGATCTCCGGCAGCCCGAGGTTCGCGCCGGCGGCGCGGCGGTCGGTGTCGATCACCTCCGAGAACGGCCGCGCCACTCCCTCGCCCTTGCCGCCGATGTACGCGCGGTACGCCTTCGGTTCGGTGGAGGCCACCGAGAAGGTGGACAGGTGTTCCTGCTGCCACAGCAACCGGCCGGTGTCGCGGCCGGCGACGACGTCGAGCATCACCGTGCCCGGCTCCGGGGCGACCTGCACCCCGGCCGGCAGCGGATCCCCGACCCGGTAGGTGCGAGCGGTGATCGAATACCCGTACCGCTTGAGCACATCGTCGGTGAGGGCCTTGACCGTGACCATCCGCGCCGAGAGCTCGACGATCGGGGACTGATCGTCCGGCGCGGCCGGCACCACCATCACCGGCACCTGCAACCGCCCCACCGCGTCGGCCAGATACCCCTTGACCACCGTTTCGAGCGGGCCCTCCCGGACGTCGGACTCGCGGTCCTGCAGGCTCGGTCCGACGTCGGGGTTGGCGACGGCGAGCATCGCGTCGAGCCAGATCCGATCACCGACCAGGGTGAGCTCGAGGACCGGGCCGTCGCCGTCGTCGACGTACTCCCCCGACACGCGGCCGGTCCACGGCACCGCCGACGGGGTGTACACCGAGATCAGCAGCGGCTCGTCGTGCACGTGCAGCGCCGCGGTGAGCAACTGCGGGTCCGGGGTGCCGGGGATCGTGATGGTGCCCGACCCGATGTCCTCCCACTTCGCGGTGATCGTCGCCTTGTCGTGGTCGGTGATCGAGGCGATCAGTTCCTTGTGCCGGTTGTACACCAGATACCGGGGCTGATTCTTCGAGGTGTGCATGTCAGTACGCGCTCAGGAAGTGGGTGGCGAGTTCGAGGCGGATGTTGGCGCCCGGGCCGCCCCCGACGATCTGCGCCGTCGCTAGGACGTTGTCGCCGGGTGCGACGGGTGCGAAGTCGTACAGCCCGGCGATGCGGTCCCACGCCCGGTTGCCGGCGCCGTCTTCGACGGTGGTGCCGTTCGGGTCGGTGACGATGACCAACCGTTCCCCCGCCGCCAGGCCGTGCGTGTAGGTGATGTGATCGCCGATGCCGAGCACCGCCTGCCCCGGCCCGTCGACCGTCCACGTCGGCCACTCCTCCACCTGCCCCGGATTGGTGAGCACCACGTTGCCCAGGGCGTTGCCGCCGGTGATGTAGAAATCCGGGCCCGCGTTCGCCGGGCCGTAGTAGTTCTCCGGGGCCGCCGCTCCGACGAACCCGAAGTCGTACACCTGCGGCTTGCCGAGGTAGAACGGCGACTCCGACGCCACCGTGATGCTGTAGGTGGTCTTGCCGGCGATGTCCGGCATCGCCGCGGCGGTGTCCGCGAGATCGAGTTCGACCAGACGCCCCACGAACCGGCGGGTCTGCGACAACGCCTGAACCTCGAGCGTGCCCGGGTAGAGCGGGGAGAACGAATCCCGGAACGCCCGATCCAGCAACAGCCACTCGTCGCCGCGCCGGAACCGCCCGTCCGGCCGCGAGACCCACGTATCGCCCACCGTCACCGTCATGCCGAGCTCCCCGGCATCCCAGTCGATGCCGTCGAACCGCACCCCCGGCACCCGCGCCGAGGTGTGCGTGCGCGGAGTGAACTTCGGCAGGAACACCGACTTGAGACCCTGGGGCAGCACCGCGCCCTCGGTGCCGGCCATCAGATCCCACCGCGTCCCCAGATGCGAGGTCCACCACATGCCGACCCGGGTGAGCACCGCCATCACAGCCTCGCTTCCGCGAAGGCCCGCTTGGTCTGCTGCCGCACCTCACGCGCCACCCGCTTGTCGTCGGAGACGTACTGGTTCTCGATCTGCTGACCGACGACCTGCGAGCCGGACAGATCCACCGACACCAACGCCGCACGGTCGGTCGCGGACAGCACCTCCCCCGGCGAGACGGTGGTGAGGCGTTCGAGGATCGGGATCAACTTCTCGTCGAAGGACCGGGTCATGTCCGCATCGAGCACCCGCTCCGGGCGGATGATGTCCTTCATCATGATCCCGCGGCCGTGCGCGAGGCCGCCCTGGTCGAACAGCCGGTCCACCCACGCGCGGGCTTCGGGCATGCGCTGGCCGTACCGGTCGGGGAAGGCGGAGACCTGCACGCCCTGCGCCACCGCGCCGGGATCCATCGCCCGCCAGTTCGGGAACTTGCGCACCATCGCGTTGAAGAACAGGCCGGCCGAACCGTACGGGTTCATCCGCTCCTGGATGGTTCCCCACCCGGCCTGCCGCTGCTGGAACAGACCCACCGAATCGTGGTCGTAGCCCAACGCATCGTGCGGGAAGCTCAGCGACTCCGGAACATTCGGGTTCGCGTACATCCGCAGCGCGGACTCGACGAGGGCCGTTGCGATACCGATCGAGGCGCCTTCCTTCCCGAGTCCGCGGTCCTTCGCGGCGCGGATGATCTCGGAGGCATAGAAGTCGGCACCGGCGCCGTACGCGCCGATCCCGGCTGCCGCTTCCTCCTTGTCGGCCTTGCCGCGCAGGAAGTCCCCGACGGTGCTGGTGAACTTGTCGAACGCGAGCTTGGGCAGCTTGCCGATGTCGCCGCCCCCGAAGTCGGGGATGGCGTTGCCGATCGGGCTCATCACGCCCTCGAATGCGTCGGCGACGCGGGCCCGCAACCAGCCGAACAGGCCCCCGCCACCGCCGCCGGAGGCGATCGGCTCGATGGGGGTGCCCGGCTCCGGTAGCGGTGCGTATGCCGCGACGTGCACGTGGTCGCGGTGCTGATCGTTGGTGGCCGGCCCGAAGTCGAACGGCCGGCCCTCGTCGATGTTGCGCCACCCGGCGAGCGGCCAGTGGATCAGCTCGGCGAGCATCGGTGCGTAGTTGTCGTGGAAGAACCGCGCGGCGGCCTTCATCTGCGGGGTGCCGGCGGTGCCGCCGTTGGAGAAGTCCACCGCCAGACCTCGGCCGTGCAGATCGTTGGTGTCGCGGTACGTCGAGGTGATCTCCATGCCGGGGAAGAACCGGTTGACCTTGTCGACGATCGACTCGACCACGCCGCCGCCGGCGAAGTTGCCGAGTTCGCGGCGCACCGCGGGCACACCGCCGGTGCGGGCGGCGGTGTTTAGGTTGTCCCACCGGCTCGGCCCGACCGCGCGCACGACCTCGGGTCGGGCGATGCCTTCGCCGCCGCCGAGGTTGATCGCGGCGCGGCCGTCCGTCGAGACGAACCGCATGTTGTCGTGTCCCGGCGAGTATCCCGGCAGCCGCGATGTGCCGCGGGCGTAGTTGCCGAGTTCCCCGAGTGGGGCCTCGTCGAGCTTTGGCAGGTTCAGCCAGCCGGCGACCTTGTTCCACGCCTCGCGGATGCCCTTGTTGTAGACGGTGTCGACGACGAACTTCACCGGCTTGGCGGCGATGCCCTTGATCCGGTCCCATACCTGGCCGATCCAGTCGACCGCGGCGCCGAAGGCGTCCTTGACCAGGTCGAGGGCGCCCTTGAGTCGGTCCCACACCGGGAGCACGACGTTGTCGACGACCCAGGCGATTCCGGCGCCGAGGGCATCCCAGACCGGTTTGATGACGCTGTTCCAGACCCAGGAGAAGTAGTTCCCCACGGCCTGCAGTCCGGCGAGGAGCAGGTCCCACGCCACCTTGATGACGTTGTTCCAGACCCACATGATGCCGGCGCCGAGGGCGGAGAACAGCTGGCCGAACCAGTTCAGGATCGGCATGATCACGTTGTTCCACGCCCAGGAGATCGCGGCCTGGATCCAGTCCCAGGCAGTGAGCACCGCGTTGCGGAACCAGTCGACGTTGTTCCACGCCCACACGATCGCCCCGACGAGGGCGAGCAGCGCGACGATGATGACGCCGATCGGGTTGGCGTTCAGGGCCGCGTTGAGCAGCCACTGCGCCGCGGTCATCGCGCCGGTGGCGACGGCCGAGGCGATCATCGCCGCCCGGGTCGCAATGAACGAGGCGACGATCCGGGCGTTCGCCACGACCCAGGAGATCGCGGTCTTGCCGGCCTCGAGCGCGGCGGATGCGGAGGTCGCGATGAAGGTGGCCGTGGCGCGCGCTGCGTTGGCGATCCAGCCGCCGATGATGCGGGCCTGCGCCGCGGTCCACGAGGCCGCGGTCTTGACCGCCTCCACCGTCGCGGACGCGGAGGTCTTGACGAAGGAACCGACCGCGGTGGCCTGGGTCTTGACCCAGCCGCCGGCGTCCTTCATCGTGCTCCATGCCTGGGTGGCGGTGTCCTTGGCGGAGACCAGGGAGTCCTTGACGCCGACCACGCCCTCCTTCACGGAGTCGAACACGCCCTTGGCCTGCTCGAATCCGCCCAGCGCGCCGCCGAGTCCGACCATCGAGGCGGCCGCGGCCAAGGCGTTGCCCTCGCTGTCCTCAAGGGCGCCGGTGAACTCCCCGAACATCGGCAGGACGTTGTCGCCGAGCAGGCCGACGACCTTGTTCTGCATCTCGCGCCCGAAGGTCTGGATGGCGTTGAGCGGCCCGCCGGCCAGCACATCGCCGGCTTCGTTGACCGAGCCCTGGAAGTCGCCCATGGCGGAGTCCGCGCCGTTGAGCTGGGCCAGGAACTGGGGGATCTTGTCCACGCCGAGGTCCTCGAGCGGCGTGCCGAACAGCGCGAGCGCTGCCTGCGACCGGGCCGCCGGATCCTTGATCCCCTCGAGCCCGACCATGATCTCCCGGAACGCTGCCTTGGCGTCCTCCCCGCCGGCCAGCAGCCGGTTGGTCATGGCCGTCTGGTCCATGCCCAGGGCGGTGTACGCCTCGCCGGACGCCTTGGACATGTCCGTGGCCCGGATCTGGAACTCCTTGAGCGCGTCGCCCATCTTGTCCATCCCGATGGCGCCGTTCTGCGAGGCGTTCACGATCAGGCCCATGGCCTCCTGCCCGGTGAACCCGAGCCCGGTGAGGTACCCGCCGTACTCGTCGACGATGGGCATGAGCTCCCCACGCATCGCCGGGGGCACCCGCTGGAACGCGGCCATGAGCATGTCCGTGGCCTCTTGCCCGTTCTGCGCGATGCCGTTGCGCATCAGCAGCGACGAGGACATCGCGAGCTCGTTGACGTCCATGCCGAAGGTCTGGGCCATGACCAGCAGCCGCTTGGTCAGGTCCTCCATCTCGGCGTCCGTCGTGTCCCCGATCAGGGACATCGACCCCGCGACGGCACCGACGGCGTCGGTGACCTCGGCCATGGAGGAGCCGTAGTTCTGCGCGAACACGTTGCCGGCGATCGACCCGGCGCGCTTGGACTCCTCCGCGGTGAGGTCCAGCTGCGCGCGCAGCGACCGCTGCAGGTTGCCGCGTTCGAGGACCTCGCCCATCTGCGTCGACAGCAGTCCCACCGCGGCGACTGCACCGGTGGCCGCGCCCTTGAGGATGCCGCTGAATCCGCCGCCGAATGCGCGAGCCCGGCCGGTCATGCGCTGGAAGAACGAGTCCGTCTGGGTTTCCGCTTCGGCGCTGTCGAGCCTGGCCTGCACTCGCAGCACTCGTCCCTCGGCGGAGCGCTGCCCGGACTCGGCGGCCTGCAGGGCCTGCGCCGCTGCCTCCTGCCGGCGGGTCGCCTTGGCCACGTTCTCGCGGGCCGTGGCCAGGCGGCCGGCGTCGGTGACGCCCCGATCGACGAGGGCCTGCAGCTTGGCCTCCGCGACGGCGACCGCGCCTGTGGCGTCGGCCTCCTTGCGGCGGGCCGCCTCCACCTTCGCCGACGCCTGCTCCACCTGCTGGCGCGCCTTCTCGAGCTGCCGCTGATCGACCGACGGCTGGATCTCGTGCTCGACCGGGTTGCTCTGGATCTCGCGGCGCACGCGCTGGAAGTAGCCCCGCATCGAGGGCATGACATCGACGAAGGCGTTGCCGCCGGACAGATCAGGCACCGCGGTCCTTCCTCTCAGTCGTGGGTGGGGTCGGGCAGGCTCAGCCGCTTGTAGCGGGAGCCGAGCACCTTCGAGGCGATGTCGTCGTGCTCGACGTACAGCCGGTACTTCTCGTACCGCTCGCGGGCGGTGAGGGGCCGCGGCAGCGGCCGCGGGGTCTTCGGGCCGCGGCCCTTGAACTTCGGGCTGGCCTGGAATACCGCCGCCTCGATCCGGCGCAGCGTCTCGAGGATCGCGGTGTCGGTGTCCCGGTCGCGGGTCCACCCGACCAGCGACGGCCGTCCTACCCCCGCGGGCTTGCCGTGCTCGGCTTCCCACTTGGCGTGCCGCTCGGCCAGCTCGAGATCCGCGGCGAGCGCCGCGGTGTAGTAGCCGCCCTCGATGGGGCGTTCGAGGAACCGAAACAGCTTGTCCCACGGGGTTTTCTCGTGCTCGCGCACCCAGTCGTACAGGTTCAGGTGCCGGTCGATCAGGTCGCGTTCGATCGCCTCGCCGTACAGATCGAGGGTCTCGACCAGCCGCAGGAACCCTCCGAGCGGTGGGACCAGCAGCCCGAAATGGGCCCGGATCTTGTCGATCAGCGTCACCAGCTCGGACACCGGGCGTTCCTCGTACACGTCGAGGATGTCGTCGGCGAGGTCCTCCCCGACCAGCGCGTCGAGCTGCTCGGTGGGGGTGACGGCGGTGTCGAGGGCGCACGCCCCGTCCGCCGCCGGGACATCGACCACGACGGTGCGGCCGTCGAGGTCGAGGGAAAACGGACCCGCCGCCTCGGCGAGCACCTGCTCGAAGAAGCTCTCGGTGTCCCCGTCGTCGGGCGGGTCCGTCTCCAGCTCGGTCATGGGTCAGCGGCGACGACGCCGACGCTCGAACCGGTTCGCGGCCTGACGCTCCTCGAAGCGCCGCGCGTCGAGACCGAAGTACTCGAACACATCACGCTGCCAGTCGATGAACTCGTCCCACGACAGCGCCTCGATGAACGGCTCGGCGGTCTCGTATTGGTCGAGCAGCAGCAGCCGAAGTCCCTGCCGCAGCGAGGTGCGGTCCGACTGTAGCTCGAGCATCGTGCCGGTGTCCGGTTCCTGGATCACGAACTCGGGGCTGTCGCCGAGCACGAACCGGTACGGCTCCTTGGCCGGGGTCTGGCCGCCGAACCGCTTGACGGCGCCGTTCGCGCCGCGGCCGATCTCGATCGGTGCTTCGCTCATGCCTGGGACTCCTCGGTGGTGGGGGCGGGTTGGGTGGTGGCG
>NZ_JAALEG010000130.1 GCF_011058165.1 Rhodococcus aetherivorans
CCCTCGCCCCCCGCGCACCGGTGGGGCCTCCCGGCCGCGCTGGTGGTGCTGGCCGTGAACCTCGCCGGCTTCACGCTGGGACCGGTCCTGGCCGGGGAGGGCTTCGTCGCCGAGACATACGTGCTCGCCATCATGGCCCCCACCCTGCTCGCGGGGGCGGCGGCCGTGGCGTTCAGCGTGTGGCGTGGCTGCGGACCCGTCGCCGACTTCGGACTGCCGCGGTCGTGGCCCGAGTTCCGCAACCAGCTCGGAATCGGTCTGCTCGGCGGGGGAATCGCGCTGCTCGGCGCGCTGATCCTGGCAGCGATCCTCGTCGTCGCCCTCGGCATCGACGCCGCCGATTCCCCGCTCACCGCCCTGGTCGGGTTGCCCACGGTGTGGAAACTGCTGCTCGTGGCCTGGGTGTGGTTCGGCGCCCCGCTCGGCGAGGAGCTGATGTTCCGCGGCATGCTCTGGGGGGCGCTCGAACGCCGGCCCGAGCGATGGTGGGGACGCCCGATCGGCGTCCTGACGATCACCACCGTCGTGTTCGCCATGTGGCATCAGGAGTGGTGGCGGCTGCCGGTTCTGTTGTGGGGCGGAGCGGCGATGGGGTTCGCGAGGCTGCGCGGCGGGTCGGTGTTCTCCTCCTGGGTGGCGCACTCGCTCAACAACACCCTGCCCGCGCTGAGCCTGCTGTTTCTGCTCTGACCTCCCGTTTTCGTCCCGGCGAGCGGATCTGGCAGAATGGATCGCTGTCGTCGCATCCGGTTACGTACCGCGCGGCGGTCACAGGATAGAGGCAAAACCGGGCGTGCCAGAAGGGCACGTCGTCCGAATTGCACGTGACAGGCGTATTTCGCATGCGCCGAAGGAGATTCACAGCAGTGGCTGTCAAGATCAAGCTCACCCGTCTCGGCAAGATCCGCAACCCGCAGTACCGCATCGTGGTTGCCGACTCGCGCACCCGCCGCAACGGCCGCGCCATCGAGACCATCGGCAAGTACCACCCGAAGGAAGAGCCCTCGCTGATCGAGATCGACTCGGAGCGGGCCCAGTACTGGCTCGGCGTCGGTGCGCAGCCGACCGAGCCGGTCGAGAACCTCCTCAAGATCACCGGCGACTGGCAGAAGTACAAGGGTCTCCCCGGCACCGAGGGCACCCTGCGCAAGGCCGAGCCGAAGCCGTCCAAGCTCGAGCTGTTCCAGGCCGCCCTCGCTCAGGCCGAGAACGCGCCGGCTGCCGAGGCCGTCACGCCCAAGAAGAAGAAGGCCGCCAAGGAAGACACCGCGGAGGAGTCCTCCGTGTCCACCGAGGCTGCCGAGTAATGAGCACCGTTGTCGCCGATGCCGTCGAGCATCTCGTCCGTGGGATCGTCGCCAACCCCGACGACGTGCGCGTCGAGCTGATCACGGGCCGTCGGGGGCGCACCGTCGAGGTGCACGTGCACCCCGACGATCTCGGCAAGGTCATCGGCCGCGGCGGCCGCACCGCGACCGCCCTGCGGACCCTCGTCTCCGGCATCGGGGGCCGTGGGATCCGCGTCGACGTCGTCGACACCGACCAGTAGGCGCGCCGCGGTGGAGCTCGTGGTGGGCCGTGTCGCCAAGTCGCACGGCATCAAGGGTGAGGTGGTCGTCGAGGTTCGCACCGACGAACCCGAGGAGCGCTTCGCCGTCGGCGCCGTGCTGCACGGCCGCAAGCCCCGCGAGCAGACCCTGCAGACGTACACGGTGGAAGCCGCCCGGGAACACTCCGGGCGGCTTCTGCTGCGCCTGCGGGGGATCGCCGACCGCAGCGCCGCCGACGCCCTGCGCGGCACCCTGTTCCTCGTCGACAGCGCCGACCTGCCGCCGTCCGACGACCCGGACGAGTTCTACGACCACGAGCTCGAGGGCCTGGCCGTACGCATCGTCGCGGGCCGGCCCGACGCCGGCACCGAGATCGGTACCGTTCGCGAGGTGCTGCACACCGCCGCCGGCGAACTGCTCGCCGTCCGCCCGGCCGGCGACGAACGGCGCGAACTGCTGATCCCGTTCGTCACCGCGATCGTGCCGACGGTGTCGCTCGCGGGCGGCGTCATCGAGATCGACCCGCCGGAGGGTCTGCTCGACCCCGACTTCGGCTCGGAGACATAACCTCCCGTGCGATTCGACGTCGTCACCATCTTCCCCGAATACCTCGAGCCGCTGCGCGTCGCGCTGCTCGGCAAGGCCATCGACAAGGGCCTCGTCTCCGTCGGGATCCACAACCTGCGGGACTGGACCCACGACGTGCACAAGGCCGTCGACGACTCCCCGTACGGCGGGGGACCGGGCATGGTCATGAAGCCCACGGTGTGGGGGCCCGCCCTCGACGACGTGCTCGCCGGCCCCGACGGCGAACCCGACCCCGACGTGCTGCTCGTCGTCCCCACCCCGGCCGGCGTGCCGTTCGACCAGGCCACCGCGCAGCGCTGGGCCGGCGAGAAGCGCATCGTGTTCGCCTGCGGCCGCTACGAGGGCATCGACCAGCGCGTCTTCGACGACGCCGCCCGCCGGGTCCGGGTCGAAGAGGTCAGCATCGGCGACTACGTCCTCATCGGCGGCGAGGTCGCCGTCCTCGTCATGACCGAGGCCGTCGTGCGACTGCTGCCCGGCGTTCTCGGCAATCAGCAGTCCCACCAGGAGGACTCCTTCTCCGACGGCCTCCTCGAGGGCCCCAGCTACACCCGCCCCGTCAGCTGGCGCGGCCTCGAGGTGCCGCCGGTGCTGCTGTCCGGGGACCACGCCAAGGTCGCCGCATGGCGCCGGGAGCGGGCGCTCGAGCGCACCCGCGAACGCCGACCCGACCTGCTCGCCGACTGACCGGTCACGGTCAGTGCGCGCCGGCGCCGCCGAACACCGTGCGGACCACCTCGGTGACCGTGTCCCGCGCGTGCTGCGCACTCGCATCCCCGGTCACGTCGAACAGCGCCGTATCCGGCAGATCGGCCCACCGGTCGTCGCCGTCGTCGTAATGCACGAGCTCGCGGGCGAGCACCACCAGCACATACCGCTCGTCCTCGCCGACGAACCCCGTGGACAGGTGGATCCAGCGCCCGTCGAGGCAGCACATCCAGCCCTGCTTCACGCCGAGTCCCGTCGTGTCGACCAGCCCGTCCGGCAACCCGAAATGCTGGTCGTACCCGTCGGCGCCGACCGGAGCGGCGGCCCGCAGGTGCCCGACGATCGTCGCGCGGCCCCACTCGTCCAGCCCGCCCGTGCCGTCGAGCAGGTCCGCGTACCAGGTGAGCAGGTCCGACGCGGTGGTGACGGTGTTCCACCACAGCCCGTCCGCGGGCGCGACGGTGCCGGTGAACGCGTGCCGTGCGGCGGTGCGCTCGACGATCTCCGAGTCGCCGTGCCGGAACCACAGGTCGTTCGCCGCCGAGTCGTCCGACGACTCGAGCATCGCGGTGATCCGGTCGTAGTCACTGCCGCCGAGCGGCAACTCGCCGGTCGCCGCCCGGTACAGCAGGTCGTCGGCGATGAACAGCTTGGCCACCGACGCGGTCTCGATCGGCGCGTCGACGCCCCCGACGACCCGGCGCCTGGTCCGACGATCGAGCGCGGCGATCGTCACGTCGGCGCCGCGTCCGGCGGCGGTCGCCGCCGCGGCCGTCATCCGGTCGGGCAGCGAACCGAACGGTTCCAGCGGGCCCGGGGACTCGACGGCGGCGGACGGCAGGGCGACCGGCGACACGACCGGCTCCGGGCCGCACGCACCCACCGTCGCCGCCGTCAGCAACGACAGCGCCAGCACCGCCCAGCGGCCGCCGCGCACCCGGGACATTCCCACGCTCCTGTAGTCGATTGTCCGGCGAGCTCGCCCCACCGTCCACCTCGGAGACGGGCGCGCCCACGCGCGTCACCGAGGGCGGAGGAAGGATAACGGTAGGGTCGACCGCTGTGACGACCGCTCTCAAGACCGTGAATCAGCGCATCGCCGAGGAACTCGACGTCCGGGAAGGTCAGGTCGCCGCGGCGGTCGACCTGCTCGACGGCGGCGCAACGGTGCCGTTCATCGCGCGCTACCGCAAGGAGGTCACCGGCGCGCTCGACGACGCCCAGCTCCGGCAGCTCGAGGAACGCCTGCGATACCTGCGTGAGCTCGACGAGCGCCGCACCGCGGTGCTCGAATCCATCGAGTCGCAGGGCAAGCTCGACGACGAGCTGCGCACGCAGATCCTCCTCGCAGACACCAAGGCCCGGCTCGAGGACATCTACCTGCCGTTCAAGCCGAAGCGGCGCACCAAGGCGCAGATCGCGCGGGAGGCCGGCCACGAGCCCGTCGCCGACGCCCTGATCGGCGACCCCACCACCGATCCCGCGCAGTACAGCGCCGAACAGCTCGACGGCGCCCGCGCCATCCTCGTCGAACGCTTCGCCGAGGACGCCGACCTCGTCGGCGAACTGCGTGACGCGATGTGGACCCGCGGACAGCTGAAGTCCACCGTGCGTCCCGGCAAGGAAACCGAGGGCGCCAAGTTCGCCGACTACTTCGACTTCTCCGAGCCCTTCACCGACCTGCCCTCGCACCGCATCCTCGCGGTGCTGCGCGGCGAGAAGGAGGAGGTACTCAGCCTGTCGCTCGAGCCGGACACCGAGGAACCCGAGCCCGGGCAGCGCACCTACTTCGAAGGCCGCATAGCCGCCCGCTTCGGCATCGCCGACGAGGGCCGGCCCGCCGACAAGTGGCTCCTCGACACCGTCCGCTGGGCGTGGCGCACCAAGCTGCTGGTCTCCCTGGCCCTCGACACCCGTATGCGGCTGCGGCAGTCCGCCGAGAAGGACGCCGTCGACGTGTTCGCCGCCAACCTGCGCGACCTGCTGCTCGCCGCCCCCGCCGGCACCCGGCCGACGATGGGACTCGACCCCGGCTTCCGCACCGGCACCAAGGTCGCCGTCGTCGACGCCACCGGTAAGGTTGTCGCGCACGACACGATCTACCCGCACCAGCCGCACAACAAGTGGGACCAGGCCCTGGCCACCCTCGCGCGGCTCGTCGCGCAGCACGGGGTGGAACTGATCGCGATCGGCAACGGCACCGCCTCCCGCGAAACCGATGCCCTCGCCACCGAGCTGATCGCCAAGTCCGGTGCCACGAATCTCACCAAGATCGTGGTGTCCGAGGCCGGCGCGTCCGTGTACTCGGCGTCGGCGTACGCGTCGAAGGAACTGCCGGATCTCGACGTGTCGATCCGCGGTGCGGTGTCCATCGCCCGGCGCCTGCAGGACCCGCTCGCCGAGCTCGTCAAGATCGATCCCAAGTCCATCGGCGTCGGCCAGTACCAGCACGACGTGTCCGAGACGATGCTCGCCCGCTCCCTCGGCGCGGTCGTCGAGGACGCGGTGAACGCCGTCGGCGTGGACGTCAACACCGCCTCGGTGCCGTTGCTCGCCCGGGTGTCGGGCATCGCCTCGTCCCTCGCGGAGAGCATCGTCGCCCATCGAGACCAGCACGGCCCGTTCCGCACCCGCAAGGCCCTCACGGACGTGCCGCGCCTCGGTCCGAAGGCGTTCGAGCAGTGCGCCGGCTTCCTGCGGATTCCCAACGGCGACGACCCGCTCGACACCTCGAGCGTGCACCCCGAGGCGTACCCGGTGGTGCGGCGCATCGTCGAACGGAACGGCGGCGACGTGCGCGAGCTCATCGGCAACACCGCGGTGCTGCGCCGGCTGCGGCCGGCGGAGTTCGTCGACGACCGCTTCGGCCTGCCCACCGTCACCGACATCATCGCCGAGCTCGAGAAGCCGGGCCGCGACCCGCGCCCGGAGTTCAAGACCGCGACGTTCGCCGCCGGCGTGGAGAAGGTCGCCGACCTGAAGCCCGGCATGGTGCTCGAGGGTGTGGTCACCAACGTCGCGGCGTTCGGCGCGTTCGTCGACGTCGGGGTGCATCAGGACGGCCTCGTGCACGTGTCCGCGATGTCCCGCAGCTTCGTCCAGGACCCGCACGACGTCGTCAAGTCCGGCGAGGTGGTCAAGGTCAAGGTGCTCGACGTGGACGTGCCCCGGCAGCGGATCAGCCTGACGCTGCGCCTCGACGACGAGATCCCCGCCCCCGGTGCCCCCGCCGGCGGTGCCGACCCGGGCGGTCCGCAAGACCGCGGCGGGCGCCGGCCCGGCGGCCAGCGGCAGGGTGGGAAGCGGCAGGGCGGACAGCGGCAGGGGCAGGGCGGCCGCCGCGGGGACCGTCGCCAGGACGCCGCGCCCGCCGCCGGATCGATGGCGGACGCGCTGCGGCGTGCCGGATTCGGCAAGTAGATGCGCCCCGGGCCGCGCCGACTACCGGCGCGGCCCGGTTCCTGACATCCTCGGGAGCATGCAGCCCACGGTGACGACCGGCCGCGCGCCGAAGGACCCGCTCCGCCTCGTCGACGGCGTTCCGAGGGCGATCGCGCGGTGACTGCGGTGACCGAGTGGCTGCAGCGCGAGATCATCGAGCGCGGGCGGCTGCCGCTGCTGTTCTTCCTGCTCGGCTTCCTCCTCGCGTTCCTCTTCATCCGATTCAGCGTCCGCATGATCCGCGCCCAGGTGCGCTGGTGGCCCGGCAATGTCACCCCCGGCGGACACCACGTGCACCACGTGGTGTTCGGCGTGGTCACCATGGTGATCGCGGGCGGGTCCCTGATCGCGGTCTACGAGGACGGTACGCAGACCACCGGAGCGGCCCTGGCCACGCTCTTCGGCATCGGGACCGCGCTCGTGCTCGACGAGTTCGCCCTGATCTTCTATCTCAACGACGTGTACTGGGAGCAGGAGGGACGCGTCTCGGTGGATGCGGTCTTCGTCGCGATCGCCGTCACCGGCCTGGTGTTGCTCGGCCTGCAGCCCCTCGAGTTCGCCGACGTCACCAACTTCCGGGAGGACCCGTCGTGGGTCACCCGCACGCTGATCGCCCTCTCCGCGCTCGCAAATCTCGCCCTCGCGGCGGTCGTGCTGGCCAAGGGCAAGATCTGGACGGGCCTGATCGGCCTGTTCGTCTTCCCGCTGCTGGTGATCGGCGCGGTGCGCCTGTCGCGGCCCGGCGCCCCCTGGGCGCGGTGGCGCTACAGCGGCAAGGTCCGCAAGATGCGCCGCGCGATCGAACGCGAGAGGCGCTATCGGCGCCCGGTGATCCGGGCGAAGATCTTCGTGCAGGACCTCGTCGCGGGCAAACCGACGATGGACACCGTGCACGGGGCCGTCGAGCACTCCCGCGTCGCCGCCGAAGCCGAACTGGCCCGCACGGTGCACGCCGCGCCCCCGCCGATTTCCGCCACCCCGGCACCGTCTGGCACAATTGACGGGTTGCCCGGCTCGGGCACGCATACCTGACCTGGGCACGAACCAGTCGAGCACCGCCTTCCGGCGGATGCCGCTCGGTTCCTCTGCTCATGCGAACAAGCGAGGATGACAACCGATGAACACCCTGGACTTCCTGGACGCCAAGTCCCTGCGCGACGACATTCCGGACTTCCGTGCCGGCGACACCCTGAACGTGCACGTGAAGGTCATCGAGGGCTCCAAGGAGCGCGTGCAGGTCTTCAAGGGCGTCGTGATCCGTCGCCAGAACGGTGGCATCCGCGAGACCTTCACCGTGCGCAAGGTGTCGTTCGGCGTCGGCGTCGAGCGGACCTTCCCGGTGCACAGCCCCAACCTCGCCAAGATCGAGGTCGTCACCCGCGGTGACGTGCGTCGCGCCAAGCTGTACTACCTGCGCGAGCTGCGGGGCAAGGCCGCCAAGATCAAGGAAAAGCGCTGACCTCGTCGCGCTGACCGCCAGGCCCCGAGTAGCCCGGTCCGGATTCGTTCCGGGCCGGGCTACTCTGATTCGGTGGCAGATTCATCGCGAGACCCGGCCGTGCCGGAGATGCAGCAGCGCAGCACCGACGACACGCCCGAACGCGATCGGAAACAGGACAAGAAGGAGAAGTCGTTCCTGCGGGAACTGCCCGTCCTGATCCTCGTCGCACTCGTGCTGAGCTTCCTGCTCCAGACCTTCGTCGCGCGGGTCTACCTCATCCCCTCGGAGTCGATGGAACCCACGCTGCACGGCTGCCCCGGCTGCACCGGCGACCGGATCGTCGTCGAGAAGATCGGCTATCGCTTCGGCGACCCCCGGCCCGGCGACGTCGTGGTCTTCCGTGGCCCCGACTCCTGGTCCACCGGCTACGTCTCCACCCGCTCCGACAACGTCGTGATCCGCGGCGTGCAGGAGGTCGGATCCCTCGTCGGACTCGTCCCGCCCGACGAGAACGACCTCGTCAAGCGTGTGATCGCCGTCGGCGGGCAGACCGTCGAATGCTGCGACGACCAGGGCCGCGTCCTCGTCGACGGCAAGCCCCTCGACGAGCCGTACATCGAGATGGACTTCCCGTTCACACCCGGCGTGGTCACCTGCGAGACCGAGGTGCGCTCGGGCCGGTGCTTCGGGCCGGTCACCGTGCCGGACGGTCACCTCTGGGTCATGGGCGACAACCGCTCGAACTCCGCGGACTCCCGCTACCACGTCGCCGACGAGAACCAGGGCACCATCCCGATCGACAACGTGATCGGCAAGGCCCGGTTCATCGTCCTGCCGCCGTCGCGGTGGGGCACCATCGATTCCCCGGAGATCCAGCAACCGTGACGTCGTGGCCGCCGCGTGCCGTGATCCGCAGGTCCGCGGGCCTGCGCACCATGGAGTCGACGCTCGTGCGGTGCGGGCTCGGGCCGGTCGCGGGTGTCGACGAGGCCGGCCGCGGCGCCTGCGCCGGGCCGCTGGTCGTCGCCGCCTGCATCCTCGATCCCAAACCGCACCCGTCGCTCGCGCGCCTCGACGACTCCAAGAGGCTCACCGAGAAGACCCGCGAGGAGTTGTTCCCGATCATCCGCCGTCGCGCGGTGGCGTGGAGCGTGGTGATCGTGCCGGCGGCCGAGATCGACGTCATCGGCGTGCACGTGGCCAACATCGAGGGCATGCGCCGCGCGGTGATGCGGCTGTCCGTCGCGCCCGGGTACGTCCTCACCGACGGCTTCCGCGTGCCCGGCCTGCCGGCGCCGTCGCTGCCGGTCATCGGCGGCGACGCCGCGGCGGCCTGCATCGCGGCGGCGAGCGTGCTCGCCAAGGTCACCCGGGACCGGATCATGGTCGACCTCGACGGCGAACTGCCCGGCTACGGCTTCGCCGTCCACAAGGGCTACAGCACCCCCGCGCACATGGCGGCATTGCGGGACCTCGGCCCCAGCCGGGAGCATCGGCTGCGGTACGCCAACGTTGCCGCCCTCCTCGGCGACGACGCCGGCCCCGGCCGATTCGGCTCCGACGAGGCGGATGCGGGATGATGGATCAACACACCAGAACGGGAGGACACCGAGACCGATGAGTGCCGAGGATCTCGAGAAGTACGAAACCGAGATGGAGCTCTCGCTGTACCGGGAGTACCGGGACATCGTCGGTCAGTTCGCGTACGTCGTGGAGACCGAGCGACGGTTCTATCTCGCCAATGCGGTCGAGCTGCTGCCGCACAACTCCGGCGGCGAGGTGTACTTCGAAGTGCGCATGTCCGATGCGTGGGTGTGGGACATGTACCGCCCCGCCCGCTTCGTCAAGCACGTCCGGGTCATCACCTTCAAGGACGTCAACATCGAAGAGCTCGACAAGCCGGACCTGCGCCTGCCCGACAAGCTGGGGTAGCGCCCCTACGACCTCCCGTACGTGGCCGAATGTCACATTCCTTCGATCTGATCGAAGCGGTGTGACATTCGGCCACGTGCCGTTCCGGGCCTCCTCCGCGTCGGCCGAAGTTGTCCACACCCGGCGAGTTCATCCACAGATTTCGTGATCCGGCCCGGTGTGGACCGCGGAGGACCTTCGCGTGGCGCACAGTGGTCGCCACACAGGGAGGGACGGGGATGGGACGCAATCAGCAGGTGGGGGCGCTGGGGGAGGACCTGGCGGCCGAGTTTCTCGAGTCGGCGGGCATGGTGGTGCTCGCGCGCAACTGGCGCAGCCGGTACGGGGAACTCGATCTGATCGCCGAGGACGGCGACACGGTGGTGTTCGTGGAGGTCAAGACCCGCACCGGCCTCGGATACGGCACGCCCGCCGAGGCGGTGACCGCGGTGAAGGCGGACCGGATCCGCCGACTGGCCGCGTTGTGGTTGTCCGGCCGGCAGCAACGGTGGCGGCGGGTGCGGGTCGACGTGGTCACGGTGCTGCTCCCACAGCGGGGCGAACCCTTGATCACCCACCGGCGGCAGGTGCTGTGATGGCGCTGGGGAAGGCGTACTCGGTGGCCGTCACGGGGGTGGACGGGCAGGTCGTGGAAGTCGAGGCCGACATCGGCCGCGGCCTGCCGGGAGTGAAGATGGTGGGCCTGCCCGACACCGCGCTGCAGGAGTCCCGGGATCGGGTGCGCGCGGCGGTGACGAATTCCGGTGGTGAATGGCCGGATTCGCGCGTGGTGCTGGCCCTGTCGCCGGCGACGCTGCCGAAGGTGGGCAGCGTGTACGACCTCGCCCTCGCGTGTGCGGTGCTCAACGCCGCCAAGTCGATTCCGCCCGAGGGTGTTTCGCGGACGGTTCTGCTCGGAGAGCTGGCGCTCGACGGCCGGGTGCGGTCGGTGCGCGGGGTACTGCCGGCGGTGCTGTCCGCCAAACGCGCCGGGTGGGAGCGGGTGGTGGTCCCGGCCTCCACGATGTCCGAGGCCGGGCTGGTCGACGGCATCGACATCTACGGGGCGGACACCCTCACCGAGGTGGTGCTGTGGCTGCGCGGAGACGGCCCCCTCGAGCGGCCCGGTCCCCGGCCGGTGGGGGAGCGGCCGGGGCGGGCGGACATGAGCGAGGTGGTCGGTCAGCACGAGGCGCGACGGGCCATCGAGATCGCCGCCGCCGGCGCGCACCACCTGATGCTCACCGGCCCACCCGGAATCGGGAAGACGATGCTCGCCCAGCGGCTTCCCGGCGTGCTGCCGGCGCTGACGGAGGAACAGGCGCTCGAGGTGACCGCGATCCACTCCGTCGCCGGAACCCTGTCGGCGGACCGGCCGCTCGTCACCGACCCGCCGTTCATCGCTCCACACCACACCGCCTCGGTCAGCTCGCTCGTCGGTGGGGGCGGCGGCATGGCCAAACCCGGCGCGGTCAGCCGTGCACACCGGGGCGTGCTGTTCCTCGACGAGGTCGCCGAGATGGGCACCAAGGCGCTCGAGGCGCTGCGGACCCCGCTCGAGGACGGCGAGGTGCGGATCGCCCGCCGCGACGGCGTCGCGCGCTATCCGGCGCGGTTCCAGCTGATCCTCGCCGCCAATCCGTGCCCGTGTGCCCCGCCGCGCGACGCCGACTGCGTGTGCCCGCCCACCGCCCGACGTCGCTACCTGGGCAGGCTGTCGGGTCCGCTGCTGGACCGGGTGGACCTGCGGGTCCGGATGGAGACGGTGGCCACCGGCGCCCTCATGGGGGAGGCGGGGGAGAGCACCGAGGACGTCCGCGCCCGAGTGGCCCGCGCCCGGGCCGCGGCGGCCGAGCGGTGGGGGGTCCACGGCTGGAGCACCAACGCCGAGGTGCCCGGCCCTGCACTCCGGCAGAAGTTCCGCCTGCCCGCCGCGGCGCTCAAGCCGGTCGAATGGGCGCTGCGGAAGGGCGCGATCACCGCCCGCGGGGCCGATCGGGCGTTGCGCGTCGCCTGGACGTTGGCGGACCTGGCCGAACTGGACGCACCGGGTGAGGTGCAGGTGGCGGCGGCGCTGGATTTCCGGGATCGGGGGACGGCGTGAGCGCGGCGGAGCCGCGCCGGCTGGCGTGGGCGTACCTGTCGACGGTCGCCCAGGGTGCGTCGCGGATGCTGAATGCTGCGATCGAGGCGGACGGCCCGGAGGCGGTCGCCGCGGCCGTGCGCGACGGCTCGATCGGCGGCGCGTTACGCCGTCGCACCGTCGCACGTGCCCATCTCGACTCGGCGGCGCAGGATCTCGAGCTCGTCGCGCGGCTGGGTGGACGGTTGGTGACGCCGGACGACGCGGAGTGGCCGGCGTGGCAGTTGCTGGCGTTCGACGGCCTCGACGGCGCGGACACCGATGCGGCGCCGGTGGCGCTGTGGGTGGTGGGTCGGCGGCGCATCGACGAGCTGGTCGAGCGGTCCGTCGCCGTGGTCGGCACGCGTGCGGCGAGCGGCTACGGGGAGAACGTGACCGCGGAGATCGCCGGGGACCTGGCGATGGACGGGTGGGCGGTGCTGTCGGGGGCGGCTTTCGGGGTCGATGCCGCGGCGCATCGGGCGGCGCTGGGGGTCGGCGGCGCGACGATGGCGGTGCTCGCGTGCGGGGTGGACCGGGCGTATCCGGCGGCGCACACCGGGTTGCTGCGGCAGATCGCCGAGCACGGGGCGGTGGTCAGCGAGTATCCGCCCGGGACGGTGCCGGCGCGGTTCCGGTTCCTGGCCCGCAATCGGCTGGTCGCCGCGCTCGGCGGAGGTGTGCTGGTGGTGGAGGCGGGGT
>NZ_JAALEG010000131.1 GCF_011058165.1 Rhodococcus aetherivorans
CTCCCCCGCCGACGCACCCACCGCACGCATCCCCGTCACCACGCACACCCCCAAGCAGGCGCCGCAGCGGATCGAGCCCGATCGGGCGGCCGGACGCGCGGAGCCGCAGCGGGTCGCCCCCCAGCGCGCCGAACCGCCGCGCGTCCAGCCGACGCGGGTCCCGCCGCCCCGGCCGGAGGCGCGGCGTGTCGAACCCCAGCGCATCGAACCCCAGCGCGTCCAGCCGGTCCCGGGGCCGCAGCGCATCGACCCGGTCGCACCCGCCCGGCGCGGCCGCCGGGGCTGGGCGATCGCGGCCCTCGTCGCGGGCCTGCTCGTCGTCGCCGCGGTGGCGGCCGCGGCCGTGAAGGTCTACCTGGACGACCGGGCGGCGAACTCGCCGGAGGCTCGGATCCGGACCACCGTCGAGACCTTCGTCCGGGCGCTCGCCGCCGGCGACCTGACGACGCTGCGCACCACGACGTGCGGCGGCCTGCAGGAGTTCTACGCCTCGGTGCCGCCCGAGCAGTTCGCCGACATCCACCGCACCGCCGTCGACCAGGGCACCGTGCCCGTCGTCACGGGCATCGACAAGGTGCAGATCACCGACGGCCAGGCCATCGCGCAGGTGACGGCGCACCCGGCCGGCACCCCGACCGACGTCACCCAGCGCACCTTCGACCTGGCCCAGGAGGGCGAGGACTGGAAGGTCTGCGGGGAGTGAAACGACGCGAGCGGTGACGCGGGCCGGGCCCGCGTCACCGCTCGTGTGGGATGACCGCGCAGGGACGGATCAGCCGGCGGACACCGAGCGGCCCGCGGACTTGAGGTCGTTGCAGGCCTCGACGACCCGAGCGGTCATCGACGCCTCGGCCTTCTTCAGGTAGCTGCGCGGGTCGTAGGTCTTCTTGTTGCCGACCTCGCCGTCGATCTTCAGCACACCGTCGTAGTTGGCGAACATGTGGCCGGCGATCGGGCGGGTGAACGCGTACTGGGTGTCGGTGTCGACGTTCATCTTCACCACGCCGTAGCTCAGCGCCTCGTCGATCTCCGACTTCAGCGAGCCGGAACCGCCGTGGAAGACCAGGTCGAACGGCTTCGAGCCGGCGGGCAGGCCCAGCTTCTTCGAAGCGGCGGCCTGGCCGTCGGCCAGCACGGACGGCTCGAGCTTGACGTTGCCCGGCTTGTAGACGCCGTGGACGTTGCCGAACGTCGCGGCGAGCAGGTACTTGCCCTTCTCACCGGCGCCGAGCGCGTCGACCGTCTTCTCGAAGTCCTCGATCGAGGTGTAGAGCTTCTCGTTGATGGCGTTCTCGACGCCGTCCTCTTCACCGCCGACGACGCCGATCTCGACCTCGAGGATGATGTTCGCGTCCTTCGACAGGGCCAGCAGCTCCTGGGCGATCTGCAGGTTCTCGTCGATCGGGATGGCCGAGCCGTCCCACATGTGCGACTGGAACAGCGGGTTCTCGCCGTTCTTCACCCGCTCCTGCGAGATGGCGAGCAGCGGGCGCACGAAGCCGTCCAGCTTGTCCTTCGGGCAGTGGTCGGTGTGCAGCGCGATGGTGACGTCGTACTTCGCGGCGATGACGTGCGCGAACTCGGCGAGCGCGACGGCGCCGGTCACCATGTCCTTGACACCGAGGCCGGAGCCGAACTCGGCGCCACCCGTCGAGAACTGGATGATGCCGTCGCTGCCGGCGTCCGCGAAGCCCTTGATGGCGGCGTTGATGGTTTCGGACGAGGTGCAGTTGATGGCCGGGAACGCGAAGGAGTGATCCTTGGCGCGGGCGATCATCTCGGCGTAGACCTCGGGAGTCGCGATTGGCACGGCGGCTGTCCTCCAGATGAGAGTCGATGGGTGCCTCCCCGGGGGTGCGGGAGGCGCCAGGGTTGTCCCTGCAGTATGTCAACTGCCGGCGCGGGGACACAGTCGGGTGCCCGCCGTGATTCGGGCCACCGGCATCCCACCGGTACTCTGGTGGCCGTGAGTGTGCTCGGAGGCCTGGAGTCCGTGACCGTCGTCCCGGAGAGCGTGACGAATCTGGCGTTGCTGCCGGGATTCCTGGACCCGGTGAACCTGCTCAACTCCTTCGGCACCTGGGTGCTCATCGGCCTGCTGCTCGTGGTGTTCATCGAGTCGGGTCTGCTGTTCCCCCTGCTGCCGGGCGACTCGCTGCTCTTCACGGCGGGCCTGATCGCCGCCTCGAAGTCCGAGGAGATCCCGCCGTTCGCGCCGCTGTGGGTGCTGATGGTGACGATCCCGATCGCGGCGATCCTGGGCGACCAGGTGGGCTACTGGATCGGCGCCAAGGGCGGCACCCGCCTGTTCAAGAGCTACGACGCGAAGATCCTCAACAAGCAGTACATCGACCAGTCCGAGGACTTCTTCCAGCGGCACGGTCCGATCACGATCGTCCTCGCCCGGTTCGTGCCCATCGTGCGCACCTTCGCGCCGGTCGTCGCGGGCGCCTCCCGCATGCGGTATCCGGTGTTCCTCACCTACAACATCGTCGGTGGTGTGCTGTGGGGCGCCGGCGTGACGCTGCTGGGCTACCTGCTCGGTCAGATCGCCTTCATCCGCGACAACATCGACATCATCTTCCTGCTCATCGTGTTCGTCTCCGTCGTCCCGATCCTGCTCGAGATCGGCAAGCACCTGATCGCCAAGCGCAGGGCCGCGGCCGTCACGGAGGCCGAGGCCACGGCCGACACGGTGCCGGTGCCGACGACCCGTCGCGACACCACGCCCTGAGCACGCGCGCGAACGCGTCCTCCATGATTCTCGCCGCGGAAACCTTCGGTCCTCTCGAAACCGCCGGGCCCGCCCTGGTGTGGCTCGTCGTCGTGACGTTCGTGTTCGTCGAGTGCGCGATCATCCTCGGACTGTTCCTGCCCGGGGACTCCATGCTGCTGACCGCCGGCGTCGTGCTGGCCGCCCACCATTCCGGTGCGGCGCAGGTGTGGGCCCTGGCGGTCGGCGCGATGGTGGCCGCGATCGCCGGGAACCAGGTGGGGTACGTGATCGGCCACCGTCGCGGCCACCACCTCATCGCCCGCCGCAACGGCCGATACCTCAACGCGGCCAACCTGCGGAAGGTCAATGTCCTGCTCGACCGGTACGGGTTCTGGGCGGTGCTGATCGCCCGCTGGATCCCGTGGGTGCGCACGCTGTCGCCGCTGGTGGCCGGGGCCGCCCGGATGAACCACACCCGGTACACGATCGCGTCCACGATCGGCGCGATCCTGTGGGCGCCCGTCCTGCTGCTCGTCGGGTTCTACTTCGGCGAATACCTCGAGCGGGTCTCGTGGCTGCTGCCGACGGTCCTCGCCGTGATGGCCGCCGTCCTCGTGGTGGGCACCGTGCTCGGCGTCCGGCAGTACCGGATCGAGATGGCGCGGCCCGCGGTGGACGTGGAGATCGCGGACGTCGACCCCGACTAGGAGTGCCCGGCCGCGAGAGCCGGATCCAGGAGGCGGCGCGGGGTGTCCGGGTCCAGGCGCACCCCGATGAAGACGATCTCCTGGCCCGGCGTCTCGCCGGTCAGAGACCACGGCTGCGCCGGTTCGAGCATCAGATTGGGGCCGGCCTGCGACCAGATCGCCGCGGTGTCCGGGTCGTCGGCGAACCAGCAGAAGCCCTTGCTGCGCAGCACCCCGTGCAGGTTCTCCACCGCCGCCTCGAGCCGGGACCGGTCGAAGGGGCGGTCGGCGCGGTAGACGACGCTGCGGATGCCGTACTCCTCGGTCTCCGGGGTGTGACCGCCGGCGAGCTCCTCGGCCCAGCCCGGGGCGAGCGCGGCCGCCTCCGGGTCGTAGCGGCCGGTGCCGAGGACCTCGTCGATCGGGACGGCGCCGTGGACGGTGCGCAGCAGCCGCGCCGTCGAGTTGAGCCGGCGCAGCGTGGCCTCGACGGCCCCGGCGACGGCGTCGCTCACCAGATCGGTCTTGTTGACCAGCAGCACGTCGGCAAACTCGACCTGCTCGACGAGCAGGTCGGAGATGCTGCGCTCGTCGCCTGCGCCGGCCTCGAGCGCGCGGTCGTCGAGGCGGTCGCCGCGCGCGAGTTCGGCGAGGAATGTGGCGGCGTCGACGACGGTGACCATCGTGTCGAGGCGCGCGAGCCGGCTGAGGCGGAAGCCGTCGTCGAACTCCCAGTCGAACGTCGCGGCGACGGGCATCGGCTCGGAGATGCCGGTCGACTCGATCACGAGATGGTCGAACCGGTTCTCCCGGGCGAGCCGCGCGACCGTCTCGATCAGGTCCTCGCGCAGCGTGCAGCAGATGCAGCCGTTGGTGAGCTCGACGAGCTTCTCGGTGGTGCGGTCGAGGCTGCCCTGGCCGGCGACGAGCGCGGCGTCGATGTTGATCTCGCTCATGTCGTTGACGACGACCGCGACGCGCGCACCGTCGCGGTTGGCGAGGATGTGGTTGAGCAGTGTGGTCTTGCCCGCGCCGAGGAAGCCGGAGAGCACGGTGACGGGCAGGGGCGTCGCGACGGTCATGCCGTCGACGATAGCCGTTATCGATAACCGTTTTCAAAACGAATGCGGTCGGGCCGCGCGGCGCTCGGCCCGGGCGCCCGCTCGGCGGCCACGGCGTAGGCCGACTCCATCAGCATCCACCCGCTCAGCTGCACCGACAGATCCCGCTCGGCCACCCCCGAGCTGCGCACCGTGCCGCCGGAGAAGCGCGCGATCCCAGGGGCCGTTCCCGGCAGCCGGGCCTGGACGGACCAGTCCCGCCCGAACAGGGGCAGCCCCTCGATCTGCAGGCGGTTCGCCCACGCGGCCTGCGCGGACGCGAGCACGATCCGCGCCGCGACCCGGCGCGCCCGTTCGTCCTCGGGATCGACCACCGGCAGCGTCGTCGCGACCATCGCCAGGTACCGGACGAGGATGCCGTTGAACAACCCACCGTCCCCACCGCCGCCGCCGGTGATCACCCCCCGTTCGGTCAGCTCGTTGTCGACGGCGTCGACGAGGGCGTGCACCCGCTCCCGGTGCCGCGGATCGCCCATCCGCACCGCCAGCTCCGTCTCCAGGCCGAGCACGACGCCCTGGCAGTACGTGTAGACGGCGCGCTCGACCCGGTCGCGCCGGATCCCGTCGAAGATCAGGCCGGTCTCCGCGTCGCGCAGCGTCTCGTGGATCCAGTCCGCCATCTCCTGGGCCCGCAGCAGCTTTCCGGTGCGGGCGAGCAGCAGGCCCGCCGGGCCGTTGGCCGGGGTGTTGTAGAAGTCGTCGCGGCGCCGCCAGGGGATGCCGCCGCCCCGCTCGGGCGCCCACGCCGCGAACACCTCGTTCTCGAGGACGGCGATGGCGTCGCGGCGGTCGACGTAGAGGTGCCGCTGCGCCCGCTCGAGCGCCAGGCCGAGCCAGGCCATGTCGTCGAAGTAGTTGTTGGTCCAGCCGGCGAGGTTGCGGATCCGGTGCGAGCGCGTCAGCCGCAGCACCCGGCGCCGGCGCCGCGGCGTCGCCTCCCGCTCGGCGGCGTCGACCGCGAGATCGATCAGGTGGGCCTGCCACCAGTAGTGCCAGGTGAGGAAGAGCCGTTCGCGGCGCACCGCCGGCCAGCCGACGACCCCGAGCGCGGTGCCGGGCAGCGCCCACAGCCGCCGCACGTGCCGCGACATGACTGCAGCCTCCGCGAGATCCGCCCGCTCGGCCCACACATCCGACATGTCGTCGCCAACCTCGTCTCACCGTCGCTACCGATACCAGCTTTCCCCTATCGGCCGCTCCCCGTCGAACGTTTCTTCACCAGGCCCGGTCGAGATCGGCGTGCTGCCGGATCCAGGCGTGCATCGCGATCCCGGCGGCGACGCCGGCGTTGATGCTGCGGGTCGAGCCGAACTGGGCGATGGACACGGTCGTCGCCGCGACCTCCCGCGCCCGCGCCGTGACACCGGGCCCTTCCTGGCCGAACAGCAGCATGCACGCGCGGGGCAGCTGCGCGGTCTCGAGCGGCACCGATCCGGGTGTGTTGTCCACCGCGACGATCGTCAGTCCCCGTCCGGCTGCCCAGTCGATCAGGGAGTCGACGTCGGGGTGGTGCACGAGATGCTGGTACCGGTCGGTCACCATGGCCCCGCGACGGTTCCAGCGCCGACGGCCGACGATGTGCACGGCGGCCGCCGCGAACGCGTTGGCGGTGCGCACCACCGTGCCGATGTTCGCGTCGTGCCCGAAGTTCTCGATCGCCACGTGCAGCGGATGACGGCGGTTGTCGATGTCGGCGACGATCGCCTCGCGCGTCCAGTAGCGGTAGGCGTCGACGACGTTGCGGCGGTCGCCGCGGGCCAGCAGCTCCGGATCGTAGCGCGGATCCTGCGGCGGTTCGGTGCCGAACTCCTCGGCCCACGGGCCGCACCCGTGCGGGTGCTCGCCCCACTCGGTGGGGCCGGGAGCGTCGTCGAGTTGCACGGTCAGAAGGTCGTGTTGGAGCCGGCGGCGATCGTGAAGCCGTGACCGGTGGCGTCGTTGGCGCAGGTGACGTCGGCGTCGGTGGTCTCGCACGTGTAGCCGAGCTTGCTCAGCCGCGATCCGCTCGGCAGCACCGGGTCGTCGCCGCCGGAGGTGTAGACCGAGCCGCCCGAGCACATGAACTCCGCCGGGCCCGCGTCCTGTACGCGAATACCGTTGCCCCAGTTGACCATACAATTCTCGGGACGCGGGGGGACCGGGTCGGTGGCGCCCTCGCAGCCGGCCTCGGTGCGCGAGGGGAGTTTGACGATGCCGCAGCGGAACCCGCCGTCGGGGCTGGTGAAGTAGTACGACTCGTTGCGCTCGTACTGCACGTCCGCCAGCGTCGTCGGCGCGCTGTCGGGGGCCGGTGCCGGCGGCGTGGTCGTCGTGGTCCCGGTGGCCGTCGTGGTCCCGGGGGCCGTCGGCGCGGGTGCCGCGGTCGTGGTGGTGGTCGTGGCGGCCGCGCTCGCCGACGACGCGGCGGCCGGCTGCTCCCCGCCGTCCGCGGTCCCTCCGCACCCGGCCAGTGCCAGCACCGCCACCGCGGCCGCACCGATCGACGACATCCGACGCACGTTCACCCGACTCCTTCCGTCGCTGATCCGTCCGCCACTCTAGCGAGACCGCCTCAGCTGCCGGTCACCCACCGGTTGACCAGGCGATTGAGCCGGGTGGGCGTAACCTGCGCGAGGGCGGCGAACGCCTTGGCCTGCCAGCCCACCGCGTGGTGCACGCCCGACGGCCGCCGCCCGGGGCGGGTCAGGTCGTAGAGATCCCGGGCGACGTCGTCGGCGGTGAGCCGGATCCCGAGCCGCCGCGCGGCGCCGACGTTCAGGTCCCGGGTCATCGCCGTCTCGACGAACAGCGGCCACAACGCGATCACCCGGACGCCGTGCGGGGCCCATTCCAGATCGAGCGCCTCGGTCAGCCCGCGCACGGCGAACTTGGTGGCGCTGTAGGTCGCGAGCTCCGGCTGGCCGTAGAGCGCCGACGCCGAGCAGAGGTTGACCACCTGCGCGCCGGGCGTGCGGCGCAGGTACTCGAACGCGCTGTGGCAGCCCGTGATCGTGCCGGTGACGTTGACGTCGACCATCTGCCGGTGCCGTTCGAGCGCGGTCGTCTCGAACGGTCCCGACGCCAGGAGGCCGGCGTTGTTGACGAGCAGGTCGAGGGTGCCGTCGGTGCAGAACCCCTTCAGCGCCCGCTCCCAGCCCGGCGCGTCGGTGACGTCGAGAACGCCGGTGATGATGCCGGGCTGCTCCGCGGCGAGCACCTCGAGACCCGCCGCGTCGACGTCGACGGCCGCGACCCGGTAACCGCGGCGGGCGAAGAGCAGTGCGGTGGCGCGGCCGATCCCCGAGGCGGCGCCGGTGACGAACACACTGGGTGAATTCATGGATGCAGCGTAGCGACGACGGACGTGGCGCAGGTCACGGACTATCCTGGCATCGGAGGAGCAATGAACCACGTTCGAGTCGTTCGTGCCGTCGCATTCGTCACCGCCGGGTACATCGTCGTCCTGGCGCTGTGGCTGGGCCTGTTCGTCGGCAACTCCCCCGAGGGCACCGTCCCCTACCAGATCATGTTCCTGCTGGCCGCGTACGGCTCGGCGCTGGGCATCGCCATGATCCTCGCCGGGCGGCCGCCGCGCGCCGACCGCCGCCTCGCCCGCCGCGGCCTCGAGGGCTGGGCCACCATCACCTCGGCCCGGCAACTCGGCCACACCGTCGACAACGGCGAGCTGACCGAACTGGACCTCGACCTGACGGTGCCGGGCTCCGAGCCGTACCACGGACGGGTGCTCTACGAGGTCGCCCGCGAGGATCTCGCCCGGTTCGAGCCCGGCCGGGTCGTCGGCATCCGGGTCGACCCCCGCGACCGCGACCGGATCGTCCTCTGCCCGTAGGCGACGCGCGCACGAAAGTGCCTGCCGCGCCCGTCGTTACCCGCGCAGGTAGCCCCGGCGCGCGCGAGTGCCGTCCCGGCCGAGGGCGAGCTTGCCCTCGACGAGGAGCAACTGCGCGAGCGCGTACGTCGCGAGCACGAATCCCTCTGCCGCGGCCCGGGTCCGCTGCGACCGCAGCAGCACCCGCCGCACGACGATGGTGCCGTCGGACAGGGTGAAGACCAGGCCGCCGGCGCCCAGCCAGCTGCGCCGGTCCTCGTTCGGGATCGGCAGTCCGGCCACCCGCCGGGCCCCGGGCGCGAGCGCCGGATCGGCGGCGAGGGTCGCGGTGGTGCCCAGCAGGGCGCCGTACCCGGTCAGCGGCGCCGCCACCTCCGGGGACCGTGCGCCGAGCAGACCGGCGGCCCCGAGCGCCGCGACCGCCCGCGGCACCGCCGCCGACCGCGTCGGACGGGCACCGCGACGCACCAGCAGGGCCGAGTAGCAGGCCTGCATCACGGCGAACGACGACGCACCGCGCAGCAGCCGGGCGTCGTCGTCCGGGTCGATCATGAACACGTCGCCGACGGTCGCGCCGGTCAGCCCGAGCAGCAACAGAGCGGTGTCGAGCCGGTCGGTGTGCGGGGCGTGCCGCAGCACCCGCACCGCCAGCGACGGGCCGATCAGCGGCTTGGCCACCCGCTGCAACCGCTCGTTGCCGAGCACCCCGCCCACGACCGTCGCCGCCGCGGCCGCGGCGAACACCGCATGCTCGGCGTTCCACTTGTCCCGGCTGAACCATCCCATGGCCGGCAGCGTACCGACCCGCACGACGTCACCCGGCCGCCTTTCCCTCAGGAGCAACGCCGGGCGCCCGCCGCCGCCACCGCACGCAGGAACTTCGGCCGCGGCAGGTCCCGCTCGCGGGCGGCCACCGTCACAGCCTCCGCCACCGCGGCGACGTCCGTCGCCCGGCACAGCGCGATCGCGGAGCCGCCGAATCCGCCGCCGACCATCCGGGCCCCGAGCGCCCCGGCGGCGCGGGCGGCGTCGACGGCGCTGTCGAGTTCGACAGAGCTGACCTCGAAGTCGTCGCGCAGCGACCGGTGCGCGGCGTCGAGCAGCGGCCCGAGCCGGTCCGGGGCGTCGTCCCGCAGCGCGGCGACGGCGGCACGCACCCGGGCGATCTCCGTGACGACGTGCCCGGCCCGGCGCCGCAGCACCGGATCGGTCAGCGCGTCGAGCGCAGCCACGGTGTCGACCTCGCGCAGACTCGTCACGCCGAGCCGGCGCGCGGCCTCCTCGACGTCGCGGCGCCGCTGCCCGTACGGCCCGTCGACGAGGCGGTGCGGCGCGTCCGTGTCGACGACGAGCAGCGCCAGGCCGTGCGATTCCAGGTCGATCGGGATGTGCTCGACCGCTCCGGTCGCGCAGTCCAGCAGCAGTGCACGACCGGCCCGGCCGCGCAGCGCGATCTGCTGGTCCATGCCGCCGGTGGGGGCGCCGACACAGTCGTTCTCGGCCCGCGTGCAGGCGGCGGCGAGGGCGGCCCGGCCGGCATCGTCGACCGGCAGCCCGTACAGCTCGGCCAGGGCGAGGGCGACGGCCGCCTCGAGCGCCGCCGAGCTGGACAGGCCCGCCCCCACCGGCACGTCGGAGGCGATCGCGACGTCGACGCCCGCGAACCCGGGCGGGTCGAGCGTGTGAATCACCCCGGCGACGTAGGCGGCCCAGCCGCCGGTGCGTCCTTTGGGCGGCTGGAGCAGCCCAAAGGACGCACCGGCGAAGCCCTCGCTGACGAGCCGCACCGTCCCGTCGTCGCGGCGACGCACCGCCGCCGCCGTGACCTGCGGCAGCGCCAGGGGCAGGCACAGCCCGCCGGCGTAGTCGACGTGCTCACCGATCAGGTTGACCCGGCCCGGCGCGCACCACACCCCCTCCGGTACCCCACCGAACTCCCGGGCGAACTCGGCCGCCGCGGCCGCGCACACCTTCATCCGGCGAGCTCCCGCAGTCGCGCCGCGATGCGTTCGGCGGAGGTGTCGCTGATCCATACACCCATCGCGGACTCCGAGCCGGCCAGGTACTTGAGCTTGTCGGCGGCGCGGCGCAGCGAGAAGATCTGGCAGAACAGACGACCGTACGGTCGCTCGTCGCCGACCGGCGCCTGGTGCCAGGCCGCGATGTAGGGGACGCGGTCCACGCCGTCGAAGAACAGGTCCACGCGGCGCAGCAACTCCCGGTAGGCCACCGCCAGCTCGTCGCGCTCGGGGTCGTCGAGGGCGGCGAGGTCCGGCACGTCGCGATGCGGGGCGAGGTGCACCTCGATCGGCCACCGCGCCGCGGCCGGCACGTAGGCGGTCCACCGCCGCCCGGACCACACGATGCGCGTGCCCGCCCGGCGTTCGGCCTCGAGCACGTCGCGTTGCAGCAGCCGGCCCGTCGCGGCGTGGTGCGCGCGGGCCCGCTGCACCAGCCCCTGCGACCGCGCCGGCAGGAACGGGTAAGCATAGATCTGCCCGTGCGGATGTTGAAGCGTCACACCGATTTCCGCGCCCCGGTTCTCGAAGCAGAACACCTGCCGCACGTCGGGGGCGGCCGAGAGTTCGGCGGTGCGGTCGGCCAGCGCATCGAACACCGTGCGGACCCGCGCGACGCTCAGGTCGGCGAACCGGGCGTCGTGGTCGGCGGTGAACGCGACCACCTCGCAGCGGCCCGTCGCGGGTCGTCGCGGCCACAGCGGGTCGCCGTCCACCGGACCGGCGACGGCGCCACCCGGCCCGAGGGCCGGGAAGCGGTTCTCGAACACCACCACGTCGTAGTCGTCGGCGGGGATCTCGGTGGCGGCCCGGCCCGGACGGGTGGGGCACAGCGGGCAGTCCGCGGGGTCCGGCAGGAAGGTGCGGTCCATGCGGTGCGACGCGGAGACCACCCACTCCCCCGTCAGCGGGTCGAAGCGGAGTTCGGACGCGGCCCCGGCCGACGGTAGCCGCCGCGTGTCGTGCCGCTCCCGCACCGCGCCACCACCGACGTACGGCTCGGTGTCGTCGAAATAGAACAGTTCCCGGCCGTCCGCGAGGCGCGTCGCGGTCCGTCGCACCCGCCCGGCCACGGAAGACCTAGGCGTCCTGCAGTCCCAGGTCCTGCAGGCCCAGCAGGTAGCGGTACTCGACGCCCTCCGCGGCGATCACCTCGCCGGCACCGGTGGCCCGGTCGACGACGGTGGCGACACCCACGACCGTCGCGCCGGCGTCGCGCAGGGCCTTGACCGCGGTGAGCGGAGAGTTGCCCGTGGTGGTCGTGTCCTCGACCACCAGGACGCGCTTGCCGAGCACGTCGGGACCCTCGATCTGCCGCTGCATGCCGTGCGCCTTGGCGGCCTTGCGGACGACGAACGCGTCGATCGGGCGGCCGGCGGCGTGCATGACCGCGAGCGCCACCGGATCGGCACCCATGGTGAGGCCGCCCACGGCGTCGAAGTCCCAGTCGGCGACCAGTTCCCGGATGAGCTTGCCGATCAGCGGGCCGGCCCGGTGGTGCAGGGTGGCGCGGCGGAGATCCACGTAGTAGTCGGCCTCTTTGCCGGACGACAAGGTCACCTTGCCGTGCACCACCGCCAGTTCGCGAACCAGCGCAGCCAACTCCTCGCGATCACTCATCGCAACCCCTCACCGTCTCTCGTTCCACGCCGCGCCCCGAGGGCGCCGGCGACGACGAGCCTAGTCGGGGTCCGACGGTCAGGCCGCGACGGTGTCCGATCCGCCGGTCGGCGCGTCCGATCCGCCGGTCGGCGCGTCCGATCCGCCGGTCGGCGCGTCGCCTCCGGGGGCGGAGGCGGGAGCCGTCGCGACGGGCTCAGGCGGGGCCACGGCGGTGGGGG
>NZ_JAALEG010000132.1 GCF_011058165.1 Rhodococcus aetherivorans
CGGGTTCTCCACCGGCGCCGGCGGCGGTTCGAGCACCGCGGCCGCCTCCGCCGGCAGGTGCGGCATCAGCGCGTCCTTCGCCGCCGACGTCGCGTCCGCCACGGCCTGCTCCGCCGCCGGACGCATCAGCTCGGGCAACCCCGCCACCAGATCGGCGACCTGCCGGTCCAGAGTGCCGGCAGCCTCCTGCACCGCCTCGATTGCCACCCGGGCCTGGTCCTCGAGCGGCTGCGGCAGATCCATCCCCGAGACCACCACGCCGACCGCGGTTCCTATCGCCATCACCATGCTCGCCGGCTCACTCGACGACATCTCCGACCTCCTTCCACCGACCGCCGCCACCGACAATGCACGGCGCCCCTCACCTGGGTGTATTGCCGTCGCCCAGAGCCGATCCGACACCGCTGATTTCGGCGATCTTCCACTCGTCGCGGCTGTCCATGCTCAGCTTGTACGTCGCCGTCGATTGGATGCCCTCGGGGGCCTGGGCGTTCTTGGTCACCACACTCACGAAGCAATCGACCGTGTAGATGCCGTCCGGACCGGCTTCGGCCTTGGCCGTAATCGGCTGCGCCGTCGACGTCCACTGAAGCGGAACGATGATCTGCTCCATCGAGGTCGCCGCGCGAGTGAGCCGCTCCGAGAGTTCGGGGCTGGTTCCGGTGGTCAGCCGGGTTCGCCAGGTCTGCAGGTCGCGGAAGTCCATTTCGGCAGCACCTGTCGCGTATTCGAGCGCGGCCTGTTCGGCACGCTCGAGTGCGGCCGCCTCGGTGCGAACTCGGTCGAGTTCGCTTGCCTTGTCGCTCACCTGCCAGCCGAGGAGGGCCACGGCGGCGCACAGTGCCACCACGAGTCCACCGATGAGTATCTTCCCGGGTTGTAGCCGCACCGTGAACCCGGACCGCTGCGAATCCGCCTGCTCCCGCGGAGGGACACCGTCCTCGGCCGTACTGCGGTCGTTCTTATCGGTGGACTGATCGGAGGTGATCATCTGCATGGTGCGCCTCATTCCTGTTCGTATCGATCTGATGGGGTGACGTGCCGGGACCGTCGGACGGTCAGTTGCCCGGCGCCTGCACGTGCACGGTCACTGCGTCCCCCGACGATGTGGAGGTCAGGGCATTGTCGAGCAGACGGCCGACGTCGATCGTGCGGACCGCCCTCGCGCCCTGAGAAACCGAAGGCAGAAGATCGACGCCGATGACCTCGAGGTCCGCGGCCGTCGCATCGAGGAACTTCTGCAGTTCACCGATGAACGGACTGGCACCGTGCGCGATACCGGCATTCAGCGGCCCACGATCGGCAGCGAACTTGATGCCGGCGAGCAGATCGCGGAACCCGCTTCCGAACTCGGCGAGGTGCGGCTCGGCGTTGTGCATCCCCAGGGGAATCGTCGTGCTGTCCAGCAGCAACGGTTGAACGGTCCGCAGCAGCGTGGTGAAACTGTCCGCGTTCTGGGCGAACGTGGCTGCCATCAGTTCCCCCGCTCGCGAAAGATTGCCCAGCACACGCGGATCGTCGGGCAGAGCGACATCCAGCGCCTCGAAGATCTGGCGCACGCCCTCCGGATCGACCTGCGTGAGCAGGCGGGTGAGGCGCTCGGACAACTCCTCGAACGTCGTCGGCACCACAACCTGGGTGGACGGCACGAACGCGCCGTCGTCCAGATACGGTCCGGCCGCCGACGCCGGCCACACGGCGAGATACGGTTCGCCGAGCGCCGACAGATTGTCCACGCGGAACGCACTGTCGGCGGGGACGGGATGGTTCCGGTCGTACTTCCACGACACGTCGATCGCGTCCGCTGATGCGGTGATGCCGGTGATCTCGCCGATCTCCACCCCGCGCAACAGCACCCGCGAGCCCTCCACCAGGCCGTTCGTGTCGGGGACCTGCACCCGTGCCGTGTAGACGTCCTCCATGAACCCTGTCCGCAGGCCCAACTGAGTCATGTACAGGAACGAGAGCACCGCTATCAGACCCATACCCACGATCGACCGCGCTGTACGCCGGCTCACTTCACAGCTCCCAACATGCGCAGGATGTTCTCGGCATCGGCAAGCAACTGATCACCGTCCGCTGTTTCCACCGAGACGATGTCCACCGAGGGATTCTGGGCAAACGGAATCAGTGTTGTCCGAAGGAAATTCGACACTTCCACGGTGGCCGAGGGCCCGCCCCGGGAGACGTCGGTGGTGTCGGCGAGCGATTCGAACATCGGGATCAGCCACAGTCCACCCTCGTACAGGCTTCCGACGGAAGGAAGGATCTGACCGATGTGCGACACGACATCCACCGCGAGCCGCCGCCAGTAATGCACGGTCGACGAGTCGAAGATCGTGGCGAGCGAGTCCGCATTGGCGTCCACGGTGACCGCAGTGGCATCCATTTCCACGAGCAGCCGGTCGATCTCGGCCGTCCGATCGCCGAGGTCGCGCAGGTCCACCGACGCGATCGACGCAAGTCGTTCCACTTCCGGGACGGGCGGCATCACCGCGTTCACCCGGGCCATGACGTCCTCGACCCTTCGGATGCTGCCGCCGTTGACGAATGTCGCGAGCACGGCCATGGTGTCCTCGAGCTGCGGCGGCGACGTGGTCCGGCTCAACGGGACGGTGCTTCCCTCCTCGAGGTAGCCCCCGACGACGGCGTCGGGGTCGCGGACGAGGGCGACATAGGTGTCACCCAACAGGGTGTTCTGCCGGACGATGGCCCTCGCGTCCGCAGGCACCCGCGTGTCCTGCCGGATCCCCGCGACGACGGCGACGCTGTCGTCCGCCACGTCGAGCTCGCGGACCTCACCGACTCGTACGCCGTCCATGATCACATCGGCTCCGGCCGGCAGATTCATGACGCTTTCGAACTCGAGCGAGATCTCGTACCCGTCCCCGACGCCACCGCGGACCGACGGCAGGTCCTCCGGCCGCAGCGAGCATGCCGAGGCGACGAGCGTCAGCAGCAGCGCTGTCGTCACCCGCGCCGTCCGTCCGAGGTCGATCCGTGTCTTCACTGTGCAGCCCCGTTCAGGAGGACGAGATCCATCAGACCCGTCGGCGAAACGCGAGCTCCTGATTCGGTCGGTGTGCAGCTACCCGGCCGGACGGTGTCGAGGAGTGCGCACAGCCGGTCGGCGTCCTCGTCGCTCAGTGTGATGGTGGGGGGCGTGTACTGCATCGTCAGCCCGCCGGCGTTCCGCGTCTGCTGATCCGCGACCGCCGCGAGCGACGGCACCGTCGCAACGAGGCTTTGGATCTCGCCCGTCCGCCCCGCGGCGAGTGCGATCGCGTCGGCGACCTGACCGTGCACGAACGGCCAGATGTCCCCGCCGTACTTGCGTTGGATGTCGTCCAAAGTGGCGACAAGCCAGCCGATTCCCACGCACACGTCGATGGTTCCGGGCCACAGGTCTATTCCCGCCACCGCCACGTCCGGCATCTGCTCCACGACGGACTTCATCGCTGCCCAGTCGGCGAGAGCCTGCTCGCTCAACGGCGCCATGTTCGCGATGGCAGTACCGATGTCGGCGACGAACTTGTCGGGGCTTTCCATGGCATCGGCGGCATGCAGCATCATCGACCGGGCGTTGTCGCCCTGTCCACGCAGAGCCTGGTCCAGGCCCGCGACGGCCATCTCGACGGTGTCCGCGCTCCCTTCGGGAGAAAGGGCCTCGATGAAGTCCGCCGCCGACCCCACGACCTCGGAGATGGCCTTGGGAGTCCGGCTGTTCTGCAGCGGAATACAGGATCCCGGTTCGAGCGTGGGGCCGGACGTGTCGTTGCCCACGAGCTCGAGGCTGCGGTCGGCGAGAATCGACTTGGATCGGGTCACCGCTTTGACATCGGCGGGAAGCGGGCGATCCCCGTCCGTCGAGAACGTCACCTCGACGTGACCGCCCTTCTCCACGATCGACTCGACCCGTCCCACCGGGAACCCCATCCGGGTGACCGGATTACCCACATACAGCCCGACCGCGTCCGGCATTTCGGCGCAGTACGACGGGGCGGGTTCGGCTCCGGCCGTGCGCGCGGCGGTGAAGCCGGCGCCGACGACGGCGGTCACTGCCAGGCCGATCGTTGCTACCTTCTTGACCTTGTTCATCGTCAGCACTGCCGTCCCGGAACCGGAATACAGATGTCCGATGCCATGAGCGTTCCTCCGCTGATCGTGGCCAGCCCCTCGGGCGTGAGCCAGTTCGCCAATTGCTCCCGGGCCGCAGTCAGGGCGTCGATCGAGGGCCCCATGGACGCGTTGAATTCCTCGATCATGGCGCGCACCTGAGTGATGGCCGCCGCGACCTCGTCCCGGTGGTCGAGGTAGTACTCCTCGTACGGTGCCACAGTCATCAGCACGTGCCCGAGCAGCCGGTACGCCTCGTTGAAGCCGGCATGGTTGGTGTTGTACGTCGAGAGCACCATGTCCATCTCACGGATCAGATGGAAGACGAGCTCGCGATTCGCGTTGAAGGTCTGCAGGTACTCCGAGGCGAGTCCCGTGACCGTCCGGACCTGCTCACGCTGCCGGTCCATGACACGTGCGATCGCCGTCATCCCCGAGATGATCGATCCCACCGAGTCCGGGTTCTGCTGTAGCGCCTCGGCGACCTGGACCAGATTCGCATCGATCGTGCCGCCGTCGACGTTGTCGGTGGTGTTGGGGGCCGCCTGGAGTACGTCACCGATCGAGTACGGGACGGTCACCTGTCCCACAGGAAGGGCCCCCTCGTCGAGCGGTCTCACGCCGAGCGGGACAAGCGTGATCGCGTAGCCCCCGACCGGGGTCAGCATCCGGACCTCGACCCGCGACTCGGTGCCCACCAACACGTCGTCCTCGACTTCCATCGAGACCCGGACGGTCGACTGTCCGAGCTCCATGTCCGTCACCTTGCCGACCGACACCCCGGCGATCCGCACGTCCTGGCCGACCGAGATGGCGGACGCGTCGGTGGTCTCGAAGGCCACCACCTTCCTGCCCGGGGGACTTATGTAGAGCACGGTCGTCGCGACGAGCGCGAGGACGGCCACGGCTACCACGCCGGCGCCGATGCGCATGTCGTTGCCGAGCCACGTCGCCAGACGGGCAGTACCGAACCGTGTCCATGCGGACTTCACCGTGCGCTGCATACCACTACCCCGCTACCGTTGAGGAGAACGTCGACTTCGGTCGGCAGCTGGGCGACACCCTTGCTGCATCCTTCCCGTCCAGGGGAATCCCCGACCGGGATCTGCAGTCCCGCCACCGAACTCGGTAGCAGCCGGAGAGCTTCCGCTGTCTCCTCGAGCGACGAGAACGCTTCGGCCACCATCTGCTCGACGTTCGCCCCCGGCTGCAGGTTGTAGGCGTCGAGCAGCCGTTTGATCGGTGTCAGGAACTCAGGGCCGTACGTGGCGGTCTTCGGAAACTCGTCGAGAACTGTCATCGCCTTCGCGATCGGGAAGCTCATCGAGCGGAGGAACTCCACGACCTCATCCGACCGGCCACCCATGGAGTCGGAAATCCGCGCGAGATTGGTCGTCAACGTCGCGATGACCTGTTCCCGGTCGGCCGCGAGATCGGCGAGCTTCTGCGCGTCGTCGAGCATCGGCTTCAGTCCCCCGCCGTCTCCTTGCAGCAGGGCGATGGCGTTCTCGGTGAAGGTGTTGATGTCCTCGGCACTCATGGTGTCCAGCACCGGCTGCAGACCGTTGAACAGCTCGGTGATGTCGAACGAGGGTCGGGTCCTGTCGAGAGGCAGAGTTTCGACGGGGACCCCGGAATCTTCCCCGAAGTCGGCATCCACATACCGCACGCCGGTGAGGTTCTGGTACTTGACCGCCAGAGTCGTGTCCGCGGTGAGAACGTATGGCTCCTGCAGCGAGAAACGGACCTCGGCGATGGTGCTGCCCTGGCGAGTCACCAGGTCGATGGCCTCGACCTTGCCGATCCGGACCCCACGCGTGCGAATGTCACCGTTGACCCCGAGACCTGACACATCGGAGAACTCCGCGGTGTAGGTGCGGGTGTCACCGGCCACGGGACTGCGCATGGCGCTGATCACCAGCACGAACAGCAGAGCCGAGACAGCTGCTGCTATCGCGAGTTTGAGGACGGTCGCGAGGAAGACGGCACGCGCGTTCATCGCTCTCCCCCGTTCGGTTCGGCCGGCGCGGCGGCGATCCCGAGCGGGGCCGCAAGCGCCGGAAATCCGTCGAGCACGACGCGCAACCGGAGGCGTTGCCCGTCTGGGGTGTCGACGAACGCGGAGTCGAATCGACCAACGATCTCCCGCGCCTGCTCCGGCTTCAGGCCGCCGTTGACGAGGTGCGGGAAGACATCCGACACTTCCACGACGATCTGCGTCAGCGGTGTCAGTTCCTCCCCGTGCGAGGCGAGCAGGGCACCGGCTTGGCCGAACAGCTGATTGGCGGCCAGCGTCAGGCCGGCGTTCGACTCGTCGAAGACGGCATCGTCCACACCAATCGAGCCGTCCGGCAGGCGGTTGTAGACGCTGTCGTAGATGTACATCAGTGCCTCGATCGCCTGATCGCTGAATCCTGGTGTTGCCGCGAGGATGTCGTTGAATCTCGTCATCAGCTCGCTCGGTGGCGCCTGCTGCGCCTGTGCGACACGGTCGGCGACCAGCACACCCGTCTCGATCCACGGTGCCAGTCCGTCGAGGTAGTGCACCGACTTGTCGAGCGACGTGACCATCCGGTCGGTCAGGGTTCCGTCGATGGTGAGCGAGCCCTGCTCGATCATCGTCGACATCGTGAAGTCGCCTCCTGGCGTCCGCTGCACTTCGGTGTCGGGCTCGAGGGGGTCGCCGCCGGGCATGACGACGATGTTCACTGCGGATGTTCCGAAGTAGTTCTCGGGACGGAAGTCCACCTCGAACGAGTCCGTCAGCCCGGCGACCTGGTGCTGATCGAGGACGAGCCGCATCTGCACCGAGCCCGCCTCGGTTCGGTCGAGCCGTTCGACCAGACCGACGCTCTGTCCCCGCAGGACCACCTTGGTTCCTTCCGTCACCCCCGGACCGACATAGGGGACCTCGACCCCGACGGCGAGCCCGTCCGGCGCGGTCATGCGTGGATACAGAGACGCGGTGGCGGTGACCACCACACCCGCCAGGCCGATCACTGCGACGCCGGCGACCGCCAATACTCGGGACTGATTCGCTGCGGATCCCCGCAGGAAGTCCTGGTTCCTGGAAGTGCTCATCCCATCATCCCTTGAAGACCAGTTCGGGGCTCAGACCCCAGATGGCGACCGTCATCAGAAAGTTCAGGACGACGATCGCGACGAGGCTCGCGCGGATCGCACGTCCGGATGCGGCTCCGACCCCAGCCGGACCCCCGGATGCGAAATACCCGTAATAGCAATGGATCATCGTGACGACACCACAGAAGATCAACGCCTTCACCACGGATGCGGCCAGGTCGGGCACATTCAGGAATTGGGCGAAGTAGTGGTCGTAGGTGCCCTCCGGCTGTGCGTGGAACGTCTTGACCACCAGACCACCGGTGACGAAGCTGACGACGAGAGCCATGAGGTAGCCCGGAAGCACGACGAGCATGCTTCCGATGAGCCGCGGTCCGACCACGAAGGGGATGGCTTGGAGTCCGATCGACTCGGTGGCATCGATTTCCTCCGAGATCCGCATCGAACCGATCTCGGCCGTCATGCGGCATCCGGCCTGGGCGGCGAAACCGATTCCCGTGATGATGGGGGCGATCACACGGACGTTGCCGAACGAGCCGATGATGCCGGTCAACGCGCCGAACCCCAGAAGGTCGAAGGCCATGAACGCCTGGATCGCGACGACGGCGCCCACTGCGATGCCGAGGAAGAACATCAGGCTGATCACGCCGCCGTCCACCACCAACGACCCGTTGCCCCAGGCCATGTTGTTCATCGTGGTGAGAGTTTGCTTGCGGTAGTGACGGGCAGTCTTGGCCAGCAGGTAGACGGTCTTGCCGACGAAGAGCGCGATCTGTCCGACTTCCTCGACGCTCGCCCGGATCCGGCGCGTCACCGTGCCGGTGATGCGTACGGGGAACGTCGGCGCGGTCGCGCCGCGATGTGCTGGAGTATTCGTCGCCATCATGCCAACCGTGCCGGGAAGAACATCATCTGCAGCTGGCTCACGACAAGATTCGCCGCAAAGATGCAGAAGACGCTGAGCACGACCGACGCGTTGACGGCATTGGCAACGCCGGTCGGCCCGCCCTTTGCCTCGAGTCCCCGCAGTCCGGCGATCAACACCACCATCGCGGCGAAGATCACCGACTTCAGCACCGAGAACGCGAGATCCGTGGGCGTGGCGAACGCGCCGAACGACTGCCAGAAGCTGCCTGGGACGACGTCGTTCACGTTCGCGGAGATCAACAGGCCCGCCGAGACTCCCGCTGCGATGATGATGATGCACAGCATGGGAGCGATCGCGATCATCGCAAGGAATCGCGGGACTACGAGTCGCTGCACGGGGTCGATACCCATGACCCGGATCGCTTCGATCTCTTCGCGGATCGCTCGCGCGCCGAGGTCCGACGCGATAGCGGATGCGGCCGCACCGCTCATGAGCAACCCGGCGGCCATCGGCGCTCCCTGACCGACGACCCCGAGGCCGCTCGCCGCGCCGGCCAGTGAGTTCGCACCCACCTGGTTCATGATGCCGCCGACCTGAACGGACACCTCGGCTCCGATCGGGACGGCCATCAGCAGGGCGGGCAGCGCCGTCACCTTGAGTAGCTTCCACATCTGCTCGACCACCTCGCGTACCGACAGTCTCAGTGCAATGGTGTCCTCGATGCAGTAGCGCACGACGTTGCCACCGAGCCTCGCAGACCGGCCGATGGTTGCGAGGCTCTGGGTCGGTTTGTTCGTGACGTAGCCGCCGATCTTCCGGAGTACGACGTTCCGCCGCCAGGGGATCGGCTCCTGATCCCGACGCTCCGGCGGCGTCTCTGTCTCTACCGGCAGCGCCGGACCCGTCCTCATCGCTCCCCCATCAGGGGTTCGACGGCAGTCGTCCTACAGTCCCGCCTTCTCACAGGTCGGTACCTTTCTCGTTCGTGGCCACCCGGGGTGGCGCAATAGTTGCCGGCGTGAACTCGCCGCGGCCGGTCTCGACCGTGCGACTGGCGCCGCGTCACAGCGCTACTCGTGGGAGCACCGTCGTCGGGGCCTCTGATCCGATGAAATCGGACATGGTGTTCTCGTGTTCCAAGGATTCGAGGATGGCCTGCTGGGCGGCCTCGGGCAGGGTGTGCAGGATGTGCCGCACCCGCTCCTGCCGGCGGGCGACGGCCTGCCGCTCGGGCATCCCCGGGGTGGCCTTCATCTGCGGCACGATGCCCTCGACGTCCTCCACCCCACCGGCGTGGTGCCCGGCGTCGACGAGGGCCTGCTCCTGCGCCATCGTCGCCTCGTCCTTCTCCTCCGACATCCCGATCGGCCCGATCATCGTGCCGTTGAGGAACTGCTTGACCACCGGCTCGTCGCTGGTGAGCAGCACCTCGCGCGGACCGAACATCACCAGCTCCCGGCGGAACAGCATCCCGATGTTGTCCGGCACCGTCCGCGCCAGGTTGATGTTGTGCGAGACGATCAGGATCGTCGCGTCGATCTCGGCGTTGATGTCGATCAGCGTCTGGCTGATGTAGGTGGTGCGCACCGGATCCAGCCCCGAGTCCGGCTCGTCGACCAGGATGATCTGCGGATCGAGCACCAGCGCCCGCGCCAGCCCGGCCCGCTTGCGCATGCCGCCGGAGATCTCGCCGGGCAGCTTGTCCTCGGCGCCGAGCAGACCGACGAGCTCGAGCTTCTCCATCACGATCTTGCGGATCTCGGACTCGGACTTCTTGGTGTGCTCGCGCAGCGGGAACGCCACGTTGTCGTAGAGGTTCATCGACCCGAACAGCGCACCGTCCTGGAACAGCACCCCGAACAGCTTGCGGATCTCGTAGAGCTCCTTCGAGGAGCACTGCAGGATGTCGGTGCCGTCGATGACGATCGAGCCCCGCTCCGGCCGCAGCAGACCGATCAGCGACTTGAGGAACACCGACTTGCCCGTACCCGACGGGCCCAGCAGCGCCGACACCTCACCCGCCGGCAGCGTCAACGTCACGTCCTGCCAGATCCGCTGAGACCCGAAGGACTTCGTCAACCCCTCGACAGCTACTTCGACTCCCACGATTTTCCTCCCGTTCGCCGGCACGGCCTCCGAACGCATTGGTCACGATTGCAGGCTGCCGATTGTCTCGTCCCAATTGGACTCCCCCGGAGTGCTTATCGATCGAAACGCTCTTCGAACACTCCGGCGGGATGTGTGATCCAGACCTCGATTGCATGTAACTATGAGTCAGACTACGAAAATTGTCAATTGTTGGTCGCCGACGGCAGGCCATCCCGAACTAGTCCAATAAGGCTCTGCCGGAGCTGAATTGACCGGCACACCGCGAGCGGCACCTTCGTGCAGGATGACATCGGCTTGGCCACAACGGTATAGACGGAAAGCAACAGCAATAATGCACTCGCACAGCTCGATCGAATGTCATTTGTCCTTGTCGGAACGTTCAGCAAGCCGTCGCCGACCGCGATGAACCACAGCGCCGGACAGAGCGCGATCAATTATCCTGCAAACAAGGCATTATCGGCCGGCGTGGACATCCCCACAGAGGCCAGACGGGCATGTGCGCCTACGTAGCCCGTTCGCGGAGATGCCGGCAATCGAAGGAAATCTCGTCGCGGTTGTTCACCCGGCGCGCCTCCTGCCGGCGTCGTGGGCGAACCCGCGCTGGATGAGCCGGTCCAGCGCACCGACGACGACCTCGGGGAACTCGAGCTGGACCAGGTGCCCGGCCCCGCGGACCCGCTTGAGCTCGAC
>NZ_JAALEG010000133.1 GCF_011058165.1 Rhodococcus aetherivorans
CTCGAGCATCGTCAGCTCGTAGACGTCCGTGAACAGGGCGGTGCTCGCCGTCGCGGTGCGCGGGTCGCGGTGCGGGCGGCGCGTGTTCCTGCACGACGGGGCGCGGTGCAGGCTCCGGTTCCTGCACGACGGGGCGCGGTGGGGCGGGCGTCGGCGGTGGGGCGGGCGTCGGCGGTGGCACGGGCGCCGGCGCCGCGGCGGCCGGTCGTGACTCCGCCGGTGGAACGGGGGCCGGCTCGGCCGCAGGCTCGGGGACGGGCGCGACCGAGGACGGTGCGGCTCGTCGCTGCGAGGGTCGCTGGAAACGGGCGGCCGGCTCGTCGGGGGCGATCGGCGGCGTGGGCGCGGCCGGCGCCGGAGCGACGGCCCGCGGGGCGGCGCCCTGCGGGGCCGCGATCCCACTTTCGAGACGCTCGAGGCGTTGCAGCACAGCCGATTCCGAACCCGAAGCGGCGGGCAGCAGCATCCGCGCGCACATCACCTCGAGGAGCAGGCGCGGGGCCGTGGCACCGCGCATCTCTCCCAGACCGGAGTGCACGATCTCCGCGTACCGGGTCAGGGTGGCGGGACCGATCCGGTCGGCTTCCTCCCGCATCCGCTCCAGCACGTCGCCCGGGGCGTCGACGAGGCCGCGATCGGCGGCGTCGGGCACCGATCGCATCAGGATGAGATCCCGGAGCCGCTCGAGCAGGTCGACCGCGAACCGTCGCGGGTCGTGGCCGGCATCCATCACCTTCTCGACGGTCCCGAACAGACCCGCACCGTCGCCGGCGGCGAGGGCGTCCACGGCCTCGTCGATGAGGGCGACGTCGGTGACGCCGAGCAGCGAGAGTGCACGGCTGTAGGTCACGCCCTCCTCGCCGGCGCCGGCGAGGAGCTGGTCCATCACCGACAGCGAGTCGCGCGGCGAACCGCCGCCCGCACGGATCACCAGCGGGTAGACGGCGTCCTCGACCGCCACGTTCTCCTGCGTGCAGATCTTCTCGAGCAGCCCGCGCATGACGGGGGGCGGCAGCAACCGGAACGGGTAGTGGTGGGTGCGCGAGCGGATCGTCGGCAGCACCTTCTCCGGTTCGGTGGTGGCGAACACGAAGATCAGGTGCTCCGGCGGCTCCTCGACGATCTTGAGCAGGGCGTTGAAGCCCTGCGTGGTGACCATGTGGGCCTCGTCGACGATGAAGATGCGGTACCGCGACTCGGCCGGTGCGTAGAAGGCGCGGTCGCGTAGTTCGCGGGTGTCGTCGACGCCGCCGTGGCTGGCGGCGTCGAGCTCGATGACGTCGAGGTTGCCGCCACCGCCGGGGCCGAGCGCCACGCAGGACCGGCACGTCCCGCACGGGGCCGACGTGGGGCCCTCCGCGCAGTTCAGGGAGCGGGCCAGGATCCGGGCCGAGGAGGTCTTGCCACAGCCGCGCGGGCCCGAGAACAGATACGCGTGATTGATGCGACCTGCGTCGAGGGCGATGCTCAGGGGCTCGGTGACGTGCTCCTGACCCACCACCTCGGCAAAGGTCGCCGGTCGGTACTTACGGTAGAGGGCCACGCGCCGAGACTACCGGCGCCGACCGACACCCCGGCCGCGTGGTTGCGGCGGAGTGATGCGGGTATCCGGGGCCATGACCGAAACACGACCGTTGGCCCTGGTGACCGGAGCGTCGAGCGGCATCGGCCTGGAACTCGCCCGACTGTTCGGCCGGGACGGATACGACCTCATCCTGGTGGCCCGCTCCGATGCCCTCGACGACGCCACCCGCGCTCTCGCCGCCACCGGCGCCGCCGTGATTCCGGTGCGCGCCGACCTCCGGACGGTGACGGGCGTGGAGGAGGTGTGCACCGCCGTGACGGCGACCGGCCGGCCACTGGCCGCCGCTGCGCTCAACGCCGGCACCGGGCAGGGTGGCCTGTTCGTGGACACCGGCCTCGAGGACCAGCTCGAGGTGGTGGACGTCAACGTGCGCTCGACCGTGCATCTGGCCAAGTACGTCCTCGACGGCATGGCCGGGCGCGGCACCGGGCGCGTGCTGATCACGTCGTCGGTGGTCTCGGAGATGCCCGGCCCGTACCAGGTCGTCTACAACGCCTCCAAGTCGTTCCTGCAGTCGTTCTCCGAGGGGCTGCACGAGGAGCTGCGCGGGACCGGGGTCACCGTCACCGCGCTGATGCCCGGAGCGACCGACACCCCGTTCTTCCGCAAGGCCGGGATGGCGGACGCGCCGATCGCCCGCGGCCCCAAGGACGACCCTGCGAAGGTCGCCCGCAAGGGCTACGAGGCGATGCTGAAGGGCAAACGGAAGGTGGTGGCCAGCTCCCCCATGTCCAAGGCGATGGCGGCGGCGGCGACGGTGACACCGGATTCGGTGAAGGCCTTCCTCCACCGCTTCATGGCCGCGCCGGCGTCCGCGCCTCGCTGACCGAGGCAGGTGCCTCAGAGGTTGGGCAGCGCCCAGCTGAGGAACACCACGCCCGCGAGGATGCCGAAGATGCCGGTGAGCATGCCGACGAGAGCGTCGAGGGACTTCTCCTCGTCGGTGAACACGGCGGGCCGGCGGGTGGCGGCGATGCCGGTCCCGATGGCCGCCGCACCGAGCAGAATCCCGAAGCCGAACGTCCAGAAGGTCACGATCGACAGGGCGCCGAGCATCAGCGCCAGATCGGCCCCCTTCTCCTCGACCGCCTCACGCAGCGTCGACAGCGCGGGGAGGTCGAGGCGGGAACGGTGCGGTCCGGAGCGGAAGGGAGTCTGCAGGACGGACATGGTCTTTCGGATCCTCGTCGGCGATGGCGGAACGGTGCGCAGCATCCGGTGGCGGGGTCGTACGGAACCTTCTGCAGGACAAGAATTCCGGGATGGGTGAACGGTCCGGCGACCACCGCTCGATGCGACCGGGAACAGATACGGGACACGGCATCTACTCCTGGATCAACCTCACTCGTCGGCCCGGCTGCTACGCAGCACAGATTAGCACTCACCGAGCCCGAGTGCTAACGCGGCGGTCTCGCGGGGTTCGCATGCGCAGCCGATCCGGCTCCGCGCCAGTACAGTTCCTCCATGGGATCGGGGAGCACGGCAAAGGCGTGGGCGGTGGGTCTCTCGATCGTCGCCGCGGCGACGATCGGCACGGCCGGCACCGCCGCCGCCGATCCGGATCCGGGCGCGCGGGTCACCACCGACGGCACGGCGCTGCGGCTCGACGGGCAGCCCTGGTGGCCCACCGGCTTCAACGCCTACCAGCTGGGCACGAACTGGGCGGTGAACTGGGGCTGCGGCGCCATGGTCGATCTGGATGCGTACTTCGGCGCGCTGCCACCGCATTCGCTCACCCGCTTCAACGCCTTCCAGGCCCTGGCCGTCGACCGGTTCACCGGCGAACTCGACTTCGGCCCGCTCGACGCCGTGTTCGCCGCGGCGGAGGCCCACGGTCAACTCGTGATCCCGGTCCTTGCCGCCCAGGACGGCGCGTGCGAGGACGAGGCGTTCAAGGACCGGCAGTGGTATGTCGACGGATGGACGGAGCCGGTCGATCACGAGCGTGCCGTGCTGAGTTTCCGGGACTGGGTGACGACGGCGGTGACGCGATGGAAGGACTCCCCGGCGCTGGCTGCATGGGAACTCGTCGGCGAACCCGAGACCAGCATGTGCACCGACGCGGCGTGCTCGTGGTGGCTGCGGCAGTGCCCGCCGGACGCGGCCGCCGTCCTGCGCGGGTTCTTCGACACGGCGGGGGCGCAGGTCCGCGCGATCGATCCCCGCACCCTGATCACCGCAGGGCTCACCGGCGGCGGGCAGTGCGGCACGCAGAGCGACGAGTACGCGCTGGTCGGGTCGTCCCCCTTCGTGGACGTCGTCCAGTACCACGACTACGGCGCCGACGGGATCCCGTTGCCCGGCGACCAGTGGAACGGCCTGGCGCGCCGCATCGCCCAGGCCCAGCAGATCGACAAGCCGCTGCTGGTGGCCGAGATCGGCGAGCCGGCGGGCTGGTGCGGGGCCACGGCCGACCGCGCCGAGCACATCGCGACGAAAATCGAGGGACAGAAGACGGCCGGCACCGCCGGGGCGCTCCTCTGGGCCTTCGTCCCCGATCCCCGGCCGGACTCCTGCACCTACGACATCGGCCCAGACGACGAATTGTGGGACGTGATCGAGGAATTCGGAACCTCGGGTGCATCCGTCGGGCCCATCCCGAACACCGGATAGCCGGGGCCCGCGCGCGGCGAGACCACCCGTCCGGTCGGACGGCCGGCCTGGATCGCCCACCGGTTCCGGCACAGTGGTTTGGTATCTCCCCGGTCCGGGTACAGGAGGGCGATCACGGCCCGGCGTCGCCCTCACCGGCACCCGCCGGAAGGTGACACGAAGAAGACATCGCACCGCGCGGCTGGTGCCGTCGCCGGGCGGCGACCAGGACTGAGGAGGGTCATGACACTCGACTACGACACCCGTAAAGAGCTCGACACGGACGAGCTGACCGCCCCGACGCTTCCGGCGGTGAGCGAGACCGTGGAGCCGGACGACGGCGACATCGCCGAGTTCTTCGAACTCCCCGGCGCCGACCTGTCCGGCGAGGAGCTCACCGCCCCGGTCGTCCCCCGGCGGAACGACGAGTTCGTCTGCGACAGCTGTTTCCTGGTCCACCACCACAGCAGGCTCGCGCCGTCCGACGACGGCACGACACGCTGCCGGGACTGCAGCTGACGGACCTCGGCGGAAGGCGCAGAACGAGAACAATTTTCCGCCGAGGTGTAGTCCCTCGCCCTACGGGGTAACCGAAGTCGTGACCACGCCGGCGACGGCGGGTGAAGACCGGAGGGGATCGACGAGATTCCCGAACGAAGGGAAGTGGAGCGTGCTCGGACTCGGAATCATCGGGTGGATCATCATCGGCGGCCTCGCCGGCTGGATCGGTAGCAAGATCATGAAGACCGACGAGCAACAGGGCATCCTGCTGAACATCGTCGTGGGTGTCATCGGCGGTCTGCTCGGCGGCTTCCTGCTCAAGCTCTTCGGTGTCGATGTGGCGGGCGGCGGCCTGATCTTCAGCTTCCTCACCTGCCTCCTCGGTGCGGTGATCCTGCTGTTCCTGGTCAAGGCTGTCACCGGCCGCCGCACGGTCCACCACCGGTAATCTCGCCGACCAGTCACCACACGCGCAGCGGCCTCCCGTCGCCCCGTTCCGGGGCACGGGAGGCCGCTGCGCTGCACGGGCCGAATCCGCGCCGGGCGTGTCGGCCGTCATCCGCTGCGAAAACGGGACCTTTCCGGCATGCTGGCCGGGTGGATGGCGCGTGCGGTGAGCGTGGCGGTCATCCGGGGAACGCCGCCGAGCGACGAGAGGGACACCGATGGACGACACCGCAGCAACGAGGGCACGCTCCGCCACGGCGGGCCGCACCCCGCAGGAGACCCCCGAGCTGTCCTCGGAGGATCTCGCCGCCGTCGTGGAGGCGCTGACCGGCCGGCCGGCAGACATCCCGGAGTCCGAGCCGGCCCCGAAACGACGCCGATCGCCCCGCAAGAAGACCTGAGCCCCCGGCCGCCGACCTCGTCGGTCCCGTAGCGGGCGAACCTCGCGAACACCGCTCCGCGGCACCGCCCGTGCGCGGCTACCGGGACACCCTCGCGGCCACTTGTCCGAAATGACCGTTTCCGTAACTCGCTCGCAACACCCGCGCCGCGTGGCAGAAACCGGACCGGCACATCGTGGATACCCGGCGCACCGAGAACCGTGCGCGTGAGGAGAATCTGCCGTGTCACCCACGATCGACGCCGGGGCCACCGCGTGGCTGCTGGCGAGCACCGCCCTCGTCCTGCTGATGACCCCGGGTCTCGCCTTGTTCTACGGCGGGATGGTCCGCTCCACCGGCGTCCTCAACATGATCATGATGAGCTTCGTGTCGATCCCGCTCGTCACGGTCACGTGGCTCGTCGCGGGCTACACGCTCAGCTTCGACGACGATCTCGGCGGCGGAGTGCTCGGCGGATTCGCACACCTGGGGATGAGCGGTATCGGGCCCGACACCGTCCACGGCCAGGTACCGGAACTCCTGTTCGCCACCTTCCAATTGACCTTCGCGATCATCACCGCCGCCCTCGTCAGCGGGGCGATCGCCGACCGGGCCAAGTTCTCCGCCTGGATGCTGTTCGTGCCTGTCTGGGCACTGCTCGTGTACGTCCCTGTCGCCCACTGGGTCTGGGGACCCGACGGCTGGATCGCACGGCTCGGCGTGCTCGACTACGCGGGTGGACTCGTCGTCGAAACCGTCTCCGGAGCGTCCGGTCTGGCCCTGGCACTGGTGCTCGGACCAAGGCTGGGATTCCGTTCCGAGTCCATGCGGCCGCACAACCTCCCGATCGTCCTGCTCGGCGTGGGCCTGCTGTGGTTCGGCTGGTTCGGATTCAACGCCGGCTCCGCCCTGGCCGCCGACGGCAAGGCCGCCGCGGTCTTCCTCAACACGCTCGTCGCCGGGTGCACCGGCATGCTCGGGTGGCTGTTCGTCGAACAGCGCCGCGACGGGCACCCCACCACGTTCGGCGCCGCCTCGGGCGTGGTCGCCGGCCTGGTGGCGATCACCCCCGCGTGCGGCACCGTCGATGTTCTCGGTGCGCTCGTCGTCGGCGCGGTGGCCGGCATCGTCTGTTCGTACGCCGTGGGCTGGAAGTTCCGCCTGGGCTACGACGATTCGCTCGACGTCGTCGGCGTGCACCTGATGGGCGGCATCGTCGGCACCGTTCTCGTCGGCGTGCTCGCTACCGCCGTGATGACCGAGGGTCCGGAAGGATTGCTGTACGGCGGCGGCTTCGCGCAGCTCGGCAAGCAGGTCCTCGCGGTACTGGTGGTGGGGTTCTACGCCTTCGGCGTGACCTTCGGCCTCGGCAAGCTGATCGACCGCACCTTCGGCTTCCGGGTCAGTAAGGAGGACGAGGCGTCCGGTATCGACCTGGCCCTGCACGCCGAATCCGCCTACGAACACGGCGTGCCCGGGCACGGGGCGATGGGCGGGGTCAATCCGCTGCACTCGGTCTTCCCGTCCCAGGCACGGGAAGACGCCGTGCCCGGCGACGACGAGCGCTAGGGTGTGTTTCATCAGCGGTCGGGCCGGAGCCACTGATTGATGGCGGCGATTCGGACGGTGGCGGTATAGCGGACCGCAAGTTTGTCGAATCTGGTTGCCACCGCGCGGTTCTGCTCGAGCTTGTTGATACCGCACTCGACAGCATGACGCTGCTTGTAGTGCTCGGTGTCGAACTCCGGCGGACGTCCACCGGACGACCCCTTCCGCGTCCGGTGGGCAGCCTGATCGGACTTGACCGGAATGGTCGCGCGGATACCGCGTTTACGCAGGTAGGCGCGATTTCCGGTGCTGCTGTATGCCTTGTCGGCCAGCACACGATCCGGCCGGGTACGCGGCCGACCGCGGCCGGTCCGCGGCACACCGATCCCGTCGAGAACCGCGGTGAACTGCGAACTGCCCCCGCTGACCGGCGGTGACCACGCTCGACAACGGTTTGCGGCCCTGCTCGCAGGCCAGATGGGTCTTGGTGGGCCACCCACCACGCGACCGTCCCCACGCGTGATCCTCCGGTTCGGTCACCACCCCGCCGGGTGGCTCTCGATCTGCTGATCGCCGTCCCCGCGGGCCCCGGCCGCATGCTGGTGCGCCCGCGCGATGGTCGAGTCGACGCCGACGTCCCACACGATCGCGCCGGCAGCGTCGGCGAGTGCCTGCAACGCCGTCAGGATCTGTGCCCACTCCGCCGCGCTGCCGGCGCCGGAACAGCCCGTACACCGTCTGCCACGGTCCGTACCGGGCCGGGACGTCCCGCCAGGGGGTACCCGTGTGGGTCCGCCACCGGATGCCGTCGATGGGCTGGCGTTTCGTCCATTTCGGCGGGCGGCCCGCCTTCTCCCCCGGGGCAGCAGCGGGCCAACCACGACCACTGCGCGTCGGTCAGGTCTGCTCGCCCCGGCCGATGCCGATACCGTGTCCGGTCACGGCCGAGACCACCGGGCACCGCCCGGAGGCCTGCCGGCATCCTCGACGAGGGTGGCCGCCGTCCGCGTGGTGCAAGCCTGGCGTCGAGCCGAAACCGGTGGTCCTCGAGAGGTTTCGGCACGTGCACACCGCGGAATGCCGGGAGCACCCACCTCATCGCGACCGCCCATGGTGATGAACGGGGGGCAGGGACAGCTGTCGCCCCCAGGCCGTCGATGGCGGTGTCACCTGTCTGCTCCCTCCGGGTCCGCGGGCGCACCCAACCGGCCTCGGGCGGGCGAACGATCCGCCGCCCACCCCGGTCGAGAGTTCCGTCGGCGAGAAACAGGTATCCCTCCGGGTCGTTCGGCCGATGCCCTCGGGCCCCACGGCGGGCAACGATACGCCCTGACACACACTGCGCAGGCCGGGTTCCCTGGTGGCGCCGACACCGTTCGTCGTCGCCCTTCGGAATGGACCCGTCGCGTGGACTGCACGAAAGGGGCCCGCACCGATGACGGCAGAATCGTCCGGCTGGGGGGACTATGTCACGGCGGCGTTCTCCCGCGATTTCGTCGCCGAGGGATTCGACTACGACACCGTCGAACAGATCCATCGCGGCGTCTTCGACGAGTGGCGGGTTGCGCTGGCCCGCTCGGGTCTGTTCACCAACCGCGCCGTCGCCGAGGCGGTGCGCTGCTGGCAGAACAATCCCTCCTCCCTGTTGGACGCCCTGCTCGCGGACGCGGACGAGATGACCGACAAGCGCTACCGGACCGCGTGGAACGCACTGGACCGAACTGCTGCACACGACGGCTCCGTCCGGGCCGCGGCCCGGTATGCATGAGCGCCGGCAGTCTTTGTCGGTGCGTGCGCCCCCGGACCGGCACCGTGTCCAGACCCCGACGTCGGCACCGCCGGTGTGCCGACGCCTCAGGAGATATGTGCACGCCGACTCGGACTCCACCTCGGCAGCGTGCATAGTCCCCCGGCCCACGCGTGCCCGACCGGTCCGGGGGCGCAAGAACGAACTGATGTGAGGACCATCGTGACGACCACCCCACCGTCGGAACCCGGCGATCTCGACGGATGCGCCGCGCCGCACGGGCCAGGAGTCCCCCTTCGCCCCACCCAGGTGCGTGGGCGGCACTTCCCCGGAGCCAGCGTGCAGGCGCAACTGCTGGCGCGATCGCTCCAGCTGACCCTGCGCCCTGTGCTCTCACTGTGGGCGCGCGCGTCCGGGCTGCCGTGGCCGACCAACCTGATCGAATCCGTCGGAAACCTGCTGCCGCCGATCGAGGGCACCCGGTGCCGACCCGCGACGCTCCCGCACTGCGGCGCGCTCTGGGTCCAGGCCCGCGACGTCGGTGCCGACCGCGTCGTCCTCTACCTGCACGGCGGCGCGTTTCTGTGCTGTGGCCTGCGCACGCACCGGCGCCTCGTCTCGCGCATCTCCGCCGAGGCACAGGCACCGGTGCTGATGGTCGACTACCGGATGCTGCCCACCCATACGATCGACGACGCCATCGACGACAGCATCGACGGGTACCGGCTGCTCCTGGCCACCGGCTACCGGCCCGAGCAGATCGTGATCGCCGGCGACTCCGCCGGCGGGTACCTGTCGTTCATGGTGCCGCTGCGGCTCCGTGACGAGGGCCTGCCCGCCCCCGCAGCCGTTGTGGCGCTCTCCCCGCTGACCGAGTTGGATCCGGCCCGCAAACTGGCACACCCCAACGCGGACCGGTGCGCCCTCCTGCCCGCCACCGCCGCGGCGGAACTGTCCCGACTCGCTCGACGCCTCGAAGCCCACCGGGCGACCAGCCCCTACACCCGGGCCCGGCTGTGCCCGATCGAGCACGATCTGCGCGGCATGCCCCCGACGCTGATCCAGGTGGGGTCGGACGAGCTGCTGCTGCCGGACGCCGAAACCATGGCCCACCGGCTCACCGAGGCCGGCAGCTACTGCGAGCTGCAGATCTGGGACCGCCAGGTGCACGTGTTCCAGGCCGCGGCCGATCTGCTGCCCGAATCCCGGCGGGCCATCGCCGAGATCGGCCACTTCATCCGGTCCATGGTCCCGGCCCGGGCACCCGGTGCGGTACGCCCCCAGAAGACACCGGGATGCCCCGCATAGCATCAGGTTTCGGGACCGGAGTGGGACCCGCGCCCGCCGACTCACCGACCGATTCCGGCGTGACGAGTTCCGGGGCGGCGACACGCCTCCGCGTGGGTGACCCGGCCGCCGGTGCCGGAAGGGAGGCCCGTTTGTGATCTACCCGCATCACCGAACCAGGTAGGTGTATGGGCCGATCGGCCGTTGTCCGCCTCGTTCGTGACCGGAATGTTATGGAGTGTTCCGTCCGAGCGGCACCTGGATCCCTCGGACACCGTATGACACGAAGGACTCCATTTCATGGCCAAGCACAGAGTGCGTCGGGGCAACCGCCAGCAGGTCTCGACCACAGGACTGCTGATCGCCGGGGGTGTGACGGTGGCAGCATGCCTGCTTCCGGCGTCTCCTGCCGCAGCGGAGCCGATCACGATTCCCGGGATCGGAACGTTCGACCTCCCCCACACGCCGGCGCTTCCTCCGGCGCCTACCCCTGCAC
>NZ_JAALEG010000134.1 GCF_011058165.1 Rhodococcus aetherivorans
TGTACACGCCCGAGGACCTGCAGCAGGTCCAGGACGAGTTCAACGGCCGCCCCCGGCAGACGCTACGCTGGCGCACGCCAACCGAAGCGTTCACCGAGCTTGTCGCATCGGCCGCCTGAAACCGCCCGGATCGACACGATGTGACATTCGGCCACACGCGTGTTGCGGCTAGGACGCGTCGAACGCCCGCGCCTTCAGCGACCGGACGATCCCCGCGCGTCCCTCGCTGATCAGCCGGCGCAGCGCGGGCGGATGCTCACCGGCGAGGAACTCGTCGGCCGCGGCGACGGAGGCCTCACTGATCGACCACGACGGGTACAGGCCCACGACGACGGTCTGCGCGACCTCGCTGGAGCGGCGCTCCCACACGCCCGGAGCGTCGGCGAAGTACCGCGCGACGAAGGGCTCGAGCAGCTCCGACTGGCCGGCCGGAGCGAAGCCGCCGATGATCGCGCGGGCGGTGATGTTCGGGATCGAGTCGTCGCCCACCACCGTGTCCCACACCTGTTCCTTGACGGCCTCCTGCGGGCGCGCCGCCCGCGCGGTGGCCGCCTGTCGTGCACCGGCGGCCGTCGGATCCCGCTCGGCCTCGGCGTCGATGAACGGCGACTCCACGCCCTCCGCGTCGATCTCCCCGGCCGCGGCCAGCGCCTGCACGATCCGCCACCGCAGATCCGTGTCGACGACCAGTCCGGCCAGCCCGACGCTGGAAGGCTCGGCGCCGAGCAGTTCCCCGAGCACCTCGGTGTGCCACGGCGCGAGCCGGGCCGTGGTCAACGCGTTGACGAACGCGAGCTGATGGTCCGAGCCCGGCTGCGCCTCGCGGGCCAGTTCCAGCAGCCGGTTCGCGTAGTCGTTCCAGCCTCGCTCGGCCGCCCAGCCGGGATCGGCGTAGCTGCCGAGGGCGGTGTGCGCCTGCATCAGCAGCCGCTGTACCACGCCGACCTCCGTCTCGGTCGCGACGCCGCGCTGGACCAGCGCCACGAAGTCGCGGGCCTTCAGCTCGGCCTGCCGGGTCATCTCCCATGCGGCAGACCATGCCAGGGTGCGCGGCAGCGGCTCGGCGATGTCGCCGATCCGGTCCATCAGCACCTCGAGCGACTGGGGATCGAGCCGCACGGAGCAGTACGTGAGGTCGTCGTCGTTGACGAGCACCAGCTTGCCGCGGCCGACGCCGACGAGCTCCGGCACCTCGGTGCGCTCGGTGGCGTCGAGGTCGATCTCGACGCGATGTGTGCGGAGCAGCTTGCCCGAACCGTCGTCGTCGTACACCCCGATCGCGAGCCGGTGCACCCGGCGTTCCCCGGCGCCGGGGTCGGCGCCCTCCTGGATCACCGCGAAGCGGGTGAACCGCCCGTCGTCGTCGACGTCGAAATCGGGGCGCAGGATGTTCAGCCCGGTGGTCTTGAGCCACTGCGCGCCCCACCCCGACAGGTCCCGGCCCGACGACTTCTCGAGGGCCGCCAGCAGGTCGTCGAACGTGGCATTGGCGAACGCGTGCTCACGGAAGTAGTCCCGCAGCCCCGCGAGGAACGGTTCCTCGCCGACGTAGGCGACGAGCTGCTTGAGCACGGACGCGCCCTTGGCGTAGGTGATGCCGTCGAAGTTGACCTCCACCGCCGCGAGGTCGGGGATGTCCGCGGCGATCGGGTGGGTCGAGGGGAGCTGATCCTGGCGGTAGGCCCACGACTTCTCGACGTTCGCGAACGTGGTCCACGCGTTCGTGTACTCGGTGGCACGCGACTGGCACAGCACCGAGGCGAAGGTCGCGAACGACTCGTTGAGCCACAGGTCGTCCCACCAGCGCATGGTCACCAGGTCGCCGAACCACATGTGTGCCATCTCGTGCAGCACCGTCTCGGCGCGACGCTCGTACGAGTAGCGGGTGACCTTGGAGCGGAACACGTAGTCCTCGAGGAAGGTCACCGCGCCGGCGTTCTCCATCGCGCCGGCGTTGAACTCGGGAACGAACAGCTGGTCGTACTTCCCGAACGCGTAGGGCATGCCGAAGTTCTCGTGGTAGAACCCGAAGCCCTGCTTGGTCTCGGTGAACAACCGCTCGGCGTCCATGAACTCGGCCAGGGAGGCACGGCAGTAGATGCCGAGCGGGATGGTGCCGTGCGCGTCGCTGTAGGTGTCGGTCCACTCGGTATACGGTCCGGCGATCAGCGCCACGAGGTAGGTGCTCATCCGGGGCGTGGTGCGGAAGACGTGCCGTCCGGGGTCGGCGGCGACGGTGTTCACCGTCGCGGCATTGGAGATCACCTTCCAGTCGGCGGGCGCGCTCACCGAGATGTCGAACCTGGCTTTCAGGTCCGGCTGGTCGAAGCACGCGAACATCCGCTTGGCGTCGGCCGTCTCGAACTGCGAGTACAGGTAGACCGCGCCGTCGGTGGGATCGACGAAGCGGTGCAGGCCCTCGCCGGTGTTGGTGTAGAGGCAGTCCGCCTCGACGGTCAGTTCGTTGCGCGCGGCCAATCCGCTCAGCGCGATCCCGCTCTCCTCGGTGTATCCGGAGACGTCGACGGGCTTGCCGTTGAGGGTGGCCGAGTGCACGGTCTGTGCGATCAGGTCGACGAAGGTCGACGCGCCCTCCGTGGCGTCGAACGTGACGGTGGTGGTCGAACGGAACGTGGTGGTTCCCGGAGCGCCCGCGCCGTCGGTCAGGTCGAGTTCGATGCGGTAGTTGTCGACGGTCAGGACCGCGGACCGCTCGGCCGCCTGCTCGCGGGTCAGATTCGGTGGTGCCACGGAAAACTCCTTCTCACGACGGGATGCGACTCGCCTGCCATCCCATCATGTGAGGGACCGGTTCACCCGGCGACCTCCGCGAGTGGCACCTCCGGATCGGAGAGCCGGTGGGGGTCGACGGATTCGCCGGAGGAGATCAGCGCGCGGATGTCGTCACCCGCGTCCCAGATGTTGACGTTCATCCCGGCGCAGACCCGCCCGGCCGCGTCGAGCCAGAACGCGAGGAACTGCCGGGAGTCGACGTCGCCGCGCGTGATCACCCGCGCGTCGCCGGGTGCGTGCCCGACGTACTCCATGCCGAGGTCGTACTGGTCGGTGAAGAAGTACGGCAGACGGTCGTAGGAGGCGGGCCGGCCCAGCATGGTGGCGGCCGCGACGTCGGGCTGGTGGAGCGCGTTCGCCCAGTGCTCGACCCGGATCCGGGTCCGGAGCAGCGGATGCTCGGCGGCGGCGATGTCACCGACCGCGACGATGTCCGGATCGCTGGTGGCCAGGGACGCATCGACCAGCACTCCGCCGTCCTCCGTCGCCAGTCCGGCGTCGCGGGCCAGTTCGACGTTGGGCGCTGCGCCCACCGCGAGGAGGACCGCGTCGGCCCGGATCTCGGTGCCGTCGCCGAGACGAAGCCCGCTCGCGCGGTTCTCGGCGGTGAGGATCTCCGACACCGTCGTCGAGGTGCGCAGGTCCACGCCGTGATCGCGGTGCAGCTTCGCGAAGACGGCTCCCATCTGCTCACCGAGCGCGGCGGACAGGGGCTGGGGGGCTGCCTCGACGACGGTGACGTCCGCGCCGTGCCCGCGCGCGCCGGCGGCGATCTCGAGACCGATCCAGCCGGCACCGACGATCGCCAGGTGCGCCGCCGGCCCCGCCTCGCGGCGGACGGCGGCAAGCAGCGCGTCGGACTGCTCGACGGTGCGCAACATGTGCACGCCCGCGGCGTCGACGCCCGGCAGCGGGATGCGCCGCGAGCGCGAACCGGTCGCGAGGGCGAGCTTGTCGTAGCGCACGGTGGAACCGTCGGGCAGCGTGACCGTGTGGGCGGCAGGATCGAGCGCGGTGACGGTGACGCCGAGTTCGACCTCGACCCGGTGGTCGCGGTACCAGTCACCGTGCTGCACGGTGAACTCCGCAAGCTGCTTCTTGCCGGCGAAGTAGTCCTTCGACAGTGGTGGTCGCTCGTAGGGAAGGTGTTCCTCCTCGCACAGGAGGAGGATCCGGCCGGGGAAGTCGCGGGCGCGCAACTGCTCGGCCGTCTTGGCCCCGGCGAGCCCGCCGCCGACGATGACGAAGAGTTTCTCGTTGGACATCGCGCATCCCCGTTCCGTGCGGCACCGGTTCCTCGACGGTACGTCGGCGACGGCGCGGGAACCGGCGGTTCGGGAAGAATTGGGCGACGGCCGACGTTGAATCGGACCGTAGTCCGATTTTCTGCAGCGAGGAGACCCCGTGAGCGACCCGATTTCGAAGGACACCGCCGACTTCTGGTTCGACCCGTTGTGCCCGTGGTGCTGGATCACCTCGCGCTGGATTCTGGAGGTGGCGCAGGTCCGCGACATCGAGGCGAAGTTCCACGTCATGAGCCTGGCCGTGCTCAACGAGGGCAAGGACGACCTGCCCGAGGTCTACCGCGAACTGATGACGCGGGCGTGGGGTCCGGTGCGGGTGGCGATCGCCGCGGCGCAGAAGTACGGCGACGAGATCCTCGAGCCGCTGTACACGGCAATGGGCACCCAGATCCACAACGAGGGCAACAAGGACTTCCCGGCGGTGATCGCCAAGTCCCTCGCGGACCTGGGCCTGGATCCGCACCTGGCGCAGGCCGCCGACACCGACGCCTACGACGAGGCGCTGCGCGCCAGCCACGCCGCCGGCATGGATGCGGTCGGCCCGGACGTCGGCACGCCGACCATCCACGTCAACGGCGTGGCGTTCTTCGGTCCGGTGCTCTCACGGATCCCGCGCGGCGAGGACGCCGGCCGGATCTGGGACGGGGTGGTGGCCATGGCGTCCTATCCCCACTTCTTCGAACTCAAGCGCACGCGCACCGAGGACCCGAGCTTCGAGTAGGCGCCTGCGGCGCCGGTGCGTCCTTTGGGCGGTTGCTGCCGCCCAAAGGACGCACCGGCAGCAGCGCTGCCTACTATCTGACGCATGCGCGTTTACCTGGGTGCCGACCACGCCGGCTTCGAACGTAAGAACCAGATCATCGAACATCTCACTGCCAACGGCCACGAGGCCGTCGACTGCGGCGCGTACGAGTACGACGCCCTCGACGACTACCCGGCATTCTGCATCGAGGCCGCTCGCCGCGTCGTCGCGGACGAGGGCAGTCTCGGCATCGTCCTCGGCGGCAGCGGCAACGGTGAGCAGATCGCCGCGAACAAGGTGCCGGGCGCCCGCTGTGCCCTCGCCTGGAGCGTGGAGACCGCCAAGCTGGCCCGTGAGCACAACAACGCGCAGCTCATCGGCATCGGTGGTCGCATGCACAGCCTGGAGGAGGCCCTCGCCATCGTCGATGCGTTCGTCGCCACCCCGTGGTCGGGGGAGGAACGGCATCAGCGGCGCATCGACATCCTGAGCGAGTACGAGAAGACCGGCGTGGCCCCGGAAGTTCCCGGCGCGCCGGCCTGACGAACGGAGCCTGATCCACCGTGCCGGAGGGACCAGCCCTGCACCGGCTCGCCCGGCTGCACCAGCGACGTTTCGCGGGTGCCTCGGTGCGGGTGTCGAGCCCGCAGGGCCGCTTCGCCGACGACGCGGCGCTCGTCGACGGCCGGGTGCTGCTCCGCGCCGAGGCGCTGGGCAAGCACCTGTGGCACCACTACGACAACGGCCTGACGGTGCACGTGCACCTGGGTCTGTACGGCTCGTTCACCGAGGCGCCGGTTCCGCTGACGGATCCGGTCGGTCAGGTACGGATGCGCATGGTCGGCGCCGAGTTCGGCACCGACCTGCGCGGTCCGACCGCGTGCGAGGTCCTCACCCCGGGCGAGGTGCAGGCGATCGCCGCGCGGATCGGTCCCGACCCGCTGCGGCGGGACGCCGAACCCGAACGGGCGTGGACGCGAATCACCAAGTCCCGCAGCGCTATCGGCTCGTTGCTCATGGACCAGTCCGTGATCTCGGGGGTGGGCAACATCTACCGCGCGGAGGTCCTGTTCCGGCACGGCATCCATCCGCAGCGCCCCGGCCGTGATCTCACCAGAGCCGAGTTCGACGCCGTCTGGGACGATCTCGTCGTTCTGATGCGGACGGGGGTGCGACGCGGCGCGATCCACGTCGTGCGGCGCGAACATGACCACGGCGCACCGGCTTACGCCAAGGGCCGTCCCCGGACCTACGTCTACCGGCGTGCGGGTGAGCCGTGCCGGTTGTGCACCACGCCGGTGCTGCACTCGGTCATGCAGGGCCGCAACCTGTTCTGGTGCCCCGCCTGCCAGGTGGGCTAGAAGTCGAACCCGCCGAAGTCCCCGCCGGCCCCGAAATCGCTCCCGCCGTAGTCACCACCGCCGTAGTCACCACCGCCGGCGTCGCCGTAGTCCCCGCCGTCCTGGCCGGCCTCGAGACCCTGGTCGTATCCGGAGTCGAAGCCCTGCTCGAAGGCCTGCGCGTCGTACGGCACCCCGGCCATGCCGGAGAACATAGCCGAGAACAGCAGCATCGATCCGACGCCCCACGCCCCGGCGACGAGGGCGGGCTTCCACCACGGCTCCGAGTACCAGCCCGCCGGCACGGGCCGGCCCGCGACGCGCCCGCCCGGGAAGTAGTTCGGGGTGCGCGACGAGGGGGCCGGTGAGGCTGCCACCGTGCGTCCCTCGAAGTCGATCTCGCGGTTCTCGGTCACGCGGCCGGCCGTCTGCTGGCCCTCGAGCGTGGGGATATCGGGACCGGGGTCCATGCCCATCGCGAGGCGGGCGGCCCGGATGTAGTACAGCCCCTCGAGAGCGGTCTGCTTGGCCAGCCGTGCCTGCACCGGTGTGCGGGACTGCTCGATCTGTGAGCCGGCGGCGTTGTAGCGCTCGGACGCATCGGCGAGGGCCTGCTTGGAGGCGGTGTCGGTGCCGGTGAGGTTGTAGATCTGGCCGCCGAGCCGCTCGATGGCCTGCCGGGCGTCGGCCTTCGCGTCGTCGAGTTCGTGGGCGCCACGCCCCGACTTCTTCCGCTGCGCCGCGGACACCAGGAACACGACGGCGACGAGGACGGCGACGATCAGCAGGAGTTCCACGGCGGTCCCTTCCGGCGGACTGGACGGTCACCGTCCAGCCTACCGGCGGGTCAGGCTTCGAGGACGGCGTGGAATCCGTCGCGCATGCAGTCGTCGAACACCTCGAGGTCGGGGATCGCCCCCGTGTCGAGGGTGAACCCGACGCAGCACGTGTGCAGATACGACATCAGGGTGACGTTGAACGCCGAGCCGAGGGTGGGGCCGAAGGCGTAGTACCGTTCCACCTTCGCGCCGGCGACGTACAGCGCCACCGGGGAACCCGGCACGTTGGAGGCGAGGAAGTCGACGTGCTTGAGCATCTCGCCGACGACGGCCGGGGGGAGCAGATTGAGGGGGGTGGCGAGGGTCTGCGCCATCGGCACCGCCGGCTCGTGGCGCCAGCCTTCGACGATCCTGTTCACCTCCTGCATGAGCGTGAGGGGGTCGTCGGAGCGCACGGGAAGCGGGAAACGCGCGAGGTTGATCCGGTTGCCGCCGAGGGTGTCCTGATCGGTGCGGATGCTCAGCGGCATCGTGACCCGCAGCTCGTCGACGTCGGATCCGTGGCGGTGGTGGTATTCGGCCAGGCCGACGAGGACGGCGGTCAGGAAGGCGCTGTTGAGGGTGGCGCCGCCGCGGTGGGCGGCGTCGCGCAGCCGGTCGAGCGGGACGTCGATCACGTGGAGCCGGCGGCTGAGGGTGCGTTCCGTCATAACCGGGGATTCGAGCCGCAGGATCGGGCGCAGGTAGCGGGCGACGGACGCCGCAACCCCCGCGGCGTTGCGGGCGGAACCGATCGGGTTGGTGACCACCGCCCGGGTGGTCGGCCAGATCGAGGCCAGCCCGCGGCCCGCGAGTCCGCGGAGCTGGGACCAGTCCCAGCCGATCGCCTCGGCGGCCAGGTCCAGGCTGTCCGGTGATTCCGGGGCGGGCGGTTCCGGGGCCGGATCGCGGGGCGTGCCGTCGCGGTCGAAGTCGACCAGCCGCGCGGTGATCTGCATACCGCCGATTCCGTCGGTGAGGGCGTGGTGCACTTTGATCAGCAGCGCGGCCTGACCGCCGGCGAGTCCGTCGACCACCGTCATCTCCCACAGCGGCCGGTCCTTGTCGAACGCGGCCATGGCCGTGGTCCGGGCGAACTCGAGGACGTCGTCGAAGTTCGCCGGCCCGGGAAGGGAGACCCGGCGCATGTGCCAGGACAGGTCGAAGTTCGCATCCGCGACCCATCGCGGCGGCGCAAGACCGAACGGCACCTCGACCACGCGATGCCGGAAGCTGGGCACCTCCCGGGTGCCGCGGTCCATCATCTCGCACAGACGGTCCCAGTCGGGTGAGGCGTCGAGCAGGACGACGGCCACGATCGTCGACCGGAGCGCGGGATCCTTCTCCATGCTCCAGGTGAGGTAGTCCGTCTGCTGCATGTGGCGGTCGGATGCGTTGCTCATCTCGGTAACTTCTCACACGGGCCGCCGCGACAGTCGGGTTTCGCTCCGGCCGCACCTCGAACCGGGACGGCATCACGGCCCGGCGCGGGAATCCGGAGCGGATACTCCGAACTCTAGGCGCCGGGCCGTGATGCCGATAGTGACTTTCGTCCGGGTTGTGAGTCCGTCAGGCGGCCGAGGTGGCGGCTTCCGTCCGTCGTCCGAGCCGCTGCAGAGGGCAGCGGTCGCTGCGGCTGCAGGCGTAGGTGGTGCCGGCGGCGAGGAGGGTGAGTGCCGCCGCGGTGATGCCGACGAGGGGGTGGATCTCCTGGGCGAGGATGACCGAGGACATGATCAGGACGAACCAGCCGAAGCCCTTGCGCAGCGCGTCCGGGTCGACCATGGCGGTCAGGCGGCCCCCGATGAGGCTGCCGACGACGGCGGCGCCGGTGACCATTGCCGCCAGGCGCCAGTCGATCTGCACCGTGGACAGGTAGCCGCCGAGGCCGGCGAACGACTTCATGGCGATCACGATCAGCGAGGTGCCGACGGCGATGGGCATGGGCAGGCCGCCGAGCAGGGCCAGGGCCGGCACGACCAGGAAGCCGCCCCCGGCGCCGACGAGGCCGGTGACCAGGCCGACGACCACGCCGTCGAGCAGGATCTTGCCGACCGGCATGGAGTGGGTGCCGTCCGGGCCCGTGGTCTTGTTCTTGCGGCCGCGGAGCATGGCGATGGCGGTGGCGATCATCATCGCGGCGAAGGCGAGCAGCAGGATGCTGCCGGGGATGAAACGCGAGAGCAGGCCGCCGGCGTAGGCACCGGCCATGCCGGCCAGGCCGAACAGGATGCCGGTGCGCCACTGGACGCGGCCTGCCCGCGCGTGGGAGATCGCGCCGACCGCGCTGGTGACGCCGACGACGAGCAGCGAGGTGGCGATGGCTTCCTTGGCATCCATGCCCGCGACGTACGCCAGCAGCGGGACGGTGAGGATCGAACCTCCGCCGCCGAGCAATCCGAGGGTGACGCCGACGAGGACCGCCAGCGCAACGGTCAGCGCGATCATGATCAGTTCCTTTCGGCCGTAGCGGTCTTCGAGTCGACCAGCTGGGCGACGATGGTCTGCGGATCACACGAGGCGCCGCGGTTGTAGGGCAGCTTGGAGAGCACCATGCCCATCGCGCAGGTGTTGGAGAGCGCGGCGAAGCTCAGGCCGCCGCCGACGCCGGCGGCGAGCCACTTGAGCTTGGGTACCGCGATGCTGCCGAGGACGGAGGTCAGCACGATGGAGCCGGCGACGAGGCGGACCTGGCGTTCGAGGTCCCATCGCTCGGTGCCGCGGTTGACGGTGAAGCCCTTGGCTTCCCAGCCCATCATGCCGCCCTCGAGGATGTGCACGTTGAACAGCCCGGCGGTGCGGAGAGTCTCCTCGGCCTGGGTGGCGCGCTGGCCCGACCGGCACACGAGGACGACGTTCTCGTCGAGGTGGGCGAGGAACTCGTCGCGGTGCTCGCGCAGCAGGTCCAGGGGGACGTTGTAGGCGCCGGGAATGTGCACGGACTCGAACTCGCCGGGCGTGCGGACGTCCACGACGCGGACGTTCTTGCCGGAGTCGAGGAGCTCGCGCAGGGCGGTGGGATCGAGGGTGGCGGGACTCGGCTCGGTCATGGGGGCCTTTCGGATCGGTGGTCGTGATCGCGGGGTGTGCGATCGGGCTTCGTGCATAAACCCCGGGGGGTATGTCCGCAGCAATGATAAGCATACGGGAGGGGGTATGTGCAAGGCGTGCCGGCGGGGTCGTGGCGGCGGTGCGACGTGCTTCGCCGGTATACCCCAGGGGGTACTTGACATACCCAGGGGGGTATATGTCAGGATGGGTCAACGCAGAACGCCACCGGTCTTGGTGACCGAGGAGAGGGAGATCCGAATGATTCTCGAGCAGTACTACATCGAGTGCCTGTCGCACGCGTCGTACCTGATCGGTGACGAGGGCACCGGCCGGGCGGTGGTGGTCGATCCGCGCCGCGATGTCACCGAGTACCTCGACGACGCCG
>NZ_JAALEG010000135.1 GCF_011058165.1 Rhodococcus aetherivorans
GAGAGGGGGTGGGGGGTGGGGTGTGAGCACGGTGCGGTTCGTGCGCAGGCCGCGGCGCGAGGTGCCACGCGTGCCGGCGGGTGAGGTGAGAATGCAGGCCCCGCCGGAGATTCCGCGTTCGACGCCGGGAAATCTCCTGGCGAAGCTGCTGCCCGTCGTGATGGTCGCCGCGATGATCGGCATGGTGGCGCTGATGTTCGGTTCGGGGATGGCGCGAAGTCCGATGTCGCTCGTCTTCCCGCTCATGATGATCGTCTCGATGGTGGGCATGCTCGCCGGCGGCGGCCGCGGAGGCGGGGCGAAAGCGGCCGAGGCCGACGAGGACCGCAAGGACTACCTGCGGTATCTCGATCAGCTCCGGCGGGAGGTCCACGACACCGCAGACCGGCAGCGGAGGGCCCTGGAGTGGACGCACCCCGACCCGGCCGTGCTGTGGACGCTCGCGGGAACGGTGCGCATGTGGGAACGCGACGGAGCCGACGCCGACTTCTGCCACGTGCGGGTCGGGCTCAGCGGCCAGCGCCTCGCAACCCGGCTGATCGCCCCCGACACGGGTCCCGTCGAGGACCTCGAACCGGTGGCGGCCGTGTCGCTGCGCCGGTTCGTGCGCGCGCACTCGGTCGTACCGGCCCTGCCGACCGCGGTGTCGTTGCGGGGGTTCGCGGCGGTGTCGCTCGGCGGCGATCGCCCCGCGGCCCGTGATCTGGTGCGGGCGATGCTGCTGCAACTGTGCACCTTCCACAGCACGGACGTGCTGCGGATCGCCGTGGTGTGCGGTCCGGACACCGCCCCGGAGTGGGAGTGGGTCAAGTGGCTGCCGCACGCCCAGAACCCCGAGATCGCCGACGGTGCGGGCAGCGCCCGCACCGTGTTCGGCTCGGTCCGGGATCTCGAGACCGCGTTCGCCGACCGCCTGACGGGCCGCGGCCGGTTCGTCCGCAACACCCCACCGGTCGACGGTGTGCCCCAACTGGTGATCGTGATCGACGGTGGCGTACCCGGCCCCGGGTCGGGGATCCTCGACGACGGGCTCGACTCCTTCACGGTCCTGGACCTGTCCGCGTCGATGCCCCGGCTGTCGGCCACCCGCGGGCTCGAACTCGTCGTCGGTGAGGGCCGATTGGGTGCGCGCGCCGGCGAACGCGTGGAGACCTTCGCGGTCCCGGACGGAGCGAGCGTCGCGCAGGCGCAGACGGCGGCGCGGCGCCTGGCACCGTACCGCGCCGCCCAGCGGGTCGCCGAGTCCGGCAACGGGGAGAATCGTTCGGCGCCATGGGAAGACCTGCTCGGTCTCGGTGACGTCGCACAGTTCGATCCGGAGCGGGCGTGGTCGCCGCGGCGGGGCCGCGACCGGCTGCGCGTGCCGATCGGAATCGGAACCGACGGTGCACCGGTCGAACTGGATCTGAAGGAGGCTGCCGAGGGCGGGATGGGGCCGCACGGACTCTGTATCGGCGCCACCGGGTCCGGGAAGTCCGAACTGCTGCGGACCCTGGTGCTCGGTCTGATCGCGACGCATCCCCCCGATGCACTGAATCTCGTCCTCGTCGACTTCAAGGGCGGCGCAACTTTCCTCGGGCTCGAGTCGGCCGCGCACGTCGCGGCGGTGATCACCAACCTCGCCGACGAACTGGCCATGGTCGACCGGATGAAGGACGCCCTCGAGGGCGAGATGAACCGAAGGCAGGAACTGCTGCGCGCGGCAGGGAACTTCGCGAATGTGGGCGACTACGAGCGCGCCCGGGCCGGCGGTGCCGCGCTGGCTCCGTTGCCGGCGTTGTTCGTCGTCGTGGACGAGTTCTCCGAGCTGCTCACGCAACAACCGGAATTCGCGGAACTCTTCGCCGCGATCGGACGGCTGGGACGATCCCTGCACATGCATCTGCTGCTGGCCAGTCAGCGGATCGACGAGGGCCGGCTGCGCGGACTCGACAGTCACCTCTCCTACCGAATCGGCTTGAAGACCTTCTCGGCCAACGAGTCCCGAAGCGTTCTCGGAGTCCCCGACGCCTACCATCTGCCGCCGTCGCCGGGCACCGGGTACCTCAAGTGCGACTCGGCGGAGATCGTGCGGTTCGCGGCTGCCTACGTGTCGGGTCCCTACGAGCCCCGCCGCTCGGGCCGGTCGGTGATCAGGCCGGGCACGGCGACCTCCCGGCCGCGGCTGTTCACCACGGCCGAAGTACCCCTCGCGCACCTCGAACCGGGTCCCGGGCCGGCCGAGCCCGGCGTGGATCCGGTCCCGGCGGAGGAGAGCCGTTCCGTGCTCGATGTCCTGATCGGCCGGGTGCGGGGTCACGGCACCCCCGCGCACGAGGTCTGGCTGCCGCCCCTCGACGCGGCGCCGAGCCTGGACCGACTGGTCCCGCGGTCTCTGCTCACCGGCGACGTGCTGCCGCGGAGCACCCTGCGCACGCCGATCGGCATCGTGGACCGCCCGTTCGAGCAACGGCGGGATCCGCTGCTGGTGGATCTCGCCGGCTCGGCGGGCAACGTGGTCGTCGTCGGAGGGCCGCGCTCCGGTAAGTCGACGGTGCTCCGCAGCCTCGTCCTGTCGATGGCGATGACGCACACTCCCGAGCAGGTCCAGTTCTACTGCCTGGACTTCGGGGGCGGATCCCTCGCCGGGCTCGCGGGCCTTCCGCACGTCGGGTCGGTCGCCAACCGGCTCGACGCCGACCGGGTGCGCCGGACGATCGCCGAACTGACTGCCCTGCTGCGGCGCCGGGAGGGTCGTTTCGGCGCGCTGGGCCTGGAGTCGATGGCCGAACTGCGCCGCCGCCGGGAGGGCGGCGGTCCGGCCGCGGACGTCGATGCCTTCGGCGACGTGTTCCTCGTGATCGACGGCTGGCCCAGCATCCGGCAGGATTTCGAGGCGCTGGAGCCGCAGGTCGGCGTGCTGGCGGCGCAGGGGTTGTCCTTCGGCATCCACGTGGTGCTCACCGCACCGCGGTGGGGCGACGTGCGGCCGGCGATGCGGGACCATCTCGGGACCCGCCTCGAGCTGCGCCTCGGCGACCCCGCCGATTCCGAGTACGGCCGCAAGAAGGCGGCGGCGGTGCCGGAGGGCCGCCCGGGCCGGGGCATCGACCGCCACGGACTGCACGTGCTGTCCGCGCTGCCGCGTGTGGACGGCAGCTCCGAGGTCGTCGACCTCGCGGCGGGACTGGCCGACGCGGTGGCCGCCGTCGCCGCGGCCGCACCGGGCCGCCCCGCCCCGCCCGTGCGCATGCTTCCCGATCGCGTCGATCGGGCCGGGGTGCTCGCGGCGCTCGCGGACCGATCGGCTGCCGGTGGCGCGCCCGGGGAGCGGCGGTTGTTCGTGCCCGTCGGCATCGACGAAGCCGAACTGGCCCCCGTGGGGATCGACTTCTCCGAGCAGCCTCACCTGCTCGTTTTCGGTGACTCGGGTTGCGGCAAGACGACCGTGCTGCGCGGCATCTGCCGCAGCCTCGTGGAGTCCCACACCGGCGCACAGGCCCGCATCATCGTCGGGGACTATCGGCGTACCCTGCTCGGCGTCGTCGAGGGTGAGCATCTCGGCGGATACGCGCCGTCCGCGGTGACGTTGTCGGCGATGGCCCGCGACCTCGCGGCGGTGTTCGAGCGGCGGATGCCCGGTCCCGACGTCACCCAGCAGCAACTGCGTGAGCGCTCCTGGTGGTCGGGACCCGAGGTGTTCGTCGTCGTCGACGACTACGACCTCGTCTCCGCGGCGAGCCAGTCGCCGCTGACGCCCCTGCTGGAGTATCTGCCCCAGGCCAAGGACGTCGGGCTGCACCTCGTCCTGGCGCGCCGCTCCGGGGGAGCCGGGCGGGCTCTCTTCGAGCCGGTCATCGCGCGGCTGCGGGAATTGTCGGCGGCCGGCCTCGTGATGAGCGGCAATCGAGAGGAGGGAGCGCTCGTGGGCACCGCGCGTCCGCGCCCGATGCCGCCCGGACGGGGCATCCTCGTGCAACGCGACGGGGAGACGCTCGTGCAGACGGCGTGGCTGCCGCCGCAATGAGCGACGTCCACGCGCTGCACCTGCAGGTCGTCCCGGGTCGGGTGTACGCGCGGCGGTCCGATCGGACCGTGACGATTCCCGCATCGGCTCCCGGCCGTGTCCCCACGGACGACGATGCGCCGCTGGCGACCCTGCTCGGGTACGTCGCGGCGACGGCAGGCGCGCCGGCCGGCCTCGACACGGTGGTGGTGGTCCATCCCACCGAGTGGGGCGAACGTCGGCGGGAGGAGTTGCACACGGCCGCCCGGCAGGTCGCGCGAAATGCCGTCCTCCTGACCGCCGCGGTGGCCGCGCGCCGCGCCGCGCCTGTGGGCGATGGCGAGCGATGCGCGGTCGCGGAGGTCGACGGCGCCGGCGTGACAATGGCGGTGCTGAGCGCCCCCGACGGCGGCGACGTCGACCGCATCGCGCGGGACCCCGACCTCGACGAGGGACTGCTCGACTCGCCGGCGGGAGCCGAGCGGCTGGACCGGCTGATGCGAAACGTGTGCGGTTCCGTCGATCCGGATGTCGTCCTCGTGACGGGGATTCCGGGCGAGCCGCCCGGAATTCCGCTGTGCGAGCGGATCGCCGAGCGGCTCGGCCGCGGCATCCGGGTGATACCGGTCGCCGCGTCCGAGGTGCTGGCCGCGGTGCCGGAACCCCCGGCCGTCCCGTCGGGGGACACGGAGCCGCTCCCACAGTGGCTGCACACCGTGCCGGCCTCCCGGTCGACCCGGCCCGTCCGCCGGATCCGTTGGGCCGTCGTGGCCGTCGTGGCCGTCGTGGCCGCGACGGCCGGCTGGGTGTGGACTGCAGGACAGGGCGCGGACATGCCCGCGGTGGGCGCGGAGGTTCCCGTCGCCGGCGACTCGGCCGATGAGTCCTCGGCGACGAGACAGCCCATGCCGCGCCCACCTTCGGTTCGTCACGAACTCGGGCCCGTCCGGCTGGAACTGCCGGGGGACTGGAGGGTCCGCGACCCTGTGCCTGCCGGGGCCGAGCGCGTCGAACTCGTCCCCGCCGGCGGGAGGGATCGGCGAATAGTGCTGGTGCACAGTCTTCTTCGTGAAGATATGGACTTGGCCGGCGTGGGGGAGGTGCTGGCCCGGCGCGCGGACGAACGTTCCCCGGTGATCCGTGACCTCGACCCCGACACCACCTTCGCGGACCGCCCGGTGATCGCCTACGTGGAGGCGCCGGACGAATTCTCGCTCGTGCGTTGGTTCGTCGTGGTCGAGTCCGGCATGCAGGTGGCGGTCGGATGCCAATTCCTCGTCGACGAATGGGCGGGAATCAAGAACGAATGCGAGCAGGCCGTCCACACCGTGACGGTGGAGTAGCGGATCGCCCCGTTCGCCGAGCAGGGGAACCCGGCGGACAGGCGCTGCGTCCAATCGGATGTAGGCGCGAACCGGCTTCGGCCACGGTGGGCCGGAGGGATACGGGACGCGGGACGACGGAGGAGACAGGCGTGACGCAACCAGGGCAGGGCAGTTCGAATCGGGTGGCGACCGACGTCGCGACCATGGAGACGGCGGCGCGGCAGATCGAGGACTCCCACGGAGAACTCGAGCAACTGCTCGGTGCGCTGCGCACCACCGTGTCGTCGTCGCCGGACGTATGGCAGGGCCGGTCGGGGATGGCGTTCACCGACGTGATGTCGCGATGGGACCGCAGCGCCCTCCAGCTCAACGAGGCACTGGCCGCGATCGTCGCCGGCATCCGTACCAACGGCCGGGCGTACGAGGACACCGTCCAGGCCCAGGCGCAGTCGCTGAACGTCCTCGGCGACAGCCTCCACGGCACCTACTGACGCCGCTGCGGGCGGGCCGGTGCGGAACCGCGCATCGGCCCGTGCGCACAACACGACTCACGACTCGAGGAGAACGAACGAATGAGTGGACCCGATGTGATCCGGCAGGACTTCGGTGGCATCGACGACCTGCACACCCGCGTCGTCGGACTGCAGCGCGGCATGAACGACACGCTCGACCGGATCAGGTCACAGGTCGAGCCGCTGGTGCAGACCTGGGACGGGCAGGCCCGGTCCGAATACCACGTCACCCAGCAGAAGTGGGATCGGGCATCCGCCGAGCTGAATCTGCTGCTCGACCAGATCGCCGTCGCCGTGGCGCGGGGCAACGACGAGATGCGCAGCGTCGAATCCGAGCTGGCACGGAGGTGGCAGGCCTGAAGCGACACGAGTAGCGAGCGACGTCCCGGTGGTGGAGAGGCCGCCGGGACGTCGTGCTGTTTTGACCGTGCACACACCTCCCCGGTATCGTGTGCCGTTGGCGTGTCGTCCGTCGTCGTTGCCTCGTGCGCGGCGAACGTCGCTTCTCGGGTCCCAACTGGCCGCCGGAAGCGATCATCGGCGGCGCGCGGGCCAGCAGCGAAACGATAGACGAGGAAGATCTGTGTCTACGTACACACCGAAAGCCGGCGACGTGACCCGCCAGTGGCACGTCATCGACGCCACCGACGTGGTGCTCGGCCGCCTCGCGGTGCAGGCGGCGAACCTGCTCCGCGGCAAGCACAAGCCCACTTTTGCCCCCCACGTGGACGGTGGCGACTTCGTCGTCATCATCAACGCGGACAAGGTTGCCATCTCCGGCAACAAGAAGCAGGACAAGCTCCTGTACAACCACTCCGGCTACCCGGGCGGCCTCCGGTCCCGCACCGTCGGTGAGGTTCTGGAGAAGAACCCGGACCGTCTGGTGGAGAAGGCCGTCACCGGCATGCTCCCGAAGAACAAGCTCGGTCGCGCGATCGCGAAGAAGCTGAAGGTCTACGCGGGCCCGAACCACCCGCACACCGCGCAGCAGCCGGTGCCGTTCGAAATCAAGCAGGTGGCGCAGTGACCGAGAACGTGAACGAGAACTACAGCGACGAGTACACCGACGCCGAGAACGTCGAGGTCGCCGCGGACGAGTACGTGGCCGAGGAGGCCGCTCCGGCTCCCGCGCCGATCGTGTTCGACCGCCCGGTGCAGACCGTCGGCCGCCGCAAGGAGGCCGTCGTCCGCGTCCGCCTCGTGCCCGGCACCGGCAACTTCGTGCTCAACGGCCGCACCATCGAGGACTACTTCCCGAACAAGGTGCACCAGCAGCTCGTCAAGTCGCCGCTGGTCACGGTCGAGCGCACCGAGCAGTTCGACGTGCATGCCCGCCTGCACGGCGGCGGCCCGTCGGGTCAGGCCGGCGCCCTGCGCCTGGCCATCGCCCGCGCGCTGATCGAGGTCACCGCCGAGGATCGCCCCGCGCTCAAGCGCGCCGGCTTCCTCACGCGTGACCCGCGTGCCACCGAGCGCAAGAAGTACGGCCTGAAGAAGGCCCGTAAGGCACCGCAGTACTCCAAGCGCTGATGTGCCGCCGACGCTGACCTCGTCAGCCTCGGCTCCTGTTCGACCACGAGAGCAGGCGCCGGTAGAGAATTCCCTACCGGACGCCTGCTCTCGTGCATTGACGTACTTTTTGCGACAGCAGGCGGCGCCCGCGGACGGCGGAGACCGCATTTCTCGACGTGGAGGACTTTGCTCGATGGGTCGGATGTTCGGCACCGATGGCGTGCGAGGCTTGGCGAACGCCGAGCTCACGGTCGAACTGGCGGTACGGCTCGCCGGGGCGGCCGCGACCGTGCTGGCAGGCGGTGCCGAGGGCCGGCGCCCCGTCGCGGTGGTGGGCCGCGACCCCCGTGCCAGCGGGGAGATGCTCGAGGCCGCCGTGACCGCGGGCCTGACCGCGGCCGGCGTCGACGTGTTGTCCGTCGGGGTGCTGCCCACCCCGGCTGTCGCGTTCCTGACCGGGGCCTACGACGCCGACCTCGGCGTGATGATCTCCGCGTCGCACAACCCCATGCCGGACAACGGCATCAAGATCTTCGCGGCCGGCGGTCACAAGCTCGACGACGCCGTCGAGGACCGTATCGAGGCCATGCTGCACGGTGCGGGCGGGGTCGCCCGCCCCACCGGCGCGGGCATCGGCCGGGTGCGGACCGCCGACGACGCCGCCGACCGCTACCTCGCCCACCTCGCGACGGCGGTGCGCATGCCGCTGACGGGCCTGACGGTCGTGGTGGACTGCGCCAACGGCGCCGCGTCGCGCGTCGGGCCGGCCGCGTACGCCGCGGCCGGGGCCACGGTCGTCGCGCTGCACGCCGACCCGGACGGGCTCAACATCAACGACGGCTGCGGTTCGACGCATCTCGACGGCCTCCGGGCCGCGGTCGTCGAGCACGGCGCCGACCTCGGTCTCGGGCACGACGGCGACGCCGACCGGTGCCTCGCGGTCGATGCGACGGGCACCGTGGTGGACGGCGACGCGATCATGGCGATCCTCGCCCTCGGGATGCGCGAGGCCGGCGAGCTGCACGCCGACACGCTCGTCGCCACTGTGATGAGCAACCTCGGCCTGCACCTGGCGATGCGCGAGGCCGGGATCACGGTCGTGACCGCCGGCGTCGGCGACCGATACGTGCTCGAGGAGCTGCGCCGCGGCTCGTTCAGCCTCGGCGGCGAACAGTCCGGCCACATCGTGCTGCCGGCCCTGGGAACCACCGGCGACGGGGTGCTCACCGGCCTGCGCCTCATGGAACGGATGGTCGCGACCGCTTCGCCCCTCGCGGAGCTCGCCGCGGTCATGCGCACCCTGCCGCAGGTGCTGGTGAACGTGCCCGTGTCGGACAAGGCCGCGGTGGCCAAGGCTTCCGTCGTCGCGGACGCCGTTGCCGCCGTGGAGCGGGAACTGGGGGAGACCGGGCGGGTGCTGCTGCGTCCGTCGGGCACCGAACAACTGGTCCGGGTGATGGTCGAGGCCGCCGACGACGCGGTGGCCCGTGCTCTCGCCGATCGTCTCGCGGGAGCGGTCGCCTCCGTCTGACGGCACCGATCCGACGGCCTCCATCTGTCGGCCTCCATCTGTCGGCCTCCATCTGTCGGCCTCCATCTGTCGGCTCTGCCCCGCCGGGGAACCGATCCGCCTCCCGCTGCGTCGAACCACCCGGGGGGACGAGGGAGGGGGAGGCGCGGTGCGTGACGGGGTGGGGCTCGACGGTGCGGCGGTCCGGGTGATCGCCGAGGGCTTGGCGGACTCGGCCGCCGAGATCGACTGGCATGCGCGTGCGTGCCGCGCCGTCGGCTTCGGTCCGGACGCGGCCGGCGACCGCTACCGGTCCGAGGCCGAGGTCGTGCGAGCGCGCTACGACGGGCTGCACCGGGCGGTCGCGGAGTGGTCGGCGGCGACGGCCGCCCGCGCGGAGGCGCTGAGGCGCGCGGCCGGGGGGTACGCGTGGCTGGAGCGGGTGTCCGAGTCGGTCCTGCGGGCCGTCGACCTGCCGCCGACGGGGCACCGGTGACCGGAAGAGGCCGGTGACCGGGGGCGGGCAGCGGCTCGACCTGGTGCTCGACGGGGGCCGCGTCGGGTTGCGCTTCTTCGCCGAGCATCTTCCCCGCGCCGAGCGCTGCGCCCCCGGCCTGCCGTCCTGTGCGCAGTTGCGGGAACGCTACGACGAGCAGCGCGGCACGGATCCGGCCGTCCTGCTCGCGGACGCCGACGTGTTCGCCCGGCTCGAGGGTGCCCTGGGTGCCGAGGTCGCGCGGCAGCGCTCCTACGTCGACGCCTTGGCGGCGGCCTGGACCGGAGGCGGGGCGGTGGGTGCGGCCGACGCGCTCGACCGTCATGTGGCGGTCGGCGAGGACCTGCAGGCACGGCTCGGCGCCGCACGTCGCGCGCTGACCGACGCGGCGGCCGCGGTGCTCGCGATCGTCGAGGAGAAGTCCCGGGCGGCCGCCGAGTTCGCCGACACGACCGTCGGCGGGCGCACCGTCGAGGAGATCGACGCGATTCTGGCCGGCGCCGCGGGCGGCGACGGCCCGACGACAGCCCAGCTCGCCGCCTGGGATTCGGCGCTGGGCCCGGCCCCCGTACGCGCGGCTGTCACGCAATGGTGCGGGCGGTGGCGCGACGAGGTGTTCCGGCCCGGGGTGGAGACGGCCGTCGAGTCGTTCCTCGACCTGTGCGACGACACCGACCGAGCGGTGCGGGCGGTACTCGCCGAACTCGCCGCGACGCTGGCGCCGCCGGATCCCGGCCCGCGGAGCGTGGCTCCGATGACCGATCCGTGGTCGCCGTGTGGGGCGGCGACGGACCTGGTGGCCGCGGGGCTGCGGCTGGCGACGGCCGTGGGCGAACTCACAGGCGCGGTCCTCGGTCTGGCCACGACCGTGGTGGAAGAGGTTTCCGAGGCCGTCGAGCCGGCCGGCCCGCCGCAACCGCAGCCGGAGCGTCCGCTGTCGCCGCCGCCGGATCCGGCACACCCGCCGTCGCGCACACCCGCCCCCGAGACC
>NZ_JAALEG010000136.1 GCF_011058165.1 Rhodococcus aetherivorans
GGTGGTGGCGCGGATCGGGGCGGCGCTCGAGGCGTCGGTGCCGGTGCGTACGGTGTTCGAGGCGTCGACGGTGGCGGGGTTGGCGGCGCGGCTCGAGTCGCATGCCGGGTCGGGGGCGCGGGCGGCGCTGACCGCGCGGGAGCGGCCGGAGCGGGTGCCGCTGTCGCTGGCGCAGCAACGGATGTGGTTCCTCAACCGGTTCGATCCGGCGTCGGCGGTCTACAACATTCCGGTGGCGATCCGGTTGACCGGGGAGCTGGACGTGGCGGCCCTCGAGGCCGCGGTGCGGGATCTGGTGGCCCGGCACGAGGTGCTGCGCACCGTCTACCCCGAGATCGACGGCGTCGCGGTGCAGCGGATCCTCGACCCCGGCGATCTCGCGGTCCAGCTGCGCCCGGTGCACGTCGACGAGTCCGATCAGGCGGCAGTGCTCGCAGAGACCGTGTCGGCCGGCTTCGACGTGACGCAGGAGGTGCCGATCCGTGTGCGCCTGCTCGAAGTGGGTGCGTCGGATCACGTGCTGATCGTCGTGGTGCACCACATTGCGGCGGACGGGTTCTCCATGGGTCCGCTGGCCCGCGACGTCGTGGCCGCCTACGCGGCGCGCGTCCGCGACGCGGAACCGGGTTGGGAACCGCTGCAGGTGCAGTACGCGGACTACGCGCTGTGGCAGCGGGAGATCCTCGGCGACGAGTCCGACCCGACGTCCCTGCTCTCGCAGCAGCTCACCTACTGGCGCGAGCGCCTCGCCGGTGCGCCCGAGTTGTTGGACCTGCCCACGGATCGGCCGCGGCCGGCTATCGCGTCCAACAAGGGTGCCGGTCACCGATTCCACTTCCCCGCGTCGGTATATGCGGCGGTCGAGGAACTCGCAGCCGCACGCGGCACGACACCGTTCATGGTCGTGCACGCCACCCTGGCCGTGCTGCTGTCGCGGCTGTCGGGCTCCGACGACATCGTGATCGGCACGCCCATCGCGGGCCGCGGCGAGCGCGCGCTCGACGACGTGATCGGCATGTTCGTCAACACGCTGGCGTTGCGGACCCCGATCGATCCCGCCGAATCGTTCGACGCCTTCCTCGGTCGCGTCCGGGACATCGACCTCGGTGCCTTCGGCAACGCCGACGTGCCGTTCGAGCAGGTCGTCGACGAGATCGCTCCCGTTCGGACGCAGGCCCATTCGCCGATCTTCCAGGTGGTGCTCGCCTTCCAGAACCTCTCGTCGACTTCCTTCCGGCTCGACGGCCTGACGGTGGCGGGCGTCGAGGCCGACACCGCGGTCGCGCGGTTCGACCTGCAGCTGACCGTCGTCCCCACCCCGGTCGACGGCGCGCTGCCCGCGACGTTCGAATATGCCACCGACCTGTTCGACGAGGCGACAATCGTAGGATTCGCCGAGCGATTCGTCCGGGTGCTGGAAGCACTCACGGCCGATCCGCGCACCGCCATCGGCGCGGTCGACATCCTGGCCCCGGGCGAAGCCGACGTGCTGCTCTCGCACGACGGCCCCGCCGGACCGGAGCCTCGCACGCTTGCCGAACTGATGGCTGAGGCAGTCGCGCGCAATCCGCACGGTGTCGCCGTGCGGTGCGGAGACCGTGAGCTGACATACACCGAGCTCGACGAGGCATCCAACAGGCTCGCGCGGGCCCTGCTGCGGCGGGGAATCGGCGCCGAGGAGTTGGTGGCCCTCGCGGTGCCCCGATCGATCGAGTCGGTCCTCGCCCTGTGGGCGGTGACGAAGACCGGGGCGGCATTCGTTCCGGTCGACGCGACCTACCCCGACGACCGGATCGAGCACATGGTCACCGATGCCCGCGCCCGGGTGGGGCTGACCACGACGGCACACGCGGACTCGCTCCCCGGCGCGACCTTGTGGCTCGTCCTCGACGGTCCGGACGGGCTGATCGAGTCCCGTGCGGAGTCGGGTGAGACCCTGTCGGCGGCTGAACTGGTGCGGCCGATCCGGGTGGAGCAGGTCGCGTACGTCATCTACACGTCCGGTTCGACCGGACGACCCAAGGGCGTCGCAGTCACTCACGCAGGTCTGCGCAACTTCGCAGTCGAGGAGCTCGAGCGGTTCGGTCCGGCTCCGGAGTCGCGGGTGCTGCATGTGGCTTCGCCGAGCTTCGACGCGTCGGTCCTCGAACTGCTGCTCGCGCTCGCGGCAGGCTCGACGATGGTGATCTCGCCGGCCGGCGTCTTCGGCGGCGTCGAGCTCGGCGAGTTGATCCGTCGCGAGAAGGTCACGCACGCCTTCGTGACCCCGTCGGTGCTGGCCTCGATGGACCCCGCCGGGCTGGACTCGCTGGGGCATCTGGTGGCCGGCGGCGAGGCCGTGCCCGCGGACGTGGTGCAGCGATGGTCTCCCGGCCGCAAGCTGTTCAACGGGTACGGTCCGACCGAGACCACCGTCGCGACCAATGTCGCGGGCCCGCTGCGTGCCGGGGAGCAGATCACCATCGGCGGCCCGATTCGGGGTCTCCGGGAGGTCGTGCTCGACGCGCGGCTGCGTCCGGTGCCGGTCGGCGTCGCGGGCGAGCTGTACGTCTCCGGGATCCAGCTGGCCCGGGGCTACCACGAACGGCCGGGGCTGACGGCGGAACGGTTCGTCGCGGACCCGCACGGCGCTCCGGGCGAGCGGATGTATCGCACCGGGGACATCGTCACCTGGACCGAGTCCGGCGAGATCGTCTACGTCGGCCGCAGCGACCAGCAGGTGAAGATCCGTGGTCTGCGGATCGAACTCGGCGAGATCGATGCGGTGCTCGCGGCACACCCCGATGTCGAGTTCGCCGTCAGTGTGGGGCACACCACGCCCACCGGGGCCACGGCCCTCGTTTCGTACGTGGTGCCCGTCGACGGACGCACGCTCGATCCGGAGGACCTGCGCGACTTCGTGTCCCGTCCGCTGCCGAGCCACATGGTGCCGGGTTCGATCGTCGCGCTCGAATCCGTCCCGCTTACTCCGGCCGGCAAACTCGACCGCCGGGCACTCCCGGAGCCGGTGTTCGAGGCGCGCGAGTTCCGGGCCCCGTCGAGCCCGGTCGAGGAGATCGTCGCGTCCGTGTTCTCGGGTGTCCTGGGTGTCGACCGGGTTGGCGCGGACGACGACTTCTTCGATCTCGGCGGCAACTCGCTGCTCGCAACCCAGGTCGTCGCGCGCCTCGGTGCCGCGCTGGACACGCAGGTCCCCGTCCGCGAACTGTTCGAGGCACCGACGGTGGCGGCGCTGGCTGCGCACCTCGAGACCCAGCGGGGCGCCGGTCGGCGCCGGCCGCTGGTCCCGCAGGAACGTCCGGAGCGGATCCCGCTGTCGCTTGCACAGCAGCGGATGTGGTTACTGAACCGGTTCGATCCCGAATCCGGCTCCTACAACATTCCGTTGGCGATCCGGCTGTCCGGCGCGCTCGACGTGGCGGCGCTCGAAGCCGCGGTGAACGACGTAATCGCCCGGCACGAAATCCTGCGGACCGTCTACCCCGAACAGGACGGCACCGGCCGGCAGCTCGTGCTGCCGGTGACCGAGGCGACGCAGGCGATCACCCCCGAGTGGGTATCGCCCGCGGAGTTGCCGGCTCGGCTGCGCGAACTCGTCGTGGCCGGGTTCGATGTCACCCGCGCGGTTCCGATCCGGATGCGCCTGCTGCAGGTCGACGAGCGCGAACACGTACTTGTGCTCGTGATGCATCACATCAGCGCCGACGGATTCTCGCTGGGTCCGCTGACCCGGGACGTGATGGTCGCCTACACCGACCGGACGGCGGGGCGCCCGCCCTCGTGGGCGCCGCTACCGGTCCAGTACGCCGACTTCGCGCTGTGGCAGCGCGAGGTGCTGGGTTCCGAGGACGACCCGGACTCGCCGCTGTCCCGGCAGCTCGACTACTGGAAGGAGAACCTGGCCGGGCTTTCCGGGGCCGAGCTCCCGACCGATCGGCCCCGGCCCCCCGTGCCCTCCCTGGCCGGCGCCTACCATGCCTTCACGATTGCGCCGGACGTGCACCGTTCCCTCGGCGAGCTCGCGCGCGAGCACAACACGTCGATGTTCATGGTGGTGCATGCCGCGCTCGCCGTGCTGCTCTCGCGGTTGACGGGTACCCGGGACATCGCCGTCGGTACCGGCGTGGCCGGCCGCGGGGAACCCGAGCTCGACGACCTGATCGGCATGTTCGTCAACACCTTGGTGCTGCGCACGGACGTCGATCCGGCCGTCGGATTCGCGGATCTGGTCCGTAGGGCACGCGAGGCCGACCTGGGTGCGTTCGCCCATGCCGACGTGCCGTTCGAGCGCCTCGTCGAGGTCCTCGACCCGGCAAGGTCGTCCGGGCGTCAGCCGTTCTTCCAGGTGATGCTTTCCTTCCAGAACTTCCGGCCTGTCTCCTTCGAGTTGCCGTCGCTCACCGTGAGCGGCATCGACACCGGTGACGTGGCGGCGAAGTTCGACCTGATGCTCACGGTGGAGGGCCAGCACGACGAGACGGGCGCTCCGGCGGAGATGATCGCCGGGTTCACCTACGCCACCGACCTCTTCGACGCCGCGACCGTCGAGCGTTTTGCGGAGCGGCTGGTGCGCATCCTGGAAGCAGGGTGCGCCGACCCGGAGGCGGCCGTCGGAGACATCGACATCCTCGGTGCCGCGGAGCGCGCGCAGATGGGTGCCGGTGGGCTTCCTCGGGGTGCCGCTGCGGAACCGGCGGCCCCCGAGCCGGCCGCGCGGACCCTGGCCGGGGTGCTGTTGTCGACCGTCGAGGCTGATCCCGACGCGCCGGCCGCCGTGTTCGACGAGGACGAGACCTCGTACGCCGAGCTGGACATGCGGTCCTCTCGCCTGGCGCGCCTTCTGCTCGATCGCGGCGTGGGGGCCGGGACACGCGTGGGTGTGGTCCTGCCCCGGTCCGTCGACCGGCTGGTCGCCACGTGGGCAGTGCTCAAGGCCGGCGCGGCGGTGGTCCCGGGCGTGCCCGGCACCGCCTCCGGCGATGACGTCGATCTGGTGGTCGGCAGGTCCGCAACGGCGACGCCAGCGGCAGTGCAGGTCCTCGTCGATGCGCCCGACGTCGTGGCGCAGATCGCCGGGTACTCCGCCGCGCCGGTGACCTACGCGGACCTCGCACGGCCGGTGCGGCCCGACGATCCCGCCTTCGTTCTGGCGGCCGCGGGCGGTGCGGGCACCCGCACCGTGACGCACGCCGTGGCGGCGGAGGCGGCGTCCCGGCTGGCTCGGCGGTACGAGGTCGACTACGAGTCGCGCACCGTGCTGCACGGGCCCGAGGACTCGGCAGCCGCCGTCGTCGAACTCGTCGCGGCGGCCGCGGCCGGCGCCGCCGTGGTGCTCGCTCCCGGGACGGACGGGGACTGGGTGTCGGAGGACGAGGTGGCGGACCAGTGGGTGACGCACCTGTTCATCGGTGCCGACGACGCCCCGCAATTCGAGGACGGCGTCCCCGAGGACCTCGCCGCGGTGGTGTTCGTCGACGCCCGGCCGCCGGGAGGCTACGCGGCCCGTCTCGGCGACGGTCAAGAGCTGTTCGACGATCCCGTCGCCCTCGACGGCGACTGACGTCCGGCGTGTCGCAGCGGTCCCGTACGGGCCGTCGCGACGGCCCTCGTCCTGTAACGGATCCCTTCCGGCGAACGGTATAGAGTAGGCGGTTCGCGTACGAATCGGCCGGGTGTTGAGCCAAGGGCTGATTTGTAGCATAGAGCCGGTTGTTGGTCTATAGGCGGCTAGCTTCGTTCCGGTTCGGAGCGAGGCTCGCCGTCCTGGGCGTGAGGGGTTTTGACGGATGACTGCTGATGAGTTCGGTGCGAAGGCTACGGGGGCATCTCGCCGGAGGACTGGCTCCAGTAGGCCGCCTCGCCGTCGTCGTTCCCGACTCCTCACGCTGCCTCAGCTCCTGGCCGCCGCGGTGGAGATCGATCCGTCGGCCGTCGCGGTGGCGTACGAGGACCGCAGTCTGACGTACGGGGAGCTCGACGAGCGGTCGTCGCGGTTGGCGCGGGTACTGATCGGCCGTGGAGTGGGGCCGGAGTCGTTCGTGGCGCTGGGCCTGACGCGATCCGTCGAATCGGTCCTGGCGTGGTGGGCGGTGGCCAAGACCGGCGCAGCCTTCGTGCCAGTGGACCCGAACTATCCGGTCGAGCGCGTCGAGCACATGGTGACCGACTCCGGCTCGCGGGTGGGACTGACCGTGTCCGAGTTCGCCGATCGGTTGCCGGGGTCGGTGCCGTGGCTGGCGCTCGATGATCCGGGCTTCGAGGCCGAGTGCGCCGCGGTGTCCGGTGCGCCGGTGACCTACGCCGATCGGCTGGGCCCGGTGGCGGTGGACAACACCGCCTACGTCATCTACACGTCCGGTTCCACGGGGGTGCCGAAGGGCGTGGTCGTCACCCACGGTGGGCTGTCGAATCTGTCCGCCGAGCAGCGGGATCGGTTCAAGATCGATTCTTTTTCACGGACACTGCATTTCGCCTCACCGAGTTTCGACGCCTCGATGCTCGAGCTGCTGTTGGCGATCGGTGCCGGCGCCACGATGGTGATCGTGCCGCCCGGGGTGTACGGCGGTGCGGAACTGGCGGACCTGCTTCGGCGGAAACGGGTCACGCACGCCTTCGTCACACCGGCGGCGTTGGCGTCGATGGATCCGGCCGGTCTTGACTCGCTGCGGTCGGTGATGGTCGGTGGTGAGGCGTATACCGCCGAGCTCGTCGCCAAGTGGGCGCCGGGCCGGGACTTCTTCAACGTCTACGGCCCGACGGAGACCACCATCCTCGCCACGAGCAGCGATCCGCTCGAAGCCGGCGGCCCGATGCCGATCGGTGTCGCGCTGCGCGGCGTGTCGACGTACGTGCTCGACGGCCGGCTGAACCCGGCGCCACTGGGCGTCGCGGGTGAGCTCTACCTGGCGGGTCCCGGTGTGGCACGCGGCTACCACCGCCGATTCGCCTTGACCGCAGAGCGATTCGTGGCCGATCCCTTCGTCGGCGAAGGTGGCGTCGAGCCGGGTGCGCGGATGTACCGCACCGGTGACGTGGTGCGGTGGGTCGAAGGACCGTCCGGTCCGGTGCTCGAGTACGTCGGGCGCAGCGACTTCCAGGTCAAGGTGCGCGGTTTCCGCATCGAACTCGGTGAGATTGACGCGGTGCTGTCGACGCACGAGTCGGTGGACTTCGCGGCGACGGTGGGGCATTCGACCGCCCCAGGAGTGACCTCGTTGGTATCGTACGTTCTCCCGGTGCCGGGTGCGCGGATCGACGCGGACGTGCTGAAGGACTTCGTGGGCCGGTCGCTGCCGTCGCACATGGTGCCGACGGTCGTGATGGAGCTGGAATCGATTCCGTTGACGGCGAACGGAAAGCTGGACCGGCAGGCGCTGCCGGAGCCGGTTTTCGAGACCAAGGAGTTCCGCGCCCCGTCCACCCCCGTCGAGGAGATCGTGGCAGCGGTGTTCGCCGAGGTGCTCGGAATCGAGCGGATCGGCGCGGACGACGACTTCTTCGAGCTCGGTGGCAACTCGCTCATCGCCACGCAGGCGGCAGCACGGCTGGGGGCGGCGCTGGACGCGCAGGTTCCGGTGCGGGAGGTGTTCGAGGCGTCGACGGTCACTGCGCTGGCGACGCGGCTCGAGTCGCGGGCAGGGGGCGGGGGCCGGACCCCGTTGGTGCCGCAGCCGCGCCCGGAGCGGATCCCGTTGTCGCTGGCGCAGCAGCGGATGTGGTTCCTCAACCGCTTCGACACCAGCTCCACCGTCAACAACATTCCGCTGGCGATTCGGCTCTCCGGCGACCTCGACGTCGCCGCGCTGCGGTCCGCGGTCGACGACGTCGTGGCCCGGCACGAGATGCTGCGCACCGTCTACCCGGAGCACGACGGCACCGGCCACCAGTTGGTCCTGCCTGTCGAGCAGGCCCGGGTCGACCTCGCACCCGTCGCCGTGTCCGAGGACGAAACGTTCTCGGCCATCACCGAATTCGTCGACGAGGGCTTCGATGTCACCGCCGAGGTGCCGATGCGGATCCGGCTCTTCCGGTTGAGCGAGACCGAGCACCTGCTCGTGCTCGTGATGCACCACATCAGCGCCGACGGCTCGTCGATGGCTCCGTTGACCCGGGACCTGGTCTCCACGTATGCCGCTCGGAGCAGCGGCACGGCACCGTCGTGGGCCCCGCTGCCGGTGCAGTACGCGGACTTCGCGCTGTGGCAACGCAAGGTACTCGGTGACGAGTCCGATCCGGAGTCGCTGATCGCGCGGCAGCTCGACTATTGGAAGCGCACCCTCGCCGGCCTACCCGACGAGCTGCCCTTGCCGACCGACCGGCCGCGTCCGCAGACCGCCTCCAACGCCGGTGCCGTGTACACGTTCCCCATCGGTGCCGACCGCCTCGAACGGCTCGAGGCGGTGGCCCGCACCCACCACAGCACCCTGTTCATGGTCGTCCACAGCGCGCTCGCGGCGTTACTTGCGCGACTGTCGGGAACCGACGACATCGCGATCGGCACCCCCGTGGCCGGCCGCGGGGAAGAGGCGCTCGACGATCTCGTCGGCATGTTCGTCAACACCCTCGTGCTGCGCACCCAGGTGACCCCGGACACCACGTTCACCGAGCTGCTGGAGCACGCCCGGGAGACCGATCTCGGTGCCTTCGCCCACGCCGACCTGCCGTTCGAGCGCCTCGTCGAGGTGCTCAACCCGGCGCGTTCGCAGTCCCGGCACCCGCTGTTCCAGGTCGCCCTGTTCTTCCAGAACATCGAGGAGGCGCACCTGGACCTCGAAGGTCTCCGGGTCGCCGGCGTGGGCATCGACGTGACCACCGCGCGCTTCGACCTGCAATTGACGCTGGCTCGCGACCCCGAGGATGCGGGCATGGTCGGCATGCTCACCTACGCGACCGCCCTGTTCGACGAATCGACCGTGGCGGCGATCGCGGAACGGCTGCTCCGGGTGTTCGACGCGGTGGCGCAGGATCCCGTCGTTCCGGTCGGCGACATCGACGTGCTCGACGCCGCGGAGCGCCGCGACCTGACCGCCATCCGCAACGCCACGGCGCATCCCGTCCCGGACCACCTTTTGCTCGACGGCTTCGACGCCCGGGTCGACCGCACGCCGGACGAGACGGCGCTGGTGTACGAGGGCGAGACTCTCACCTACGCCGAGTTCGACACACGCGTCAATCGGCTTGCGCGCCATCTGCTGTCGCTCGGCGTCGGGCCGGAGGCCCGGGTGGCCCTGGCCATGCGCCGCTCGATCGAGCTCGTCGTTGGCATGTACGCCGTGCTGCGTGCCGGTGGCGCGTACGTGCCCGTGGACCCGGACCATCCCGCGTCGCGCACGGAGTACATCCTCGAGTCCGCGGCACCGGTGTGCGTGCTGACCACCGAGCGGGACACGGTGACGCTTCCCACCGCCCTCACGGTCGTGCATCTCGACACCGTCGAGCTCTCGGCATTCTCCGCGGCCCCGATCGCCGCCACCGAACGCACCGCGCAGCTCCGCCCCGAGAACACCGCCTACGTCATCTTCACCTCCGGCTCGACGGGCCGGCCCAAGGGTGTCGCGGTGTCGCACGGCGCGATCGCCAACCAGATGGCCTGGATGGAGCACGAATACCGGTTCACCGCGGCCGACGTGTATCTGCAGAAGACCGCGACCACCTTCGACGTGTCGCTCTGGGGGTTCTTCCTTCCGCTGCGGGCCGGTGCCACGTTGGTCGTCGCGACGCCCGACGGGCACCGCGACGCCGAATACGTCGCACGGACCATCGCCCGGCACGGCGTGACCCTCACCGACTTCGTGCCGTCTATGCTCACGGTCTTCGTCTCGCACGCCGACCCGCAGGACCTGGTGTCGTTGCGCGACGTGTTCGTCATCGGTGAGGCCTTGCCCGCCCAGACCGCGCACGCCTTCGCCGGCGTCTCCTCCGCCGGGCTGCACAACCTCTACGGTCCCACCGAGGCCGCCGTCTCGATCACCTACCGGCAGGCGCAGCTGGCCGACGCCGGGTCCGTCCCGATCGGTCTGCCGCAGTGGAATTCTCAGGTTTACGTGCTGGATTCGCGGTTGAATCCGGTGCCGGCCGGCGTGGCCGGTGAGCTCTATCTGGCGGGTGTGCAGCTCGCGCGCGGCTACCACGGCCGGGTGGATCTGACGGCGGACCGGTTCGTGGCGAGCCCGTTCGGTGCGGGTGAGCGTATGTACCGCACCGGGGACCTCGTGCGCTGGACCGCGACCGGGGAGCTGGACTACATCGGCCGCGCCGACTTCCAGGTCAAGTTCCGCGGCCAGCGGATCGAGCTCGGCGAGATCGAGT
>NZ_JAALEG010000137.1 GCF_011058165.1 Rhodococcus aetherivorans
AGTTACGGCGGCCATAGCGGAGGGGAAACGCCCGGTCCCATTCCGAACCCGGAAGCTAAGCCCTCCAGCGCCGATGGTACTGCACCCGACAGGGTGTGGGAGAGTAGGACACCGCCGAACACCCGTTTACGAGAGGGGACCCACCAGTTGGGTCCCCTCTCGTGGTTTTTCTGGTTTTTCATGAAAGGATTTTTCTGTGTCCGACAACGATGGTGAGCGTCGATCCTTCCGGAGTGGAGGGTCCACTCCCAAGTCGGGACGCGGAGACAGCGGCGAGCGCCGCCAGGGTGGCGACCGGGGCCCGGCCCGCGGTGAGGATCGCCGGCAGGGAGTCGCCGGCCGACCGGATCGTCGCGGCGAGGACCGCACTTTCCGCGGGGAACGGCGAAGCGAGCCGGCGAAGGGCTCCGCGGACGACTCCCGCGGGAGTAGCCGCTCGGAGCGACCCCACAGCGATCGCCCGTCGGGGGACCGGCGAGATCGGCCCTACGGTGAGCGGCGCGACGACCGTTCCCGCGACGACCGTTCCCGCGACGACCGTTCCCGCAGCGAGCGCCCGCATCGAGGCACAAACGACGACCGTCGGGACGATCGGCGCACCGGTGACCGGCGCGACGATCGGGGCCGTGACGATCGGCGCACGGGCACGTCCCGTGCTGGCCACGGACCCGAACGGCGAGACGGGGGCGCTCCGCGTCGCCGTGGCGGCGAGGGTGGATTCGGCCCGAGCCGTGGCCGCGAGGGTGCTCCGGCTCCGCGTCGCGAAGCCCGGCCGGACGAGCCGGACCTGCCCGAGGACGTCGAAGCGTCGGACCTCGATCCGACGATCCGCCGGGACCTGCTGAGTCTCGACAAGTCGAACGCCAACGCAGTGGCCCGGCACCTGGTCATGGCCGGCCGCCTGATCGACGACGATCCCCGTCTGGCGCTGGCGCACGCTCGTGCTGCGCGGCAGCGCGCCGGCCGTATCGCCGTGGTTCGTGAGGCAGCGGGCATCACGGCCTACCACGCCGGCGAATGGGCGGAGGCGCTGTCCGAGTTGCGGGCCGCCCGACGAATGGCCGGGGGACCGGGATTGCTGGCGGTCATGGCGGACTGCGAGCGCGGTCTCGGCCGGCCGGAGCGCGCGATCGAGCTGGGCCGCAGCGACGAGGCTCGGGCGCTGACCGGCGACGAGGCCACCGAGCTGCGCATCGTCGTGGCGGGCGCCCGGATGGATCTGGGACAGTTCGACCAGGCGGTGGTCACCCTGCAGACCCCGGACCTGGATGCCTCGCGCACCGGCCCGTCCGCCGCGCGCCTGTTCTATGCGTACGCGGATGCACTCGTGGCCGCGGGACGTACCGAGGACGGATTGAAGTGGTTCCTCAACGCCGCCGCGGCGGATCTCGAGGGGGACACCGACGCCGAGGAACGCGTCGCCGAGCTCACCGGAGAGGATCAGTGACCGGTACATCCGGCGGCGCGTCGTTGCGGGCGCTCTACGACGTACTCCTCCTCGATCTGGACGGCACCGTCTACCGCGGCGCCGAGGCGGTGCCCGGGGCCCGCGAGGCATTGTCGGAGGGTGCCGAGCGGCTGTTCTATGTCACCAACAACGCGAGCCGTCGCCCGGCGGAGGTCGCCAAACACCTGCGCGAACTCGGTTTCGCGGCCGACGAGTCGAGCGTGGTCACCAGTTCCCAGTCCGCGGCCCGGCTGTTGGCCGAGCGGGTCCCGGTCGGCGCCCCGGTGCTGGTTGTGGGTACCGAGGCCCTCGTCGACGAGGTCGCCGCGGTCGGTCTGACTCCGGTGCGTTCCGCGGACGCCGAGCCTGTGGCGGTCGTGCAGGGACACTCCCCGGAGACCGGGTGGGCGATCCTCGCCGAGGCGACGCTCGCACTGCGCTCCGGCGCCCTGTGGGTGGCGACGAACGTCGATTCGACGTTGCCCACCGAGCGGGGCCTGGTGCTCGGGAACGGTTCCATGGTCGCGGCCCTGAGGTCGGCGACGGGCTGTGAGCCGCTGGTGGCGGGCAAACCGGCCGCGCCGCTGCTCGAGGACGCCGTCGTGCGCAGCGGCGCCTCGCGTCCGCTCGTGGTCGGCGACCGGCTCGACACCGACATCGCCGGTGCGAACGCCGTGGGCGCCGATTCGTTGCTGGTGCTGACCGGCGTCAGCACGGTCGCGGACCTGCTCCGGGCGCCGCAGGATCAGCGCCCCACCTATGTGGCCGACTCGCTCGCCGGTCTCGACGCCGAGGCGGCCGCGCTGCGGGTGGGACCGCGCGAGCCGGGAGCGGTGTCGTTCGACGGACGGGATGTGCACCTGGCTTCGGAGTTCGCGGCGGACCCGATGGCCGCGCTGCGGGCCGTGCTCGACGTCGCCTGGGCCAACCCCGGTTTCGGTCGGGTCGTGGCGGCGGACGACCTGCTGGCACGGTGGGGAATATCCCGCTGAGTCGGGTCTGCGTGGTGTGCCGGTTCGTCACCGGCATGCACTAGCGTGGTCGACGATGAGCACGTCGATTCCACGCCCAGGCGACCACCTTCCACGCCCCCATCCGGGCGTGGATCCCGCGTCGATCCATATCGAGGTCGAGGGTCTGCTCACGCGCGCCCGCGACGTCACCGCCGACGGTGAGCCCGATCCGTCCGAGATCATCCCGCGGCAGGCGCAGCTGCTCGAACAGGCGCACGACCTGCTGGTCCAGGCGCTCGCGACCGTGGACAAGATCTGACGTGGCCCGGCGAGCGCGAGTCGACGCGGAGCTGGTGCGCCGGGGCCTCGCCCGGTCCCGCGAGCACGCCGGTGAACTGATCACGGCTGGGCGGGTCCTCGTCAACGGCACCGTCGCGACGAAACCCGCGACCCAGGTCGATCCGGGGGCGCCCCTGCTGGTCACGGAGGTCGCCGAGGAGGTGGCGTGGGCCTCGCGAGGGGCCCACAAGCTGCTCGGCGCCCTCGAGACGTTCACCCCCCAGGGATTGCGGGTCACCGGACGGCGGTGCCTCGACGCCGGGGCTTCCACCGGCGGCTTCACGGACGTCCTGTTGCACGAGGGCGCCCGCGAGGTCGTCGCCGTCGACGTGGGCTACGGCCAGTTGGTGTGGCGGCTGCAGTCCGACGAGCGCGTCCACGTGATCGATCGAACAAACGTGCGTAACATCGGTGCGGACGCGATCGGAGGGCCGGTCGAGTTGGTGGTGGCGGATCTGTCGTTCATCTCGCTGAAGCTGGTGCTCCCGGCGTTCGTGCGGTGCGTGACTCCGGGCGCGGATCTGCTGCCGATGGTCAAACCGCAGTTCGAGGTCGGGAAGGAGCGGGTCGGCAGCGGCGGCGTCGTCCGGGATGCGGCTCTGCGCACCGAGGCGGTCCTCGGTGTCGCCCGGGAGGCCCAGGCTCTGGGGCTGCGTACGCTCGGGGTGGTGGCCAGTCCGCTGCCCGGCCCGTCCGGCAACGTCGAGTACTTCCTGTGGCTGCGCGCCGGGGAACCCGGCCCGGTCGAACTGGGCGCGGACGTGGTCGAACTCGTCGAACGAGCCGTGCAGGAAGGACCCCAGTGACCGCAGATAGTGCAGCGACCGGCCCGGAGCGGGCGACCCGCGAGGTCCTGCTCGTGTCCCACTCGGGGCGGGTCGAGATCGCCGCGACGGCGCAGCGCATGGCGAAGATCTTCGGCGAGGCCGGCATCGGGCTGCGGGTGCTCGACGACGAGGTCGCCAGCACCGGTCTGGGTCCGCTCGCCGGCCCGGACGGACGGGTCCGCATCGTCGAACCCGGACCGGACGCCGCCCGGGGCTGCGAGATGGTGATCGTGCTCGGCGGGGACGGCAGCTTCCTGCGCGCCGCCGAACTGGCCCAGCGCGCCGGGGTGCCCGTGCTCGGAATCAACCTGGGCCGCATCGGTTTCCTCGCCGAGGCCGAGGCCGAACATCTCGAGGAGGCACTGGCGCAGGTGGTGCGCCGCGAGTACCGGGTCGAGGAGCGGATGACGCTGGACGTCGCGATCCGGGTCGACGACGTGATCGTCGACCGGGGGTGGGCGCTGAACGAGGCCAGCCTCGAGAACAAGTCCCGTCTGGGCGTGCTCGAGGTGGTACTCGAGGTCGACGGCCGGCCGGTGTCGGCGTTCGGGTGCGACGGCGTGCTGATCGCCACCCCGACGGGATCGACCGCGTACGCGTTCTCCGCCGGCGGCCCGATCGTGTGGCCGGAACTCGAGGCGTTGCTGGTGATCCCCAGCAACGCGCACGCCCTGTTCGCCCGGCCCATGGTGACCAGCCCGGAGTCGTTGATCGCCGTGGAGACCCTCGCCGGCAGCCACGACGGGCTGGTGTTCTGCGACGGCCGCCGCACCCTGGACCTGCCCGCCGGAGGCCGACTCGAGGTGGTGCGCGGCAAGCACCCGGTGCGGTGGGTGCGGCTGGACTCGGCGCCGTTCGCCGACCGCATGGTGCGCAAGTTCGATCTTCCGGTGAAGGGCTGGCGGGGAAGGAGACTGTGAGGTGCTTGCCGAGATCCGGATCGACAATCTGGGGGTCATCTCCGAGGCCGGCGCCCAGTTCCACGGCGGGCTGACCGTCCTGACCGGCGAAACCGGAGCCGGCAAGACCATGGTCGTGACCAGCCTGCACCTGCTGTCGGGGGCGCGCGCCGACCCCACCCGCGTCCGTGTCGGCGCCTCCCGCGCCGTCGTGGAGGGTCGCTTCTGCATCGATGCCGACGCCGGGTCGAGCGCGGCGGGCGGGGTGCCCAGCCACGTCGAGCGGGAAGTGGCACGCCTGCTCGAGACGACCGGCGCCCAGCGCGACGACGACGGCAGCATCATCGCGGTCCGCACCGTCGGCAGCGACGGCCGCTCCCGCGCCCACCTCGGCGGGCGCAGCGTCCCGGTGGGGGTGCTGTCGGAGTTCACCGATCCGCTGCTGACCGTGCACGGCCAGAACGACCAGTTGCGGCTGCTGCGGCCCGACCAGCAGCGCGCCGCCCTCGACCGGTTCGCCGGCAAGGCGATCGCGCCGCTGCTGGCGGCGTACCAGGAGCACCGCCAGCGGTGGTTGACCGCGCGGGCCGAGCTGAGCGAACGCACCGAGCGGTCCCGGGAGCTCGCGCAGGAGGCGGACCGCCTGCGGTTCGCGCTCGACGAGATCGACGCCGTCGACCCCCAGCCGGGGGAGGACACCCGGATCGTGGCCGAGGTGCGCCGGCTCGGCGACCTCGATTCGTTGCGGGACTCCGCGCAGGGCGCGCAGGCCGCGCTCACCGGCGGGGACGGCGACGACGTGGCCGCGGCGGCTCTGGATCTGCTGGGGGAGTCGCGGGCGCGGCTCGAGGCGGCCGAGGACCCGGCCCTGCGTGAGCTCGGTCCCCGGCTCGACGAGGCCATCGCGGTGGTCACCGACGTCGCCGGCGAGCTGTCCGGATACCTGTCGGACCTGCCGTCGGACCCGGGGGCCCTCGAGACGCTGCTGAACCGCCAGGCGGAGCTGAAATCGCTCACCCGCAAGTACGCCGCGGACATCGACGGTGTGCTCGAGTGGGCTCGCGAGGCCCGCGACCGGCTGTCGAGGATCGACGTGTCCGCCGATGCGGTCGCCGACCTCGCCGCGCGCGCCGATCGCGAGGCGGCCGCCGCCGCCGAGGCCGCGACCGCCCTCTCCGCCGCCCGCAGGAAGGCCGCCGACAAGCTCGCGAAGGCGGTCAGCAAGGAGTTGTCCGGCCTGGCGATGGGCCGGGCGAGTCTGGACGTGCAGGTGCGGGACCGGGAGGCGGGGCCGCAGGACACCGCACCGCTGAAGGTCGGCGGGCGGGTGCTGCACGCCGGCACCTCGGGCGTCGACGACGTCGAGTTCCGGCTCGCCGCGCACAGCGGGGCCCGGTCCCTGCCCATCGCGCGCAGCGCCTCCGGCGGTGAGCTCTCCCGCGTCATGCTCGCGCTCGAGGTGGTGCTGGCCGGGTCCGAACGCGGCGCCACGATGGTGTTCGACGAGGTCGACGCGGGGGTGGGCGGTCGGGCTGCGGTCGAGATCGGCCGGCGCCTGGCCCGCCTGTCGCGCACCCATCAGGTCATCGTGGTCACCCACCTGCCGCAGGTCGCCGCGTTCGCCGACACCCACCTCGTCGTCGACAAAGTCGACGATGCCGGGGGCGTCGTCAGCAGCGGGGTGCGCGCGCTCACCGATACCGAGCGGGTCGCGGAGCTCGCCCGCATGCTCGCCGGCCTCGGCGACACCGAGACGGGCCGGGCCCACGCCGAGGAACTGCTCGCCACCGCGCACGCCGAACGACGAGGCTGATCCCGCCCGGCGCGCCTCCGTTGCCCGGCCCCGGCCCGGGTTCATCATCGATGCCATGAAGATGCCGGCGCTGCTGTCACGCAATAACGAAACGTTGCCCGGAGTGAGCGGCATTGCCCGGGTCGACAAGAACCAGGCCAGGCTCCTGCGCCGGGTCGGTCCCGGCGACATCGTCGTTCTCGACGCCGTCGACATGGACCGCGTCACCGCCGACGCGCTCGTCGAGGCCGGGGTCACCGCCGTGGTCAACGCCTCGACGTCGATCACCGGCCGCTACCCGAACCTCGGCCCGGAGGTGCTCGTCGCCAACGGCATCGCCCTGATCGACAACACCGGTCCCGAGGTGTTCAAGAAGGTCAAGGACGGCGCCAAGGTCCGCCTGCACGAGGGCGGTGTCTACTCCGGGGAACGGTTGCTGATCCAGGGCGAGGAGCAGACCGAAACCGAGATCTCCGACCGCATGATCGAGGCGAAGACCGGCCTGGTCGACCACCTCGAGGCGTTCTCGGGCAACACCATCGAGTTCATCCGTTCGGAGAGCCCGCTGCTCATCGACGGGGTCGGAGTGCCCGACGTCGACGTGGACCTGCGCGACCGGCACGTGGTGGTGGTCGCGGACGGGCCGGACCACGAGCAGGACCTGAAGAACCTCAAGCCGTTCATCAAGGAGTACTCGCCGATCCTCGTGGGCGTCGGCACCGGCGCCGACACCCTCGTCCGGGCCGGATACCGGCCGGATCTGATCGTCGGCGACCCGGACGGGATCGGCACCGAGACCCTCAAGTCCGGCGCCGAGGTGGTGCTGCCCGCCGATCACGACGGCCACGCCCCCGGTCTCGAACGCATCCAGGACCTGGGCATCGGCGCGATGACGTTCCCCGCCACCGGCGCCCCCGCCGACCTGGCGCTGCTGCTGGCCGACCATCACGGCGCCGCCCTCATCGTCACCGTCGGCAGCACCGTCTCGCTCGACGAGTTCTTCGACCAGGGCCGCCGTGACAGCAACCCGTCGGCGTTCATGACCCGGCTCAAGGTGGGGCCGAAACTGGTCGACGCCAAGGCCGTCGCCACCCTCTACCGCAGCCGCGTCTCCGGCGGGGTGATCGCCCTGCTGGTGTTCGCCGCGCTGATCGCCGTGATCGTCGCGTTGATCGTGTCCAACCTCGGCGGCGACGTCGTGGACTGGGCCGTGCAGAGCTGGGACAGTCTCGTGGTGTGGGTGCAGGGGCTGACCGCGTGATCTCGTTGCGTCACCACGCAATCTCGATCGCAGCGGTCTTCCTCGCCCTCGCCGTGGGCATCGTCCTCGGCTCCGGGCTGCTGTCGGACAGCGTCGTCGCCGGGCTCCGCGACGACCGGTCCGAACTGCAGGGCCGGCTGCAGGACGCCGAGGACCGCACCAACGTGCTCACCGAGCAGCTCAACGCGGCCGACGGTTTCGACGCCGCGGTGTCCGGGCGTGTGGTGCGCGACGCGCTCGCCGGCCGCACGGTGCTCATGATCGCCACTCCCGACACCGACCCGGCGGACCTGGACGCGGTGATCCGCACGGTCGAGGCGGCGGGCGCCGCCGTGACCGGCCGGATCTCGCTGACCGAGCCCTTCGTCGACGCCGCCGGCGCCGACCAGCTGCGCACCACCGTCACCAACGTCGTCCCCGCCGGGGTGCAGTTGCAGACCGGCGCCGTGGATCAGGGCAGCCTGGCCGGGGACCTGCTCGGAGCCGTGCTGCTCGTCGAGCCGGCGAGCGGGCAGCCGCGCAGCACCCCCCAGGAACGTGACCTCGCGCTCTCCACGCTGCGGGGCGGCGGCTTCGTCGCGTACGACGACGGGACCGTCGAACCCGCCCAGACCGCCATCGTCGTCACCGGCGACGGGGGAGCCGGCGCCGAGGGCGGCGGCAACCGCGGTGCGCTGCTGGCCCGCTTCGCCGCCGCGTTCGACTCCCGCGGTGCCGGCACGGTCCTGGCCGGGCGGCCCGGCGCCGCCGTCGGCAACGGGGCCGTCGCGGTGGTGCGGGCCGACGCGGCGCTGTCGGCCGGTCTGTCCACCGTCGACACCGTCGACCGCGAATCCGGCCGCATCACCACGGTGCTGGCGCTGCAGGAACAGCTCGCCGGGGTGTCGGGCCGGTACGGAACCGGCCCCAACGCCGGCGCCGTCACCGTCGGAACCGCCGCCCGCTGACGGGCGCGGCGCGGCGAACGGTGTGATCCCCGTCCGATCCGGGCGAGTCGTGCACGCGGGACCCACGACAGGTGTTACCGTGAAGTTCCGTGGGTCGTGCAGGCCCCAGCAGTTCCGTCATCAGTCCGAAGTCCTGCACCAGACGTCACGGGAGCTTCTTTGCCACAGTCACGCCACTCGCGTACCGCCACCAAGCACATCTTCGTCAGCGGGGGCGTCGCCTCCTCACTGGGCAAGGGGCTGACGGCATCGAGCCTGGGCGCTCTTCTCACCGCGCGCGGCATGCGCGTGACCATGCAGAAGCTCGACCCCTACCTGAACGTCGACCCCGGCACCATGAACCCCTTCCAGCACGGCGAGGTCTTCGTCACCGAGGACGGCGCCGAAACCGACCTGGACGTGGGCCACTACGAACGCTTCCTCGACCGCGATCTCAACGCCGCCGCCAACGTCACCACCGGCCAGATCTACTCCACGGTCATCGCCAAGGAGCGGCGCGGCGAATACCTCGGCGACACCGTCCAGGTGATCCCGCACATCACCGACGAGATCAAGAACCGGATCATGGCGATGGCCGGCCCCGACAAGGACGGCAACGTTCCCGACGTGATCATCACCGAGATCGGTGGCACCGTCGGCGACATCGAGTCCCAGCCGTTCCTCGAGGCGGCCCGTCAGGTCCGTCACGACGTCGGCCGCGGCAACGTCTTCTTCCTGCACGTCTCCCTCGTGCCCTATCTGGCCCCGTCGGGTGAGCTGAAAACCAAGCCCACCCAGCACTCGGTGGCGGCGCTGCGCAACATCGGCATCCAGCCCGACGCGCTGGTGCTGCGCTGCGATCGGGAGGTCCCCGCCGCCCTCAAGGCGAAGATCGCACTGATGTGCGACGTGGACGTCGACGGCTGCATCTCCTGCCCCGACGCCCCGTCGATCTACGACATCCCCAAGGTCCTGCACCGCGAAGGACTCGACGCCTACGTCGTCCGCCAGCTCGGCCTGCCGTTCCGCGACGTGGACTGGACCGTGTGGGGCGACCTGCTCGACCGGGTGCACCAGCCGCGTGAGACCGTGCGGGTCGCGCTCGTCGGCAAGTACGTCGACCTGCCCGACGCCTACCTGTCGGTCACCGAGGCGCTGCGCGCCGGTGGTTTCGCGCACCGCGCCAAGGTCGACATCCGCTGGGTGCCCTCCGACGACTGCGAGACCGAGGCCGGCGCCCAGGCCGCGCTCGGCGACGTGGACGCGGTCCTGATCCCCGGAGGCTTCGGCATCCGCGGCATCGAGGGCAAACTCGGCGCGATCCGCTACGCCCGCACCCGCAAGATCCCGCTGCTCGGCCTGTGCCTGGGCCTGCAGTGCGTGGTCATCGAGGCGGCCCGCTCGGTGGGCATCACCGACGCGAACTCCGCCGAGTTCGATCCCGACACCACCCATCCGGTGATCTCCACGATGGCCGATCAGGAGCAGGCCGTCGCCGGCGAGGCCGATCTCGGCGGCACGATGCGGCTCGGCGCCTACCCGGCCGTACTCGCCAAGGGCTCGGTCGTCGCCCGCGCCTACGGCGGCGAGCAGGTCTCCGAGCGGCACCGCCACCGCTACGAGGTCAACAACGCCTACCGCGACCGGATCGCCAAGTCGGGCCTGAGGTTCTCGGGCACCTCCCCGGACGGGCATCTCGTCGAGTTCGTCGAGTACCCCGCCGACCTGCACCCGTTCTTCGTGGCCACCCAGGCGCATCCCGAGCTCAAGAGCCGCCCCACCCGCC
>NZ_JAALEG010000138.1 GCF_011058165.1 Rhodococcus aetherivorans
GTCGAGCTCAAGCGGGTCCGCGGGGCCGGGCACCTGGTCCAGCTCGAGTTCCCCGAGGTCGTCGTCGGTGCGCTGGACCGGCTCATCCAGCGCGGGTTCGCCCACGACGCCGGCAGGAGGCGCGCCGCAATTGGGTGACGATCGCTCCACCGGCACACGCACCGAGCAGTATGCCGAGCTGCCCACGGTCGAGGACACCGAGGCGTTGGGCCGCCGCCTGGCACGCGAACTGCACGCGGGTGATCTCGTCGTCCTGGACGGTCCGCTCGGTGCCGGGAAGACCGCCCTGACCCGCGGAATCGCCGCGGGCCTGGGGGTGCAGGGCCGGGTCACCTCGCCGACCTTCGTCATCGCGCGCGAGCATCGCCCCGGCGATCGCGCCGGTGGCGAACCCGTGGGGATGATCCACGTCGACGCCTACCGCCTCGGGGACGGTCCGAACGCCCTCGACGAACTCGATGCCCTGGACCTCGACACCGACCTGACCGCCGCCGTGGTCGTCGTGGAATGGGGTGAGGGGCTGGTCGAGACACTGACCGAGCGGCACCTGCGGGTGCGGCTGCGCCGCGAACCGGACTCGGACGTGCGCACCGCCACCTGGTCCTGGGTGGGGTGACCGTCGCGCTCGGCGGTACTCTGGATACTCGTGCTCGTTCTCGCCGTGGATACCGCCACCCCCGCTGTCACCGCAGGTCTCGTCCGGGTAGACGACGGCGGTGAACGCGGGGGCGTCGACATCGAGACGTTGGCCGTGCGGGTCACGGACAATCCACGCGCCCACGCCGAGGTGCTGACTCCGCAGATCCTCGACTGCCTGTCGTCCACCGGCCACACGCCGGCCGACCTCGACGCCGTCGTCGTCGGTGTCGGCCCCGGCCCGTTCACGGGCCTGCGTGTCGGTATGGCGACCGCCGCGGCCTTCGGCGACGCCCTCGGCGTGCCGGTGCACGGCGTGTGCAGCCTCGACGCGATCGCGGCCGACGTCCACGGCACGGACGGCGACGGTGATCTGCTCGTCGTCACCGACGCCCGTCGCCGCGAGGTGTACTGGGCGCGGTACTCCGGTGGCCACCGCGTCGAGGGGCCGGGCGTGTGCAAGCCGGCGGAGCTGAAGGCGGAGCCGTCGCTGCGGATCGCCGGGTCCCGCCCGCACACCGACCTGTTCGCGCTGCCCGCACATCCGGTGGCCACACCGTCTCCGGCGGGCCTGGTCGCCGTCGCCGTCGCGGACCTGCTCGCCGGGGTGGAGCCCGAGCCCCTGGTGCCCCTCTACCTGCGCCGGCCCGATGCGGTGGAGACGGCGGACCGGAAGAAGAAATGAGCCCCCACGACCCGCTTCCCCTCGTCGACGCGCTGCAGCCGTCCGACGTCGCACGGTGCGCCGAGCTGGAACGGATCCTGTTCCCCGGCGACGACCCGTGGAGCGCCAGCGCCTTCCGCGCCGAGCTGGCGGCGCCGCAGAACCACTACGTCGCCGCCCGCGACGACGAAGGCCGGCTGATCGGCTACGCCGGTCTCGCCCGTCTCGGCACCGGAATCCATCCGGAGTCCGAGGTCCACACCATCGGTGTGGACCCGCAGCAGCGGCGCCGCGGCGTCGGTGGCGCGCTGCTCGCCGAGCTGTTGCGGGCGGCCGACGCCTGGGGCGGCCCCGTGTTCCTGGAGGTGCGCACCGACAACGACGCGGCGATCGCGCTGTACCGCCGGGAGGGTTTCGAGATCGTCGGGACCAGAAAGCGGTACTACCAGCCGAGCGGCGCCGACGCGTACACCATGTGCCGGCCGGACCGGCGGAAGGAGTCACAGTCGTGATCGTGATGGGCATCGAGAGCTCGTGCGACGAGACGGGCGTCGGCATCGTCCGGTGGGTCGGCGACGGCACCCTCGAACTGCTCGCCGACGAGGTGGCCTCCAGCGTCGACGAACACGCCCGGTTCGGCGGCGTCGTCCCGGAGATCGCGTCCCGCGCACACCTCGAGGCGATCGTCCCGACCATGCGACGGGCGCTCGCCGCGGCCGGGATCGCCAAGCCCGACGCCGTGTGCGTGACGATCGGTCCCGGCCTCGCCGGTGCGCTGCTCGTCGGTGTCGCCGCAGCCAAGGCCTACGCGGCGGCGTGGGACGTGCCGTTCTACGCGATCAACCACCTCGGCGGGCACGTCGCGGTGGACACGATCGAGCACGGGCCGATGCCGCCGTGCGTGGCGCTGCTGGTCTCCGGCGGGCACACGCACCTGCTACACGTCGAGGACCTCGGCCGCACGCCGATCGTCGAGCTCGGCACCACGGTCGACGACGCGGCCGGGGAGGCCTTCGACAAGGTGGCGCGTTTGCTCGGGCTGGGTTTTCCGGGCGGTCCGGCGCTGGACCGGGCCGCGCAGGACGGCGACCGCACCGCGGTGGTGTTCCCGCGGGGGATGACGGGGCCGCGCGACGCCCGGCACGACTTCTCCTTCTCCGGGCTCAAGACGGCCGTCGCGCGGTTCGTCGAGGCGCGCGAGCGCGCCGGCGAGCCCGTCCCGCTCGCGGACGTGGCGGCCGGTTTCCAGGAGTCGGTGGCCGACGTGCTGACGATGAAGGCGGTGCGGGCCGCGCAGGATGTGGGCGTAGACACCCTGGTCCTCGGGGGTGGGGCCACCGCCAATTCCCGCTTGCGGGAACTCGCCGAGGAGCGCTGCGCCGCCGCGGGGATCACGCTGCGGGTGCCGCGGCCGCGGTTGTGCACCGACAACGGGGTGATGATCGCGGCGCTGGGGGCGCACCTGATCGCCGGAGGTGCGCAGCCGTCCGCGCTCACCGTCGGGACCGACCCCGGGCTGCCGGTCGAGATCGCCCAGGTGCCGGCCTGACCGTCCGCTGCGGGGGATCGGCCGGTGCGGCTCAGCCGACCGGCGACGGTTCGATGCGCAACGGGGACGAACTCGTCGTTCCCTCCGCCGGGGCGGCGGTCGAGGAGGTGTCGGTCGTCGTCTCGGCGGGTGCGGACTCGGTCGTCGGCGCGGACGTCGTCGGGCTCGGTGTCGTGCTCTCGGGCGGTGTCGTACCGGGCGGTGTCGGCAGCGGGACGGTCGGCAACGAAACGCTCGGCAGGGTTCCCGGGAACTGCCACGGCCGGTCGGTGCCCGGGGCCTCCGGGGGCGACTCGGGCCGGTCGGTGGTGGTCGACTCCGGCGTGCTGGGCGGCGTGGTCGTCGCCGAGGTGCTCGTCGGGGGTAGCGACCCGGTGGGGTAGGGGTCCGGCGCGGGCGTGCGTGCGTAACCGTTGTCCGGAGCCGTCGTGGTGACGGTGGCGTGAGGATCCTCGGAGGGGATCTGCGTGTGTCCGGTGTCGGGAACCGCCGCCGCAGGCTGGGTGGTGGCCTGGTCGCTGGTGCCGGCGGGGGAGACGGGCGTGTCGTCGGACGCGATCCGGTCGGTCGCGTAGCCGGCGACGAGCGCACCGACGACCAGCGCCCCGGCGAGTGCGCCGGAGACCTTGCCCCCGGGGGTGCTCGGCGTCGGCGCCGAGGCGCCCACCGGCGGATACGACGCGAGGCGTGACGACGCGGCGAGCAGCGCGGCACCGTGGGCCGCTGCCGTGGCCGGTTCCGGCACCGTCACGGCGGTCCCCGCGAACGCGGAGGTCACGGCTCCGGCGAGAGCCGGCATGGCCGCGGCGCCGCCGACGAGGGCGAGCATCTGCGGCCGCGGCTCGGTGCCGCCGCAGATCCGTCGCGTGAACGCCGCGGCGGTGTCGGCGAGATCGGCCACCATCTCGTCGAGTTCGGCGCGGGTCAGGGGCACCGCGGGGCCGGCGTCACCGAGTTCGACCCTGGTGGCCGACGCGGAGCCGAGGGCCTCGAGGGCGCCCTGGCAGCGCACCGTCAACAGGGCGGTGTCGATCGGAATGCGGCCGCGGGTGCGGCCGATCTGGCGGCGCACGTGGTCGTAGACGCGGCCGCGGACGGCGTCGCCCCCGACGTCCCCGGTCCGGGCCGAGCGCAGCACCGATCCGGACCGTCGGTCGAAAACGGAGACGGTGAATCCCGATGCCCCGAGGTCGGCGACGGCGAGGGTGTCGGCGGTGTCGACGAGGCCGGTGCCGTGCAGGTAGGCGAAGACGGCGGTCGTCTCCGGAACCAGGTGGACGATGTGGCCGTCGCGCACCGCCGCGGAGCGGATCGCCTCCGCGTGCTCGGGCGTGCGGTAGGCCACCGCCACGGCGTCGGGGACGGCGTGGCCGTCGATCTGGGTGCTCATGAGGGAGAGGGCATCGATGACGAGGTCGCCCAGATCCCCGGCTGCGTCGGGATCGGCGGCGAGAAATCGGTACTCGGTGGTGCGATCCCCGGACCCCTCGACGACGAGGGCTGAGCCCACTCCGGAAGCGCCGGTGGAAATCCCCAGCGACGTGCGCATAGTTCCCCTCCCGTGCGTGACCGGCGGACAGTGACGCGGACGAGGCCGCAATGTCACCGAATGGTCACGCGTTCGGTCTCCGTTATCCGAACGTAACAGACGGGTGGCCGCGAGCGCTCGTCGAAAACCGGCGATCCCCGTCCGTCCGGCCGCGCCGCAGGCCCGGCTACCCCGCCCGTGGACCGGCCGCCGGACGTCGGTGGCGGAGGCGGGTCGAGTCCGGCAGCGCCGCTGTTGTGCCAGCTCGGAGGCATTCTTCCGGCTCGCAGGGCGAGCACAGTGGCGGGGGAGTGGGCTGTGAGGGGACCGCTGCCCGGCGGGGTGGCCGACCGGGCATCTCCCGGATACGAATGGTCACGATTCGGTCTCCTCGGTTGCGGACGGGCCCGGCTCATGGGCGGACGGGGGCCGGCCTCCGGCCGTCGTTGCCGGGCGGGCGCGGTCGACCGGAGGGCCGCCCGGGGCCGAGGGGCCTTCGATGGCAGCATGGGGCGCCCGGGGCGACACGGGGACATTCAGCACCCGCTGCCCTTGAGCGCTGGCACTCGCGTGTATAGAGTGCTAGTCGACGCCGAGCGAGTTCCGGCACCCGCGACGACGGGACTGCGCGCGGAGTCACCGTGGTGACTGAACAAACCCTGTCCGAGGACGACAAGAGGCCTCGGACCATCGAACCCCTGAAAGTGGAGGGCTCATCGTGGCGAGCGTGAACATCAAGCCGCTCGAGGACAAGATCCTCGTCCAGGCCAACGAGGCCGAGACGACGACTGCCTCCGGCCTGGTCATCCCGGACACGGCGAAGGAGAAGCCCCAGGAGGGCACCGTCGTCGCCGTCGGCCCCGGCCGCTGGGACGACGAGGGTGAGAAGCGCATCCCCCTCGATGTCAAGGAAGGCGACGTCGTCATCTACAGCAAGTACGGCGGAACCGAGATCAAGTACGCCGGCCAGGAGTACCTGATCCTGTCGGCTCGCGACGTGCTGGCCGTCGTCGCCAAGTAAGCCGCACGCATTCCGCCCCGGAGTTCCGTCTCGGACCCGGGGCGGAATCCGTTCCGGATCCTTCGTTCCAGGAGTAGTCGGAGAACATGTCCAAGCAAATCGAGTTCAACGAGACCGCGCGGCGGGCACTCGAGCGTGGCGTCGATCAGCTCGCCGACGCCGTCAAGGTCACCCTCGGCCCGCGTGGGCGGCACGTGGTGCTCGCCAAGGCGTTCGGCGGTCCGACCGTCACCAACGACGGTGTCAGCATCGCCCGGGAGATCGAGCTGGAGGACCCGTTCGAGAACCTCGGCGCCCAGCTGGTCAAGAGCGTTGCCACCAAGACCAACGATGTCGCCGGTGACGGCACCACCACCGCCACGGTGCTCGCTCAGACCATCATCAAGGCCGGCCTGAAGAACGTCGCGGCCGGCGCCAACCCCATCGCGCTCGGCAGCGGCATCGCCCAGGCCGCCGAGAAGGTGTCGGAGGCGCTCCTCGCCGCCGCCACCCCGGTCGAGGGCAAGGAAGCCATCGCCCAGGTCGCCACCGTCTCCTCGCGCGACGAGGAGATCGGCACCATGGTCGGCGAGGCCCTGAGCACCGTCGGCAAGGACGGCGTCGTCACCGTCGAGGAGTCCTCGACGCTGCAGACCGAGCTTGTCGTCACCGAGGGCGTCCAGTTCGACAAGGGTTTCCTCTCGCCGTACTTCATCACCGACATCGACGCACAGCAGGCGGTGCTCGAGGATGCCGTCATCCTGATCTACCGCGACAAGATCGGCTCCCTGCCCGACTTCCTGCCGCTGCTCGAGAAGATCGCCGAGAACGGCAAGCCGGTCCTGATCATCGCCGAGGACGTCGAGGGCGAGGTGCTGTCCACCCTGGTGGTCAACTCCATCCGCAAGACCCTCAAGGCCGTCGCGGTCAAGGCGCCGTTCTTCGGTGACCGCCGCAAGGCGTTCCTCGACGATCTCGCCGTCGTCACCGCCGGCACCGTCATCAACGCCGACATCGGGTTGACCCTGAAGGATGCCGGTCTCGACCTGCTCGGTTCGGCCCGACGCGTGGTGGTCACCAAGGACAGCACCACCATCGTGGACGGTGCCGGCACGCAGGAGGACATCCAGAACCGCGTCGCGCAGCTGCGCCGCGAGATCGAGGCCACCGATTCCGACTGGGATCGCGAGAAGCTCGAGGAGCGGCTCGCCAAGCTCTCCGGCGGCATCGCGGTGATCAAGGTCGGCGCTGCCACCGAGACCGACCTCAAGGAGCGCAAGTTCCGTGTCGAGGACGCCGTCAACGCGGCCAAGGCAGCGGTCGAGGAGGGCATCGTGCCCGGCGGCGGTTCGGCGCTGGTGCAGGCCGCCCGTGAGCTGGACGCGCTCGAGAACTCGCTCTCGGGCGACGAGGCCACCGGTGTCGCCGTGCTGCGCGCGGCCCTCACGGCCCCGCTGTACTGGATCGCCAGCAACGCCGGCCTCGACGGGGCGGTCGTGGTGAACAAGGTCGGCGAGGCTCCGGCCGGATCCGGCTTCAACGCAGCCACCCTCACCTACGGCGACCTGATCGCCGACGGTGTCGTGGACCCGGTGAAGGTGACCCGGTCCGCGGTCGTCAACGCCTCCTCGGTGGCACGGATGGTGCTGACCACCGAGAGCGCGGTCGTCGAGAAGCCGGAGGAGGAGGCCGAGGCCGGTCACGGCCACGGCCACGCGCACTAGGGATCCGAACGCCCGGGCCGGCCGCGCGTAACGGTGGCCCGGGTGGCACGAAGCCCCGCACGGAACTTCCCGTGCGGGGCTTCGTCGTCCCGGGGGTCGCGGCCGGTCAGACCGCGACCCTCCGTCGTCGGTGCCGCGCGTACATCTCCCGCTCCGTCTCGGACATGCCGCCCCAGATGCCGTACGGCTCGGACACGGCCAGAGCGTGTTCCCGGCACTGCACGATCACCGGGCACTGCCGGCACATCTCCTTGGCCCGGCTCTCGCGCTGCGCCCTGGCCCGGCCACGCTCCCCGTCCGGGTGGAAGAACATCGAGGAGTCCACCCCACGGCACAGTCCGTGCATCTGCCAATCCCAGACGTCCGCGTTGGGTCCGGGCAAGTGGTTCGGTGCAGGCATGGGGCACTCCTTTGCAGCGTGCTCGCCTGGGGCGAGCGGACCGTGGGCGGAAGGTCTTTCCCCCCAAAGCAATTATTCAGGCTTCGTAACCGTAAAGGGGCCGCCGAAATGGAGTCAACAGTTTCGCGGAGTGGCAATTTCCATATCCCGATCCGCGAGAATTAACCACCGAAATATTTACATCGGGGTCGATTCGTGATTGTGTCTTGATGTTGTGCGCCTCGACCGCTCGAGGCTCCGTCCGGTGCCCGGAACAGCCCGGATCAGGGACTATATGCCCTGCCGTCGGCGTGGAAGGGCACCCGTCCGGGCCGCGGGGGCAAGAATGCCGGGGTCGGCGGGCCCGGCGTGCGCGGGTTTGCGTACAGGCGCCATGTCCGCAATTAACAGGCCGTAAACCCAATGTTCAACCGGATGCAGCACAAGTGTCGTGCGGAGTAATTCATGCGCCCCCGGTGCATATTTCCCGGAATGCGGACCACCTCCGCGTCGGGAGGGGGAGATGCGGTGCGATCATGAGCGCGTGCCCGACATCGCCCTTCCGTCCGACGCGTCCGCACTCGCCTCGGCGGCCTTCGGCGCCCGGCCGGGCCTGTTCCCCCTGCCCCTCGCCGGCGATCCCGTCGCGTCGTGGCACCGGGCCGTCGCGCTGGGCGGGCAGGGCCGCTACAGCGCGGCCCGGGCGGAACTGACCCGGCTCCGCCGCGCCACGGGCCCCGGCGGAGCGCTCGCGTCCCTCGCGACGAGCACCGAGGCGTCGCTGTTGCGTCAGCTCGGCCGGCATCGTGAGGCATCCGTCCTCGACGGCCGGGCGGTCGCGGCGCTCGCCGGCGCGCCGGCGGACTGCCCGTGGGCCGTCGAGGCTCACTGCGACGCCCTCACGGGCCTGGCGGCGGACGCGCTCGGGTGCGGCCGGCTCCGGCTCGCCGCCCGGCTGCTGGACCGCTGCGCCGCACGTCTCGACGAAGCGGGGGGCGTCCACCCCGAGGCGTTCCGGCGCCAGCGCGTGCGCCTGCACTGGGTCACCGCCGAGACCGCGCTCGCCTCCGGGGACTTCGCCACCGCCCGCCGTCATTCCGCTGCCGCAGCGGCAGGTGCCGAGCGCAGCGGTTCGGTCCGGCACCTGATCAAGTCCGACCTGTTGCAGGCCGCCTCGTGGACCGGCGAGTCCGATCCGACCCCCGCCCGCGACCTGTGCCTGGACGTGCTCGATCGCAGCACCGCGCACGGTCTGGTCCCGCTCCGCTGGGCTGCTTCGATGCTGTGGGACGGACTGGGGGGCGGTGATGCGGCCCGGCGCGTGCGCGACGAGTCGGCCGCCCTCATCGTCCGGCGCGGCGGGAGATTCGCAACGATCCGGGCCTAGAAGTCATCCGTGCGTCCGTTCCGTCCGGTCGTGTCGTTAGTCTGGGGGTGTTCCACTGCGAGTGGAAGCACACCCGGCCGGGGGGTCGTGTCACTTTGTAACGCCAGGACTTGCGCAATCGATGACTGTCATGGGTGAGGAGTTGGACTCCGCTGTCGCTGCGGCTGCGCAGGGGGATCGGACGGCTCTCGCTCAGGTTCTGAGGACCATCCGGCCCTTGGTCGTCCGGTACTGCCGGGCGCGGGTCGGATCCGCGGAGCGTGGCCAGCTCTCCGCGGACGACGTAGCGCAGGAGGTGTGCCTGGCCGTGATGACGGCGTTGCCGCGGTATCAGGACCAGGGACGCCCCTTCATGGCATTCGTGTACGGGATCGCGGCACACAAGGTCGCCGACGCGCACCGCAGCGCCGCCCGCAACCGGGCGGACCCGGTCGCGGAGGTACCCGAGTCGATGTCGCTGGACGACAGTCCGGAGGAGCAGGCACTCAACTCGGAGACGAGCCGGCAGATGAAGAAGCTGCTGGGCACGCTTCCGGAGAAGCAGCGGGAGATCTTGATCCTGCGGCTCGTGATGGGCCTGTCCGCGGAAGAAACGGCAGCAGCGGTGGGAAGTACGGCAGGGGCCATTCGAGTGGCGCAGCACCGTGCCATCGCCCGACTGAAGAAGGAAGTGACGAGAGCAGGTGAGAGAAATGGGTAGGAAGCACGGCGCGGATGACGATTTCTTCGCCGATCTCGCCGACGACGGCACCCCCGTGGACATTGCGGCAGTGCGCCGTGACGATGCCCTCATCGACGCGATCTCCGGGGACGGACCGGTGCCCACCGAGACGACCGAGGAATACGAGCTGGCCACGCTCCTCGCGGGCTGGCGTGCCGAGATCCTCGCCGACCCTCTTCCTTCCGAACCGGACCTGGACGAGATCGTCGCCGCGGTCAACCGAGAGATCGGTGCCCGCGACGCGCTCGCCGAGCGCCGGTCCCGGTCCCGCACCCAGCTTCGCCTGATCCGTCCCATCGCCGGTGCCGCCGCCCTGATCGCCATCGCCGTGGGCGGCGCGACCGCCGTCTCCTACCAGGCCGAACCCGGCGACCCGCTGTGGAGCGTCAAGCAGGTCGTCTTCAGCGAGCAGGCAGAGTCGACGGTCGCCCGGATCGACACCGCCTCGACACTGCAGGAGGCCGAGCAGCGGCTCGCCGTCGGCGACACCGAAGGCGCCCAGGAACTGCTCCAGTCGGCACAGGAGCGTTCCGGGTCGGTCACCGACGCCGGCCAGCGGGACCAGCTGGGCGACTGGATGCAGCGGCTCACCACCGAGCTGAGCCAGCTCCTTCCGCCGCCGCCCCCACCAGTGCTGCCC
>NZ_JAALEG010000139.1 GCF_011058165.1 Rhodococcus aetherivorans
GCTCGCGCATCAACGCCACCGACTCCCGCAACCGCGCGAACCGCTCCTTGAACTCCGGCCACACCCCCGCATACCCGGTGGCGATCTCGTTGAGCGCCTCCCCGGTGCCGACCCCGAGCATCACCCGCCCCGGATACAGGCACCCCATCGTCGCGAACGCCTGCGCGATCACCGCCGGGTTGTACCGGAACGTCGGGGTCAGCACCGAGGTCCCCAACTGCAACCGCGAGGTACGCTCACCCACCGCGGTCATCCACGCCAACGAGAACGGCGCATGCCCCCCGTTGTGCCGCCACGGCTGGAAATGATCCGACACCGTCGCCGAATCCATCCCGTGTTCCTCCGCCAGCACCGCCAGCTCCACCAGCTCCCGCGGCCCGAACTGCTCCGCCGACGCCTTGTACCCCAACTTCAGACCCTGCGACACCACGAACTCCTCGTCGTCGGAACCTCGGAAACGACGGCAGGACGCGCCGCGGCACGCAGCCGCGAGTGCGCGTCCTGCCGTTGCCGTTTCCCGTTACTTGATGGCGAAACCGCGATAGCCTTCGGCCGCGACGGCGTCGCAGATCTCGCGGTAGGTGTTGAGCCCACCGACGTAGGACATGATCACCCGCGGCTTGCCCGGCACGTTGGCGCCCGTGTACCACGAGTTGCCCTCGGGGTAGAGCGTGCCCTTCGCCAGTTCGTTGTTGAGCTCGGTCCAATCGTGCGTATACGGCTCGAGCGCCTCGAACCGGCGGGCGCCGCGCTGCTCGAGACGTTCGATGCAGTCGGCGGTCCACTCCACGTGCTGCTCGATCGCGCACACCACGTTGGTGAGCACGTTCGGGCTTCCGGGACCGGTGAGCATGAACATGTTCGGGAACCCGTCGACCGCGATCCCGAGGTACGTGACGGGTCCGTCCTGCCACTTCTCCCGCAGCGTCTCGCCGCCGACACCGGAGATGTCCATCTTCAGCAGCGGACCGGTGATCGCGTCGAACCCCGTGGCGAGGATCACCGCGTCGAGTTCGTGCTCCGTTCCCCCGGCCCGGATGCCCTTGTCCGTGAACTCCTCGAGCGGCGCTTCGCGGAGGGAGACGAGCTCGACGTTCTCCCGATTGAAGGTCTGGAAGTAGTTGGTGTCGAGCGTGATCCGCTTGGCACCGAGCGGATAGGTCCGCGGTGACAGGTGTTCGGCGAGCTCGGGGTCCTGCACCACCGCGCGGATCTTGCTGCGGAAGAACTCGGCGATGGTCTCGTTGGCCTCCCGGTTGGTGAACAGGTCGGGGTAGGCGGCGATGAGGTCGATCGCCCGGTGCCGGTTCCACCGCTCCTCGTAGACCGCCCACCGCTCCTCGGGGGAGTGGTCGAGCGCGCCGACCTCGAGGGTGTCGGTGTACTGGCCCGACGGTGTGGTCTTCGAGGTCGCCTTGAAAGTCTCGATGTTCTCCTTGAACTCCCGCTTCTCGTCCTCGGTGAGGGGGCGGTTGCCGCAGTCGAGGCTGAACGCCGGAGTCCGCTGGAACACGGTCAGTTTCTCGGCCTGCTCGGCGACGAGCGGGATCACCTGGACGCCGGACGAACCGGTGCCGATCACCCCGACCCGCTTGCCGGTGAAGTCGACGCCCTCGCGTGGCCAGTCGGCCGTGTGGTACGTCGCACCGCGGAAGTTGTTCAGGCCCGGGAAGTCCGGCGTCTGCGACGTGGACAGACAGCCGACCGCGGTCACGAAGTACTTGGCGACGGCGACGTCACCGGAGTCGGTGGTGATCGTCCATCGGTCGGTGTGGTCGTCGAACCGGGCCGAGTCGACCCGGGTCCGGAACCGGAAGTGCTTCTTCACATCGAGCCTGTCGGCGGCGAAGTTCAGGTAGCGCAGGATCTCCGGCTGGGCGGGATAGCGCTCGGTCCACTCCCACTCCTCGATCAGCTCGGGCGAGAAGGTGTAGGCGTATTCCATGCTGATGCAGTCGCATCGAGCGCCGGGATAGCGGTTCCAGAACCAGGTGCCGCCCACACCGTCGGCGGCCTCGAAGGCGCGGACCGTCAGCCCCATCTCCCGCAGCCGGTGCACCATGTAGATGCCGGAGAAGCCGGCACCGACCACGATCGCGTCGAACTCCTCGGCGGTGTTCTCGGTACCCATGCCGTTCTCCGTCCGATCGGTACCCATGCCGTTCTCCGTCCGATCGGTGCTCATGCCGATCTCCGTCCGATCGGGGCTCATCGGGCGATGTCCGCGCCGGCGAGCACGTCCTCGACCGCCTCGACGACGTAGTCCATGCCGTCCTTCGCGCCCGGCAGGATGTTCACGAACTGGAAGAATCCGTGCATCTGCCCGGTGAACACCTTCTCGCGCAGTGGCACTCCGGCCGAGCGGAGCGCCTGCGCGTACTTGCGGCCCTCGTCGTGCAGGACGTCGTGCTCGGCGATCAGCACCGCGGCCGGGGCGACACCATCGAACGATTTCGCGTTGATCGGGGCGACCTCCCAGCGGGTGCGGTCCTTCGCCTCGGGCACGTACAGGTCCCAGAACCACACCATTGCGTCCCGGGTGAGCATGAGCTCGTTCGCGGGGTCGAGGTAACTGGGTGTGTCGAAGTCGCAGTCGATGACGGGGTAGGCGAGGAACTGCAGGGCGAGTTCGGGACCGTTCTCCCGGGCGGCGCGCTGCGCGACCACCGCGGCGAGGTTGCCGCCGGCACTGTCACCGCCCACGATCAGCGGGGCGTCCGCGGCCGCGTAGGTGGCGCGGTTCGCCGCGAGCCACTGCACCGCGGTCCACGCGTCGTCGGCGGCGGACGGGAACACGTGCTCGGGAGCGAGCCGGTAGTCGACGAGGGCGACGACGCAGCCGGTGCGCTCGGCGAGCTGACGGCCGAGCGTGTCGTACCCGTCGAGGCTTCCGACCACCCAGCCCCCACCGTGCAGGTAGGCGATGACGCCGCGGGCGTTGTCGGTCGGCACCAGGAGCCGGATCGGCAGCTGGTGACCGTCCGGCGTCGGCACGGTGCGGTTTTCCACCCGGGTCATCTCCGGGCCGTCGCCGTAGAGCGGCGTGAAGCCTTCGCTCATCGCGCGGGCCTCCTGCGGGGCCATCTCGTGCAGGGGCGGACCGCCTGCCTTCGCCATCTCGGCAAGAAACGCGGTGGTGGCCGGGTCGAGGGCCATGGCATCTCCTTCGTGTGCGGCATGGGTTTCGACAGACGTCGACGACTCCCGATCGGGTGCGCAGAGTCGGCGCCCAGCGAGTGATGCACATCACCATAACCATACGCATGATTATTTGCAATACCGGCGCGCTAGGGCCTTTATCTATGCGCATGATTGGTCTAGCTTGGAAGCGAGAGTTCCGGGGGCATCTCCCCGCATCTACTACGGAAGGCCACCGACCATGACTGCCGGAAACCAGGACACCGCGCTGCAGAGCCCCATCGACACCGTCGTCTCCGACCGTGCCTTCCTCGAGTGCCCCCGCTGGCACGACGGACGGGTGTGGGTCTCGGATCTCTATCGGCACGAGGTGATCTCGATCGGCGCCGACGGTGCGGTGACCGTCGAGGCCACCCTCCCCGGCGACGAGCCGTCCGGCCTCGGCTGGCTGCCCGACGGCCGCCTGCTGATCACCGCGATGGAGTCCGGGCGGATCATGCGCCGCGAGCACGACGGCGAGATCGTCGTCCACGCCGACCTCTCGTCGGTCGCCACCGGCAAACTCAACGACATGGTGGTCGCCGAGGACGGCACCGCGTACGTGGGCAGTTTCGGCTTCGAGTTCAAGCGCGACACCCCGATCGCGCCGGCCAACCTGATCCGTGTCGCGCCCGACGGGTCCTTCACCGTCGAGGCCTCGGATCTCCGCTTCCCCAACGGCATGGTGATCACCCCCACCGGCACGCTGATCGTCGCGGAAAGCATGGGCAACAAGCTGACTGCGTTCGACATCGGTTCCGACGGCCGGCTCGGCGGGCAGCGCACCTGGGCCGCGTTCGGTCCGGACCTGCCCACCGACTCCGTCAAGGCCGCGATGAGCGCCGCGGCGGTCGCGCCGGACGGCATCTGCCTCGACAGCGACGGTGCGGTGTGGGTCGCCGACGCCCTCAACCGGCGGGTCATCCGCGTCGAGGAGGGTGGCGCGATCACCGGCGAGGTCGTGTTCCCGACCGGGGTGTTCGCGTGCATGCTCGGCGGCCCGGAGGGCAACACCCTCTACGCCTGCGCCGCGCCGAACTCCTCGGAGGCCGCCCGTCGTCACACGCGCGACGCGAGCCTGCTCGCCACCCGCGTCGGCGCCACCCACGGCGGTCGCCCGTAGGACGGCCCCCAGGACATGGGAAAGGGCGGCGATTCGTCGAATCGCCGCCCTTCCCTGTTGTTCGGCTCGATCAGTACGGCGCGTACGCCGCCGCGGAGGCCGGCTGGTCCAGCACGCGGTCCACGGTGATGCGCTTGCGTTCGATGAGCAGTGTCCCTTCACGCTCGGCGAACGTGTCGGCGTAGCGCCCGTACAGCCGCTGCGTGCCCTCGGGGCCGGCCACCGTGGCCTCGAAGTACGCGTCGACCCGCACCCGGCCGTCGCCCTCGTCGGACACGCGGACGTTGGTGATCGCGTGGCGGGAGAACTCCGCGCCGGACTCGGCGAAGGCACGGTAGACGCCGAGGAACTCCTCCGGGCCCGCATCCTCCTTGCCGTTCTGGGTGATCGAGACGTCCTCGGTGATCAGCGCGCGCAGGGCGTCGAGGTCGCCCTCGTCCACGGCGGTCGCGTACGCGTACATCACGTCCTCCGCGCGGCGTGCGAGATCGGGAGAAACCGCAGTCATATCGGGTCCTTCGCTTTCGTCGTGGGTCAGGGAAGCTGGATCAGCTTGGTTTCGAAGAACGCGTCGAAGCCCTCGATGCCGCCCTCGCGGCCGAGACCGGACTGCTTGTAGCCGCCGAAGGGCTGCACGACGCACATCGCGTAGCCGTTGACGGAGATCTGGCCGGTGCGCACCCGTCGCGCGATGCTCTGGGCCAGCTCTTCGTCCCTCGCGTAGACGGAGCCGGAGAGGCCGTAGTCCGAGTCGTTGGCGATGGCGACGGCCTCGTCGATCGAATCGAACGGAATGACCACCAGCACAGGCCCGAAGATCTCCTCCTGCGCGATGCGCATGTCGTTGGAGACGTCCGCGAACAGGGTCGGTTCGACGTACCACCCGCGGTCGAGGTGGGCGGGCTTGCCGCCACCGGTCACCAGACGGGCACCCTCCTTCTTGCCGATCTCGATGTAGTCGAGCACCCGCGTCTGCTGACGCTCGGCGGCCAGGGGGCCGAGGACAGTGTCCTCGTCACGGGGATCACCGACCTTCACGCTCTCCATCACCGCCTTGATCGCCTCGACGACCTCCTCCTGGCGCTCGCGCGGGACGATGATGCGGGTGAGGGCGGCGCAGACCTGCCCCGAGTGACCGATGCCGCCGAACACCATGCCGGGCAGGAAGGTGTCCAGGTCGATGTCGTCGGCGATGATCGCGGCAGACTTGCCGCCCAGCTCGAGGGTGACCCGCTTGATCCGCTCGGCGGCCCGGCTCATGACGACGCGGCCGGCCGCCGTGCTGCCGGTGAAGCTGATCTTGTCGACGTCCGGGTGGCTGACGAGGTAGTCACCCACCTCCCGTCCTGCCGGCACGACGCTGATGACGCCTTCGGGCAGACCGGCGGCGTCGAGCGCCTCGGCCAGCATCATCATCGTGACGGGGCCCTCCGGGGCCGGTTTGAGCACCACCGTGCAGCCCGCGGCGAGTGCGGGCGAGATCTTCAGCGAGCCGGTCGCAACCGGACCGTTCCACGGGACCACGACCGCGACGACACCGATGGGCTCACGCACGATCTTGCCGTGCCCGCCCTTCCAGGTGCGCTCCTCCTCGAACGCGAAGCGCTCGTGGAACGTGGCCGCGTCGTCCCACATGTCGACGGCGTTCTGGTGGAACAGAGTGGAAACCGCTGCGGGGGCGCCCAGTTCGAGGGTGAAGGCCTCGGCCATCTCGGGGATGCGCTTCTTCACCTCGTTCCCGACGCGCACGAGGATCTCCGCCCGCTCGGCGGGCGTCATCCGCGGCCAGGGACCTTCGTCGAACGCCTTGCGCGCCGCCGCGACGGCGCGGTCCATGTCCGCCTCGCGCGCCTCGGGCACGGTCGCGATGACCTCGCCGTTGATCGGGGAGATCACCTCGATCACCGCGTCGCTGGACGGCTCGACCCACGATCCGCCGATGAACAGCTTGTCGTAGCTCTTCAGCTGGATGGGAGTGGCTGTGGTCATGCTGTGTTCCTCCACTCGACCGCGGACTCTCGCCACGGCGACTCGCTGGATGGGATGGGAGTACTACTTCGCTGCCGGGGCCGGCGCCTGCAGGGGCGCCGACAGATCCCGGATCTCGTCCGGATCCACGACGACACGGCGGTCGATCGCCATGCGGGCCTGCACCATGTGCCGGGGGGAATCGACGCTCAGGTGCGCGGTGAGCTGCCCGGCGGCATCGAACCAGGCCGCACCCCACTTGCCGTCCGCACCCTCGCGGAACACCATATCGTCGGATTCGCTTCTGTGTCCGACGAATTGGATTTTGTGTCCGAACTGGTCGCTCCAGAAGTACGGGACCGGGTCGAAGACGGGCGGCGACTGCGGTCGCAGGAGCGCGCCGGCGACCGTCGCCGGCCCGGTGCGCGCCTCGTCCCAGTGTTCACCCCCGAGTCGCGTCCCGAACCGGGGCGACCAGCGCATCGCGACGTCTCCGACGGCGAACACCGCCGGGTCGGCGGTTCGCAGCGACTCGTCGACGACGACCCCGCGATCGATCTCGAGTCCCGATCCGGTCAGCCAGCCCACGTCGGGCCGCACTCCGATACCGGTGACGACGACGTCCGCCGGCAGTGCGGTGCCGTCGTCCAGTGTCAGCCCGTCTGTCGTGACCTCGCCGACGCCGGTGCCGCAGCGCAGATCGACTCCGTCCCACCACGATCGCAGCCGTTCGGCGACCTGCGCGCCCAGCGGACCCGCGAGCGGCCGGGACCCGGCTTCCACGCAGGTGACCGAGCAGCCGAGAGACAGTGCGGTCGTGGCGATCTCGGCGTTGATCCAGCCGGCACCGACGAGAACGACGCGGGCTCCCGGGCGCAGCTCGGCACGGAGATGCTCGGCGTCCGCGGCGGTGCGGAGCACGAGTTGCCGGCCCGCCCCGGGCAGCGCGACCGGGGCCGCCCCGGTCGCGACGACCAGCGCGTCGTAGGAATGCTCGCCGGCATCGGTGTGCACCGTCCGGGCTGCAGTGTCGAGCGCCCGGGCCCGGACACCGAGGCGCAGTTCGACGCCGAGCGCCGCGTAGTCGACGTCGAACGTGGTGTCCTGCGCCTCGAGGAGTGCGGACTTGCTCAGCGGCGGGCGGTCGTACGGCGGGGTGGGCTCGGAACAGATCAGCTCGAGCTCGCCGTCGAAACCTTCGGCGCGCAACGCCTCACACGTGCGGAGCCCGGCGAGGCCGCCGCCGACGACGACGATTCTTCGGCCGTTGAACACGGCGTTCCCCTGTCCTGTCGATGAATCGGATGGTGCGGTGGGTGCGCTCGGTACAACTCAGTACAAGGTGTAGTCCGACAGCACGCGCGGGCCCGGCGTGTAGGTGGCCGGGATCCGCTGCCAGCCCATGTTGGTGCCCTGATGCGGGTATCGCTCGAGCGCGGAGAAGTCCACCTCGTAGTCGGGCATCCGCTCGAGAATCTGGGTGATGAGCGTCTTGGACATGTAGCGGCCGAGATGCGATCCGGCGCAACGGTGTACGCCGATTCCGAATGCGGTGTGCCGGTTCGGCCACCGTTCGATGTCGATCTCGTCCGGGTTGTCGAAGAGCTTCTCGTCGCGATTGGCCGACGACCAGGACAGCAGCACCCGATCGCCCTTCTTCATGGGGCAGCCCTGGAACTCGGTGTCCTTGGTGACGGTCCGGGCGAGCGCCTGAGTGGGCGAGAAGTACCGCAGGAACTCCTCGACGGCGTGGTCCATCAGGCTCGGATCGTCGATGAGCCGCTGCCGCACGGCCGGGTGCTCGGCGAGCCACACCAGCGCCTGGCTCACCAGGGACGCGGTGGTACCGACACCGCCGGCGAGCAGCAGATCGACGATCGAGTACATCTCGAAGTCGTTGAGCGGACGACCGTCGACCTCCTGCTGCACGAGGTAGCTGATGATGTCGTCGGTGGGGTTCTCGCGACGGGCCCGGATGGTCTCGCGCATGCGGTCGCCCAGGTACGGGAAGTCGACCTCCATCGCGTGGCGGTAGTCGTCACTTCCCGGAATGCCGGCGAGCGCCTGGTGGTGCGCGTGGGAATAGCGCTTCCAGTCGGCGAGGTCGAGACCGAGCCAGTCCACCGTCACGATGGAGGGAACCGAGATGACCGAGGTGAGGTCACACTGCCCGTCCTCGATCACGCTGTCGATGAACCCGGCGGTGTGGCGGTCGACGAGCGCCTTCATCCGCTCGACGGCCGCGGGCGCGGTGATCGGGTTGACGATCTTGCGGTACTTGCGGAACTCCGGGGGATCGAGCTCGATGGGGATGTGGAAGTGCATCGGCGTCTTCGGGATGACGACCGAAAGGCCCTCTCCCCCATATTCGTTGCGCGCGGACGAGAACGTCTCGTCGTCACGGGCGGCCTCGAAGACCGAGTCGTAGTCGCTGAGCACCCAGTACCCGCCGTGCGCCTCCGTCCAGGCGACTCGCTCGTTCTGGCGGACCTTGCGGTACGAGGCGACCGGATCGGCAGAGTGCTCCTGCGAATTGTGGTCGAAGTTGATGACGGGGCAACGATTGCGGCTGTCCATCGCGTGGACCCTCCTGCGTCGGATCGGGCATCTCCTGCTAATGGTTATAACAGATGATATAGTAGTGTAGATCACACCGCCAGCCCGGCTATCAAATCAAATGTTCAACGAGCTGGCATCCTCGATATCCGGATGACGGAAGGAGCGACCGATGAAGGTTGTTGTCGACGAGAACCACTGCCAGGGCCACGGGCTGTGCTTCATGACCTCCCCGCAGGTCTTCGCGCTGCGCGAGGAGGACGGCCACGCGTACGTCCTGCCCGGGGGCGACGACCCGGCCAACGAGCACGCCGCACGCGAGGCCGCCGCGTCCTGCCCCGAGCGTGCGATCTCCGTCGTCACCGAGTGACGACGCCTTCCGAGCGGCCGGCACACGACGGAGGAAGGGGCCCCGGGTTCGACCCGGGGCCCCTTCCTCCGTGTGCGGCCGTGCGCCTCAGCCCAGGGCGCGGTCCCACTGGATGACCTGTTCGAGCAGGTCGGGGTACTTGCGCTGCGCGTACCTCCGGTAGGCGTTGATGTGGTCGCGCATGCGTTCCTCGGATCCGATCGGGTCCCCCTGCGAGAGCGACTCGTAGATCTGGGTGTGTGCGACGATGATCGCCTCGCGCCGGTGCGGTGGGTAGTCGATCCCGATCGCAGTGCCGTCCATGATTCCGAGCAGCGAATCGACCATGTACCCGAACAGCGGATTACCCGAGGACCAGGCGATCAGATCGTGGAAGTTCTTGTTCGCCTCGAGGAACTCGTGCTGATCGCCGAGCGAGCCGTGCATCCGGTCGATGGTCTCCTTGAGCTCGACCAGTGTCTCCCCGCTGATGCGCTGGGCAGCCAGGCGGCTGATCATCGGCTCGAGGGCGGTGCGCGCCTCGATGATGACACTGAACGGCGCGTCCTTGAGCTGCATGAGAAGGATGAGCGAACTCGCGAGGTGGGACGCATCGGGATCCAGTATCACCGGCCCGCCCCGGGGGCCGGGCTTGAGGGCGATCACCCCCTGAAACTCCAACAGCCGCAGGGCTTCCCGCAGCGTGCCGCGGCCGATCTCGTACTTCTCGAGCATGACCCGCTCCGACGGCAGCAGATCGCCCGCCGCCAGGTTCTGCCTGGTCGCGTCCCTGATGATGTGCTGCGCCACCACCATGGCAGCTTTCGGCGCCCGTCCTGTGATCATCGCGCCTTCTCCTCCCGAGAGCACCTGCCGGTTCGGGAACTCTGTCCGGATCGGACACTCCCCCACTTCCCGACGGGCCAAAATAATGCTAACGATTATAACGTACAGTTCGTGTCTTGGCTCCTTACCGGCGAAGAGACACTCCCGCCGGCCCCGCCCCTCCCACAC
>NZ_JAALEG010000013.1 GCF_011058165.1 Rhodococcus aetherivorans
CGGGGCCCGGATCGTGCTGCACCTGGCGCTCGAACTGGCCCGCCGCGGCGGCGGTGTCGGGGCCGCGGCCCTGTGCGGCGGCGGCGGCCAGGGCGACGCCCTCATCGTCCGCGTCCCCAAGGCGTAGACCGCGTCCAATACTCTCGTCGCCGCCCCCGCGCACCGCGTGGGGGCGGTGACGTCTCTCACAGCAATGACAGCTCGTCGTAGCCGATCGGCACAATGGTGTGCATGGCGAACTTCTTCGATCTCAGCACCCCGGCCAAGCGGTTCCGCTTCGTCGCCGTCCTCGAGGCCTTCACCTGGGCCGGCCTGCTCGTCGGCATGGCGTTCAAGTACCTGCCCGAGAACGGCAACGAGATCGGGGTGAAGATCTTCGGCCCGCTGCACGGCGGCGTGTTCGTGGCCTTCGTCCTCGTCGCCCTCCTCACCGCGCGGGCGCTGAAGTGGAACCTGGTCACCACGGGCCTGGCCCTGATCTCGTCCGTCCCGCCGTTCGGCACGATCGTCTTCGAATGGTGGGCTGTGCGCACCGGCCGGCTCGCGGAACTGTCCGCGCAAGCGCGTCCGGTGGACGCGCCCGCACTCGCCTGACCTGCTGTCCCCTGTCGCGCGGAACGTGACAGACTGGACGGCGTGACTCGACCAGGTTCCCGTCCTGCAGCACGTTCCGCCGCGACCGCCGCGGCGATGTCCGGCGCGGTGGATCTCGCGCCCCTCAAGGAGCGGTCTACCGCGCCCCCACCTCCGTCGCAGCCCGGCTCCGGCACCGGCCCCCAGTCCGGTTTCACGCCCGTCGTCGACGTTACCGAGGCCACCTTCGAGGCCGAGGTGCTGCAGCGCTCGATGCAGGTCCCCGTCATCGTGGACCTGTGGGCCACCTGGTGTGGCCCGTGCAAGCAGCTCTCGCCGGTCCTCGAGAAGCTGGCCCACGAGGGCGGCGGCAGCTGGGTCCTCGCGAAGGTCGACGTGGACGCCAACCCGCGGATCGCGCAGGCGTTCGGTGTGCAGTCCGTGCCGACCGTCGTCGCGATCGCCGCCGGGCAGCCCCTCGCCGACTTCCAGGGCGTGCAGCCCGAACCGCAGCTTCGGCAATGGCTCGCCGCCATCCAGGACGCGGTCGCCGGAAAGCTGTCCGGCCCGCCCGGCGCCGAGCCCGTCGAGGAGCAGGAGGATCCGCGGTTCGTCGCCGCCGAGCAGGCCCTCGAGGCAGGGGACCTGGCCGGTGCCGAGGCGGCGTACGAGCTGATCCTGAACTCCGAGCCCGCCAATGCCGACGCTCTGGCCGCGCTGCGGCAGGTCCGGTTCCTCGCCCGCGCTCAGTCGGTGCCCGAGGACGCGATCGCCGCGGCCGACGCCGCCCCGGCCGACCTCGAGGCGCAGCTCGTCGCGGCCGACGCCGAACTGTTCGCCCAGCAGCCCGAGGCCGCCTTCACCCGGCTGATCGGGTTCGTCGCCCGCAGCGCCGGCGACGAGAGGAACGCCGCCCGCACGCGGCTGCTGGAGCTGTTCGAGCTGTTCGATCCCGCCGAGCCGTTCGTCGTCACCGCGCGCCGCAAGCTGGCGTCGGCGCTGTACTGATCGGTTCCCGACCCGCGGTGGCGGTCCGGCTTCCCGGGCCGCCACCGCGCGTCGGTCAGTGGTAGCGGCCCGAGCAGGCGGCCTCGCCGCCGAGAACCCCGGTGCGGAACGCGTCCACCCGGGAGAATCCGCTCGGCACGGTGTTGCCGTTGACGTCGCTGGCGGCGAGGCCGTCGGTCAGCAGGCCGGAGACCGCCTCGTCCAGATCGCCCGGCGACAACCACACCATGTCCTCGGCCGGCTGGGCGCCGGTGCTGTCGGGGCTCAGTTCCGCGCTGATCACGCCGGCGAGGCAGGCAGCCCGCAGCGCCGTCTGGGGGTCGACAAGCGACTGGCCGGCCGCGTTCTGCACGGCCAGGGCGTACCGGGAGGCGAGCAGCACGTAGGCGGCGTAGTCGCCCCGTACGTCGGTCGTGATCCCCCCGGCGCCGGTCTGCAACGGGGTACCGCGGTCCGCCAGCTCGTCGACGTCCACCCCGATGGTGTTGGTGGCGGGACAGTACGACACCGGCGACGTGGCCTTCGCGTCCGGACAGCCGAGGTCGGCGCCGGACAGGTCGAGCTCCGGTTGCTCCGGCAGATCGAACACCCGGCGGAACGAGGCCATCAGCGCCTCCACCGACTCCTCGGTCACGGGAAGTTCGCCGTCGTCGGAACTGTCGAAGAACTGCGGCAGATCGGCGCGCCGGGACTCGATCTCGGCGGCGTCGATGCGGGTGCACGATCCCGCACCGTCGGTGAAGCCGATCTGGAACGCGGTGACCCGCTCGAATGCCGACCCGTGGATCGCGTCCGGGTCGTTGGGGTCGCTGTCGCGGAAGGAGACCATCGACGCCAGCACCGAGTTCAGCCCGTCCGAGGTGTTCAACCGGAAGTGATCCGAGTTGCCGGCGGCGACGTGCCGCATGAAGGCGCCTGCGAAGCAGTCCGCCTGCTGCTCGAACACGATTCCCGGATCGTCCTCGGCGACCGTCCCGGCCTTGAACTGGACGGCGTGCCCGTACTCGTGGGCGAGCACCGTCACGGCCGCCATCGGGCCGAACGTCTCGATGAGCTGCGGCATCAGGTAGGTGCGGTCCCACCCGATGACGTCGTCGCGGTTGCAGTACGCGGCGTTGATGAACTCGAAGGTGGATTCGCCGCAGAACTTCGGGCCGCGCTCGTCGGGATCCCACGAGGCGATCGTGCCGACGGGCTCGAACGCGCCCCGGGCGATGCGCGGGAACTCCTCGTTCCAGTAGGCCTCGATGTCGGCGACCGCGTTGCCGGCGAGGACGTCGACGTCCCCGCCGTCCGAGTTCTCGATCGTCACCTGCGCGTCCGGGGCGGCGGGCCGCGGGCCGCTCGGGCCCGAGGACACCGGCAGGCCCGCCACCGAGAACGGGTTGTCGTAGATGGAGACGGCGGTGCCCTCGATGCGAGCGGCACATCCGGCGAGCACCATCACGGCCAGCGCCGGTACCGCGAGGCGGAACGGCAGCCGCGTCCGAGTCACCTGTTCTTCTCCTGTCGTCCGAGGACGGCGGTCACCGCTGCAACGTCAGCCAGATCGCACCGTAAGCAGGCAGCGTCACCTCCGCCGACGCCGGGCGCCCGTGCCAGGAGCGTGCCGTGGCCGTCACGGCGCCGAGGTTGCCGACGCCGTTGCCCTGGTAGGCCGTCGAATCCGTGTTGAGGATCTCCGACCACTGTCCTGTTTCGGGTAGTCCGACACGATAGTCCGAATGCGTCGATCCGGAGAAGTTGAACAGGCACGCCACGACGGAACCGTCGCTCCCGTGACGGAGAAAGCTCAGCACGTTGTTCGCCGAGTCGTTGGCGTCGATCCACGAGTACCCGCTCGGCGAGGTGTCCAGCGTCCACAGGGCGGGGTGCTCACGGTAGATCCGGTTGAGGTCGGCGACGAGCCGGTGCACGCCCTGGTGCAGCGGTCCGTTGTGCGGATCGTCGAGCTGCCACCAGTCCAGGCCCCGCTCCTCGGACCATTCCGCGGTCTGGCCGAACTCCTGCCCCATGAACAGCAGTTGCTTGCCGGGGTGGGCCCACATGTACGCGAGCAGGCCGCGCAGGCCGGCGGCCTGCTCGCGGTCGCCACCCGGCATCCGGGTCCAGAGCGTGCCCTTGCCGTGCACGACCTCGTCGTGGCTGACAGGCAGGACGAAGTTCTCACTCCAGGCGTACACCAGCGAGAAGGTGATCTCATGGTGGTGGTACGTGCGATGCACCGGGTCCCGGCCGATGTACCCGAGGGTGTCGTGCATCCAACCCATGTTCCATTTCATGGAGAACCCGAGCCCGCCCGCATGGGTGGGCCGGGTGACGCCGGGCCATGCCGTGGACTCCTCGGCGACGGTGACGACGCCGGGGTGGAGCTTGTGCACGGTGGCGTTCATCTCCTGCAGGAAGGCCACCGCCTCGAGGTTCTCCCGGCCGCCGTACACGTTGGGGGTCCAGCCGCCCTCGGGCCGCGAGTAGTCGAGGTACAGCATCGAGGCGACGGCGTCGACGCGCAGGCCGTCGATGTGGAACTCGTCGATCCAGTACAGCGCGTTGGCGACGAGGAAGTTGCGCACCTCCCGGCGGCCGAAGTCGAAGACGTAGGTGCCCCAGTCCAGCTGCTCGCCACGCCGGGGATCGGGGTGTTCGTAGAGGGCGCTGCCGTCGAAGCGGGCCAGGGCCCACTCGTCCTTCGGAAAGTGGGCGGGCACCCAGTCCACGATCACGCCGATGCCGGCGGCGTGCAACCGGTCGACGAACGCACGGAACTCGTCGGGCGTGCCGAAGCGGGCGGTGGGCGCGTAGTACGAGGTGACCTGGTATCCCCACGATCCGCCGAAGGGATGCTCGGCCACCGGCAGCAGCTCGACGTGGGTGAAGCCGGCCGCCGCGACGTACTCGGCGAGCTGGTCGGCCAGCTCCCGGTATCCGAGACCGGGACGCCACGAGCCGAGGTGCACCTCGTAGACGCTCATCGGCTCCTGCCACGGCCGGGAGTCGGCCCGGGCGGCGAGCCACGCGTCGTCGCCCCACACGTAGCTGCTGTGGTTGACCACGGAGGCCGTCGCCGGCGGCACCTCGGTGGCGAACGCCATCGGGTCGGCCTTGTCCTGGACCGAGCCGTCGCGGCCGTGGACCCGGAACTTGTACAGCGCACCCGGCTCCACGTCGGGCAGGAACAGTTCCCACACGCCGCTGGAGCCGAGCACCCGCATCGGCGCGAGCCGGCCGCTCCAGCCGTCGAAGTCGCCGACGACCGTGACGCCGCGCGCGCCGGGCGCCCACACCGCGAACGACGTGCCGCGGACCGTGCCGTCGGGGGTCTCGTACGAGCGCTGATGCGCCCCCAGGATCTCCCACAGCCGCTCGTGCCGGCCCTCGGCGAACAGGTGCAGGTCCAGCTCCCCGAGCGTGGGCAGGAACCGGTACGGGTCGGCGACGACGACGGTGTGCTCGAACGGGTAGGTCACCACGAGCCGGTAGTCCGACAGGTCGTGCACCGGGACGAGCGCGCTGAACACGTCGTGGCCGAGAGGCTCGAGTGGGTGATCGATGCCGCCGATGCGCGCCGCCACCTTCTCCGCGTGGGGACGCATGGCCCGGATGATCGTGCCTTCCGGATGCGGGTGGGCGCCGAGCACCGAGTGCGGATCGTGGTGCTCGCCGGCCGCCAGCCGGGCGAGGTCGTGCGGGTTGGGGGAGTGGCGTCGAGTCGGGGGCACTGTCACGAGTTGCTCCTGTAGGCGAGGGTGGTTCGCGTCGGTACACCGATCGGGGGCAGCGCCAGGATGTGCGCCACCGCGCGCCAGGGTTCGAGCCGGACGAAGTTGGCCTGGCCCCACGAGTACTGCGCGCCGGACACCTCGTCGAACACCGTGAGCTGGTCGTGCCATTCGTGGCCGAGCGCCGGCATGTCCAGCCAGACGGTGCCCTGCTCGGCGCCGAACGGGTTGAGGTTGATCACGGTGAGGACCGAATCCCCGGTCCGGGGATCGAATTTCGAATACGCGATGAGGGCGTCGTTGTCGATGTGGTGGAAGTGGATGTTGCGCAGCTGCTGCAGGGCCGGGTGGGCGCGCCGGATCCGGTTGAGCGTGGCGATCCACGGCTCGAGGGATTCGCCGCGGCGGCGGGCCTCGTCGAACCGTCGCGGACGCAGCTGGTACTTCTCCGAGTCGAGGTACTCCTCGCTGCCGGGTCGCAGCGGGACGTGTTCGTAGAGTTCGTAACCGGAGTACACCCCCCACGACGGGGCGAGCGTGGCCGCGAGGGCCGCGCGCAGAGCGAACATTCCGGGTCCGCCGTGTTGCAGCGACTCGTGCAGGATGTCGGGCGTGTTGACGAACAGGTTCGGGCGCGCCTCGTCCGCCTTCGCCGCGATCTCCTGTCCGAATTCGGTCAGCTCCCACTTCGCCACGCGCCAGGTGAAGTACGTGTAGGACTGCGTGAACCCGCGTCGGGCGAGGCCGTACATGCGGGCGGGACGGGTGAAGGCCTCGGACAGGAACAGCACGTCGGGATCGGTGCGCTTGACCTCGGCGATCAGCCACTCCCAGAAGTTCGGCGGCTTGGTGTGCGGGTTGTCGACCCGGAAGATCTTGACGCCGAAGCTGATCCAGTGCCGCACCACGCGCAGCACCTCGGCGTAGATGCCGTCCGGATCGTTGTCGAAGTTGACCGGATAGATGTCCTGGTACTTCTTGGGCGGGTTCTCGGCGTAGGCGATCGTGCCGTCCGGCAGGACCGTGAACCACTCGGGATGCTCCTTCGCCCACGGGTGGTCCGGGGCGCACTGCAGCGCCAGATCGAGGGCCACCTCGAGGTCGAGTTCGCGCGCCCGGGCGACGAAGGCGCGGAAGTCGTCCTCCGTGCCGAGCTGCGGGTGGATCGCGTCGTGGCCGCCCTCGTCGGAGCCGATGGCCCAGGGGGAGCCCACGTCGTCCGGGCCGGCGGTGAGGGTGTTGTTCGGTCCCTTGCGGTTGACCTTGCCGATCGGGTGGATGGGCGGCAGGTACACCACGTCGAAGCCCATCGCGGCGACCCGCGGCAGTTCCTCCGCGGCGGTGGCGAAGGTGCCGTGCCGTGGCGTGCCGTCCTCGTTCCACCCGCCCGTCGAGCGGGGGAAGAACTCGTACCAGGAACCGAACAGGGCCCGTTCCCGATCGACCACGGCGGTGTACGCCTTCCCGCGGGTGATCAGCTCGCGCAGGGGATTGGCCCGCAGGATCTCGGTGATGTCGGCGGCGAAGGCAGGGGCGATCCGGTCGGCGAGAGGGCGCTCCGAACGCAGCGCCGCGGCCACGGCGAGCAGGGCCGGCCGGTTGGGGCGCGGCGCGGTCTTCGCGGCCTTCTCGAACAGGCGGGCGCCGATCTCGATGTCGTTCGCCAGGTCCTCCGGACCCTGGCCGGCGTCGACCTTCGCGTCCACCGCGTGCCGCCACGTGCTCACCGGATCGCTCCAGGCCTCCACCCGGTACGTCCACAGTCCCGGACTGGTGGGGGTGAACACGGCGTGGAAGGTGTCGGGCACCTCGCCGGGAACCATCGGGATCCGGATCAGCTTCCCTTCGCTCTCCGGGTCCGATCCCGGCCCGCGCACGGCCAGGGTGGCGGCGACGGCGTCGTGGCCTTCTCGCCACACGACTGCCGACACGGGAACCACCTCCCCGACAACGGCCTTGACCGGATGTCGCCCTCCCGAGATGTCGGGACGGACATCGTCGATGCCGAGGCGGCCTGTCGCGCTGGCTCCGATTCGACCTGTCACGCTCGCTCCGTTCCGTCTGTCATGCCGGCTCCGTTTCCCTCGCACGGACTGCTGACGAGCCTTCGGATGCGGCCCGTCCCCAACCGTAGTGGAGGTACGCACCGCCGTCCCCTCATGCGACGCGCAATGTCGTCGACGCCCCGCAATAGCTGTTACCCGGGGTCGACGCGACGGAACGAGCGAGCCCCGCGGCGCCGTGTGCCGCGGGGCTCGCGCGTCCGCTCGCGGGAACGTGGCCCGGCCGCCGGACGGCCGCCGCATTTGCCGGTCTTCCCGGCCGGCCGAATGTCGGTAGTCTTCCCGGGGTGAGAGCCTTGCGTCGGTTCACCGTACGAGCCCACCTTCCCCAGCGGCTGGCCGGACTGGGCCCGCTCGCCGTCAACCTGCGCTGGTCGTGGCACACGCCCACGCAGGACCTGTTCGCCTCGATCGACTCCGCGCTGTGGCGTCGCGTCGAGCACGACCCGGTGCGGATGCTCGGCGAGGTGCCGCCGGCCCGTCTCGACGCGCTCGCCGCCGACGAGGAGTTCCTCGCGCGGCTCGACGCCGAGTCGGCCGACCTCGACGACTACCTCGCGAGGCCGCGCTGGTACCAGCACCAGCAGCAGGAGGGCACCGGGCTGCCGTCCGGCATCGCCTACTTCTCCATGGAGTTCGGCGTTTCCGAGGTTCTGCCGAACTACTCCGGCGGACTCGGCATCCTGGCCGGCGACCACCTCAAGGCGGCCTCGGACCTCGGCCTGCCGCTCATCGGTGTCGGCCTGCTCTACCGCTCCGGCTACTTCCGTCAGTCCCTGACCGCCGACGGATGGCAGAGCGAGCACTACCCGAACTACGACCCGCAGGGCCTGCCGCTGCGGCTGCTGACCGAGGCCGACGGCACCCCTGCGCTGATCCAGGTCGCCATGCCCGGCAATCGCACCCTCACCGCCCGGGTGTGGATCGCCCAGGTGGGCCGCGTCCCGTTGCTGCTGCTCGACTCGGACATCGCCGAGAACGACGAGGAACTGCGCGGGGTCACCGACCGCCTCTACGGCGGCGACCAGGACCATCGCATCAAGCAGGAGATCCTGGCCGGGGTCGGCGGGGTGCGCGCCGTCCGCGCCTACACCCGGATCGCGGGACTGCGCGATCCCGAGGTGTTCCACATGAACGAGGGACACGCCGGGTTCCTGGGCGCCGAACGCATCCGCGAACTGGTCACGGGCGCCGGTCTGGACTTCGACGAGGCGCTCGCCGCCGTGCGCGCCGGCACCGTCTTCACCACCCACACCCCGGTTCCCGCGGGCATCGACCGGTTCCCGGCGGAACTCGTCCGGCACTACTTCTCCGGACCGAACGGCGAGAACGAGTCGGCGCTGCTGCCCGGCCTGGGGGTGGACCGCGTCCTTTCCCTCGGCCGGGAATCGGACCCCCGTGTGTTCAACATGGCCCACCTGGGTCTGCGGCTCGGCCAGCGCAGCAACGGCGTGTCGAAGCTGCACGGCCGGGTCAGCCGCGAGATGTTCGTGGGCCTGTGGCCCGGCTTCGACGCCGGCGAGGTGCCGATCGGGTCGGTCACCAACGGCGTGCACGCCCATACCTGGGCCGCCCGCGAGTGGCTCGAGTTCGCCAACCGTCTCGCCGGTCCCGACCGGGTCGAGGAGGCCCAGGGCTGGGAACTGCTGCAGACGGTCGAACCGCGCGAGCTGTGGGCCACCCGCAACACGTTGCGTGCGCAGCTGGTGGAGGAGATCCGTCGGCGGCTGCGCCGGTCCTGGCTCCAGCGCGGCGCCACCGAGGCCGAACTCGGCTGGGTGGACGGGGTCTTCGATCCGCACGTGCTCACCGTCGGCTTCGCCCGCCGGGTGCCGACCTACAAGCGGCTCACCCTGATGCTGCGCGACCCGGAACGACTGCGGGCCCTGCTGCTCGACGAGGAGCGCCCCGTGCAGCTGGTCGTCGCCGGCAAGAGCCACCCGGCCGACGACGGCGGCAAGGCACTGATCCAGCAGGTGGTGCGGTTCGCCGATGCCGCCGACGTGCGGCACCGCATCGTTTTCCTGCCGGACTACGACATGTCCATGGCCCGGTACCTCTACTGGGGCTGCGACGTGTGGCTGAACAACCCGCTGCGCCCGCTCGAGGCGTGCGGCACCTCCGGGATGAAGTCGGCCCTCAACGGCGGGCTCAACCTCTCCATCCGCGACGGCTGGTGGGACGAGATGTACGACGGCGAGAACGGCTGGGCCATCCCCACCGCCGACGGTGTGATCGACGAACACCGCCGCGACGACCTCGAGGCCAGCGCCCTGTACGAGCTGCTCGAGCGCTCGGTCCTGCCGCGGTTCTACGACCGGGACGGCAGCGGTGTGCCCACCCGCTGGATCGAGATGGTGCGGCACACGCTCCAGAACCTCGGTCCGAAGGTGCTCGCCTCCCGCATGGTCCGGGACTACACCGTGCAGTACTACGCGCCGGCGGCCGCGGCCGCGCGCGAGGCGGTCGCCGACGGGTTCGCCGGAGCGCGCGAGCTCGCCCACTACCGGCGTCGCGTCGAGGCGGCATGGCCGGCCGTGCGGGTGGCCCAGGTCGACAGCGCCGGACTGCCGGACATCCCGGAGATCGGCTCCAAACTGGCCCTGACCGCCCACGTGTACCTCGACGGTCTCCGGGTGACCGACGTGGTCGTTCAGGCCGTCGTCGGCCGGGTCGGGGTCGACGACACCCTGTCCGACGTGGTGACGGTGCCGATGCGGCACACCGGCACGAACCCGCTGGGCGAGGTCTTCGAGGTCGAGGTCGCGCTGCCGATGGCCGGGTCGGTCGGCTACACGGTGCGGGTGCTGCCGCACCACGAGCTGCTCGCGTCGGACGCCGAACTCGGCAAGGTCGTGCTCGCCTAGCTAGCTCTCCGCGCCGGGCCCGCGGCCGCTCGCGTCGAGCAGGACGCGCGCGGCGTCGCGGGCCTGCCGCGCGACGGCGGGAGAACCGGAGATCGCCGCCGTCGCCATCGCCCCGTTGGCCAGGATCGCCAGCTGGTCGCCCAGTGCCGGGGGGCTGCCCGCGTCCGCCACGAGTCCGCGCAGGTAGCGCCGGAACGCGTCCTTGTGCGTGCGGGCGATCTCGGCGACGTCACCGGAGATTCCGCCGAGTTCGCCGAACGTGTTGATGAAGGTGCAGCCGCGGAAGTCGCTGCAGGCGAACCATTCCTCGAGAAAGTCGAACACCGCGAGAACCCGCTCGCGCGGATCGGTGCGGGCATCGACATACCGGCGCAGATCCGTCAGCACGGTGTGATCGCGCCGGGTCAGAACGGCCTCCACGAGCCGGTCCTTGGCGGGGTAGAGCTGATAGAGCCGCTTGAGCGACACCCCGGAGCGGGCCCGGATCGTGTCCATTCCGACGGCCTGGATGCCGTGCTCGTTGAACAGTTCCTCGGCGGCGTCGAGCAGCCGGGTCTGCGCGGTGTCCGCGTCCATCGGGCCCCTCCCTCTTGCATCGAGAACCATCGTTCTCTACGCTACACCACGTACCGGAGAACGCTCGTTCTCCGACCGATCCGAGGAGGACTCATGTCCGCTTCCGTTGTCCGCCACCGCACCGAGACCATCGACGGGCTCGACGTTTCCTACCGCGAGGCCGGGGACCCGGGTGCGCCGGCTCTCGTTCTGCTGCACGGCTTCCCGTCCAGCTCGCACATGTTCCGCCACCTGCTCGGCGAGCTCGCCGACCAGTACCACCTCGTCGCCCCCGACCACATCGGCTTCGGGCGATCGGCGATGCCCGCCGTCGACGAGTTCGACTACAGCTTCGACCGTCTCGCGCAGATCACCGATGCGCTGCTCGACCGGATCGGGCTGACGCGCTTCGCCCTCTACCTCCACGACTACGGCGCCCCGATCGGCCTGCGGATCGCGGCCGGGAACCCCGAGCGCGTCACCGCGCTGATCACCCAGAGCGGCAACGCCTACCGCGAAGGGTTCACCCCGTTCTGGGAGGTCCTCTTCGCCCACGCACAGGACCGCGCCGCCCACGAATCCACCGTCCGTGCCCTCCTCGAGCCCGAGGCGACCCGGTGGCAGTACGTCCACGGTGTCCCCGAGGACCGGCTCGACCGGATCGCCCCGGAAGCCTGGCTGCTCGACCAACTGGGCCTCGATCGGCCCGGCAACAAGGAGATCCAGCTCCAGTTGTTCTGGGACTACCAGTTCAACCTCGACGCGTACCCGGCATTCCAGGAGTACTTCCGCGCCTGGCGGCCGCCGACCCTGGTGGCGTGGGGCCGCGGCGACGAGATCTTCGGTCCCGCCGGTGCGGAAGCATTCGCCCGCGACCTCCCCGACGCGGAGATTCACCTGCTCGACGCAGGCCACTTCGCCCTCGAGACCCACGGGCCGGAGATCGCGGACCTCGTCCGTGGATTCCTGGGCCGCACTCTGAACCCGGCCGCACTCTGAGCCCGGCCGCACACTCCGAGACCGAAGGAGAGTAATCGGATGCCACCGCTTCTCGGTGATGCACCGGACGGGTCCCGCCGTGCCCTGGCCGCCGCCCTCGCCCCGGGGGCCGTCGCGCTCGGCGCGGCCGGCGCGCTCGCCGCCCTCGAGAACCTCGCCCACTGGGCGGTGTTCGGGTTGCCGTACGTCGCGTCCGCAGCCCTCATCGCCCTCGCACCCGGCACCCCGGCCGCCCGGCCCGGAGCGATCGTGCGGGCCTACCCTGCGGCCGCGGCCGCGGCGCTCGTCGTCGCGGCCGTCGCCGGTCCGTCGCAGGCCGGCGCCGCCGTCGCAGCGGGACTTGCGGTCGTCGCCATGGCGCTGCTGCGGGCGCCGCATGTGCCCGCCGCGGTGTGTGCCGGGGCGATCGGGCTCACGGACCCGGGGATCGGCTACGTGGGAACCACGCTGGTGCCGGCGCTCCTCGTCGTCCTCGGCGTCGCGACCGTCGCCGGGCGGGTGCTGCCCGGATTCGTCTATCCGGCGCGGGTCGCCCGTGCCGGCTGACCGGGACGGTCGCCCGTCGCTGTGCGCACGCCCTCGCTTCGAGGTATAGGACCGCGGGGCGGTGGGTATACACCCGATGCGTCCGACCGAGGACGCATCGGAAATCGAGGAGGAGGATGCACTCGCGACACGCCTCTCAGGCGTTCACATCGACCGGGTTGTTCTACCGCGGGGTCCGCGCCGAGCCGAGCCAGGTGACGATGCTCCGGCAGGCCCTGGACCGGTGGCTGGACCGCCTCCACCTCGAGGTCGAACTCGGGCAGGATGTGCTGCTGGCCAGCTACGAAGCGCTGGCCAATGCCGTCGAGCACGCGTATCCCGACGGGTACGGGGATCGTGTCGGCGCGGTCGACCTGGAGGCCGTCTATCGACCGGGGGAACGTTCCGTCGAAGTGATCGTCACCGATCACGGCCGCTGGCGCACCCCGGAGGATCCGTCCGGCGACAGCTGCCGTGGCCACGGGCTCGCGCTGATCCGGACCCTGACGTCCCACACGGATGTCGTCACCGTCCCCGACGGCACCTCGGTCTCGATGAAGTGGGACGTCTCGACCTCGCCCGCGCTCGTCGCGGCGCCGTGACCCGGTAGTGACGCATCAGCCGTGAACCGGCAGTGACACATCAGCCGTGACCCGGCAGTGACACATCAGCCGTGACCCGGCAGTGACACATCAGCCGTGACCCGGCAGTGACGGACCACCGGCTTCCGGAAGCGCCCCCCTGCGGCGCTGTCCGGAAGCCGGTGGTCCGGTCGGAGACCACCGACGCCGGGAGAACGTCGGTGGTCAGCTCCTGCGGCCGCGCCGGCTCGACGCCCATCCGGGGCGCCGGGGCGAGGCCGCGGTGGCCCTGCGATCGTCGCCGGTCACAGTGCTCCCGTGGTCGTCCGCGAACATCGCGTCGATACGAGCCTTGATCTCGGCCGTGCTCATCGCCGAACCCGGGACGGTGCTCGGGTCGGCGACGTGATTGAGGTGGTTCATCGGTTCCTTGCTCGGGTGGGCCCGGGCGGGCCGTCGGAGTCGGGAGTGGGCGAGGTCAGGAGCGGATCATCACCGCTGCGACCGCGACCGTCGCCACCGTGAGAAGGGCGGCCAGCACGCCGAGGGTGAGGGATCGGCTGATCGCGACGGCCAGCCCGCACGAGAGGGTGCCGGCACCGACGATGATGGACGGTACCGAGAGCAGCGGCGAGTTGTCGCTGTGGGGAGCCGGATGGGCGAGGTGAGCCATGGGTGTTCCTTCTTCGCGGATCGTGTCCGGGAGGTACACCTGCTCGGAGCGACGGGCAACCGGGCCTCGAGCGGTGTTCTCCCGAAAACCTGTCCACACGATTCGTGGAGAGTGAGAGAGGAGCACCGGGGGTCGGGGCGGCTCCGATTCGGGCGTCGCCGGGATCTGGGGCGGACGCTCTGTGTACCAGGATATGTGATGTGACGCGTGCGACGCCACCCAAGAACTGTGATGTGTGTCACTATCGAGGGTGTTGCCGACCGGAGGGGGCGCGCCGGTGTTCGACCAGGACGAGTTCATGGCGGTGCTGTCGCGGTTCGCGCGCCTGCTGCCCACCCCCTACGACGTCGGCGCAGCGCTCGACGAGCTCGTCGACGGCGTGACCGCCGTTCTGGGTCTCCTCGGGTGCGGCGTGAGCCTGCAGTGCGAGGGCCGGCTGCAGTTCGTCACCGCGGCCGCCGAGGTGGTGGGGGAGATGGAACGCTGCCAGGAGGAGGCCGGGGTGGGGCCGTGCCAGTACGCGTTCGATCGTGGCGAGCCCATCGCGGTCGCCGACGTGCGGACACGATCAGACCTGTGGCCGGACTACGCCGAGAAGGCCCGCGAGCACGGGATCGCGGCGGTGGCCGGCATACCGATGCAGCTCGCGGACGAGAAGATCGGCGCTCTCGACCTGTACGCGTGCGAACCGCGCGAATGGGCGGATCGTGAGATCGCGGCGGCGCAGATCTTCGCAGACATGGCCACCGGCTACATCGTCAACTCCAACAAGCTGCGGCAGCACGAGCAGCTGAACGCGCAACTGCAGGCGGCGCTCGATTCGCGCATCGTCATCGAACAGGCGAAGGGCATCATCGCCCACGCCCGGAGCACCACCCCCGACGAGGCGTTCCGGCTCATCCGCGGCCACGCCCGCAGCAACCAGGCACCCGTGCGGTCGGTTGCCAAGGCGATCGTCGAGGTGGGCCTGCGGGTCTGATCACCGGTGCCGCGGCGGCCGCGGTTCTCACACCGGTCGGACGTTCTCCGCCTGAGGTCCCTTCACACCCAGTCCGATCTCGAACTCGACGCGCTGACCCTCTGTCAGCGAGCGGAAGCCCGTCCCCGCGATCTCCGAGTAGTGGACGAAGATGTCGGGCCCGCCGCCCTCCTCCGCGATGAAGCCGAACCCCTTCTCCTCGTCGAACCACTTCACAACGCCCTGTGGCATATCCGAAAAGCCCCCTGTCCCTGCGACCCTCGACTCCGGCGCCTGCGCCGCCTTCGATGCTGCCGCGAAACGGCCGGAAATTCCGGGAAAGTCGTGAACGTTTCGGGATCGGACGCGTCGCGGCCCGGTCAGCCCCGCAGACGGACGAGCGCCTTGCGCACCACCCGCGGATCGGCTGTCTCCCAGAACGGGGGCAGCGACGCGCGCAGATACCCGCCGTACCGTGCGGTCGCCAGGCGGGGATCGAGCACCGCCACGACACCCCGATCGTCCGTGCTGCGCAACAACCGGCCCACGCCCTGCGCGAGCAGCAGCGCGGCGTGGGTGGCCGCCACCGACAGGAAGCCGTTGCCCCCGCGCGCCTCCACCGCCCGCTGCCGCGCCACCAGCAGCGGGTCGTCCGGTCGCGGGAACGGGATCCGGTCCAGGATCACCAGCGACAGCGACGGTCCCGGCACGTCCACGCCCTGCCACAGCGACAGGGTCCCGAACAACGACGTCGGTTCGTCGGCCGCGAACTTCTCCACCAGGGCGCCGGTCGCGTCCTCGCCCTGGCACAGGACCGGCGTGTCCAGGCGCTCCCGCATCGCCTCCGCCGCCGCCTTCGCGGCGCGCATCGACGAGAAGAGCCCGAGCGTGCGGCCGCCGGCGGCCTCGATCAGCTCCGCGATCTCGTCCAGGTACGCGGGGGAGAGCCCGTCGCGGCCTGGGGCCGGCAGGTGCTTGGCGACGTACAGGATGCCGGAGCGGGCGTGATCGAACGGCGATCCCACGTCCAGGGAATTCCACCGCAGGTCCCCGTCGTCGGACGGTGGTTCCGTCCCCGACGCCGCGCCGGTGTCGCTGCGGGCCGGCGACTGCGGCGGCAGCCCCCAGTTGACGGCGAGCGCGTCGAACGAGCCACCCACCGTCAACGTCGCCGAGGTCAGGACGACCGTCGACGCGGCGAACAGCCGGGACCGCAGCAGTCCGCCGACGGACAGCGGCGCCATCCGCACCGTGTGGCGGGTGTTGCCGCGGAACTCGTCGGCGGCGTGCCAGACGACGTCCCGGCGGGCAGCGGGATCCGTCTCCTCGAAGGCGGTCAGCACGCGAACCGCGCAGTCGTGCACCTCGTCGACGTCCGCCAGCGCCTGGTTGCGGGCCGCGGCGGCCTCGGCGTCGAGCCCCGGCTTGGGTGGTCCGATCGCCGTGCGCACGGCCCACGCCGCGTCGCGGATCGCGGCCAGCGCCGCGCCCGCGCCCTCGGGCAACTCGTCCCACCGCCCCGGCGGCAGCTCCTCGAGCAGCGCCTCCCAGTTCTCGGCGGCCCCCTCGAGCCGGTCGACGTCCTCGTCCTCGATCAGCTTCACGCAGCGCCGCGCCGCGGCCGAGACGGTGCCGCCGGACAGCTCCGCCGTCGCCACCCCGGTGACGCGGTCCACGAGTTCGTGCGCCTCGTCGACCACCACCACGTCGTGCTCGGGCAGGATCGAGATGCCGCTGATCGCGTCGATCGCCAGCAGCGCGTGGTTGGTGACGACCACGTCGACCTGCCCGGCCTCGGCGCGGGCGATCTCCGCGAAACAGTCCTCGCCGACCGGGCACCGCGACTTGCCCAGGCACTCGCGGGCGGTGACACTCACCTGACGCCACGCCTGATCCGACACGCCGGGGACGAGGTCGTCGCGGTCGCCGGTGCCGGTGGCCGACGACCACTCTGTGATCCGACGCACCTCCCGGCCGATCCGCGACAGGGCGAACGCGTCGAACAACTGGTCGTCCGCAGGCGGCTCCTCGGCCAGACCGGTGTGGATCTTGTTCAGGCACAGATAGTTCCCGCGGCCCTTGAGGATCGCGAAGCGGGGGCGCCGGCCCAGCGCCGACTCCAGCGCGCCGGCCAGCCGCGGCAGGTCCCGGTCCACCAGCTGACGCTGCAGCGCGATCGTCGCGGTGGAGACCACCACCGTCCGGCCCGTCTGCACCGCATACCGCACGGCCGGCACGAGGTAGGCCAGCGACTTGCCGGTGCCGGTACCGGCCTGGACCGCGAGGTGCTCGCCGGTGTCCAGCGAATGCGCCACCGCCGAGGCCATGGTCAGCTGGTTGCGCCGTTCCTTGCCGCCCAGCGCGTGCACCGCGGTGCGCAGCAGTTCCGGCACATTCGGGAGTTCGGGCACCGCGTCAGGGTACTGGGCACCACCGTCAGGTTCGCGGCCCGACCTGTCCGACCAGGTCCACACCCGCCTCCCGGAGCGCCGAGAGCGCCGACTCGACGGTCGCCTCGCTCACCCCGGCCGTGTACGGCAGCAGCACCCGCGTGTCGAACCCGGCGGCGGTGGCATCGAGCGCGGTCGCCCGCACGCAGTGATCGGTGGCGATACCCACGATGTCGACCGCGGTGACCCCGTGCCCGCGCAGCCACCCGTCGAGGGACTCGCCCGTGTCGTGGCTGCCCTCGAAGCCCGAGTACGCGGCCTCGAACGCCCCCTTGGAGAAGACCGCCTCCACGCGGGTGGTGTCGAGGGCCGGATGGAACTCGGCACCCTCGGTTCCCGCCCGACAGTGCGGCGGCCACGAGTCCACGAAGTCCGGCTCCTCGGCGAAGTGCGCACCCGGATCGACGTGGTGATCCCGGGTGGCGACCACGTGCGCGTAGTCCTGCGCGTGTGCGGCCAGATACCGGCTGATGTCCGCGGCGACCGCGGCGCCGCCGGCCACGGCCAGCGACCCGCCCTCACAGAAGTCGTTCTGCACGTCGACGATGATCAGCGCCCGCGACAACGTCCTCACCTCACGAATCGGGTCGGCACCGCGGCCTCGCCCGCCGACAGGGTCAGGGCCTCCCACGGGAGACTGATCAGCCCGTGCGCGAGCAATGCCCGGCTCTCCTCCAGCGTAGGCCCGTCGCCGACCCGCTCGCCGTTGCAGACCAGCGGAACCATCAGCTCGTGCACCACCTCGCCGTCGCCCCCCGGTACGGGCGCGTCCGCCGGGTAGATCACCTCTTCCACCAGCGTGCCGGTCGGGCGGGCGAACCGCACGGCCCGCTTGGCGCCGCCCCGGGACTCCTTGTGCGCGCTGCGCTTCTCCACCGGGATGCCGTCGACCTCGACCAGCTTGTAGACCATCCCGGCCGTGGGCGCGCCCGAGCCGGTGACCAGCGACGTCCCGACGCCGTACACGTCGACCGGCTCGGCGCGCAGACCTGCGATCGAGTACTCGTCCAGGTCACCCGACAACACGATCTTCGTGTTCGTCGCCCCCAAGCCGTCGAGCTGCTCCCGCACCTGCCGGGCCAGCACGCCGAGATCGCCCGAGTCGATCCGCACGGCCCCGAGTCCGGTGCCGGCCACCTCGACGGCCGTGCGCACCCCGTTGGTGATGTCGTACGTGTCCACCAGCAGCGTGGTCCCCACCCCGAGCGTCTCGACCTGGCTCCGGAACGCCGCCGCCTCGTCGCGGCCCGCCCCGGTGGTGTGCACGAGCGTGAACGCGTGCGCCGCGGTACCCGTGCCCGGCACCCCGTACCGGCGCACCGCCTCGAGATTCGACGTCGCGTCGAAGCCCGAGAGGTATGCCGCCCGCGCACACGCGACCGCCGCCTCCTCGTGGGTCCGGCGCGACCCCATCTCGATCAGCGTGCGGCCGTCCGCGGCGCTGACCATCCGAGCCGCCGCCGACGCCACCGCGCTGTCGTGGTTGAGGATCGACAGGATCAGGGTCTCGAGCAGGACGCACTCGGCGAACGTGCCGCGCACCGCCAGCACCGGCGAACCGGGGAAGTAGAAATCGCCCTCCCGGTAGCCCTCGATGTCGCCGGAGAACCGGTAACCGCGCAGCCACTCCACGGTCGAGGCGTCGAGGAACCGTGCCGCTACGGCCAGTTCCTCCTCGCCGAAATGGAACGTCTCCAGCGCATCGATCAGCCGGCCGGTCCCACCGACCACGCCGTACCGGCGCCCGGGCGGCAGACGCCTCGCGAACACCTCGAACGTGCAAGGGCGGGAACCGGTGCCGTCCGCGAGCGCGGCCTCGAGCATCGTCAGCTCGTAGACGTCCGTGAACAGGGCGGTGCTCGCCGTCGCGGTGCGCGGCAGAAGGGAATCGGGCACCCGATCACTGTAGAGCGCGGGCCGGGATGCGGCTGTATTGCCGGGCGCCGACGCCGTACCCTGGAGACATGGCGACGTGTTCCCCGACAAGCCCGTTCGGCACCGCCCCCCCGGAGCCGTCCGACGCAGTCACCGTGGCCTCGTTTCCCGCCGTCACCATGGCGGCAGGGCAGGCAATGCCGGCGGAAGCCGAAACCGTCGAGGAGATCGAAGCAGTCGACCGGCCCTGGGTCACCGTCGTGTGGGACGACCCGGTCAACCTCATGCACTACGTCGCGTACATCTTCCAGAAGCTGTTCGGGTACAGCAAGGCCAAGGCCACCGAGCTGATGCTCAAGGTGCACAACGAAGGCAAGGCGGTCGTCTCGAGCGGCTCGCGTGACAAGATGGAACACGACGTGCAACGCCTGCACGCCGCCGGGCTGTGGGCGACGATGCAGCGGGCCGAGTGACCGGCCGCCCGCTCGCCGACCATCCCGACCGCGAAGCCAGGAGGAGCCGACCGACGTGCGGCAGTGGAGCAGGAAGAACTCGCTCGGAGGCGTGAAGCTGCGATCCGAGATGGACGCACACGAGGCGTCGGTGCTGCGCTCGCTCGTCGCATCCGTACTCGGCATGCTCGAGGAACGCGCCGCCGGCGCCCCGCAGGACGACCTCGCCGCCCTCACCGGCCTGCGCACCGGCAACTGCACCCCGCCGGACGTCCCCGCCCTGCAACGGCTGCTGCCCGACTTCCACCGGCCCGACGCCGACGCCACCGTCCATCCCGACGACGAATCCGCCGACCTCAACGGTGCCCTGCGCAGCCTGCACGAACCCGACATCATCGACGCCAAGCTCGCCGCCGGAGCCGTCATCCTGCGCACCGTCCCCGAATCCGGCGGCAAGGTGGTGCTCAGCCCGGAACAGGCCGATGCCTGGCTGTACGGGCTCAACGACCTCCGGCTGGCCCTCGGCACCACCCTCGGCATCGACGACGACACCCCCGAGACACTCGACGAAGACGACCCGCGGGCCCCGCACCTCGACGTCTACCACTGGCTGACCTGGATGCAGGACTCCCTCGTCCAGGCGCTGCTGCCGTGACGGCCACGCCCGGACCCACCGACTCGCTCACCGACGTCGCCGGCCTGCGCGTGGGGCACTGGCAGGCCCTCGACGCCGACGTCACCCTCGGCTCCGACCACGCCTTCGGCACCGGGCGGGCCACCGGATGCACCGTCGTCGTGCCCGACCGTGCCGTCACCGCCGCCGTCGACGTCCGCGGCGGCGGGCCCGGCACCCGCGAAACCGACCTGCTCGACCCCAGCCACTCCGTCCAGCGCGTCGACGCGGTGCTCCTCACCGGAGGCAGCGCCTACGGGCTCGCCGCCGCCGACGGCGTGATGCGGTGGCTCGAGGAACAGGGCCGCGGCATTCCGATGGGGCCGCCGGGGGCCGTGGTGCCCATCGTGCCGGGCGCGGTCGTCTTCGACCTGCCCGTGGGGGAGTGGACCGCCCGGCCCACCGCCGACAGCGGATACCGGGCCGCCGCGGCCGCCGGCACGACCGTCGCCCGTGGCACCGTCGGCGCCGGAGTCGGCGCACGCGCCGGCACCCTCAAGGGCGGCATCGGCACCGCGAGCCTGTTCCTGGCCGAGGGCCCCGCCGCCGGCGTCACCGTCGCAGCCCTCGTCGTCGCCAACCCCGTCGGAGCCGTGTTCGACCCCGAGACCGGCCTGCCCTGGGGCCTCGGCCCCGCCCGGGCCGCCCGGCTCGGGCTCGTCGCGCCCACCGCAACCGACCTCGCCGCCGCCAACGCCCTCGCATCCAAGGGCACCGCCCTCAACACCACCATCGGCGTCGTCGCCACCGACGCCGACCTGACCGCCGCGGCCTGCCGCCGTGTCGCCGTCGCCGGGCACGACGGCCTCGCCCGGGCCGTCCGCCCCGCCCACTCACCCCTCGACGGCGACACCCTCTTCGCCCTGGCCACCGGCACCGCGACGCCCCCCGGCGCGAGCCGACCGATCCCGGAGGCCTTCGCGCCCGAACTGCCCGTGCTGGCCGCCGTGTGCGAGGCGGCCGCCGAGGTCGTCCAGCGCGCCGTCGTCGACGCGGTGCTGCAGGCCACCGCGGTCGCGGGTATCCCCGCCTATCGTGACGTGTTCCCCTCCGCCTTCACGGCCGGGATTCCCACGTCGCGCTGAGGGCCGCGCTGAGGGCTCAGCCCGACGTGCCCTCCGACACGCGCTTCATCTGGTCGCCGCAGCAGATCTCCGAATGCGGCATCCCCTCGGTGCAGGGGCACGGCTTCTCGTAGACGATCTGCGCGCCGCACTTCTCGCAGGCGTAGCGATCTCCGACGTTTCTCGGCACGACTGCCTCCCGGGTCCGACGGTGCCTCCCACAGTAGCCACCGGGCCGCCGGTCGACAGGGCTTTCACGGCGAAGCCCGACCGTCGCCGCGCACGTGTCGAGCGGTGCGCACGTCGGTAGGCTCGAAAGCCAGGAACACAGCACAGGACACACGCGAAGGGCGAGCGCATGACCGTACCCGACGGTTCCCGTCCCGGGCCTCGGCCCGTCTGGCAGCGCGCGGCGCTCCTGATCGCCGGATTCGTCGCCCTGCTCTACGGCGTCGAAGCCGTCGACGCCGCCGCGCCCGCCGACCTCGACTCCGCCGGTATCGAACCGAGAACCGCCGACGGGCTGTGGGGCGTGGCGTTCGCACCCGTGCTCCACGCCGACTGGGCGCACCTGAGCGCCAACACCATTCCGCTGCTCGTGCTCGGCTTCCTCGTGCTCGTCTCCGGCATCGGCCGCGGTCTGGCCGCCACCGCGATCATCTGGGTGGTCGGCGGGCTCGGCACCTGGCTCACCGCCGGGGCCGGCTTCGTGCACATCGGCGCGTCGATCCTCGTCTTCGGATGGCTCACCTACCTGATCACACGCGGCATCTTCACCCGGCAGTCGAGCCAGATCGTCATCGGGGTGATCGTGCTGTTCGTCTACGGCAGCATCCTGTGGGGCGTGCTGCCCAGCGATCCGCGCGTTTCCTGGCAGGGGCACCTCTTCGGCGCCGTGGGCGGCGTCCTGGCCGCCTGGCTGCTCTCCGCCGACGAGCGTCGTCGCCGCCGCCCGCCGGCCGTGCCCACCTCCTCGTTCGGGTGAGACGCACCCCCGCGCAACAACTGACCGATCGGTAGGCTCACAGCGTCGCCGCAACTGTGACATCTCTCGATCAAAACCTGCGTTGGCTTCGTCGCAGCCACAGGGACGTGGCAGCATGACCCCATGCGCATGACCGTCCTGGGGTGTTCCGGCAGCGTGGCCGGGCCGGATTCCGCCGCGTCGGGCTACCTGATCACCGCCCCGGGCACCCCGCCCCTGGTGATCGACTTCGGTCCCGGCGTCCTCGGGGCCCTCCAGCGCTACGCCGACCCCGGCGAGGTCTCCCTGTTGCTCTCGCACCTGCACGCCGACCACTGCCTCGACATCCCCGGCCTGCTCGTCTGGCGGCGCTACTCCCCGAACCGCCCCACCGGACGGACCCTCGTCTACGGCCCCTCGGACACCAGCGTGCGCATCGGCGCCGCCTCCGCCGAGATCGCCGGCGAGATGGACGACGTCAGCGACACCCTCGACGTGCGCCCCCTCGCCGACGGCGAAGCCTTCCGCTTCGGCGCGCTCACCATCCACCCCGGCCGGGTCAACCACCCGCCCGAGGCCTACGGATTCCGCATCACCAGCGACTCCGGGCGCACCGTTGTCTACACCGGCGACACCGGCATGTGCGACGAGGTCGTCGAGCTCGCGCGCGGCGCCGACGTCCTGCTGTCCGAGGCCTCGTGGACCCACGCACCCGACGACCGCCCCGACGGCATCCACCTCTCCGGCGCCGAGGCCGGCATGCTCGCCGCTCGCGCCGAGGTGGGCGAGTTGCTGCTCACCCACATCCCGCCGTGGACCTCGCGCGAGGACGTCATCGCCGAAGCCAAGGAGCAGTACTCCGGGCCCGTCCACGCGGTGTCCGCCGGGGACGTCTACCCCATCTAATAGGCTCGTCCGGGTGACCACACGAGAAGACGGCAGAGCGGACGACGAACTCCGCCCCATCCGGATCACCCGAGGATTCACCAACCACCCCGCGGGCTCGGTGCTCGTTGAATTCGGCCAGACCCGCGTCATGTGCACCGCCAGCGTCGAAGAGGGCGTGCCGCGCTGGCGCAAGGGCTCCGGTCTCGGCTGGCTCACCGCCGAATACGCGATGCTCCCCGCCGCCACCCACACCCGCAGCGGACGCGAATCCGTCAAGGGCAAGCTCGGCGGCCGCACCCAGGAGATCAGCCGCCTCGTCGGCCGCGCCCTGCGCGCCTGCATCGACCTCGCCGCCATCGGCGAGAACACCATCGCCATCGACTGCGACGTCCTGCAGGCCGACGGCGGCACCCGCACCGCCGCCATCACCGGCGCCTACGTGGCCCTCGTCGACGCCGTCGCGTGGCTGAGCGCGGCGGGCCGCCTCACCGACCCGCAGCCGATCTCGTGCGCCATCGCGGCCGTGAGCGTCGGTGTCGTCGACGGCCGCGTCCGCCTCGACCTGCCCTACGAGGAGGACGTGCGCGCCGAGGTCGACATGAACGTCATCGCCACCGACACCGGCACCCTCGTCGAGGTCCAGGGGACCGGCGAAGGTGCGACGTTCGCCCGGTCCACCCTCGACAAGATGCTCGACTCCGCGCTCGCCGGCATCGCCGAACTGTGCGAGATCCAGAAGCAGGCGCTCGACGCCCCCTACCCGGGCACGCTGCCGCAGCCCGTGACCCCCGAGCGGACCAGGAAGAAGTTCGGTGTCTGACAGGGTGCAGGTGCTCGTGGCGAGCCGGAACGCGAAGAAGTTGCGCGAACTGCGGCGCGTCCTCGACGCCGCCGGGATCGAGGGGATCGACCTCGTCGGACTCGACGCCGTGCCGCCCTACGACGAGGCGCCCGAGACCGGCGCGACGTTCGAGGAGAACGCGGCCGCCAAGGCTCGCGACGGCGCGGCGGCGACCGGAATGCCGTGCGTCGCAGACGATTCCGGACTCGAGGTCGATGCCCTCAATGCGATGCCCGGGGTGCTCTCCGCCCGGTGGTCGGGGCGGCACGGCAACGACCACGCCAACACCGAACTGCTGCTCGGGCAGCTGCAGGACGTTCCCGACGAGCGCCGCGGCGCGGCATTCGTCTCCGCCTGTGCCCTCGCCGTCCCCGGTGACGACGGCGAGATCGCGGTGCACGTCGTGCGCGGTGAGTGGCGCGGCTCCATCGTCCACAGCCCGCGCGGCGCCAACGGTTTCGGCTACGACCCGGTGTTCCGGCCCGAGGGGGAGGAGCGCACCGCCGCCGAGCTCAGCGCCGAGGAGAAGGACGCCTCGTCGCACCGCGGGCGCGCACTGGCACGATTGGTGTCCGATCTCGCAGCGCTCGCCCGCTGACGCCCGTCGCCGCGGCGCGAAGCCTGCGCTCCCACGCGAAACAAGAAGCCGCCCACGCAATCGCGTGGGCGGCTTGCTGTTTCGCGCGCCGATCGGCCGGCCGGATCAGACGCCGAAGTCGGCCTTGACCTGCTTCGTGCGCTGGTGCTCGACGAAGAACGACAGGAACGGGATCGTGCCGGCGAGGAGGGTGCCGATCGTGCGGCCCGCGGGCCAGCGCACCTTGATCGCCAGGTCGAGCGTGAGCACGAGATACACCGCGTAGACCCAGCCGTGGACCACGGCGATCCAGCCGGGGACGTTCTCGACCTTCAGGATGTACTTCGCGACCATCTCGCCGGTGAGCACGAGCAGCCACACGCCGGTGATCCAGGCGAGCGCGCGGTACCGCGTCAGGGCCGAGGCAATCTTCTTCCGGTCGGCCTCCGGACGGGACTGCGGCGCGGTCGAACCGCTCGTCTGGTCGGGTGCCTGCTCGGGGGTCGTGCTCACTGAGCGCTCCTATCGGACCTGCGCGCAAGCTGCGCGAGGTAATCGTTGTACTCCAGCATCTGCCGAGCCTCCGGGTCGTCCGGATCGACGGCCGCGTTCGGATCGAGCCCAGTGCGGGGCCGCTGGGGGAGGAGATCCTCGGGGATCTCGGTGGGTTCCTTCGGTTCCGACGCGCGCGGCGCACCCGTGGCCTGGCTCTCGGCGTCCTCGGTCTCGAGTTTCACGAACCGGCGGTAGGCGTAGACGCAGAAGAAGGCGAAGGCGGGCCACTGCAGGGCGTAGCCGAGGTTCTGGAACGTGCCGCCCACGGCCTCGAACCGTGTCCATTGCCAGAAACCCAGACCGAGACAGCCGGCCGTGGCGACCGCCACCAGTACGACGAGGGCAAGGCGACGCGGCGGACGGTTCTCGGACACGTCATCAAAAGTACCCGAGCGGCCCCTCGACCTGCCAAGAGCGGTCGGGGGGCCGTGGGCGAGGTCACGTGGTGCGCGAGGGGGGACTTGAACCCCCACGTCCGAAGACACGGCGTTCTAAGCGCCGCGCGTCTGCCTGTTCCGCCACTCGCGCTTACCAGCGTCACCATACGCGACTACATCCGTCCCTCCTCGCTCGACCTATCGGGCGCCAAAGCGTTTTCTCGCGGCCCAGGTCGGGGTTTGGCTGTGGCAGTTGGGGCACAGGAAGCGGATGTTCTCCGGACGGGAATCATTCGGATTCCCATCGATGTGGTCGACATGGAGTGTTATCGGGTAGTCGCACCATTCAGTGCCGATGCCACACCCCTCGCACTTGTAGGGACGACCGGACTCGATGAGGGCGCGGCGAAGCAGATTCGGTCTCTGTCGGGGAGCGCCGGTCGGTTTGCAGACAAGCACCTCCCTCCATGCGAGACGGTTCAGGGCATGACTGCCCTTGGTGTGCGCCGATCCGGTGAAGTGCGACGTGTCGATGCCCAGCCGTTTGATCCGGCGACTGAGGTGATGGTGCGAACCCCCGCTCGGCACCAGGCCCAAGTAGCGCATGACCCCCGCAACGCTCGTCGAGTTTCGGACCGCATCCTCGAGGACTTCCCGTGTGTACTTCGTCGACCGTCCCATCATCCCCCCTGTATCGAATGTATGTTCGATGCGCGGGACTGTATCGGACGTCGCCGACAAATTGCCGAAAGTGCCCTCATGCACGCGTTTCGCGGTCAGTCAAGATGGTAACGATTGTGTAACGATAAACCTGAGGGATTCCTCAGGTTGATGGACGTCCATGTAGCCGCGCAGCCTGCGCGGACTCTCCCTACCAACCGGTTACTTCTCCGACCTGCTGTGAGTGATCTCACGTGCCCCTTCGGGGGAGGTAACCAGCGCGGAACAAAACATGAGGAACCCCTCATGATTTTGTGTCACTCTTGGGTAGCCCGAACGAGCAGATCAGAGCCCATCAGAACGCCAACGGCGGCGCGGGCGGCCACGAGACCACGCCCTTGCGGTGTTCAGGAGAGGAACTACACGCGTGACGATCGACGAGACCACACCAGCCGACAACGGACGGAACTCGAAGGCATCACGACGCGCCAGTGACCGGGGCAACGCCCCCGCTTCCCGTAAGGGCGCGCTGGTCGACAAGCTCCTCGCCGGGGAGCCCTACGCACTCGCCTTCGGTGGCCAGGGCGCTCCCTGGCTCAGCTCCCTCGAAGAACTCAGCCGCGACAACGGGCTCGAGCCGGTCCTGACCGAACTGGTCAACGAGGCCACCGCGCTGCTCGCGCCCGTCGCACACGACCTCGTCGTCGTGCGCCCGAGCGGCTTCGACCCCATCGCCTGGATGCTCGAGCAGGAGGTCGCCGACGAGGACGAGACGCCCGTCTCCGGCCCCTCCGAGTCCACGCTGACTTCCGCCGCGGTCTCGCTGCCCGGCGTGTTCCTGACCCAGGTGGCCGCGCTGCGCGCGCTGGCGAACCAGGGCCTCGACGTGACCGCCCAGGCCCCGGCCGCCGTGATCGGCCACTCGCAGGGCGTGCTGGCCGTCGCGGCCACCGAGGCCGCCGGCGCCAAGGACGGGCAGATCCTCGCGATCGCCCAGCTCATCGGTGCCGCCGCCACCCTCGTCGGCCGTCGCCGCGGCATCATCGCCGGCGCCGAGCGCTTCCCGATGCTCGCGGTCGCGAACGTCGACCCCGAGCGCCTGCGCGCCGTCGTCGCCGAGGTCTTCGCCGACCAGGACCCGCAGCGCTCCGCGGTCGTCGCCATCCGCAACGCCCGCCGCCGCGTCGTGCTGTCCGGCCCGCCTGCCGCCCTGGCTCGCGTGCAGCAGCGCTGCGAGGAGATTTCCGCCGCGGAGACCCGCGAGCGTGAGGCGAAGAAGCGCGGCGGTGCCGTGTTCGCCCCGACCTTCGAGCCGGTCTCCGCCGAGATCGGTTTCCACCACCCCGCTCTCGCCGACGCGGTCGAGCAGGTCGCCGACTGGGCCGCCCGCTGCGGCCTGGACGCGGACCTCGCCCGCTCGCTGGCGCAGGAAGTGCTCGTCGACCCGGTCGACTGGGTCGCCCTCGTCGACGACGCCGTCGCGGCCGGCGCCTCGTGGATCCTGGACATGGGTCCCGGTGAGCTGCTGACCCGTATGACCAGCTCGGGCCTGCGTGGCCAGGGTGTGGGCATCATCGCGGCCGCCACCCGCGGCGGTCAGCGCAACCTGCTGACCCCGGGCGCGGAGCCCGAGGTGCCGCAGCCGTGGTCCGCGTTCGCGCCGAAGCCGGTCACCCTGCCCGACGGCCGCCAGGGCGTCGAGACGGCGTTCACGCGCCTGACCGGCCGCTCCCCGATCCTGCTGGCCGGCATGACGCCGACCACCGTCGATCCGAAGATCGTCGCCGCGGCAGCCAACGCCGGCCACTGGGCCGAGCTCGCCGGCGGCGGCCAGGTCACCGAGCAGATCTTCGCCGACCACGTCGAGGAGCTGAAGGGGCTGCTCGAGCCGGGCCGCGCCGTGCAGTTCAACTCGATGTTCCTCGACCCGTACCTGTGGAAGCTGCACGTGGGTGGCAAGCGGCTGGTGCCGCGGGCCCGCGCCGCGGGCGCGCCGTTCGACGGCGTGGTCGTCACCGCCGGCATCCCCGAGCTCGAGGAAGCCGTCTCGATCATCGAGGAGCTGACCGAGGCCGGCATCAGCTACGTCGCCTTCAAGCCGGGCACCGTGGCGCAGATCCGCTCGGTGATCCGCATCGCGAACGAGGTGCCGAACTACCCGGTCATCGTCCACATCGAGGGCGGCCGCGCCGGTGGCCACCACTCGTGGGAGGACCTCGACGATCTGCTGCTCGCCACCTACGCCGAGCTGCGCACCCGCTCCAACCTGGTGCTGTGCGTCGGTGGTGGCATCGGCACCCCCGAGCGGGCCGCCGACTACCTGACCGGCCGCTGGTCCACCGCCCACGGCTTCCCGGCGATGCCGCTCGACGGCATCCTCGTCGGCACCGCGGCGATGGCGACGCTCGAGGCGACCACGTCGCCCGAGGTCAAGCGGATGCTCGTCGAGACCCCCGGCACCCCCGACTGGGTCGGCGCCGGCACCGCCTCCGGCGGCATGGCCTCCGGCCGTAGCCAGCTGGGCGCGGACATCCACGAGATCGACAACGCCGCGTCCCGCACGGGCCGCCTGCTCGACGAGGTCGCGGGCGACGCCGAGGCCGTGGCCGCGCGCCGCGACGAGATCATCGCCGCGCTCGACGTCACCGCGAAGCCGTACTTCGGCGACGTCGCCGAGATGACCTACGGGCAGTGGCTCGCCCGCTACCTGGAGCTGGCCGTCGGCTCGCAGGAGGTGGCCGACGCGGCCGAGAACCCGTGGATCGACGTCACCTGGCGTGAGCGCTTCCACGAGATGCTGCAGCGCGCCGAGTCCCGCCTGCACCCGGCCGACCGTGGCCCGATCCCGACGCTGTTCGCCGACGACGCGGCCCTCGACCGGCCGTACGCGGCGCTGGCCGCGCTGACCGAGCAGTTCCCGGACGCCGACTCGGTGGTCCTGCACCCGGCCGACGTTCCGTTCTTCGTCTCGCTGTGCCGCACCCCGGGCAAGCCGGTGAACTTCGTCCCGGTCGTCGACCAGGACGTGCGTCGCTGGTGGCGGTCCGACTCCCTGTGGCAGGCCCACGATCCGCGCTACAGCGCCGATCAGGTCTGCATCATCCCGGGCACCGTCGCCGTCGCGGGCATCACCCGCGCCGACGAGCCCGTCGGTGAGCTGCTCGACCGCTTCGAGAAGGCCGCGGTCGACGAGCTGATCGCGGCCGGCATCGAGCCGGTGCAGATCGCGGCCCGCCGCCACCAGGACCTCGCGGCCGGCCTGCTCGACGCCGTGCTGTCGGCTCCGGACGTCAACTGGGCCGGCCGGCAGACCGTCAACCCGGTGCACCGCCTCGGTGACCTGGACGAGTGGTCCGTCGAGTCCGACACCGCCGCCGTGCACGGCGCGACGGGCGCCACGCTGAGCGTTCTCGACGCCGAGCACGTGGGCCTGACGGTGCCGCTCGCCGGCGACAAGACCGTCGAGATCCGCCTCACGGTGCCCGCCACCGTGCACACCGGTGGCGCCCCGGTCGTCACCGCGGACGACGCGTCGGCGTCGATGTCGGCGCTGCTCGGTGTCGCCGCGGGGCAGGAGCTGCCCGCGGTGAAGAAGGGCGCGGCCCGCATCACCCTCGGCTGGCTGCCGGAGAAGATCGCCGACCACGCCGGTGTCACCGGTTCGGGACTGCCGCTGAACCTGACCCCGAGCGGCCACGGTGTGCCCGACGTCCTGGTCGGCGCGTGCTGGCCGGCGGTGTTCGCCGCGCTCGGCGCCGCGCAGACCGACGACAGCCTGTCGGTGATCGAGGGCATGCTCGACCTGGTCCATCTCGACCACGCCGTCGACGTGAAGGACGGTCTGCCGACCGATCCGTCGATCCTGGGCGTCAAGGCCGAGGCACGGGACGTGGCCGACACCGACCTCGGCCGGGTCGTCGAGGTGCACGTCGAGATCACCGCCGACAACGGCAACGGCTCGGGTGACACCACGGTCGCCACCCTGATCGAGCGGTTCGCGATCCGTGGCCGCACCGGCAAGGCCGAGCTGGCCGATCCGGTCCGTGCCGGCGGTGCCGTGAGCGAGGACGCGGTGGAGACCCCGCGTCGCCGCCGCCGCGACGCCGTGATCGTCGCCCCGATCGACATGAGCGCCTTCGCGCGGGTGTCGGGCGACCACAACCCGATCCACACCTCGGACAACGCCGCCCTCCTGGCCGGCCTGGGCACCCCGATCGTGCACGGCATGTGGCTGTCCGCCGCCGCCCAGCAGGTCGTCACCGCCCTCGAGGCCGACGCCAAGCTGCCGGCCCGCCGCCTGACGGCGTGGACCGCCCGGTTCCTCGGCATGGTGCGTCCGGGTGCGCAGATCGACGTGCGCGTCGACCGCATCGCGACCGACCGTGGCGCCGAGATCGTCGAGGTGAGCTGCCGCGTGGACGGCGACCTGGTGATGGTCGCCACCGGCCGCACCGCCGCCCCGCGCACGGTGTACGCGTTCCCCGGCCAGGGCATCCAGCGGCCCGGCATGGGCCTGGACGCCCGCGCCCGCTCGAAGGCCGCCCGGGAGATCTGGGATCGCGCCGACAAGCACACCCGCAAGGCCCTGGGCTTCTCCATCCTTGCCGTGGTGCGCGACAACCCGACCGTGCTCAAGGCCCGCGGCGTCACCCACAAGCACCCGGACGGCGTGCTGCACCTGACCCAGTTCACGCAGGTCGCGATGGCGACCCTGGGTGTCGCCCAGATCGCGGAACTGCGTGAGGCCGGCGCCTTCGTCGAGGGTGCGCTCCTGGCCGGTCACTCGGTGGGCGAGTACAACGCGCTCGCCGCGGTCGCCGGGGTGCTGCCGCTCGAGGCGGTGCTCGAGGTGGTGTTCAGCCGCGGGTCGGCGATGCACGCCCTCGTGCCGCGCGACGAGCAGGGCCGTTCGAACTACCGCATGGCCGCGATCCGGCCGTCGCAGTTCGGTGTCGCCGACGCCGATCTCGAGGCGTTCGTCGCCGGGGTCGCCGAGGAGACCGCGGAGTTCCTGCAGATCGTCAACCTGAACCTGCGCGGCTCGCAGTACGCGATTGCCGGTACGGTCGCCGGTCTCGAGGCCCTCGAGTCCGTGATCGAGCGCAAGGTCGCCGAGTTCGGGGGCAAGCGTGCGTTCATCCTGGTCCCGGGCATCGACGTGCCGTTCCACTCGACCGTCCTGCGCGGCGGCGTGGACGACTTCCGGGAGCGCCTGCTGAACCTGCTGCCCGAGCAGATCGATCCCGACATCCTCATCGGCCGCTACATCCCGAACCTGGTGCCCAAGCCGTTCAACCTGGGCCGGGAGTTCGTCCAGGAGATCGCGGACCTGGTGCCGTCGGAGCCGCTGGCTGAGGTCCTCGCGGACTTCGACACCTGGGCGGCCGACCCCTCGAAGCTGTGCCGCGTGGTGCTCGCCGAGCTCCTCGCGTGGCAGTTCGCGTCCCCGGTCCGCTGGATCGAGACGCAGGATCTGCTGTTCGCCGACGAGGCCGACGGTGGCCTGGGTGTCGAGCGGTTCGTCGAGGTCGGCCTCGGCGCCGCCCCCACGGTGGCGAACCTGGCGTCGCAGACGCTGAAGCTGCCGGGCCGCTTCGGGCAGCCGGTCGAGGTGCTCAACATCGAGCGCGAGGCCTCGATCGTGTACTCCACGGACGTCGATCCGGCGCCGGTGGAGGACGACGAGCCGGCCTCGGCCGACGCTTCCGCTGCCGCTCCGGCCGCGGCCGCCGCTCCGGCCGCCGCGCCCGCAGCTCCGGCGGGTGGTCCGCGTCCGGACGACATCGCGTTCAAGGCCGCCGACGCCACGAAGGTGCTCATCGCCCTGTGGACGAAGCTGCGCCCGGATCAGATCGGTCCCGCCGACACGATCGAGGCGCTGTGCGACGGCGTGTCCTCGCGGCGCAACCAGCTGCTCGTCGACCTCGGCTCGGAGCTGTCGCTCGGTGCCATCGACGGTGCGGCCGACGCCGACATGGGCGCGCTCGCCGGCACGGTCGATCGCCTGGCCCGCACCTACCGGCCCTTCGGTCCGGTGCTGTCGGACTCGATCAACGACCACCTGCGCAAGGTGTTCGGCCCGTCGGGCAAGCGTCCCGCCTACGTCGCCGACCGGGTCACCAAGGTGTGGGGTCTCGGCGAGGGCTGGGCGTCGCACGTGACCGCGGAGGTCGCGCTGGGCAGCCGGGACGGTTCGTCCGTCCGCGGCGGTGCGCTCGGGGGCCTTTCCGACGGCGCGCTGTCCGACGGTGCCGCCGTCGACAAGCTGATCGACGCGGCCGTGCAGTCGGTCGCCGGCCGCCGCGGTGTCGCGGTGTCGATGCCGTCCGCCGGTGGCGGTGGCGGTGCCACCGTCGACGCTGCCGCGCTCGGCGAGTTCGCCGAGGGCATCACCGGCTCGAACGGTGTGCTCGCCAAGACCGCCCGCCTGATCCTGTCCGAGCTGGGCCTGGCCGACGCGGCCTCGGACCTCGCGGACAAGGCGGACACCGAGCTGGTCGACCTGGTCTCGGCGGAGCTCGGCTCTGACTGGCCGCGGCTGGTCGCACCGGCGTTCGACGCCCGCAAGGCCGTGCTGATCGACGACCGGTGGGCGACGGCCCGCGAGGACCTGGCTCGCATCTGGCTCGGTGCCGAGATCGGCGCGGAGCGGTTCGCCGGTGCGGGTGCCACGGTCGCCGCGCACGCCGCGTTCTGGGCGGGCAAGGCCACCGAGGCCGGCCGCACGGAGCTCGCGCAGGTCTTCGACGCCGTCGCGACGGCCGCCCGGCAGACCGGCGACGCCGAGTACGCGGGCGAGGTCGCCGTGGTCACCGGCGCCAGCAAGGGCGGGATCGCGGCCGCGGTCGCGGCGAAGCTGCTCGCCGGCGGCGCCACGGTCGTGGTCACCACGTCGAGCCTGAACGACAGCCGCCTCGGCTTCTACAAGGAGCTGTATGCGCGCAACGCACGCTCCGGTGCGGCGCTGTGGGTGGTCCCGGCCAACATGGCGTCCTACGCCGACGTCGACGCCCTGGTGACGTGGCTCGGCACCGAAACCGTGGAGACCGCGGGCGGCGCCAAGAAGCTGATCAAGGAGGCCCTGACTCCGACGCTGCTGTTCCCGTTCGCCGCGCCGCGCGTGTCCGGGTCGATGGCCGACGCCGGTGCCCGCGCCGAGATGGAGATGCGGGTCCTGCTGTGGTCGGTGGAGCGCCTGATCGCGGGCCTGGCCGACATCGGCTCCGACCGTGACGTGGACACCCACCTGCACGTCGTGCTGCCGGGTTCGCCGAACCGCGGCAAGTTCGGTGGCGACGGCGCCTACGGCGAGGCGAAGGCCGCGCTCGACGCGATCGTCAACCGCTGGCACGCCGAGCGCATCTGGGCCGAGCGGGTCACCCTCGCCCACGCCCTCATCGGGTGGGTGCGCGGCACCGGCCTGATGGGCGGCAACGATCCGCTGGTGGAGGCCGCCGAGGCCGCCGGTGTGCGGACCTGGTCGACCGACGAGATGGCCGTCGAGCTGCTGAAGCTCGTCACCGCCGGCTCCAAGGAGGCCGCCGCGGTCGAGCCGCTGGTGGCGGACCTGACCGGGGGTCTGTCGGAGGCCGACATCGACCTGCCGGCCCTGGCCAAGCAGGCGCAGGAGGAGGCCGAGGCCGCGAAGGACGCCGCGGCGGAGCCCGAGCACGCGACGATCGCGGCGCTGCCCGCACCGCCGCGCCTGGACGCGACGCTGCCGGCACCGGAGTGGAACACGCTCGACGTCGACCCCGCCGATCTGGTGGTCATCGTCGGCGCCGGCGAGCTCGGCCCCTACGGGTCGGCCCGTACCCGCTTCGAGATGGAGGTCGACGAGGAGCTGTCGGCCGCCGGTGTGCTCGAGCTGGCGTGGGCCACCGGCCTGGTGGCGTGGGAGAACGATCCCAAGCCGGGCTGGTACGACGCGGAGACCGGCGAGCTGGTGCCCGAGGCGGAGATCGCCGACCGGTACCACGACGCGGTGGTCGAGCGCTGCGGCATCCGCCGCTACGCCGACGACGGCGCGATGGTCGACAACGCGGCGCCGCTGCTGACCTCGGTGTTCCTGGACAAGGACCTGTCGTTCGTGGTGGGTTCCGAGGCCGAGGCCCGCGCGTTCGTCGACGCCGACCCGGAGAACACCGTCGCGCACTCGGTTCCGGACAGCGGTGACTGGACCGTCACCCGCAAGGCCGGCACCGAGATCCGGGTGCCCCGCAAGATGAACCTGACCCGCACGGTCGGCGGCCAGATCCCGACCGGGTTCGACGTCACCAAGTGGGGCATCCCCGCCGACATGGCCGAGTCCGTGGACCGGGTGGGCCTGTGGAACATCGTGACCACGGTCGACGCGTTCCTCTCCAGCGGTTTCACCCCGTCGGAGCTGATGCGCTGGGTGCACCCCTCGTACGTGGCGAACACCCAGGGCACCGGCATGGGCGGCATGACCTCGATGCGGTCGCTGTACATCGACACGCTGCTCGGCGAGTCCCGCGCGAACGACATCCTGCAGGAGGCCCTGCCGAACGTCATCGCCGCGCACGTGGTGCAGTCGTACGTCGGTGGCTACGGCGCGATGGTGCATCCGGTGGCGGCGTGCGCGACGGCCGCGGTGTCGGTCGAGGAGGGCGTCGACAAGATCAAGCTGGGCAAGGCGCAGCTGGTCGTCGCCGGCGGCTTCGACGACCTCGGCATCGAGGGCATCGTCGGGTTCGGTGACATGTCGGCCACCGCGAAGTCGGACGACATGACGGCCAAGGGCATCAGCGATCGCCGGTTCTCCCGGGCCAACGATCGCCGGCGCGGCGGTTTCGTCGAGTCCGCCGGTGGCGGCACGGTCCTGCTCGCCCGCGGCGACCTGGCGCTGGAGATGGGCCTGCCCGTCCTCGGTGTGGTCGCGTGGGCCGGGTCCTTCGCCGACGGCGTGCACACCTCGATCCCGGCTCCGGGAATCGGTGCCCTCGGCGCCGGTCGCGGCGGGCTCGAGTCGGGCCTGGCGCGGGAGCTGCGCAAGCTCGGTGTCACCGCCGACGACATCGCGGTGATCTCCAAGCACGACACCTCCACGGCGGCCAACGACCCGAACGAGGCGGAGCTGCACGAGCGTCTGGCCGGGTCGCTGGGCCGCAGCGAGGGCGCGCCGATGTTCGTGGTGTCGCAGAAGTCGCTGACCGGTCACGCCAAGGGCGGCGCGGCGGCGTTCCAGCTGATCGGCCTGTGCCAGGTCCTCAGCCAGGGCGTCGTCCCGCCGAACCGCAGCCTGGACTGCGTCGACGACAAGATGGCCGAGTTCGAGCACCTGGTGTGGCCGCGCACCCCGCTGCGCTTCGGCGAGCGGTACGCGCTCAAGGCCGGTCTGCTGACCAGCCTCGGTTTCGGTCACGTGTCGGGGCTGATCGCGGTGGTCCACCCGCAGGCGTTCGTCGAGGCGATCCCGGCGGAGCGCCGGGAGGCCTACGTGGAGCAGGCTCAGGCCCGCGCCGTCGCCGGTAAGCGCCGCCTCGCGGAGGCGATGACCGGGGGTGCGGCCCTGTACCAGCGGCCCGCCGACCGTCGCTTCGGCGGGGACTCGGTGCCGGCCAAGGCGGCACGCCAGCTCGAGGCCGACGTGCTGCTCTCGCCGGAGGCACGACTGGGTGACGGCGACGTGTACCGTTCGGGTCTGCCCGGCTGCAAGTAGCCGCCGGCCGCACGGTCACAGAGAGCGGGTCACGGGACGGATGGGAGTTGCGGGGATCGGGTTCGACCTGGTCACGGTGTCGGAGTTCGAGGAACAGCTGGGCCGGGCAGGCACGGCGATGCTCTCGAACTTCACCCCGGGCGAGCGTCGCGACGCGAACACCCGCAGCTCCCGTCCGGGCCGGCACTTCGCCGCCCGGTGGGCGGCGAAGGAGGCGCTGATCAAGGCGTGGTCGGCGTCGCTGTTCGGCAGCCCACCGGTGCTGCCGGAGACCGTGCACCGGCAGATCGAGGTGGTCTCCGACGCGTGGGGCCGACCCGGGATCCGGCTGCACGGCGACGTGGCCGAGCACCTGACCGGGGTGCGGATCCACGTCTCGCTCACCCACGACGGAGACATGGCGGGCGCGTTCGTCGTGCTCGAGGACGACCCGCAGGCGTAGGAGTCTGCGGGAGAATTCCGCGTCAGGCGGGGGAGGCGTGCGTCTCCTCCGCCTGACGCGTTTCCACCTGGCCGTCGTCCTCCGGGACCGGCCGCTCGGTCTCCTCCGCCCGGGCGGCGGCCTCACGGCGCCTGCGCCGCTTGGCGCTGGTGCGTGACTCCTTCTCCGCCACCATCAGATACGCACCCATCAGCCGCTTGAGCTCGACGACCGCGTCGGCGTGGCTCTGGTCGTCCTGCACGGAGAAGTTCAGCATCGAGTAGACGACGTGCACGAGCACCTCGGCCATCAGCGTGCGACGCTCGCGCGGGGTGTCGGGCATGAGCGGAGCCAGCATCCGCGCGATCTGCTCGGCGAACTCCTTCTCGTGGATCGCGCCGGTCGCCCGGGTCGACGGGGTGGACTGCATCGCGAGCCACACCTCCCGCCGCGAGGGGTCCGACATCCACAGCCCGGCGAGATGGTCGACGAAGGCGTTGAGGAACCGCAGCCAGTCCACGGAGGGGATCACGCCGTCGAACTTGGCGAGCTCGTCCTGCACACCCACCAGGTCCTGCCGGTTCAGTTCACACACGATGACGTACTTGTTGGCGAAGAACTGGTAGAGGGTTCCGATGGGGACATCGGCACGGGCAGCCACCTCTTCGCAGGTGAACGACTCGAAGCCGACCTCGGTGAGCAGTTCGCGGGACGCGGCGAGCAGCGCGTCGAACTTGCGCCGGCTGCGCTCCTGCGTCGGGCGACGGCGCGGCACGAGTTCCTGGGGCGCCGCCTGGACCTCCAGCGCCGGATCGATACGGCGTGGGGTGCGGCCGCGCTTCGTTGCAGACTCCACGCGCCCAGGCTAACCGGAGGTTGTCCGAATTCCGAACTTTTAGCTGTGAGGGCGAGTCTCAGCTAACACCGCCGGTGGCGCCGCGGTCGCCGGCGCTCACTTGACGAGTGTGAACTGCATGACGTCGATGTGGCCCGTGCGGAAGTGTTCGGCGGAACCGTTCAGGTACTTCATGAAGCGCTCGTACATCTCCTCCGACGACAGGGCGACCGCCTCGTCCCGGCGGGCCGACAGCGCCGCGGCCCAGTGTTCGAGGGTGCGGACGTAGTGCGGCGCCAGGGCCTGGATGCGTTCGACCCGGAACCCCGCCCGCTCCGCCCCGTCGACCACCGTCTCCGGCTGCGGCAACTGCCCGCCGGGGAAGATCTCCCGCTTGATGAAGATGTGGAACAGCGCGTTCTCCCGGGTCACCGGGATTCCCCGCTCGCGCAGCGTCGCGAGGCGGTGCCCCACGATGGTGTGCAGCAGCATCCGGCCGTCCGGGGGCAGCATGTCGTGGCACTTGGTGAAGAACCGGTCGTAGCGTTCGCTCCGGAAGTGCTCGAACGCGCCGATGCTCACGATGCGGTCCACGCGCCCGTCGAACTCCTCCCAGCCCTGCAGCCGCACGTCCACGGTGCGGGGGCCGGGCAGCCCCGCTGCGAGGTCGCGGACGTGCTCGTACTGGTTGCGGCTGAGCGTGAGCCCGATCGTGTTCACGTCGTAGTGCGTGGCGGCGCGCAGCATCGTCGAGCCCCAGCCGCATCCGACGTCGAGCAGTGTCATGCCCGGGTGCAGGTCGCACTTGCCGAGCGACAGATCGACCTTCGCGGCCTGGGCCTGCTCGAGCGTCATGTCGTCCCGCTCGAAATACGCGCAGCTGTAGGTCATCGACGGGTCGAGGAACAGCGTGAAGAACTCGTCCGAGAGGTCGTAGTGGGACTGGACCTGCCGATAGAACGGCGTGAGCGCGCTCTGCGGGCTGGGTGGCATCGCTGTGCCTTCCGTTCGAGGGCCGTCCGGTCCCGCTTCCTGGACCGTTCCGCCCGATGGCAACCTCGATATCGCGGAATCTACGCCGGACGCGGCCGCTGCGAGCATGCTTCGATCTCGAGGGGCGGTACCCGTAGCGAAAACGAGACACGACGATCGGGGAGGCGCGGTGGACGTCGCGGACATGCGGGAGCGGGTGCGCCGGCTGATGCCCGGGGCGCGCAGGGACCTCGGGGAACTGGTGGCGTTCCGGTCGGTGGCCGATCCGCGGCTGTTCCCGGCCCAGGAATGCGTCGCTGCCGCCCGATGGGTGCGCGATGCGTTCGCCGCGGTCGGCGTCGACAACACCGCGCTGATCGAGACGTCGGACGGCTCGCTCGCGGTGCTCGGGCACACGCCGGCCCCGGCGGGAGCGCCGACCGTGCTCCTCTACAGCCACTACGACGTGCAGCCCCCGGGCGACGAATCGCTCTGGCACACTCCGCCGTTCACGCTCACCGAACGCGACGGCCGCTGGTACGGGCGCGGCGCCGCGGACTGCAAGGGCAATCTCGTGATGCACCTGCTCGCGCTGCGCGCGCTGCGGGAGCGGGGACCGCTTCCCGTCGGGATCCGGATCGTCGGCGACGGCTCGGAGGAAACCGGTGGCGGCGGGCTCGAGAACCTGGCCCGCGAACGGCCCGATCTGTTCGCCGCCGACCTGGTGCTCGTCGCGGACTGCGGCAACGCCGAGGTGGGACGGCCGACCCTCACGACGTCGCTGCGCGGCCTGGCGAACGTCGTCGTCCACGTCGAAGCCCTCGCCGGGGAGATCCACTCGGGCCAGTTCGGCGGCGCAGCCCCCGACGCGCTCGCCGCGCTGGTGCGCCTGCTGTCGAGCCTGCGCGACGAGGCCGGCGACACCGTGATCGACGGGCTCGACCCCACCGGAATCTGGAGCGGCGAACCGTATCCCGAGGAGGTGTTCCGCGCCGACGCCGGTGTGCTCGACGGGGTCTCACTGCTGTCGGCCGGGTCCGTGGCCGACGCCGTGTGGGCGCGTCCCGCGCTGACGATCCTCGGCATCGACGCCCCACCGGTGGTGGGATCGGCGGCTGCGGTCGTGCCCCGCGCGTCGGCCCGGCTGAACCTCCGCGTCCCGCCGGGGATGGATCCGGCCACCGCTCAGGACGCCCTCGTCGCCCACCTGCACGCCCACGCCCCGTGGAACGTGCGGGTGCGGGTCGACCGGGAAGGCGTGAGCGAACCGTTCCGGGCCGCGACCGACGGACCGGGATACGCCGCGCTGCGCAGCGCGCTCGGCGCCGTCTACGGACGCGAGGTCGGCACGGTCGGGCAGGGCGGATCGATCCCGCTGTGCACGGTGCTGCAACAGGTGCTGCCGGACGCGGAGATCGCGCTGCTCGGCGTGGAGGAGCCGAGCGCCCGGATCCACGGGCCCGACGAGAGCGTCGACCCGTCCGAGCTCGAGCACATGGCCGTCGCGGAGGCGCTGGTGCTCGCCTCCCTCGCGCGGTGAGCCGCCGCTCAGACCGACAGGTCGCGGCGCAGCTTCGCGACGTGCCCGGTGGCGCGCACGTTGTACTGCGCAACCTCGATCCGGCCGTCCTCGTCGACGACGAACGTCGAACGGATCACTCCGGTGACGGTCTTGCCGTACATCTTCTTCTCGCCGAACGCCCCCCACGCCGTGAGCGTGGTCTTGTCCGGATCCGACAGCAACGGAAACGTCAGCTGCTCGGCGTCCCGGAACTTCGCGAGCTTGGCCGGCTTGTCGGGGGAGATGCCCACGACGGCGAGCCCGGCGCCGTTCAGGTCGGCGAGGCTGTCGCGGAAATCGCAGGCCTGCTTGGTGCACCCGGGGGTGCTCGCGGCGGGGTAGAAGTACACGATCACCTTGCGTCCGCGGTAGTCCGACAGCGACACCTCGTTGCCGTCCGCGTCGGGGAGGGTGAACTCGGGAGCCGTATCGCCGGGGGCGAGCCTGCTGCTGTTTTCCGTCACCTCCGAGAGGGTAACGGACCCGTGCGTCCACTACCGTGGTCGCAGCACAGTGCAGCGACCAACTGGAGGATCACGTGGGTAGGGACACCGAGGCCATCGAACGGGACATCGAGAACGCCCGCAACCAGCTTGCGAGCACCCTCGACGAATTGAGTGTGCGCGCCAGCCCGAAGAACGTGATGGCCCATGCCAAGCAGACCGTGATGGAGAAGGTGAACCAGCCCAACGTCAAGTACGCGCTCGCGGCGGTCGGTGTCGTCATCGGCGCCCTGGCGCTCCGCAAGCTGCTGCGCTGACAGCTGATCCGAAGGGGCACCGTCGTCCGGTTCGCCGGACCGCGGTGCCCTTCGTCGTTTCCCGGCGTCGTGGTCGTGCCCGGGGAGTGACAAAGGACCCGTTCCGAGTTCGATCTTGGCGTGGTTGACTGGTAACGAGCCAACCGCGCCATCTTCGAGGGGGCTGACGGCCATGCCGAACGCACAGCGGGTTGCACGACTTCTTCTCGTCTCGATCCTGACCGCCATGGCCCTGCTCGGTTCGGGGGCCGCGGCCGCGGCGGGAACCGTCGGCGGTGCGCCGCCGGCCAGGCTGCCCGCGTCGGCGCTCGAGCCGGCGAACGGCGCGGTGGTGGGGGTGGGACATCCCGTGACCGTCCGGTTCGGCGCACCGGTCGGTGACCGCGCCGCCGCCGAACGTGCCGTCGAGATCACCACGTCGAAGCCCGTGAGCGGCCGTTTCGCGTGGCTCGACGACAGCCGCGTGCAGTGGGTTCCCGACCGCCTCTGGCCGGGGCACACCACCGTGACCGTCGCCGTGGCCGGGGCGCGCACCGAGTTCCAGGTCGGCGACGAGTTCGTCGCCGTCGCGAACCGGTCGACGCACCAGTTCACGGTCATCCTCAACGGCGAGGTGGTGCGGACGATGCCGGCGTCGATGGGCAAGCCCGGCTACGAGACCCCGGTCGGCACCTTCTCGGTTCTGGAGAAGTTCCGCGATCTCGTCATGGACTCGTCCACCTACGGCGTCCCGATCGACTCGCCGGAGGGTTACCGCATCGACACCGAGTACGCCGTGCGGCTCACCTGGGGTGGCATCTTCGTGCACGCGGCGCCGTGGTCGGTGGACTCGCAGGGCTACGCGAACGTCAGCCACGGCTGCATCAACCTGAGTACCGAGAACGCGCAGTGGTACTTCGACCGGGTGAAGATCGGCGACCCGGTGATCGTGGAGGGCTGACCGGCAGGAGGGACGCACCGTGACGGACGTGACCATCCCCACGGAGCGCGGGCCGATGCCCGCCCACCTCGCCACGCCCGCAGGCCCCGGTCCGTGGCCCGGGGTCGTCGTGATCCACGACGCGCTGGGCATGAGCCGCGACATCCGCGCCCAGGCCGACTGGCTCGCCGGCGAGGGCTTCCTTGCCGTCGCGCCGGACCTGTTCCACGGGTCCAGGCGGTCCACCTGCCTGTTCTCCCTCTTCCGGGGCTGGGTGCCGCGCGGCGACCTGGACGCCGCGCGGAACTGGCTCGCGGACCGGCGGGACTGCACGGGCCGCATCGGCGTGATCGGGTTCTGCATGGGCGGCGGCTTCGCCCTCGCCGTCGCGTCCGACCACAACTTCGCCGCGGCGAGCGTCAACTACGGCGGCCTCACGAAGGAAGTCGAGCGTGCCCTGCCGCGGGCGTGTCCGATCGTCGGCAGTTTCGGGACGAAGGACCGATGGCCCGGCGTGCGCGAGGTGCCCGACCGGCTCGAACCGGTACTGACGGCCGCGAACATCGACCACGACATCGAGCGATACCCGAACGTGGGGCACGGCTTCATGAACGACCACGACCCCGGTGATCTGTCGATCGTGGACAGGACCATCGCCAAGGTCGTGGCCGCCCGCTACGACGAGCCGGCCACCCGCGACGCGCGCGCCCGCATCGCCGCCTTCTTCCGCAGGCACCTCGGCGACGCTCCGCCCGCGAGCGACGGGCCCGGGGCGGCTACTTGATCACCGAGCCCGCGTCGATCGGCAGCTGCACGCCGGTGACGTAGCGTCCCGCGTCGCTGACCAGGAACAGGATCGCATTGCTGATGTCGACCGGTTCGACCCATTCGATCGGCAGGGCGTTCATGGCCTTGAACGACTCGGCCGCTTCCTCGCGGGTGATCTCCGACGGCTTCTTGTCCGGCAGGAAGACCGAGTAGGTCTGCTCGTTGTGGATCATGTCTGTGTTCACTGCCGTGGGATGCACCGAGTTCACACGGATCATGTGGGGAGCGAGCTCGTTGGCGAGTGTCTTCGTCAACCCCACCACTCCGTGCTTGGCGGCGACGTAGTGGGCAAGGTTCGCCAGGCCCTTGATGCCGGCGGTGGAACTGGTGAGCACGATTGCGCCGCCGTCGTCGTTGGCCTTCAGGTGCGGCACGGCTGCCCGCACCGTCTTGAACACCCCCGTGAGATTGATATCGATCATGTCGTCCCACATCTCGTCCGTCAGGTCCTCGACCGGCGCGAAGCTGGCGATGCCGGCGTTCGCGAGGACGATGTCGAGCCGGCCGAGCTGGGCGACGCCCTCGTCGACCGCCGATTTCAGGGCGGCGCTGTCGCGGACGTCGGCCTGGCCGGCGATGATCCGCCGGTCCAGCGCCTCGACCTGCCGGACGGTCTCGGCGAGGTCGTCGGCGGTCGCGAGTGGGTATCCCACCGTGTCGACCTGGGCGCAGAGGTCGACGGCGATGATGTCGGCCCCCTCCTGGGCCAGCCGGACGGCGTGACTGCGGCCCTGTCCGCGTGCGGCACCGGTGATGAACGCGACCTTGTCCTCGAGCTGACCCATGGCGACACTCCTTCGACGGTCGATGTGATCCGCCTCCGAGGCTAGAGGGGTTCGCTGGTGGTCGGACCGAAATCGCAAGGTGGATCGGCATACTCGACGTCCGGTCCGGTCGTGGAGAACATTCCCGGCGGGCAACGGACGCCGGGCGCCCCGGCGCGGTAGGGGTCTCCGATCGGTGCGGGCAGCGTGCACGAAAGATTTGGCCTGAAGCTACTTGTATTGAAAACGGAACGGTTCTACCGTTGGAGTATGAGCGCAGAAGCGCGCGACGTGGGCCCGGTGGAGGAGAAGCCGCGGCGGTACGACTCGACCCTTCGCCGGCGCCAGGCCGAGCAGAACCGGCGGGCCGTCCTCGACGCCGCCACCACTCTGTTCTCCGAGGGTGGGTGGTCGGTCGCGGTCCGAGACGTCGCGCGCTCGGCGGGCACATCGGTCGAAACGGTGTATGCCCACTTCGGTTCCAAGGCGGGGCTCCTCATGCAGGTGCTCGACGTCGCCGTTGTCGGGGACGACGAACGGGTGGCGCTGATGGACCGGCCGGAGTTCGCCGCCCTGTCGCAGGGCGCCCCTCGGGATCGGGCCGCCGCGGCAGCCGCCCTGGTGACCGGCATCAACCGACGAACCGTCGGCCTGCAGCGCACCCTGCGCGCGGCAGCCGTCGTGGAGCCGGACCTCGCGACATGGCTGGAACAGGCACGGGAGCGCCAGCGCCTGAACGTGCGGGTCGGCGGTGCGATGATGGCCGGCCGTGAACTGAGCCCGGTCGAGGCCGAGGGGCTGTGGGCCGTGCTCAGCATGGAGGTGTACGAGCTGTTGACCGGCAGCACCGGCTGGAGCCCTGAGCAGTACGAGAACTGGCTCACCGGAGCCGTCATCCGGCTCCTGGGCCTGGAGAGTGGAAGGTGATGGGCCATGACTACCGACCATGGACCCGCAGACACACGCAGCATGGGAATAGTGCACAGCGCACTTCGCCGTGACCTGGAACGCACCCGGATCGTGCTCACCACCGAGCCGTACCCGGACTCTCGGCGTCGACGCGGACTGGCGGAGCACGTGTTGTGGATGATGCGCTTCCTGCACATCCATCACACCGGCGAGGATGTCGGGCTGTGGCCCTTGATCCGGGTGAAGAACCCCGACGCCGGCGCCCTGCTGGACCAGATGGACGCCGACCACCAGCGGATCGCACCGGCGATCACCGCCCTGGAAGACGCAGCGCGGGCCTACCGCGACGACGCGAACGCTCGGCAACCGCTGCTCGAAGCGCTGGCCGGGCTCACCGACGTGCTCCTTCCCCATCTGCGGCGTGAAGAGCTGGAGATGATGCCGGTCGTGGCCGCGACCCTCACCACCGCCGAGTACCACGACGTGGAACAGGAGTATTTCGTCAGGCCCAAGAGCTTCCTGGAACTCGGCGCGGAGGCCCACTGGGTCATCGACGGGCTCGGCGAGGACGACCGTGAGCTGATCATGCACGTGGTCCCCGCCGTGCCGCGCTTCATCCTGCTGCACGGCTTCGCGCGCACCTACCGGCGCAAGTCCAGCTTGCGGTGGGGCCACGGGCCCGCCGCCGAGCTGCCGTCGCTCAACCTTGCGCTTCTCGAGGGGCGATCCTGATGGGCACCTTGGCGCGGCACGGCAGGACCGAGACGGTGAGCCGCGCCCCGGCGGAGGCGGTGTGGCAGATCATCACCGACGTGACCCGGGTCGGTGAGTGGAGTCACGAATGCCGGGAAGCTCGCCTGCTCGGAAACGCCCGAGCGGCAGCGCCGGGAATCCGGTTCCGGGGCAGGAACCGCTCCGGCGGCCTCCGGTGGAGCCGGTCGTGCGTATTCACCGTTGTGGAGCCGCCGCGGACGCTGGCGTGGCGGACGGCGGGTCTCCTGGGCCGGGCGGACAGCACCGAATGGCGCATCGACCTCGAACCCGTCCCCGGAGGCACCAAGATCGTCCAGACCTACCGTGTGCTCCACGTGGCACCGGGCCTGGACCGGGTCTATTGGAGGCTGGTCAAGGCGCACCGAGACCGGCGCGCGGCACTGGAGGGCGACCTCCGCCGACTCGCCGAACTGGCGGCGGTCGAGGCCGCGTCGCACACGCCGGCCATGCGCCCGCCTCGCGAGGGAAGCGCTGTGGCCGACGGTTCCCTCGGCCGCGGTACGGAACGTCGCCGGTACTCGGCGTAGTCCGGGCGGTCCCGCGGAGGCGCGGCCGGTGTTCGAGACCGCGTCGAAGGCGGGGTGGCTGGTGGGGTGGCAAGGGCGTGGGTAAAGAAAAAGGCCAGACCTCGTGGGGAGGTCTGGCCTTTCTTGTGCGCCATCAGGGACTCGAACCCCGAACCCGCTGATTAAGAGTCAGCTGCTCTGCCAATTGAGCTAATGGCGCTTGGCGGTGCGTCTCCGGGCCGTTGTCCCGGCGACGAAGGAAAGATTACACACCTTCCAGTAGCGCACCAAATCGGCAGGTCATGCCGCATTTCGGTGGGAGCGACACGTAACGCCGAGGGGTCCGGCGGCGATTGGTATTCGAACGTTATTCGCGTCGTCGACGTCGCGACGGCTCCGCCTCGAGCGGGGCTGGCATCATCGAGCGCACACGCATCGACGTGCACTTTTGCGGCCCGGGGGAGGCCCGGAATCGGAGGGTGGAGAGTGGTTGGGAACAGTGCGGCGCCGCGCCGACGGCGGAATCGGCGCGCCGTCGCGGTGGTGCTCGGGACCGTGTTGGTCGGCATCATGACCTTCGTCACGGCCTGCTCCGGTGCGAGCAGCGCCGGCGGGGCCGAGGAGGTGCCGATCGATTCGAATCCGCTCGCCGCGCTCATCAAGCCCACGGTGTCGGCGAGCGTCGTCGACGGAGGAGTCGGCTTCTCGCCCATCGAGCCCGTGACGGTCTCGGTGGTCAACGGCAAGCTCGAGTCGGTCACGCTGCTCAACCCGGACGGGGAACCCGTCGCCGGGGCGCTCGGCCCGGACGGAGCCACCTGGGCCAACACCGAGCCCCTCGGTTACAGCCGGCAGTACCGGCTCGAGGCCGTCGCGTACGGGCTCGGCGGAGCGACCACGACCGTCGCCTCCTTCGCCACCAGCGCCCCCGGCAACCTCACCCAGCCCTACGTGATGCCGGGCGAGGGCTCGGTCGTCGGCATCGGCCAGCCCGTCGCGATCCAGTTCGACGAGAACATCCCTGATCGCCTCGCCGTCGAGCAGGCCATCACCGTCGTCACCGACCCGCCGGTGGAGGGCGCGTTCTACTGGCTCAGCAACCGCGAGGTGCGGTGGCGGCCCGAGAACTACTGGGCGCCGGGCACGACGGTCACGGTGGACGTGAAGGTCTACGGCCGCGATCTCGGCGACGGTCTGTTCGGGCAGTCGGATGTGCATTCGACCTTCACCGTCGGCGACGCGGTGATCATCACCGCCGACGACAACACCAAGCAGGTCACCGTCAACCGCAACGGGGTCGACGTGATGACGATGCCCACGTCCATGGGCAAGGACAGCACGCCCACCCCGAACGGCGTGTACACGATCGGCGACCGGTTCGAGCATCTGGTGATGGACTCGTCGACCTACGGCGTAGCCGTCGACTCCCCGCAGGGCTACCGGACCCCGGTGGACTGGGCGACGCGGATGTCGTACAGCGGCATCTTCTTCCACTCCGCGCCGTGGTCGCTCGGCGATCAGGGTTCCCGCAACGTCAGCCACGGCTGCCTCAACCTGAGCCCGGCCAACGCCAGGTGGATCTTCGACAACACCAAGCGCGGCGACATCGTGATCGTGAAGAACACCGTCGGCGGCATCCTCGAAGGCACCGAGGGGCTCGGGGACTGGAACATCCCGTGGTCGACATGGAAGGCCGGAAACGCACGCGCCTGATCCGCCGCCGGGCCGCCCGGCGGCGCCACCCCGGCGTGTGGCAGGCTGGGGCCGCCTCCTGTGGTAGGGGTTGGCACGAGACCCCCGGGATCGACGATCCAGGGGGTCTTCCCATGTCGGGCGGCGCCTTCCGGGCAGCCCGCCCCCGCGGAAGGTCGACATGCGGTCCTGCGCGGCGGACAATCAGGGAAAGGCATGCCTACCTGTGACGTCGACCGACCGTGGACCACCGAGGGTGGCCCGGCGGACAGGACCGAGTCGAGGAGGATTCATGTCTACGACGACAGATCCCACGTTCTACCGCACCCCGAGTGACGCCGTAGCAGCCGCGCCCGAGCGGCTTGCCTATGTGGCTGCCTTCGATCCCGCAGGCCGGGCGAAGGACGCGATCGCAGTGGTCGATTGCGAGCCGGGTTCGCCGACATACGGTGGTGTGGTCGGCTGGACCGAGTTGCCGACGGCGGGCAACGAGTTGCACCACTTCGGGTGGAACGCCTGCTCGAGCGCGCTGTGTCATGAGGGGCACGGTCATGAGGGGCACGGTCACGAGGGGCACGGCGATCACCACGCCGGGCATCACGGGCAGCCGCTCGAGCGGCGATACCTGGTGGTGCCGGGCATCCGCTCGTCGAGAACGTACATCCTCGACACCAAACCCGACCCGCGGCACCCGGTGGTGACCCGCACGATCGAGGCCGCCGAGCTCGCCGCGAAGGCGGGATACTCGCGGCCGCACACGGTGCATTGCGGACCGGGGGGCATCTTCATGTCCGCCCTGGGCGGCGCCGACGGCGCCGAGGGTCCGGGCGGTGTCGCGCTGCTCGACCACGACACGTTCGACGTCGTCGGAGCGTGGGAGGCGGAGCACGGCGAGCAGTTCTTGGCGTACGACGTGTGGTGGCACCTGAAGTACGACACGGTGATCACCTCCGAGTGGGCCACGCCGTCGATGATCGAGAACGGACTCGACGCCGAGGACCTCCTCGGCCGCAGGTTCGGACACCACCTGGACTTCTGGAGCATGTCCGAGCGCAAGCTGACCCAGCGCGTCGACCTCGGCGACGAGCACCAGATGGTTCTCGAACTCCGCCCGGCTCACAATCCCTCCGAGGCGTTCGGGTTCGTGGGAGTCGTCATCAGCGTGGAGGATCTGTCGGCCTCCGTGTGGATGTGGCACAAGAGCGACGACCGGTGGGTGGTCGAGAAGGTGATCACCATTCCGGCGGAGCCGGCCGAGGCCGACGATCTGCCGCCCGCGCTGAAACCCTTCGGCGCGGTACCGCCGCTCGTCTCCGACATCGATCTGTCGGTCGACGACCGCTGGCTGTACGTCTCGTGCTGGGGCACAGGAGAACTCAAGCAGTACGACGTCGGCGATCCGTTCCACCCGAGGGAGACGGGATCGGTGCGCCTCGGTGGGATCGTGCGACGCGAGCCGCACCCGGCGGATCCGGACCTCCGGCTCGCGGGAGCTCCGCAGATGGTGGAGGTCAGTCGCGACGGACGCCGGGTCTACGCCACCAACTCGCTCTATGCGGCCTGGGACGAGGTCTTCTACCCGGACGGGGTGGGGGCGTGGATGGCGAAGTTCGATGCCGACGTCTCCGCCGGTGGTCTGGTCATCGACCGCGGATTCTTCCCGCACGGCGACGACTTCCGCGGACGCAGGGTGCACCAGACCCGCCTGCAGGGCGGGGATGCGTCCAGCGACTCGTACTGCTTCACCGGGTGATCGCCGTTGCACGGCGGGTCGATCGCGCGATTCGGCGGTCGTCCGCCCAAGCGCCGCATCTCGGGACGGAGCGCTGGTGCAGAGCTGCGCGACGCCGAAAAAGACGAGTCCCTGACCGGCATCTCTGCTGGTCAGGGACTCGCCCTGTGGGGGTGAGTGACGGGACTCGAACCCGCGACAGCCAGGATCACAACCTGGTGCTCTACCAACTGAACTACACTCACCATCGCATTCGCGATCGGCCTGGGCCGGTTGCGCCTGCGGTACAGATACTAGCCTGACTTGCCGGAAACGGCGAATCCGCAGGTCAGGCCGGACCCAACTCCTTCGTGACAGCGGCGATCTCGGCCGACGGCGGGCCCGGTGGGGCGACGAACGCGGTTCGCCGGTAGTACCGCAGTTCCCGGATCGACTCCTTTATGTCGGCGAGCGCCCGATGCGACAGGCCCTTCGCCGGCTGCCCGAAGTAGATCCGCGGGTACCAGCGCCGGCACAGCTCCTTGACGGAGCTGACGTCCACCATGCGGTAGTGGAGGTAGGCGTCGAGTTCGGGCATGTCGCGGGCGATGAACCCGCGGTCCGTCGCGATCGAGTTGCCGGCCAGCGGCGCGGTGCCGGCCTCCGGGACGTGGGCCCGGATGTAGTCGAGCACCATCTTCTCCGCCTCGGCGACGCTCACCGTGGACCGGCGCACCTCGTCGGTGAGCCCGGAGCGCTCGTGCATCTGGGTGACGACGTCCGGCATCGCGGCGAGCGCGTCGTCGTCGGCGTGGATGACGATGTCCACCCCGTCGCCGAGCACGTTGAGATCACTGTCGGTGACGAGGGCGGCGATCTCGATCAGCTTGTCGCTGTCGATCCGCAATCCGGTCATTTCGCAATCGATCCACACAAGTTTGTCCTGCACGAAACACAGAGTAGTCAGGCCGGTCGTGGCGATAAGGTCACGGTGACCATTCCGCGGCCGCACGTGGACGAGGAGGACACCGCATGACGGTCGATCCGACACCGCCGGCACCGTCGCCGGCCGAGAAGGCGGCGGCCGCCCGCGCGGCCGCGGAGGAAGCGGCACGCGTCGCCGAAGCGGCCCTGAAGGCGGCCGAGCAGGCACAGCGCGAGGCGGAGGCGGCCGCGCGGGCCGCCGAGGCGACGGACGCCGCGCCCGCCGGGCCGGCCCGGCAGATCGCACCCGCCGGGCCGGCCCGGCAGATCGCCGCGGGATACGCCGCCGCCGGGGTCGCCCTCGAACTCGGTGCGGTCGTCCACGACGGGGTGGTCGATTCGTCGGCCCGGGTACGGATCCCGCTCGCCACGATGAACCGGCACGGACTGGTCGCCGGTGCGACCGGCACCGGCAAGACCAAGACCGTGCAGGGCATCGCCGAGCAACTCTCGGCCGCCGGGGTCCCGGTCGTGATGGCCGACATGAAGGGTGACCTGTCGGGGCTGTCGGCGCCCGGAGAGGACGACGACGGGCTCCGGACCCGCGCCGCGGAGACCGGGGATTCCGGATGGGGACCGACCGCCTACCCGGTGCAGTTCTTCTCGCTCGGCACCGAAGGCCCGGGCGTGCCCGTCCGCGCGACGGTCACCGCGTTCGGTCCGATCCTGCTGAGCAAGGTCCTCGGCCTCAACCCCACCCAGGAATCGACGTTGGGGCTGATCTTCCACTGGGCCGACCGCCAGGGGCTGCCGCTGCTCGACCTCAAGGATTTGCGGCAGGTCGTCACACACCTGACCAGCGACGAGGGAAAGGCAGAGCTGAAAGGTATCGGCGGGGTCTCCCCGGCGACCGCCGGCGTGATCCTGCGGGCGCTCGTCAACCTCGAGGCCGGCGGCGGGGACACCTTCTTCGGAGAACCGGAGTTCGAGACCGAGGACCTGCTGCGCGTCGTCGGCGGCAACGGCGTGATCAGCCTGTTCGAGCTCGGCGCCCACGCGGCGCGGCCGGTGCTGTTCTCGACGTTCCTGATGTGGGTGCTCGCCGACATGTTCCAGACGCTGCCCGAGGAGGGCGACCTCGACAAGCCGAAGCTCGTGTTCGTCTTCGACGAGGCGCACCTGCTCTTCGCCGACGCCTCGAAGGCGTTCCTGCAGCAGATCGAGCAGACGGTCAAGCTCATCCGTTCGAAGGGGGTGGGAGTGTTCTTCTGCACCCAGCTGCCCACGGACGTGCCCAATGCGGTGCTGTCCCAGCTCGGCGCGCGGGTGCAGCACGCGCTGCGCGCATTCACACCGAACGATCAGAAGGCGCTGGCCAAGACCGTCCGCACGTATCCGGAGACGGAGTTCTACGACCTCGAGGAGGCGCTGACCACCCTCGGGATCGGCGAGGCCGTCGTCACGGTGCTGTCCGAGAAGGGCGCGCCGACGCCTGTCGCGTGGACGCGGATCCGTCCGCCGCGTTCGTTGCTGGACACCGTCGGCGAGGAGGCGATCCGGTCCGCGGCGCGCGGGAGTGCGCTGTACGGCAAGTACGGGCAGACCGTCGACCGCGAGTCCGCCTACGAGAGGCTCACCGCGAAGGTGGCCGGCGCCCCCGACCTGGACCCACGTGCGCAGGTCCCGCCGTTGCCGGACCTGCCCGGCACGCCACCGCCCCGGGACGCGGGGCCGAGCATGGTCGAGCAGGTCCTCGGCAGCGCGGCCGTCAAGGGTTTCCTGCGGTCCGCGGCGTCGGCCGCGGGGCGCGAGATCAGCCGCAGCATCTTCGGCACCGGCCGCCGCCGTAGACGCTGACGGGGGCTACGCGCCCAGCTTCCGGTAGAAGGCGCCGACGATGGGCGCGACGACGCCGCGCGGGGTGTAGTTGCCGGCGACGGACATCGCCTTGCTGATCAGGCCCGGCACGATGCGCATCTTGTTCTCGGCGAGCGCGTCGAGCGACACCTTCGCGGTGTGCTCGCTGGAGATCCACAGGAAGTCCGGCACGAGCTTGTCGACGATCGAGGCCTCCGCCGGATCCGGGGTCTCCGTGCGCACCGGGCCCGGCGCCAGCAGCGTCACGTGCACGCCGCTGTCCTTCAGCTCCCCGCGCAGCGACTCGGAGAAGGTGTTGACGAATGCCTTCGTCGCCGCATAGGTCGCGTTGTGGGGGATCGGCATGTTGCCCGCCGCGGAACCGACCATCAGGATCGCCCCGGAGCGGCGCTCGACCATCTGCGGCAGCACCGCGAGGGTCAGGTCGTGCACCGCGACGGCGTTCAGCTCGACCTGGGCCCGCTCGTAGCCCGGATCCAGCTGGGCCACCGGGCCGAAGGTCGCGATGCCGGCGTTGTTGCACAGGATGCTGATCGGGCGCTCGCCGAGTTCGTCGACGAGCTTCGCCCGCGCGTCGCGGTCGGACAGGTCACACGCGCGGACCTCGACGGTGACGCCGTGCGTCGCCCGCAGCGTCGCGGCGAGCTCCTCCATCACGTCGCCGCGCCGGGCGACCAGGATCAGCGAGTGCCCGCGCGCGGCGAGCTCGGCGGCGAGGGCCTCGCCGATGCCGGAGGAGGCGCCGGTCACGACGGCGCGGGCGTCGGGGGTGGGGTTCGGCAGAGTCATGGTCGGTCAGCGTAGCCGCGGCCGGCTCAGATGCGGTCCGCGAGGCGCGTGCCCTGCTCGATCGCGCGCTTGGCGTCGAGTTCCGCGGCGATGTCGGCACCGCCGATGACGTGCGTGGTCACGCCCGCGGCGGTGAGCCGCTCGACGAGGTCACGGACGGGTTCCTGCCCGGCGCAGATCACCACGTTGTCCACGTCGAGCACCTTCGGGTCGCGGCGGTCCTCGCCGAAGCTGATGTGCAGGCCGGCGTCGTCGATCCGCTCGTAGTTCACGCCCGAGATCTCGTGCACCTTCTTGTGCTGCAGCGACGCCCGGTGCACCCATCCGCTGGTCTTGCCGAGCCGCGCGCCGATCCGGCCGGGCTTGCGCTGCAGCAGGAACACCTCGCGCGGCGACGGCGACGGGCGGGGCTCGGTGAGCGCTCCCGGGGCGGCCTTCGGGTCGGTGACGCCCCACTCGCGCTTCCATTCGGCCAGGTCGAGGGTGGGGGAGTGGTCGTGGGTGAGGAACTCGGAGACGTCGACGCCGATGCCGCCCGCCCCGATCACGGCGACGCGGGCGCCGACGGGCGCACCCTCGCGGACGACCTGCGGGTACGACAGCACGCTCGGGTGGTCGATGCCGGGGATCGCGGGCACGCGGGGGGTGACGCCGGTCGCGACGACCACCTCGTCGTAGGCACCGATCAGGTCGTCGGCCGTCGCGCGGGTGCCGAGCTCGACCTGGACCTTCGTCAGCTCCAGCTGGCGGCGGTAGTACCGCAGGGTCTCGGCGAACTCCTCCTTGCCGGGGATGCGGCGGGCGATGCCGAACTGGCCGCCGATCTCGTCGTCGGCCTCGAACAGGGTGACGGCGTGCCCGCGGCGGGCCAGGTTCACCGCCGCGGCGAGCCCGGCGGGCCCGGCGCCGACGACCGCGACGGCCTTGCGGCGGCGGGTGGGGGCGAGCAGCAGCTCGGTCTCCCGCCCGGCGCGGGGGTTGAGCAGGCACGAGACGTGCTTGTTGACGAAGGCGTGGTCGAGGCAGGCCTGATTGCAGGCGATGCAGGTGTTGATTTCGTCGGCGGCGCCGGCGGTGGCCTTGCGGACCCACTCCGGGTCGGCCAGCATCGGCCGGGCCATCGAGATCAGCTGTGTGTCGCCGCGGGCCAGGATCTCCTCGGCGGTCTCGGGCATGTTGATCCGGTTGGACGCGGCGACGGGGATTGCGACGTGCTTCGCCAGTTCGGCCGTGACGTCCGCGAACGCGGCGCGCGGGACGGACGTGACGATGGTGGGCACCCGCGACTCGTGCCAGCCGATGTCGGTGTTGATCAGCGTTGCGCCCGCCCGCTCGACCTCCTGGGCGAGGGCGACGATCTCGTCCCAGCGCTGGCCGCCTTCGACGAGGTCGGCCATGGACAGCCGGAAGCAGATCGCGAAGTCCGGGCCGACGGCCTCGCGGGTGCGGCGGACGATCTCGACGGGCAGCCGGCGACGGTTCTCGGGGCTGCCACCCCACTCGTCGGTGCGCCGGTTGGTGCGCTCGGCGAGGAACTGGTTGATGAAGTAGCCCTCGCCGCCCATGATTTCGACGCCGTCGTAGCCGGCCCGCTGGGCGAGGCGGGCGCAGCGGACGTAGGCGCGGATCTGCCGGCGCACGCCCCAGGAGGTGAGCCTGCGCGGCCGGAACGGGTTGATCGGCGCCTTGATCGACGAGGCGGACACGCTCAGCGGCCAGTAGCTGTAGCGCCCGGCGTGCAGGATCTGCAGCAGGATGCGACCGCCCTCGGCGTGGACGGCATCGGTGATCGTCCGGTGCCGCCGGGCCTCGAACCGGTTGGTGAGCTTGGCGCCGAACGGCAGCAGCCACCCGGTCCGGTTGGGTGCGTAGCCGCCGGTGACGATGAGGCCGACCCCGCCGCGGGCACGCTCGGCGAAGTACGCGGCGAGGCGGCCGGTGTTCTTGGCGCGGTCCTCGAGTCCGGTGTGCATCGAGCCCATGACGACGCGGTTGGGCACCGTGAACGGTCCGAGGTCGAGCGGTGAGAGCAGGTGGGGGTAGGGGTTCGTCACGAGTGGTCCTCGGTGGTGAGGGCGTCGAGCACTTCCTGGCACCAGTCGGCGAAGCCCTGTTCGACGCGGATGCCGCCGCGCAGGACGAGGTACTGGTGCAGTGAGGGCCCGGTGAGCCGGTGGGGTGCGGGGAAGTCGCGTTTCTCGATGGTGCGGTACACCTCGAGGCGGGCGGCGTGGGCGTCGCGGTGGCGGGTGAGCTCCGCGAGGAGGGCGGGCAGGGTGCCGGGCCCGGCGGCGCGGATCTTCACGGCCAGGTCGCTGCGCAGCTGCTCGGGGTCGGAGGGGTGGGCGATCCAACGGTCCAGCTCGATGCGTCCGGCGGAGCTGACGCGGTAGACCTTCTTGTCGGGCCGACCGTCCTGCGGCACGGTGCGGCCGGTGATCCAGCCGTGGTCCTCCATTCGCCGCAGCACGCGGTAGATCTGCTGGTGCGTCGCGCTGTGGAAGAAGCCGATCGACTTGTCGAACCGGCGGGCCAGTTCGTAGCCGGAGCCGGACCGCTCGTCGAGCGCGGCGAGCAGCGCGTGTTCCAGGGCCATGCCGAGAGTATGCACCGAGGTGCATATGCAATCAAGTGCACAGCTGGGGTGACGGTCGCGAATCTCTCGGTCAGCCGCGAATGCGGAGTGCGGTCGCGGCTGACCGGAAATCGCGCGGATCACCGGAGGCCGGTTCTCGGCGCGACGATCTCCTAGGCTGCGGGCATGAGCGCGCACACGGACGCCGCCGGGATCGGGGAGGCCACCTCGCGACGGCAGGTCTTCGCCTGGGGAATGTGGGACTTCGGGTCGTCGGCCTACCACGCGGTGGTGCTGACCTTCGTCTTCTCCGTGTATCTCACCGACGCCGTCGGCGACGACCTGCCGGGGTCGATGTCGGCGAGCACGTGGCTCGGGTGGGCGCTGGGCATATCGGGGTTCTTCATCGCGGTCACCGCCCCCGTCTCGGGCCAGCGCTACGACGCGGCCGGCCGGCGCAAGCGGTCCCTGGCGGTGCTGTCCTACGCCGGTGTCGCGCTGATGGCGGCGATGGTGTTCGTGCGCGACGACTACCACTACCTGTGGCTCGGCCTCGTGCTGCTGGGTGTGTCGTCGGTCGTCGTCGAACTCGCGCAGGTGCCCTACAACGCGATGCTGCGTCAGGTCTCCACCGAGGAGAACATGGGCCGGGTCTCCGGTTTGGGTTGGGCCATGGGCTATTTCGGTGGGCTGCTGTTGTTGCTGCTGGGGTACTTCGGGTTCATTGCCGGCGACGGCGACACCCGCGGCTTCCTCGGCGTGAGCACCGAGGGCGGCCTCAACATCCGCCTGGTCGTGGTGGCCGCGGCGGTGTGGTTCGCGGTCTTCGCCGTCCCGGTGCTGCTGGCGGTGCCGGAGGTTCCGCCCACCGGTGCCGATCCCGGCGCGGAGCGGGCCGGGATCGTGCAGTCCTACCGGGTGCTGCTGCGCGACCTGCGCGAGCTGTGGGCGATGGATCGGCGCACCGTCGGCTACCTCGGCGCCTCGGCGCTGTTCCGCGACGGCCTGGCCGGGGTGTTCACGTTCGGTGCGGTGCTCGCGGTGAACGTGTACGGCATCGATGCCGCCGACGTGCTGCTGTTCGGCGTGGCCGCGAACGTGGTGTCGGCCCTCGGTGCGCTGGTCGCGGGGCGCTTCGACGACCGGGTCGGCCCCAAGGCGGTGATCGTCGCCTCGCTCGCCGCGATGATGGCCGTGGGGGTCGTGCTGCTCGTGGTGTCGGGGCCGCTGATGTTCTGGATCTTCGGTCTGCTGCTGTGCCTGTTCGTCGGGCCCGCGCAGTCGTCGGCCCGCACCTTCCTCGCGCGCATCACCCCGGCCGGGCGGGAGGGGCAGATGTTCGGGCTCTACGCGACGTCGGGCCGCGCCGTGTCGTTCCTGGCCCCGACCCTGTTCGGGCTCTTCGCCTGGACGTTCGACGCGGACCGGGCCGGGATCGCCGGCCTGCTCGTGGTGCTCGGCGCGGGGCTGGCGGCGCTGCTCGCGGTGCGGGCCCCGGAGGGTCAGTCCTTGAAGTAGACGAGCTGGTGGGTCGTGGCGAGCAGCGTGCCGTCGCGGCCCCACAGCTGGGCGGCCTGATCGAAGTAGCCCTGTGAGAAGCGGTGGGTGCGCGCGGTGCCCAGGACGAAATCGTCGCCCTGGGCCTCGAGCTGCCCGGCGTCGGCGTGGAAGTACACCGTCAGGGACACGGTCCCGGCCGGCATGTACCGGCCGCGGCGCAGGAACACCCTCGGGTAGAACACGTCGCACAGCGCCGTCAGCGCCGGGAAGTCGAGCGGGCGGGCCGGGGTGTCGCGCACCCACAGCGTCGTGGTGGAGTCGGGGTGCTCGCCGGCGTCCTGCTGGGGCACCGCGCCTTCGACGAACCGCATCTCGTAGTTGCGGGCCCACGCGATGAAGTCCGGGAAGGTCCGGGTGGGAACCGCATCCGCCGACGGGACCGCCGGCATGTCGAGCTCGGTGTCCGACCAGGTGTCGCGGCGGGTGCCGAACACCGCGGTGGCGGTGGTGGTGACCACACCGTCCTGCGTCAGCTCCAGCAGCCAGTGCTGGTTGGTGCGGTTGGTGCGGACCGCCCGCACGGTGATGTCGAACTCGCCGTCGGCGACCGGGCCGGCGTAGTTGACGGTGAGGGAAATGGGATCGCCGAGCCGGTCCGGGTGCTGCTGGACGGCCCGCAGCAGGGCGGCGGCGGTGACGCCGCCGAACGGACCGACCATGTTCGTGTACTCCGGGCTGGTCCGCCCCCGCGCGTGACCGTCCTCCGCGGGCTCGAGCGCCACGGCGGCGTCGAAGGGGTGGGGCGGGGCGGCGATCTCGGTCACGACGACTCCTCGGGAAGAACGGGTCCGTTCCGGCACGGTCCGGACCTAAGTATGACAACATACATAGAAACCGACGGCAAGAGCGGAGCGCGGACATGGCGAGGCGAAGCGACCCGACCACCGGCCCTCGCGCCGCGATGATCCGCAGCGCGATCCGGCTCATCCGCGAGCGGGGCGTCGCGGCGACCTCGTTCGCCGACGTGCTCGCCCACAGCGGCGCGCCGCGCGGGTCGGTCTACCACCATTTCCCGGGCGGAAAGGCGCAGCTCGTCGAGGAGGCCACCCGCAGTGCCGCGGACCACCTGGGTGACGGGATGGCACGGGTGCTGGACTCCTCGGACACCCCCGGCGCACTGCAGGCTCTCGCCGACCTGTGGCGTCGCGGTCTCGAGGCCGGCGACTACGCGGTCGGCTGCCCGATCGTCGCGGCGGCCCTGGGCACCGAGCGCGGCGCCCGCGATGTCGCCGGGGAGGCGTTCGAGCACTGGTGCGGCCTGCTCACCGGCACGCTCGTCGCGGACGGGGTGGGCCCGGAACGCGCCCGGTCGTTGGCGGTGCTCATCGTCGGCGCGCTCGAGGGTGCGCTGGTGCTCGCCCAGGCGCAGCGCAGCTCGGCGCCGCTCGACGCGGTGGTCGACGAGCTCTCGGCCCTGTGCCGATCGGCGATCGACCCCGCGGCTAGTCCGCGATCGTGACCAGGACCTGTTCGGCTGCGTTGCGGTGGCCGTCGGCGTTGGGGTGCAGCGGGGCGGCCGGCTGGGACGGGAACAGGCCTTCGGTCCAGCGCTGCGCGGAGGGCTGGCACGCGTCGTGCCCGACGGTGGACTCGCGCAGGTCGACGTAGTCGACGCCCGCGGCGTCGGCCTGCTGTTCCATCGCCGTGTTGAGCCGGTCGATCTTCGCCTGCAGGTACGTCGCGTCGTCCGGCAGGATCGGCTGATCGGGATAGCATCCGCCGTCCCGGATCCCGGTCGGGTAGCCGACGAGCAGGATGCGCGCGTCCGGGGCGCGGTTGCGGATCTCCCGCACGATCACGCCGTAGGTGGGGGCGAAGTCGTCGATCGCGCGGTCCACGAGGTCGAGGCCGTCGCGGACGTTCGCGGTCGCGCACAGGGGTCCGGCCGGTGCCGCGGCCCTGCCGGACGAGCGGTCGAGCGCGAGACACGATCCGGCCAGGGCGACCAGGCCGATGTCGTTGCCGCCGATCCCGACGGTGACCAGCTCGGTCTCGGGGGTGAGCGCATCGTACTGCGCAGGGACGGTGGCGCCCGACGAAACCACTTGGGGCCCTGTCAGGTTCGCTGTCGTCGCGGAACTGCACGACGCGTCGCGGAAGTTGTCGATGCCCAGCGTCTCGGCCACCGCATGGGGGTAGTTGCTCCCCGAGCGCGCGCACGCCGAGTCGATCTGGGGCGGGATCATCGGGCCCGCCGTGAACGAGTCACCCAGGGCCACATAGGAGCTGTAGGCGGGGCCGGGCTCGGGCGCGGAATCGGCGGGCGACCCGGGATCGGTGCAGGCCGTGGCGAGCACGGTGAGGGAGGCGGCCGCGACCGCGCCGAGCCGGCGACGCATACGGCGATGGCAAGCTGCGGTGGTCACGGCCCCTCCTGTGGACATGCTCTTACGGCCGGTCGCCGATCCGGGCGAGGATCGCCTTCGCCAGCGCGTCCGGTGCCTCCTCCGGCACCCAGTGGCTGACGTCGTCGAGGACGACGAATTCGTAAGGCGCGTCGACGAACTCGCCGCAGCGCTCCGCGCCCACCCGGCCGAGGGCCGAATCCTCGGTGCTCCACACGTAGGTGGTGGGCACCCGCACCGGTGCCAGCTCGGAGAGCTCCCGGGTCATCGCGCGGTACCAGTTGAGCGCGGCGGTCAGGGCGCCGGGCTCGGACAGCACGCGCACGTATTCGTCGATCGACTCGGGGCTCACCCGGTCGCCGTACATCGCGCGCAGGCGACGGGCGTCGTCCTCGAGCAGGACGTGCTCGGCCTTTCCCTCCTGCCGGAGCAGCTTGATGTAGGCGGCGCGGGCCTGCTGATCGGCGTCCTCGCGCAGGGCCCAGCCGTAGGCCGCGAGGTGCGGCACGGACACCGCGGTCAGGGTGCTGATGCGCTCGGGGTGCCGCGCCGCGACCTGCCAGGCCACGGCGGCGCCCCAGTCGTGCCCCACCAGGTGGGCCTGCCCGAGGCCGGTCGCGTCGAGCAGCCCGATCACGTCACCGACCAGCAGGTCGACGGTGTATGCCGACACGCCGTCCGGGCGGGCGCCGGGGGAGTACCCCCGTTGGTCCGGCATCAGCACTCGCAGACCCGCCTCCGCGAGCTGCGGCGCCACGGCCTCCCAGCTGCGGGCGGTCTCCGGGAATCCGTGCAGCAGCACGAGGGGCGTGCCGTCGGCGGGACCGGTGACGTGAACGTCGAAGGTGAGGTCTCCGAGGGTGACGTGAGTGGTCTCGAACATGGCGCCCACCGTACGGGTTGCCGTTAGCGGTGGGAAGGTTTCCACGCGCCCATGCCGAGAACGATGAGACGCATCTGCTTTTCGGCGCGGGCGAGGACCTCGGCCTCCGCCGGCCCGCCGGGCCGGTCCACGTCGAGCAGTTCGAGCACCACCTCGAGCATGGCGGTCACCAGCAGGTCGGCCGCCATCTCCAGGTCGTCGACGTCCCAGTCCGCCATTCCGGGCATGCGGGAGAGATCGACGGAGAGTTCGCCCGTGATCAGCCGCAACTCGACGGTGACGGTGCGCGCGACGGCCGGCTGGCCGCCGTAGCGCTCCCGGGCCAGGAATCGGAACGCCTGTTCGTGGGCGCGGACCTGCCGCACCAGGGCCTCGAGCGACGCCCGCGCCGAGGACGGGCCGCGCGTGCGCCGGGCCTCGCGCAGCAGCGTGCGGAGCATGCGCATGGTGTCGGCGGCGAGGGCGACGCCGAGTTCCTCCATCGAGCCGAAGTGGCGGTAGAACGCCGTGGGCACGATCCCGGCTCGGCGGGCCACCTCGCGCAGGCTCACCGTCGCGAAGCTGCGATCGGCGGAGAGTTCGAGCGCCGCGTCGAGCAGGGCCTGGCGGGTGCGCTCCTTGCGCGCAGCTCGCGTCGCGGGTTCGGGAACGGGGGCTGCGGACACGGCTCCGAGTCTAGGCAGTGCGACGCGGCGGCGGTCGGGGACCGTGGTGACGGCCGCCACAACAACGTTGACAGCCCACCGGGCGACCCTGGCACACTGAACTCAGTGCACATTTGTGCACTGACTTTGGATTCTCGCTCGAGAGGAGCGACGCCATGACCCTGCTTCACCGCGCCCGACGCGGGCCGGGGCCGTCGATCGGACGCAAAGCCCTGATCAAGGCGCTGCATGTACTCTCCGCGCCGCACCACCCGGATCGGTACCTCGAACTGGCCGATCCGCTCCTGGCCGTGCAGCACACGCGCGCCCGGATCACGAACGTTGACCGAAATGTCCCGGGTGCGGTGACGCTCGAGCTGCGCCCGGGCCGGCCCCTGGAGTTCCGGGCCGGTCAGCACCTGCAACTCGGCGTGGTGGTGGACGGCGTGCGGCACAGCCGCAGCTACTCGCCGGTGAGTTCCCAGCATCGAGCCGACGGGCGCATCCAGCTCACGGTCGGGGTGCGACCGGACGGCGTCGTCTCGCGGCACCTGCACGAGCACGCCACCGCGGGCGACGTGGTCGACCTCGCGGCGGCCACCGGCGAGTTCTGTCTCCCGGCGGAGCGGCCGGAGCGGCTGGTGCTCGTCAGCGGCGGCAGCGGCATCACTCCGGTGCTGTCGATGCTGCGCACCCTCGCCGACGAGGGCCACTCCGGAACCGTCGCGTTCCTGCACTACGCGCCCACCGCCGCGCACGTGCCGCACCGCGACGCGATCGAGTCCCTGGCCGGCGCCCACGCCGGCGTCGACGTGGCCTTCGCCTACACCCGGGCGGACGACGGTGCGTTGCGTGGCCGCTTCGACCGGAGTCATCTCGAGCGGGTCGCCCCGTGGTTCGCCGGCGCACCCGCCTACGTCTGCGGCCCGGCCGGGCTCGTCGACAGCGTGCGGGAGGTCTACGGCGACGCCGGCGCCGCGCACCTGCTGCGCACCGAGCAGTTCACCCCGCCCGTCGTCGTCCGCGACGACGACGCGAGCGGCACCGTCACCTTCGCCGCGTCCGGGGTCCGCGCCGAGAACAGCGGCGTCACCGCCCTCGAACAGGCCGAGGCGGCCGGGCTCACCCCGCAGCACGGGTGCCGCATGGGAATCTGCCACTCCTGCACCGTGACCCGGCTGTCCGGCGGCACCCGCGACGTGCGCACCGGCGAGATCGACGACGAGCCCGGCGCCGAGGTGCAGATCTGCGTGAACGTCCCCGTCGGCGACGCGGCCTTCGACCTCTGACCCACTCGAAACAATTGGAGGACACCATGTTCGGTTTGTCCATCCCCCTGTCCCTTCCGCTGCCGGCGTTCCTGTCCGGCCGTCGCGATCCCGACCCGTCGCCGGTCGTGCTGCGCCGCGAGCAGGTCGAGGAGATCGGCCGCGAACTTGACGCCCTGCGCGAGCGCACCGTCGCCTCGCTCGGCGCGGCCGACCGCGAGTACATCTACCGCATCGTCGGGGCGCAGCGGCGCTTCGAGATCGCCGGTCGTGCCCTGTTGTTCGTGGGCTTCCTGCCGCCGGCATGGGTGGCGGGCGTGGCCACGCTGAGCGTGTCGAAGATCCTCGACAACATGGAGATCGGCCACAATGTGATGCACGGCCAGTACGACTGGATGCGCGAGCCGGAACTGAACTCCCGCAACTTCGAGTGGGACACCGTATGTCCCGCCGACCAGTGGCGGCACTCGCACAACTACCTGCACCACACCTACACCAACATCCTCGGGATGGATCGCGACGTCGGCTACGGCATCCTGCGGATGGATCCGGCGCAGCGCTGGCACCCCTACTACCTCGGCAATCCCGTCTACGCGACGGGGCTGATGCTGCTGTTCGAGTGGGGTGTGATGCTGCACGACGCCGAGGTCGAGAACGTCGTCGCCGGCAAACGCAGCTGGCGCGACGTGATCCCGCTCGCCCGGGGGTGGTGGCGTAAGGCGCGCGGGCAGGTGGTCAAGGACTACGTCGCGTTCCCGCTGCTGTCCGGGCCGATGTTCGTGCCGACGCTGCTCGGCAACGCGGCCGCCAACCTGGTCCGCAACGTGTGGGCGTTCTCCATCATCTTCTGCGGGCACTTCCCGTCCGGGGTGCAGTCCTTCACCGAGGAGGAGACCGCGCACGAGACCCGCGGCGAGTGGTACGTCCGTCAGCTGCTCGGCAGCGCGAACATCACCGGCACGCCGCTGTTCCACATCATGTCGGGCAATCTCTCGCACCAGATCGAGCACCACCTGTTCCCGGATCTTCCGGCGCACCGGTACCCGCAGCTGGCGCCGGAGGTGCGGGAACTGTGCGAACGCTACGGGCTGCCCTACAACACCGGGGGCCTGCTCGCCCAGGTCGGCTCGGTGTGGCGCAAGATCGTGAAGCTGGCCCTGCCGCCGAGCTGGGTCTCCGAGGAGCCCACGACGTCGGTGCTCATCGAGCGCGGCGTGCCGGTCGCGGGTACCCTCGCCCACGACAGCGCCTGAAGGGGGCACCGCCATGGTGGGTAGGTTCGAACGCAACAAGGACACGCTCCAGGAACTGACCGAGTCCGCGGCGACGCACGTCGGCAACATCGCCGGCATCATCACCGGCGCGGTCCGCGAGGTCACCCGGGAGGTCGGGGACTGGATCAGCGACGGCATCGAGATGCGGGAGGCCGCCCGCAAGGCGAGCGCCGACGACGCGCGCGTCGCAGAGCCGCCGTCCGAGCCGTCCGGCGGGTAGGCGAAGAACGCCGGGTAGCTGAAGAACACACAGACAGCGCGGGGCGGGCACCGGGATCCGGTGCCCGCCCCGCGCCGTCGGCGTGTGTTCGGATCAGATGACGCCGAGCGCGAACATCGCGTCGGCGACCTTCACGAAGCCGGCGATGTTGGCGCCGTGGATGTAGTCACCGGGCTTGCCGTACTCGGCTGCGGTCTCCACGCAGTTCTGGTGGATGTCGCGCATGATGCCGGCGAGGCGCTCGTCGGTGTAGTCGAAGTGCCACGAGTCGCGCGAGGCGTTCTGCTGCATCTCGAGCGCGGAGGTCGCCACACCGCCGGCGTTCGCCGCCTTGCCCGGGGCGAACGCGACGCCCGCCTCGCGGAACACCGCGATGCCACCGGGGGTGGTGGGCATGTTCGCGCCCTCGGCGACGACCCGCACGCCGTTGTTCACCAGGGTCTTCGCGGCGGTCTCGTCCAGTTCGTTCTGGGTGGCGCAGGGGATGGCGACGTCGCACGGCACGTCCCAGATCGAACCACCCGGGAAGTACTGCGCGTCGGGACGCTCGTCGAGGTACTCGGAGATGCGGCCGCGCCGGACCTCCTTGATCTCCTTGAGCAGCTCGAGGTCGATGCCGTTCTGATCGACGATGTAGCCGGAGGAGTCGGAGCAGGCGATGGCGATGCCGCCGAGCTGGTGCACCTTCTCGATCGCGTAGATCGCCACGTTGCCCGAACCGGACACGACGACCTTGCGGCCCTCGAGGGAGGAGTTCACGGACTTGGCCATCTCCGCCACGAAGTAGGCGACGCCGTACCCGGTGGCCTCCCGGCGCACCTGCGAGCCGCCCCAGGTCAGGCCCTTGCCGGTGAGCACGCCGGACTCGTAGGAGTTGGTCAGGCGCTTGTACTGGCCGAACAGGTACCCGATCTCGCGTCCGCCGACGCCGATGTCGCCGGCCGGGACGTCGGTGTACTCGCCGATATGGCGGTGCAGCTCGGTCATGAAGGACTGGCAGAAGCGCATGATCTCCTGCTCCGAGCGACCCTTGGGGTCGAAGTCCGAGCCGCCCTTGCCGCCGCCGATGGGCAGGCCGGTGAGGGCGTTCTTGAAGATCTGCTCGAAGCCGAGGAACTTCACGATGCCGAGGTTGACGCTCGGGTGGAAGCGCAGGCCGCCCTTGTACGGGCCGAGCACGCTGTTGTACTGGACCCGGAAGCCGCGGTTGACGTGCACGTTGCCCTGGTCGTCGACCCACGGCACCCGGAAGATGATCTGCCGCTCGGGCTCGGTCAGCCGTTCGATGAGGCCGGCTTCGAAGTAGCGGGGGTGACGCTCGAGGACGACATGCAGGGACTCGAACACCTCGGCGGCTGCCTGATGGAACTCGGGTTCACCGGCGTTGCGCGCCTTCACCTGTTCGTAGATCTCTGCAATGCGGTCCCGGGTCGACACGCTCACCACCTGACTGTGAGGAAACTGTTACATGGCGTTAACACGTTGAATCATAGGCGCAGGCACCGGGCATCCGATAAAAGGGGGCAGTATGCCCGGGCTCCGGGCGTCGAGGGTGTCGGCCGAACCGGGGGACGGCTACGCGGGCTCGGGAAGGGTGGCTTCCGGGCCCGGGCTGCCGCCGAGCGCGGCGACGAGGCGTTCGCGTGCGCGTCCGAGGTGCCGGGTGATCACCTCGACCGCCGCATCGCCGTCGCCGGCCAGGACGGCGTCGAGGATCTGCTGGTGTTCGGCCGCGATGCTCGTGGTGGTGAGCAGCTGCTTGCCCTGCACCTGCACCATGCACAGCCGCACCTCGGACACGAGCGAACCGAACATGCGGCTGGTGCGCGGGCTGCCCAGCGCGTCCACCAGGGCGGTGTGGAAGCGCATGTCGGGTTCGACGACGGTGAGCGGGTCGGCCTCGGTCATGGCCGAGATCTCGGCGTTGGCGGCCGACGCCGCCGGAGGCACCGCCCGGGTCTCGGCGAGCGCGCGCAGCACTACCGATTCCAGGTGCGCGCGGGTGCGGTAGATGTCGCGCACGTCGTCGGGGCCCAACTGGGGCACGCGGGCGGTCTTGTGGGCGCTGCGCTGCAGTAGGCCCTCGCCGACGAGCTTCTCGATGGCGGCCTTGGCGGTCGGCCTGGCGACTTCGTAGGCGCGGGACACCTCGGCTTCGGTGAGGGCGTCCTCGTGCGTCAGCTCCCCGGCGAACACGCGCCGCCGCAGTTCCAGGGCGAGGGCGTCGACGATCGACAGGGCCTCGACGCGTCCGACCAATGCCCCGCTCCTTCCCGGCTCTCCGCGCACCCGCACGGACCTGCGCGAACACCAGCATTCTTGCACGACGCCGCACATGCATTCTTGACAGGAATGTGTACTTGTCTGACAATTCTCGGAACGGTGACAGGCATCACAACGAGAGGCGCGCTATGTACCAACAGACACTCGACCCGATCGGCGGCTCACTCGCCTGGTCGGCCGTGGTCGCGGCGATCCCGCTGGCCGCGATGTTCGTCATGCTCGGCGTCTTCAGATGGAAGGCGCACCGCGCGGCCCTCGTCGGTCTGGCGCTCGCCGTGCTCGCGGCGGTCGCCGGGTGGGGCATGCCGCTCGGCCAGGCCGCCGCCGCGACCGCCGAGGGAGCCTTCTACGGCCTGTTCCCGATCTTGTGGATCCTCGTCAACGCCCTCTTCGTCTACAAGCTCACGGTTGTCACCGGCTGGTTCGAGGAGCTCGGCCGGGTCATCCGGTCCATCTCGGACGACCAGCGCATCCTGGCCATTCTCATCGCCTTCTGCTTCGGTGCGCTGCTCGAGTCGCTCGCCGGATTCGGCGCGCCCGTCGCGATCTCCGCGGCGATGCTCATGGCCGCGGGCATGGCTCCGCTCAAAGCCGCGTGCACGTCCCTGCTGGCGAACACCGCGCCTGTGGCCTTCGGCGCGATGGGTGCCCCGATCCTCGCGCTCGCCGGGGTCACCGGGCTGCCGCTCGACGACCTGTCCGCGATGGCCGGCCGGCAGACGCCGTTCGTCGCGGCCGTCGTGCCGATGGTGATGGTGTTCCTCGTCGACGGCCGCCGCGGAGTTCGGCAGACCTGGCCCGTCGCGGTCGTCGCGGGCCTGACCTTCGGCCTCGCCCAGTTCGTCACCGCGAACTACCTCACCGTCGAGCTCACCGACGTCGTCGCCGCGATCGTCACGGTCGGCGCGGTGCTGGGCATGCTGAAGGTGTGGCAGCCGGGGGAGCGCCTGGTCGCCACGACCGACACCGCCCTCACCGCACCGGTCGGCGCCGGCACCGCGGTCGGCATCGCCGCCCCGCCGTCGCGTTTCGACGGATACAGCCGGACGCGGCGCACGCTGCTGGCCCTCGCCCCGTACCTGACGATCATCGCGATCTTCACCGTGGCGCAGATCCCGTTCGTCAAGACGTGGCTCACCGAGATCGGCACCGTGTCGTTCCGCTGGCCCGGACTCGACATCGTCGACGTCGACGGCAAGCCGCTGAGCGCGCAGACGTTCAAGCTCGACCACCTCAAGGCCACCGGCACCCTGTTGCTGCTCGCCGGGGCCGTCACGGCCGGGATGTACGGGATCGGCGTACGCCGCGCCGTCCGCGCCTACGCCGACACCCTCGTGCAGCTGCGCTGGACCATCGTCACCGTCACCTCGGTGCTCGCGTTGGCCTTCGTGATGAACCTGTCCGGTCAGACCGCCGGCCTGGGCATGGCGCTCGCGTCCGCGGGCGGGGTGTTCGCCCTCGTCTCGCCGCTGATCGGCTGGATCGGCGTGGCCATCACCGGATCCGACACGTCGTCGAACTCGCTGTTCGGCGTCATGCAGATGACCGCCGCGCAGCAGGCCGGGCTCGACCCGGTGCTCATGGCGGCGGCCAATTCGTCCGCGGGTGTGCTCGGCAAGATGCTCTCGCCGCAGAACCTGTCGGTCGCGGTGGCCGCGGTCGGCCTGGCCGGGGCGGAGGGTGTCATCCTGCGCCGTCTGATCGGCTGGAGCCTCGGGTTGCTCGTGTTCCTCACCGTCGTCATCTACCTGCAGTCCACCCCCGTTCTCGATTGGATGGTTCCGTGAACACCAGCGTCGTGACTCCCGTCCCCGACACCGAGCCGGTCGTCGCCGCGCTCGTCGACGCCCTCGGCGACGCCGTCGTCACCGATCCGGACCGGATGCTCGCCTATCGGCGCGACCAGTCGCTGCTCACGCCGGCCGGGATGCCGCTCGCCCTGGTCCGGGCGCGGGACACCGACGACGTCGTCGCCACCCTGACGATCGCGCACCGGCACGGCATCCCCGTCGTCACCCGCGGCGCCGGCACCGGTCTCGCGGGTGCGGCCAACGCCCTCGACGGCGGCATCGTGCTCAGCGTCGAGAAGATGAACGCCATCGTCGAAATCGACACCGAATCACGCACCGCCACAGTGCAACCCGGGGTGATCAACGGCGATCTCGCCGCCGCGGCCGCCGAGCGGGGGCTGTGGTACGTGCCGGACCCTGGCAGCCGCGCCGTCTCCACCATCGGCGGCAACCTCGCCACCAACGCCGGCGGCACCTGCTGCGCGAAGTACGGGGTCACGGCCGACCATGTCGCCCGCATCAAGGCGGTGCTCGCCGACGGGCGGATCATCCACACCGGCGCCGTCACCCGGAAGAACGTGGCGGGACTGAACCTCACGCAACTGCTCGTCGGGTCCGAGGGCACCCTCGCCGTCATCGTCGAGGCCACCGTGCGGCTGCGCGCCGCCGCCACCGCGGCCGCCACGGTGGTCGCGAGCTTCCCGGAAACCGCGCAGGCCGTCGCCGCGGTGCTGGCGATCCGCGAGCAGGCCGAGCCGTGCCTCGTCGAACTGATGGACCGCACCACCATCGCCGCCGTCAACGACATGACGCACATGGGACTCGACGACACGGCCGGTGCGCTGCTGCTCGTCCAGTGCGACGGGCGCGACGCCGCCGCCGAAGCGCAGGTGTCCGCGCGGGCCTGTACCGCGGCGGGCGCCACCGAGGTGTACGACACCGCCGACCCGGTGGAGGGGGAGGAGTTCATGGCCGCGCGGCGGGTCGCGCTCACCGCGCTCGAGCGGTGTGGCAGCACCCTGCTCGACGACCTGGCCGTTCCCGTGCCGCGGCTGCCCGAGATGCTCGCGGCGATCGAGGCGATCGCCGCGCGGCACGAGCTGCTCATCGGCACGTTCGGACACGCGGCGGACGGAAACCTGCATCCCACCATCGTGTTCGACGCCGCCGACGAGGTCGTCGCGAGGCGGGCCCGGCAGGCGTTCGACGAGATGGTCGCCGAATGCCTGGCGCTCGGCGGTTCGATCAGCGGAGAGCACGGCATCGGGGTGCTCAAACAGCCGTACCTCGAAACCCAGGTCGGCACGGTCGAGCGTGCGCTCATGCAGCGCATCAAGGCGGCGTTCGACCCGAGCGGGATTCTCAACCCGGGGCGCGGGATCTGACCGGCCGGCGACCCCCGGGGACGGACCCGTCGACGGACCTCCGTCCCTACCCGGCCGACGGCTGGTGGTGGCACGGTGGGAGGTGACATCGGCACCGGTGCGGAACGGGGGAGTGCGGCAGTGGCGACACAACCGGAATCCACGCGGCGGGAGCGGCTGCGCCGCGCCTTCGAACCCGCGCTGCTCGCCGTCACCCTCACCGCCCTGACGGCCGGGGGCATCGCCTGGCTTCTCGGTGCCCACGCCGTCGCCGACGCCTGCTGGATCGCCGGCACCGTCGTCGCGATCGTGCCCGCGACCTGGTGGGTGATCGACGCGCTGCGCCGCGGCCGCGTCGGGGTGGATCTGATCGCGGTGCTCTCCCTGGTCGGCACCCTGCTGGTCGGCGAGTACGTCGCCGGGGCGCTGATCGGCGTGATGCTCGCGTCGGGGCAGGCCCTCGACGCCGCCGCGGAACGCCGCGCCACCAAGGACCTGCGGGCCCTGCTCGAGCACGCCCCGCACACCGCGCGCCGCCGCGTCGGCGACGAGGTGCAGGTGGTGCCGCTCGGCGACGTCGTACCCGGGGACACCCTGGTCGTCGGGCCGGGCGAGGTGGTGCCGGTCGACGGCTGGATCACGTCCGAACTCGCGGTGCTCGACGAGTCCGTCCTCACCGGCGAGCCGATGCACGTGCAGCGCCGCACCGGGGAGGCCGTGCGCAGCGGCGTCGTCGCCGCCGGCGGCGCCTTCGAGATCCACGCCCGCGCCACCGCCGAGGACAGCACCTACGCCGGCATCGTGCGCCTGGCCCGCGAGGCCGCCGCCGAGAGCGCCCCGGTGGTGCGGATCGCGGACCGGGTCGCCGCGTGGTTCCTGCCGCTGTCGCTGACGGTGGCGGGGCTCGCGTGGCTGCTCAGCGGGTCGGCGACCCGTGCCGTCGCCGTGCTGGTGGTGGCCACCCCGTGCCCCCTGCTGCTCGCCGCGCCCGTCGCGATCGTCTCCGGTCTCTCCCGCGCTTCGCGCCTGGGGGTGGTGATCCGCAGTGGCGGCGCACTCGAGAACCTCGGGCACGCGACGACGCTGGTGATGGACAAGACGGGCACGCTCACCAGCGGCCGGCCCGCCGGCGCCGACATCGTCACCGCACCCGGGGGCGACGGCGCCGAGCTGCTGCGCCTGGCGGCGTCCGCCGACCAGCTCTCCCCGCACGTGCTCGCCGAGGCCATCGTGCAGGAGGCGAAGATGCGCGGGCTGACCCTGTCGCTGCCCACCGACGTCGCCGAGCAGGCCGGCACCGGCGTGGCCGCGACCGTCGACGGCCGGCGCGTCACCGTCGGCAGCCTGCCGCTGCCCGCCGACGCGCCCGGCTGGGCCCGGGCGGTGCTCAGCCGTGCCGCGCTCGACGGCGCCGTCGTCGCCTGGGTCACCGTCGACGGTGACCTGGCCGGCGCCCTGCTGCTCGTGGACCCGCTGCGCCGCGACGCCGCCCGCACGCTGCGGCGGCTGCGCTCGGCCGGGCTGGACCGGCTGGTCATGCTCACCGGCGACCGTCGCGAACCGGCCGAGGAGATCGGCTCCGTCCTCGGCCTCGACGGGGTCTATGCCGAGCAGACCCCGGCGGACAAGGTGAACGGTGTGCGTGCCGAGCGGGAGTCGGCGGTGACGGTGATGGTCGGCGACGGCGTCAACGACGCCCCCGCCCTCGCCGCCGCGACCGTCGGCGTCGCGATGGGCGCCCGCGGATCCACGGCGAGCTCGGAGGCGGCGGACATCGTGCTCACCACCGACCGCCTCGACCGGCTCGCCGATGCCATGGAGATCGCGCGTCGCTCCCGGCGTATCGCCGTGCAGAGCGCCACGGTCGGCATGGGCCTGTCGCTGGTCGCCATGGGCTTCGCCGCGTTCGGCTACCTGCCTCCCGCGGTGGGTGCGCTGCTGCAGGAGGGCATCGACGTCGCGGTGATCCTCAACGCCCTGCGCGCCCTGCGCGGCGACCGGGACCGGGAGCTGGCCCTGCCCGACGACACCGAGGCGATGCTGCACCGGTTCTCGGCCGAACACGACGTCCTGCGTGACGAGCTGTCGATCCTGCGCGACACCGCCCAGCTGCTCGCGTCCGGCGATCGGCCCGCCGCCCACACGGCGCTGCGCCGCGTCGACGCGTTCCTGTTCGACACGCTGCTGCCGCACGAGCAGGCCGAGGACAGCGAGCTGTACCCGGCGCTCGCGGTGCCGCTCGGCAGCGGGGAGGCGACCGCGACAATGAGCCGGATGCATGCCGAGATCGACCGGCTCAGCCGCCGCCTGCGCACGCACCTGGCGCAGGCCGACGCCGCCGGCGGGCTGCGACCGGACCAGTGCGACGACCTGCTCGCCTGCCTGTACGGGCTGTACGCGCTGCTGCGGCTGCACTTCGTGCAGGAGGAGGAGAACTACTTCACCCTCGCGCCCGAGGCCGAACGGGCGGACGGCTCGGCATGACCGGTCCGGGCGGACGGCTGCGGCCGTACGTATCCGGTTCTGCCGGTGCGACGTTCGCGGTGGGACGGCCGGGTCAGCGCCGGGCTTCGGCCGCGATCATCGACAGAGTCGGCCGTGCCATGGCCCGCACGAACGGCCCGACCGTCGTCCAGTAGCGGCGGAAGAGTCTGCGGGCCTTTTCGTCGGTGCCGTGCACCCGGATCTCGGTGAGCAGGACGCAGGTCTGCGCGTCGTACGGCAGGACGGTGAAACTCCATGTGCCGACCCCGCATTCGGGAATCGCGATGCTCGACAGGGGCGCCCCGGGATCCCAGTCGACGCGGCCGTAACCCGGCTCCCACCACCGACCGACGAAGCCGAGCACGAGTTCCCGCCCCGGTTCCTCGGCGACCACCTCGAAGCCGCCCTGCGGACCGATCAGGTTACCGAGGCGGATCGAGCGGTGCGCCCGCACCTCCCGACGCCGCGGCGCGCGCACGGCGTCGAAGGCCATCCGGGCCAGATTGGGGGCGGCGATCACCGGGGACCGCATGAAGTCGATGCGCCGGATCGCGGCGAACGTGTCCCCGGCCGGGGCGTCGACCACCCGCGCGCGTACGACCCGCTGCTCGAAGACCGGCAGCTGCCGTTCGGTCGCGGTGGATTCACCGTCCGGCATTGTTGCTCCTCGGAAGCTGCGCGGTTCGAGTCGCCGACAGTTGCCGGACCATCACCCAGCGCGCGACGAGGTAGCCGAGGACACCGCCGTAGACGGCCTTCAGCACCAGGAACCATCCCGTCGACAGCCCTGACACACCGAGGAGGTGCAGCACCCAGATCGCGAGCACGGAGACGGCCGCGGCCGCCACCCCGAGCGACAGGCCCAGAGACCAGGTGCCGGACGGCAATCGCGCCAGCCACCGACCGGCCTGCGGGGCGTCGGCGGTGGTCGCATCGAGCCCTGCGCGCAACGCCCGTCGCACCCCGGCAGCGGAGAACCAGGAGACGAGCACGGAGAGGATGATCGCGGTCAGCGCGATGTCGACGACGATCCCGTCGGCCGACCACAGCGGCACGAACGACGTGCCGCGCTTGCCCGCCCACGCCAGCAGCGGATTGACGACGACGTTCACCAGGCCGGTGACGACGGCCTGCTTCCGGACGTACGAGGCAGCAGAATCCACGGCGCGTCCTCCTGATCACGGCCCGCGGAAACGGGCCCCCTCTCATCGTGAACCGCGGAACCGTGCTCGTTCCAGGGCCGTAGGTCCCCAGCGACGCCGCACGGGCGATGCCGACGCGGCGAAGGCCCGACGTCCTGCCCTCGGTCGCGGGTTCGTCGTCGTCGCACTAGCTCAGGCGAACCGTGCCTCCCGGGTGCAGTTGGGCGACCCGGCCGCGGCATTCGATCTCGATCGGCGCCTGCATCCCGGGACCGGCGCTCACCTGCACCTCTGTGCCGCTGATGCGCAGGCGAAGGCGGTGCCCCCGGTAGAAGATCGGGAATTCGAGGGCACCGAGTGGTTCGGGCCACTGCGGGGCGAACACGAGCCGGTCGCCCCGGGTCTCGAGGCCGGGGACGCACCGCTGCAACAGATCGACGCTGCCGGCCATGGCCGCCAGGTGGATGCCCTCCATCGTGGTGCCGCCCTGGATATCGGCGATGTCGGCTTTCAGCGCCTGGTAGAAGAAGTCGACGGCCTCGTCCCGGTGGGCGCGTGCCAGCACCCAGGAATGGACGACCCCGCTCAGGGTGGAACCGTGCGACGTTCGCGCCATGTAGTAGTCGATGGTCCGCGGGATGTCCTCGTTCGGGAACCGGTAGCCGAGCCGTTCGAGCAGTTCCCGCAGTTCGTCGGAGGACAGCAGATAGAACAGCATCAGCACGTCGGCCTGCTTCGACGCCTGGTAGCGGTTGACGTCGTCGCCCTCGGCCTCGAGGATCCGGTCGAGGCGCTGGATGTCGCCGTAGCGCCGCCGGTAGCCGTCCCAGTCCAGTTCGGCGAGGCGTTCGTACCCCTCGAACTGGCTGAGGACACGATCGTGGAACGGGACGAACATTCTGCGGGTGACGTCCTCCCAGCGCGCCGTCTCCTGCGCGTGCAGCCCCAGGGCCTGGGTCAGGTACGAGCGGATCTGCAGCGGGATCAGCTCGAGCGCCTCGAGGGCGCGCAGGATCACCCAGACCGACATGACGTTGGTGTACGCGTTGTTGTCGATTCCGTCGTACGGTGCGTCGGGGTAGCCGGAATGGAACTCGTCGGGGCCGATGACGCCGCGGATGCTGTACCGTCCGCGTTCCTCGTCGTAGGACGCGAGATCGGCGTAGAAGCGGGCGATCTCCACGAGCATCTCGGCGCCGTACTCGATCAGGAACTCCAGGTCGCCGGTCACCTGGTAGTACTGCCACACGTTGTGGGCGATCGCGATGCCGGTGTGGTGCTGGCGCCGGCTGGGGTCCGGGTTCCAGCGGCCGGATCTGGGATTGAGGTGCAGTTGCGGGCTCTCCTCGCGGCCGTCGCTGCCCGACTGCCACGGGAACATCACACCGCGGTGACCGGCTTCGCGCGCCATCCGGCGGGCCTCCCGCAGGCGGCGGTAGCGGTAGCGCAGCAACGACCGGGTCAGCGTGGGCAGCCGCAGGTTCAGCACCGGGAACACGAACAGCTCGTCCCAGAAGACGTGCCCGCGGTACGCCTCGCCGTGCAACCCCCGTGCCGGCACGCCCACGTCGAGGTCGGCGGTGTTCGCGGAGACCGTCTGCAGCAGGTGCAGAAGATGGAACCGGAGGACTCGCAGGGCGTGGCCGTGGCCCGGACCCTCGTACTCGATGCCCAGGTGGTCCCACAGATATCCCCAGGCGAGCACATGGCCGTCGAGCAGTTCGTCGAACCGGCCCAGCCGGGGAAGCCAGCGGGCGGCTTCGTCGGCCGGCTCGGAGACCGCCTGATCGCGCCCGGTGAACACCGCCACCATCTTCTCCAGCGTCACGGGCCGGTCCGTCTCGACGTCGACGGTGATGTCGTGTCCGATCCGATCGTCGCCGTCGACCAGCCGGTACTCGCCGGCAACGGGCTCCCCGTCGCACCACACCGTGTTCCGGGCCGCCATCGCCACCGGTATCCGCGACTGGTTGGTCTGCACCGCCAGCAGCACCGAGTCGACGGACAGCGCGGTGGCTTGCAGCGGCTCGAGGTGCTGGTCGGCGAGGTCGCGATAGCGCTCGACGAGGGAGTTCCGGACCGCGCCGTCCAGCAGCGAGCGGATCTCGAGCCGGCCCGACCAGTCTTCGGCCACGATCGTCGTCTCGAGGGCGCAGGCGTGCGGCAGATGCATGGCAACCAGGCGCCGCTGCCGCACCGACGTGGTGCGCCCCGCCGCGTCGCGGAATCGGAACCGCCGGATGAGGACGGCGCGGCGGAGGTCGAGGTATTGGCGGTAGTCGAGCAGCTCTGCGGTGTCGAGGTCGAACCACTGCCCGCCGTCGACCCGGAAGGTCACCGGCAACCAGTTCGGCAGGTTCACCAGGCTCTCGTGGTCGATGGCACTCCCCGCCACCTCGTCCTGGAGACGGTTGAAGATGCCGGCCACATAGGTGCCGGGGTAGTGCACGCCGTCCGCGCGGGATTCGGGCGCGCAGCCTCGGGTGGCGAAGAAGCCGTTCCCGACGGTGCAGAGGGCCTCGCGCAGCTTCTCGGTGAGCGGGTCGTAGCCCTCGAAGAACATCGTCCAGGCGTCGTCCGGGGGCGGCGCGATCCCCGGGTCGCTGCCGAGCAGATCCGCCAGCCGCTCCAGTAGCTCACGAACCCGGTCCGGACCGTCGACCGCGAATTGTGCCGTCGACCGCCGATCGCCTTCCTCGCTGTAGCGCACGACGATGCCGATCCCGGTCGATGTCAGGGTGCCGAACGCGTCGTCGTCGGTGAGGTCGTCGCCGATGTAGACCGGCATCGGGTCCTCTGCGCCGCGGAGGTGCTCGAGCACCCAGGCCACCGCCCGCCCCTTGTCCCAGTCCACATCGGGGCGGAGCTCGGTGACCTTGCGTCCGCTCGTGACGCGGAGCCGGCCGTCCCGGTCGGCCGCATCGTGCACCGCTGCGACGACCTCCTCGATCCGGTCCTCGGCGACGTTGCGGTGATGAACTGCCACGGCGAAACGCTTGTGCTCCACCAGAACGCCGGGCACGCCGGCCAGGCGGTCCCGCAGGGCGCCGGCGATTCGATCGAGGTCGGGCACCGCGGGGACGGCGGCATCGTTCCGGTGGTACTCGCCGTCCGGCCCGACGAGTTCGAAACCGTGGTTACCCGCATACCAGAGTCCGGGCACGCCGACCCGTGCCTGCACGTCGGTCACGTCGCGGCCGCTGATCACGCCGACGGGGCAGTAGCGGGCCAGCCGGGCAAGCTCTTTCGCCGCGCCCTCGACCAGGGTGGCAGCGGTGGGATCGTTCACGAGGTGGGCGAGGGTGCCGTCGAAGTCCAGGAACACGGCGTAGCGCCGGGTGCGCAGGATGGCGGTGGCCTGGTGACGAGATGCCAAGGCGTCCGGGATTTCCGACAGCCGGCGCTCGCGGGGGCGCGGTTCGACCGTGGGGGTGGTCATCGGCTCGGCTCGGATGATGAGTGCATGGCAGTCTGTCCCTCCGCACCGTTGCAGGACAGGCCCACAAGGGGTTCCCCATTCTATGACGGGACCGGCGGCGTGCAGTCCGTTTCGGTGCAGGCTACGACCAGGTCCTCGGGTTGAAGACGACGTAGAACCAGGCGTTCGTCGTAGGGTCCCACGAACAGGACACGAGGACGACGGCGCCGAGGGACCGATCGAACGCCTCGGCCTTGGGGCAGACGGCGTCGCCGTCCGGTCCGGCGAACTCGGCGCGGTAGAGCGGACCGATGCGCCACGGCGCGGCGGCGGCCGTTCCGGCTCCCACGGTGGCCCCCAGGACGATCGGGGCGACGACGAGACCGGCGAGTGCTGCGGCCCTGTGGGCGACGTTCTTCGACACGAGGACTCCTTCGGCGTGGGAACGGTCCGGGCGCCGGCACACCGTCGCGACCCTGAACTCTGCCGAAGCCCGCTCTCGATGATCACCGGTGGGTGCCCGGCGCGCAGGCGTTCGCACGAACCGGTACGTATGTCTCCGGTCTCAGTCCTCCAACCGCTCGGCCTCCTCGATCGCCGCCTGCAGCTGGTCCAGCAGTGCCTTCGCCTGCACGATGTCGAGGGCGACGCCGAGGCCTTCCGGCAGGTCGAGCACGACACCGGGTCCGTTCGCGCGGGCGGTGACGGGATGGTCGCCGGTCGTATCGGTCATCGAGAGTCCTTCCGGTTCGGGGGCGCGCTTGCCGGGTCTCAGTGTGCCCGGAAGAACTACCGTGTGGGGCGGGAGCGTACGGCGACGGGAAGGGGGAGCGATGGCAGTGACCAGCGCCGGCCTTCTGCTGTACCGGATCGACGCCGACGGCGTGCTCGAGGTGTGGATCGTGCACCCGGGCGGGCCGTACTGGGTCGGCAAGGACGAGGCGGTCTGGTCGATCCCCAAGGGGGTCTACGGCGACGACGAAGACCCGTTCGCCGTGGCCTTGCGAGAGTTCGAGGAAGAATGCGGGATGCCCGCGCCCCAGGTGAACTACGAGATGCTCGGGCGGTTCAAGCAGCCCTCCGGCAAGATCGTCACCGTCTACGCCGGTGAGACCGCCGACGATCTGGCCTTCGTCGGCAGCAACACCTTCGACCTGGAGTGGCCGCCGCGGTCCGGAAAGGTGCAGAGCTTTCCCGAGGTGGACGACGCTCGCTGGTTTCCGCCCGCCGTCGCGGCCATCAAGCTCGTGAAGGGGCAACGCCCGATCCTCGCCCGGCTCGGCGAGCGCGTGCACGCTGCCGGCCGGTCGTTCGCGTCCGGTCCGCCGGTGCCCGGTGCAGGAACGGAAGAACCGGGCACATGAGCAAGACCGTGCTCGTCACCGGAGGAGGGCGGGGGCTCGGCCGGGCCACGGCCGAGAAGCTCGCCGCTCGGGGACATCGCGTCCTGCTCACCGCGCGAACCCGCGCTGCCGCGGAGGACGCAACCGAAGCGATACAGCGGACGGATCCCGACGCTCGGGTCGAGCCGCGCTGGGTCGATCTGTCTTCTCTGGAGCAGGTCCGGTTCTTCGGCGTCGCGGAAGCCGAGCGGGGCGAACCGATCGACGTGCTGCTGCATGTCGCCGGCATCCTGCAGACGAGCAAGGAACGCCGGCTCACCGTCGACGGGCACGAGGAGACCCTCGCCGTCAACGTCCTGGCTCCGTTCCTGCTCACCGCCCTGCTCCTGCCCGCACTCGAGCGCAGCCCGTCGGCGCGTGTGGTCACCGTCGGCTCGCGGCTGCACCTGCCCGGCTCCCGCGGAGCGCCGGTGGACTTCGACTTCGCCGACGTCCAGCTCGAGCACGGCTACAACCCCGAGCGGGCATACAAGAATTCCAAGCTGGCGGTGATGTGGTTCACCTACGAGCTCCAGCGCCGCCTCGCCGGGCGGCCGATCACTGCGAACGCCGTGTGTCCCGGTTTCGTGCCCACCACCGCTGCTGCGAGCACCCGCGGTCTGATGCGGCTGTTCATGGCGCACGTGTTGCCGCACATGCCCTTCGCCACGTCCGTCGATGCGGCCACCGATTCGCTGGTGTTCACGGCGGTCGACCCGTCGCTCGACGGGGTGGGCGGAAAGTTCTTCGGCGAGTGTCACGAAATCGACTCCAGCGCGCAGTCCCACGACGTTGCCCAGGCCGGACGTTTCTGGACGATCGCCGAACATCTCACCGGTCTCGCCTGACCTGTCGCGCCGATGGTGGGACGTGGCCGGCCCCGCGAGGACGCGAGATCTCCGTGCAGTGCTTACGGGCGCTGAGTGGAGTGTGGTGCGCCTTCGTCGATCTTGTTCGAACCCTGCAGGCGCACCCCGGCCGGAGGCCGGCAGTGTCCCAGTGCCCCCGGCAGGACTCGAACCTGCGACCTAGAGATTAGAAGGCTCTTGCTCTATCCAGCTGAGCTACGGAGGCGCGGCCAGAATCTTAACCGTTCGCCGCGGCGGCTCTCACGGGCGGCCCGCGGCGAGGGTCTGCGCCATGAAGTTCAGCGCCTGCGGCCACGACAGGGCGTACGCGTCGGCGTTGACAGGGTTGCCGTGCCGGGCGCGGGTGCTGAAGCCGTGTTCGGCGCCGGGGTAGACGTGCACGATCGTCGCGCCCGAGGTGCGGGACAGCAGCGACCGCTGCAGGTCGGCGAACACGTCGGCCGTCATGATCGTGTCGGCGCCGGCGTGCAGCACCATCACCGGTGCGGCGATGCGCGCGGCGTCGGCGACGGTGTCGTGAGTGTGGTTCGCGGCCGGGACGGCCGGGATCGACGGATGGTAGGCGATCACGTTCGCAAGCCGCTCGTCGCGCGCGCCGGCGAGCAGCGCGAGGCGCCCGCCGAGGCAATAACCGAGCACGCCGACGCGTTCGGCGCCGAGCTCGCCCAGCAGGTGGTCGGTCAGCCCGCGGATCTCGGCGAGCGCGGCATCGTCGTCGAGGCCGTTCATGAGTTCGTAGAGGCGTTCCCTCGGGGTGTCGTCGGCGTTCGGGCCGTGGAACGGATCCCACACCAGCGCGGTGATCCCGGTGGCTGCGATGTCCTCGGCGTACTCGCGCACCTGCGCGCCGATTCCGGTGATCATCGGCAGCAGCACCATGCCCACGCCGCTGCCGTCCCGGGGAGCCGCGAGGTAGCCCTGCAGCGGCCCGACCGCGACGACGGAGGTGCGGATCTCGTTCATTCGGGCAGACGTCCTTCCGGCCGGGTGATTGCGTCCGAATCTATCGGGCGGCGAATCCGCCCGTCGCGCCGCAAGCGCGGGCATACACTCCGTAGGTAGCTGAAATGTGAGGTATGCCACATGCAAGTACCTTCGGCTTTCGAATACGAGCGCGCCACCGGCATCGATCACGCCATCGCACTCCTCGACGAACGCGGCGAGGAAGCCCGGGTCGTCGCGGGCGGGCACAGTCTCCTGCCGATGATGAAACTGCGGCTCGCCGCCCCCGAATGCCTGATCGACATCAACGACCTGGCCGGCGAGCTCGGCTACATCGCCGTCGAGCCCGACGTCGTGCGGATCGGCGCGCTGGCGCGGCACCGCGAACTCCTCGAAAGCGAGGCGCTCGCCGAGATCTTCCCGATCTTCCGCGACGCCGAACGGGTCATCGCCGATCCCGTCGTGCGCAACCGCGGCACGATCGGCGGGTCGCTGTGCCAGGCCGACCCCGCCGAAGACCTGTCCACCGTGTGCGACGTCCTCGACGCCTCGGTCGTGCTGCGCGGTCCGCACGGCAGCCGGACGCTGACGATGGACGAGTTCCATCTCGGCCCCTACGAGACGACCGCCGCCCCCAACGAACTGCTCGTCGAGGTCCGGCTGCCGCGACGGGGCCGCGGGTCGAGCGCCTACGCCAAGGTCGAGCGACGAACGGGGGACTGGGCGATCGCCGCGGCCGGCGCCGCCGTGTGGATGGGCGACGGGGCCATCGACGACGCCCGCGTCGGTCTCACCGCGCTCCGGGCGGACCCGCAAGCTTTGGCCGGCATCTCCGACCGGCTGCGCGGCGCGACACCGTCCGAGGACCTCTACCGCGAGGCCGGCGAACTCGCCGCCGCCGCCAGCGACCCGGTCGCGGACCAGCGCGGCACCGTCGACTACAAACGCCACCTCGCCGCGGAGCTCACGGTGCGCACCCTGCGGCGCGCCGTCGAGCGGCTCACCACCTCCGAAAGGGGTTGACCCGATGCGTGTTTCGATGACCGTCAACGGTGACGAGGTCAGTGCCGAGGTGGAACCGCGGCTGCTGCTCGTCCACTTCCTGCGCGATCACCTCGGCCTGACCGGCACGCACTGGGGCTGCGATACCAGCAATTGCGGCACCTGCGTCGTCGCGGTCGACGGCGAGCCCGTCAAGTCGTGCACCATGCTCGCCGTCATGGCGAGCGGCCACGACGTGCGCACGGTCGAGGGACTCGAGCGCGACGGCGTGCTCGACCCCGTGCAGGAGGGATTCATGCGCTGCCACGGGTTGCAGTGCGGCTTCTGCACCCCCGGCATGATGATCACCGCCCGGGCCCTGCTCGACCGCAACCCGGACCCCGACGAGCAGACCATCCGCGAGGCGATCTCCGGGCAGATCTGCCGCTGCACCGGCTACACCACCATCGTGCGGTCCATCCGCTGGGCCGCCGAGCACCCCGTCACCGAGAAGGCGCCGTCATGACCGCCGTCGACCCCACCCCCGAGCTGCTCGACACCGTCGACAACGACAAGAAGCCGTGCGGTCACGGGCGCATGCTGCGCAAGGAGGACCCGCGCTTCATCCGCGGCCACGGCCGCTTCGTCGACGACGTGCAGCTGCCGGGCATGCTGCACCTGGCGATCCTGCGCTCACCCGTGGCCCACGCGAAGATCCTCGGCATCGACACCACCGCCGCGCAGGCCCACCCGAAGGTGAGGGCCGTCGTCACCGGCGCCGACCTCGCGGACAAGGGCCTGGCATGGATGCCGACCCTGTCCAACGACGTCCAGGCCGTCCTCGCCACCGACAAGGTTCGCTTCCAGGGCCAGGAGGTCGCCTTCGTCGTCGCCGACGACCGCTACTCGGCGCGCGACGCCCTCGAGCTCATCGACGTCGAGTACGACATCCTCGACCCGGTCGTCGACGTCCGCCGCGCGCTCGCGCCCGAGGCGCCCGTGATCCGCACCGACCTCGAGGGCAAGACCGACAATCACTGCTTCGACTGGGAAACGGGGGACGCCGCCGCCACCGAGGCCGCGTTCGCGAAGGCCGACGTGATCGCCCGGCAGGAGATGGTCTATCCCCGCGTGCACCCGGCGCCCATGGAAACCTGTGGCGCCGTGGCCGATTACGACCGTATCAGCGGCAAGCTCACGCTCTGGTCGACCAGTCAGGCGCCGCACGCCCACCGCACCCTCTACGCCCTCGTCGCCGGTCTGCCCGAACACAAGATCCGGGTGATCGCCCCGGACATCGGCGGCGGGTTCGGCAACAAGGTGCCCATCTATCCCGGGTACGTCTGCGCGATCGTCGCCTCGCTCGTGACCGGCAAGCCGGTCAAGTGGATGGAGGACCGCAGCGAGAACCTGGTGAGCACCGGCTTCGCGCGCGACTACGTGATGGTCGGCGAGATCGCCGCGACCCGGGAGGGAAAGATCCTCGCGATCCGCACCCAGGTCCTCGCCGACCACGGCGCGTTCAACGGCACCGCCGCCCCGGTGAAGTACCCGGCCGGGTTCTTCGGGGTGTTCACCGGCAGCTACGACATCGAGGCCGCCTACTGTCACATGACCGCCGTCTACACCAACAAGGCGCCCGGCGGCGTGGCCTACGCGTGCTCGTTCCGCATCACCGAGGCCGTCTACCTCGTCGAGCGGCTCGTGGACTGCCTCGCCTACGACCTCGAGCTGGATCCGGTGCAGCTGCGGCTGCGGAATCTGCTTCGCCCCGAACAGTTCCCGTACACGAGCAAGACCGGTTGGAAATACGACTCCGGCGACTACGAAACCACCCTGCGCAAGGCCGTGGAGATGGTCGGCTACGACGAACTGCGCCGCGAGCAGGCCGAACGCCGCGCGCGTGGCGAGCTGATGGGCATCGGCGTGGCGTTCTTCACCGAGGCCGTCGGCGCCGGCCCCCGCAAGGACATGGACATCCTCGGCCTCGGCATGGCCGACGGCTGCGAACTGCGCGTGCACCCCACCGGCAAGGCGGTGGTGCGACTGTCGGTACAGACCCAGGGGCAGGGCCACGAGACCACGTTCGCGCAGATCGTCGCCGAGGAACTGGGCATCCCACCCGAGGACATCGACGTCGTGCACGGTGACACCGACAACACCCCGTTCGGTCTCGGCACGTACGGCAGCCGGTCCACCCCGGTCTCCGGCGCGGCCGCCGCCCTCGTCGCCCGCAAGGTGCGCGACAAGGCCCGGATCATCGCCTCCGGCATGCTCGAGGTGTCCGTCGCCGACCTCGACTGGGTCAAGGGCGCCTTCCACGTCAAGGGCGATCCGACCGCGTCGGTGACCATTCAGGACATCGCGATGCGGGCGCACGGCGCCGGCGATCTGCCCGAGGGCGTCGAGGGCGGACTCGAGGCGCAGATCTGCTACAACCCCGAGAATCTCACCTACCCGTACGGGGCGTACTTCTGCGTCGTCGACATCGATCCCGGGACGGCGGAGGTGACGGTGCGCCGGTTCCTCGCCGTCGACGACTGCGGCACCCGCATCAACCCGATGATCATCGAGGGGCAGGTGCACGGCGGGATCGTCGACGGCATCGGCATGGCACTGATGGAGATGATCGAGTTCGACGAGGACGGCAACTGCCTCGGCGGCTCGCTCATGGACTACCTGATCCCGACGGCGATGGAGGTGCCCCACTTCGAGACCGGCTTCACCGTCACCCCGTCGCCGCACCACCCGATCGGCGCGAAGGGCATCGGCGAGTCCGCGACCGTCGGCTCGCCGCCCGCCGTGGTCAACGCCGTCGTCGACGCCCTGCGCCCCTTCGGGGTGCGGCACGCCGACATGCCGCTGACTCCGTCGCGGGTGTGGGAGGCGATGCAGGGCCGGCCCACCCCGCCGATCTGACCGACCGGCCCGAACCAGGGAGAGCCACATGGATCTGACGGTGCGCGCCGCGGAACTGACCCGCCGGCGACGGGCGTTCGTCCGCGCCACGGTGGTGCGCGCCCAGCGGCCGACGTCCGCCCACGCCGGCGACTGCGCGCTGGTGCTCGACGACGGCACGATCGAGGGCTTCGTCGGCGGCCAGTGCACCGAGACCTCGGTGCGCGACGCCGCGCGGCAGGCCCTGAACACGGGGGAGAGCATCCTGCTGCGGGTCCTGCCCGGCGCGACGCAGACCTTCCCGGACACTCCGGGGGCGACCGTCGCGGTCAACCCGTGCCTGTCCGGCGGCGCGACGGAGATCTTCCTCGAGCCGCAACTGCCCACCCCGATCCTCGTCGTCTCCGGGTCGACGCCGGTGGCCGAGGCCGTCGCGGACATCGCCGCGCGGCTCGACTTCGCCGTCACCCGCCCCGGCCCGGGCGCCGCCCCCGACGCCGACGCCACCGCCGTCGTCGTCGCGAGCCTCGGCGGCGAGGAGGCCGGGATGATCCGGGCCGCCCTCGACGCCGGCATCGGCTACGTCGGCCTCGTCGCCAGCCGGCGGCGCGGCGCCGACGTGCTCGCGCAGGCCGAGGTGCGCCCCGACGAACGGGCCCGCGTGCACACCCCCGCGGGTCTCGACATCGGTGCGCGCACCGCCGCGGAGATCGGGCTGTCGATCGTCGCCGAACTGGTGCAGGCGATCCGCCGCGAGAGCCTCGGTGCGCCCGTCGCGCCGGCCGCGCCGCCGCACACCGCGGTGGACCCCGTGTGCGGGATGACCGTCACCGTCACCGCCGACACCCCGCACCTGACCGACGCCGGCGCGGACGTGTGGTTCTGCTGCCCGGGCTGCCGCCGCACCTACCAGAAGGAACACGCCGCGTGTTCGTGACGGGACCGGCCCCGGGAGCCGGCCGATGAGCGTGTTCGGCGGCGTCGACGACGTCATCCGCCGGTTCGACGACCAGGACTACCTGCTCGACGAGGGCACCGCCACCGCCCTGTATCTCGCGGTGGAGCTCGGCCGGCCGCTGCTGCTCGAGGGCGAGCCCGGCGTCGGCAAGACCACCGCCGCCAAGGCCCTCGCCGCCGCCGTGGGCACCGAGCTGATCCGGCTGCAGTGCTACGAGGGCCTCGCCGCGAGCGAGGCCCTCTACGACTGGAACTACCAGCGGCAACTGCTCGCGATCCGGCTCGCCGAGACCCGGGGTGAGAGTCTGAGCGAGGCCGACCTCTACACCGAGGAGTTCCTGCTCGAGCGGCCGGTGCTGCGCTGCGTGCGGCACCGCGGCCCCACCGCGCCGGTACTGCTCATAGACGAGATCGACCGGGCCGACGACGAGTTCGAGGCGCTGCTGCTCGAGTTCCTCGGCGAGTTCTCCGTCACGATCCCCGAACTGGGCACCCTCACCGCCGCGCGGCCCCCGATCGTCGTGCTCACCTCCAACCGCAGCCGAGACCTGCACGACGCTCTGCGCCGGCGCTGCCTCTACCACTGGATCGACTATCCGGACCGGGACCGCGCCGTCGCGATCCTGCGCCGCACCGTCCCCGCTGCGAACCTCGCGCTCGTCGAATCGGCCGCCGACTTCGTCGCCTCCGTGCGCCGGCTGGACCTGGACAAGGCGCCGGGCATCGCCGAGACCATCGACTGGGTGTCCGCGCTTGTCGCGCTCGGGGTGGGGGATCTGGTCCACCCGGGCGCGGTGGCGACGCTGACCGCGCTCGCCAAGACCCCCGACGACCGGACCACGATCCGTGCCGAGTACGAGGAGTACCGGGCGTGAGCACCGCGCTGCTGCTGCGCGGCGTCGACCTCGCCGCGTTCACCGTGGCGCTCACCGACCGGTTGCGCCGCGCCGGCGTGCCCGTCGCCGCGACCGCCGCCGCGACCTTGGTGCGGGCGCTGCGGCTGTACCCGCCGCGCACCCGCAGCCGGCTGTACTGGACCGCGCGGGTGGCCCTCGTCGATCGGCAGGACGCGCTCGCGGCGTTCGACGCCGTGTTCGCCGAGGTCTTCGACCACCAGGTCCTCGCCGTCGACCCGCACGCCCGCCGCACCGGCCCCGACGGGACGGTCGGTGCCGGCGACGCCGTCGTGCAGGGTGCGGCGCCGAACCCGGCGCCGGCGTCGCCGCAGCCGGGCGTGCCGTGGCACACCCGCAGGCCGCGCCGGTCCGGCGAACCGCCCGAGACGGTCCGGCCCGGGCCGTGGGCCCCGAGCCCCGTCGAGATCCGCGCCGACCAGCCGTTCGCAGACCTGCGGCCCGAGGACCTGCGCACCCTGGGACAGTGGCTCGAGCAGGCCCGGGTGCGCTGGCCGCGGCGCCTCGGCCGCCGCCGCACGCCGCACCACCACGGCCGCCTCGACGTGCGCGCCACCCTCGACGCGTCCCGGCACACCGGGTTCGAACTGGTGCGCCTGCGCCGCGCCCGCCCGATCCGCCGTCCGCGCCGGATCGTGGTGCTGTGCGACGTGAGCCGCTCCATGCACGGCTATGCCGACATCTACCTGCACCTGATGCGGGCCGCGGTGCGCGCCGGCGACGCCGAGGTGTTCGCGTTCTCCACGAGCCTGACCCGGCTCACCGCGACCCTGGCGCACCGCTCCGCCGAGCACGCGGTCGCCCGCGCCAACGACACGGTCGTCGACCGCTACGGCGGCACCCACATCGCCGGCAGCCTCGAGGCGTTGCTCGCCTCCCACCACGGCAACCTGCTGCGCGGCGCCGTCGTGTTCGTCGCCTCCGACGGGTGGGACAGCGACGATCCGCAGGCCCTCGGCCGGGCCGTCGCGCGGGTGCGCCGCCGCGCGCACCGGCTGATCTGGCTGAACCCGCGGGCCGGCCGGCCCGGGTACCGTCCCGAGACCGGGCCGATGGCGGCGGCGCTGCCGCACTGCGACGCCCTGCTGGCGGCCGACACCCTCGATGCCCTGCGCGCGGTGTTCGATCTCGACCCGGCCGCCGGCCGGGTGGCGCACGTCTCCGACGGCCCGTCGTAGCGGCGCTCGTCGAGGTCCTACCCTGTTAGGTATGGCATCACCCGAGCTCGCGTCGGCCGCGCCGACGTCCTCGCCGCCGGCCGGGCGGCGCAACACGTCGGCACTGTACGTCCTCCTCGGGCTCGTCGCCGCGGTCGTCGCGCCGATCGTGGTCGGCCTGTCCGCCGCGCAGGCGCTGGTGCTGCTGGGCATCCCCGACCCCGGTCCGCTCACTACCTACGGGCTGCCCGCGGTGCGGGCGATCGCGGAGGTCGCGGCCGTCGCCGCGGTCGGTTCGCTGTTCTTCGCCGCGTTCCTGGTGCCGCCGCAGCGCAGCGGGGTGCTCGACGTGGACGGCTACCGGGCCGTGCGCACCGCGGGCGCCGCCGCCCTGATCTGGGCGTTCTGCTCGGCGGTGCTGGTGCCGCTGACCCTGTCCGACACATCCGGACAGCCGCTGGCCGAGGCGCTGAAGCCGGAGAACCTGTGGGGTGCGATCGGGCAGATCGACACCGCGCTCGCGTGGGCGTGGACGGCGGCGCTCGCCCTGATCCTGGCGGTGCTGATCCGCGCCGCGGTGCGCTGGTCGTGGGTGCCGTACCTGCTGCTGCTGTCCCTGGTGACGCTGATGCCGCTGGCCCTGACGGGGCACTCGTCGTCGGGCGGATCGCACGACATGGCCACCAACAGCCTGGTGCTGCACCTGGTCGCGGCGGCGGTGTGGGCGGGCGGCCTGTTCGCCCTGCTCGCCCACGGGTGGCGCCGCGGCGCGCACACCGACCTCGCCGCCCGCCGGTTCTCGTTCGTCGCCGGGGTGGCCTTCGCGGTGATGGCCCTGAGCGGCATCGTCAACGCCGCGGTGCGGCTGCCGGCCGACGAGTTGCTCACCAGCACCTACGGCCGGCTCGTCCTGGCCAAGGCGCTGGCGCTGATCGCCCTGGGCGCCCTCGGATGGATGCAGCGGCGCCGCGCGCTGCCCGCGCTCGAGGCGAACCCCGACGACCGGGGCGCGCTCGTCCGGTTCGCGGCGGTCGAGGCCGTCATCCTGGCCGCCACCGTCGGACTGGCCGTGGGGCTGGGCCGTACCCCGCCGCCCCCGCCGGCGACGGTGCCGTCGCTGCTCGAGGTGGAGCTGGGCTACAACCTGGACGGCCCCCCGACGGTCGGCACCCTCTTCTTCGGCGCGTGGCGCTTCGACCTGATCTTCGGCACGATCGCCCTGGTTCTCGCGGTCGGCTACGCGATCGGGCTGTGGACGCTGCGCCGGCGCGGCGACAGCTGGCCCGTCGGCCGGTCGATCGCCTGGTTCTCCGGCTGCTTCGTGCTGCTGGTCGCCACGTCGTCGGGCGTGGGCATGTACTCGCCGGCGATGTTCAGCGTGCACATGGGCGCCCACATGGCGATGTCGATGCTGGCGCCCGTGCTGCTCGCCCTCGGCGGGGCGATGACCCTGGCGCTGCGGGCCTTCAAACCGGCGGGCCGCGACGGTTACCCCGGCCCGCGTGAATGGCTCCTGGCGTTCCTGCACAGCCCGCCGTCGCGGTTCTTCACCCATCCGGTCGTCGCGTCGGTGATGTTCGTCGGCGGCTTCTACGCGCTGTACCTGGGCGGGATCTTCGAGGCCAACGCCGACAGTCACGCCGCGCACGTGCTGATGAACCTGCACTTCCTGATGAGCGGCTACCTGTTCTACTGGGTCGTGATCGGCGTGGACCCGTCGCCGCGCGACGTGACGCCGGTGACGAAGCTGGCAATGGTGTTCGGCTCGCTGCCGTTCCACGCGTTCTTCGGTGTGACCCTGATGAGCATGGGCACGGTGATGGCCGAGTCCTACTACCGCGGTCTCGGCCTGGCCTGGAACAGCGACCTGTTCGCCGACCAGAAGGTGGGCGGCAGCATCGCCTGGTCGGCCGGGGAGATCCCGCTGGTGCTGGTGATGCTGGCCCTGCTGGTGCAGTGGTCGCGCAGCGACGAGCGCACCGCGCGACGGGTGGACCGCGCCGCCGAGCGGGACGACGACGCCGATCTCGCCGCCCACAACGCGATGTTCGCCGAGCTGGCGCGGCGGGACCGCGAGGGCCACTAGGGTCGCCGGCGCTGCGCGGTCTCGGTGCGCAGTCGCACGCCGACCGCGGAGAGCAGCGCGACGGCCGCCGCGCCGCCGGCCGCGACGGCGGCCGGGGTGGAGGTGAAGCCGGTGTCGCCGCTGCGGGCCACCGCGATCCACACCAGCCCCCACGCCATGGCCGCGGCGACGGCGAGCCGCCCGTGCCCGGCGACGGCGAGGAGCACCGACACCGCGGCGACCACGACCAGGACGAGCACCGCCCAGGTGTCGGCGCCCAGCGCGAACGGGTCGACCTCCGCGGCGCGCAGCGCCGCCGCGGTGTTCGCGACCGTGGCCACCGCCACCCAGCCCAGGTACAGGAACATGGTGCCGTCCACGACGACGCCCTCGAGGCGGGACGACGGCGCGGTGCGGGTCAGGCCGAGGAAGATCCGGACCAGCACGGCCAGCAGCGCGGCGATGACCGCGACGCTGACCGCGAGCAGTTCGAGCTGCACGACGAGGATCCACGCGGCGTTGAGCAGCATCGACGCGGCGATCCACCAGCCGAGCGCCCGCTGGCGGGGATCGGCGTGGTGCGCGGGCAGCGCCTGCCACACCGCCAGCGCCAGCAGACCCGCGTAGATCACCGACCAGATCGCGAACGCCGGACCGCCTGGCGCCACCGCCGTCGCATCGGCCGAGAGTGCCCCGTCGGCCACCTCGGAGATCGGTGTGCCCACCACGGCCCCGGAACCGAGGAAGGACAGAGCGACCGCGGCGATCGCCGACACGGCGACGCCTGCGACGCGGAGCCGGTCGGAGGAGGTGGCCTGGGGTCGCGTCGAGCTCGCCGGGGAAGTCGTCATCCCCGGAAGATGCCCGGCGTCGCCGTGTCCGAAACGTCCCGTCCGTTCGGGCTCGGCTGTTAACTTGAGCGCCTGGCACCGACGACGGAAGGAGCGCGATGAGGGGTACGGGGTGGCGGCTGCGGGCGCTCGCGTGCATCGGCGCCGTGGCGGCCGGGCTGGTCGTGCCCGCGACGGCCGGCGCGCAGCCCGCGCCCGGCGAGGTGGTCGCGGTCGAGTCACTGCCCGGTGCGCTGTCGGTGCCGGGTGCGGCCACGGCCGAGCGGCTGACCTTCCACACCCAGTGGCGGTCCGGTGCGGAGACCACCGCGTCGGGTGTCCTGTACCTGCCGCCCGGCCAGGCCCCCGCGGGCGGCTGGCCGGTCGTGTCGTGGGCGCACGGCACCGTCGGCATCGGCGACGACTGCGCCCCGTCGCGCAACCCGCGCAGCGACCGCGACCGGTCGTACCTCGGGCACTGGTTGTCCCAGGGCTACGCCGTGGTCGCCTCCGACTATCCCGGCCTGGGCGGCGACGGCCTGCACACGTATCTCGACGGGCCGAGCGCCGCGAACAGCATCGTCGACGTCGTCCGCGCCGCCCGCGCCGCCGAGCCCTCGCTGTCGAACCGGTGGATCGTGATCGGCCAGTCGCAGGGCGGTCACGCCGCCCTGCACACCGCGCGCCTGGCCACGACGCGGGCGCCGGAGCTCGACTTCCGCGGCATGATCGCCACCGGCGCGCCGTCGAACCTCGAGACGGTGTTCCCGTTCGGCGGTCCCGGCTTTCCGGATCTGGGCCTGGACGGCACCACCGTGTTCCTGTCCTACGTCCTGGCCGGCCTGCGGGTCGCGCGGCCCGACCTGGACGTGAACAGCTACCTCACCCCGGTCGGGCGGGACGTCGTCGACGACGCCGAACGGCTCTGCTACGCCGACCTCGGCGACCGCGTCCGCGGCATCGGCGTGGGGGAGATCCTCGCCCGCCCGCTCGGCAACGACCGCATGCGTGCCGCGCTCGCCGACTACATGGGGGTGCCCACCCGCGGCTACGATCGGCCGCTGTTCCTCGGTCAGGGGCTGCGGGATCAGGTCGTGCCGGCGCCGCTGTCGTTCAAGCTCGTCGCCGACCTGTGGTCCGGGGGCACGAACGTCGACTACCGCACCTACCCCAACGGGCATTCCGAGACCATGTTCGACGCCCTGCCGGCCACCACGCCGTTCGCGGCGACATTGCTCGGCAGGTAGAGCAGAGGGGTTGCGCCGTGAGCAGGTGGGGAGTGCGCCGGTCGCTGTGGGCGGCCTGCGCGTCGGTGGCCGTGATGTGCCCGGCCGTCGCGGTCGCCGAACCCGTGCCCGGCGCGGTGATGTCGGTGGAACCGTTGCCGGCCGAACTCTCCGTGCCCGGTGCCGTGGTCGCCGAGCGGCTCACCTACCGGACCCAGTGGCGGTCCGGCGTCGCCGCCGTCGGCACGGGGGTGCTGTTCCTGCCGCCGGGTGAGGCACCCGACGGAGGCTGGCCGGTCGTGTCGTGGGCGCACGGCACCGTCGGCATCGGCGACGACTGTGCGCCGTCGCGCAACCGGCGCATCGAACGGGAGCGGCGGTATCTCGCGCACTGGCTGTCGCAGGGCTACGCGGTGGTGGCCGCCGACTATCCCGGCCTCGGTACCGAGGGCCTGCACACGTATCTCGACGGGCCCACCGCCGCGAACAGCATCGTCGACGTCGTCCGGGCCGCCCGGGCCGCCGAGCCGTCGCTGTCGCAGCGGTGGGTGGTCGTCGGCCAGTCGCAGGGCGGGCACGCGGCGCTGCACACCGCGCGCCGGGCCACGGCGCGCGCGCCGGAGCTCGACTTCCGCGGCGCGGTCGCCACCGGTGCGCCGTCCAACCTCGAGCTGCTGTTCCCGTTCGGGGTGCCCGGCTTCCCCGACCTCGACCTCGACGGGCTCGTCTCGTTCAGCGCCTACATCATGGCCGGGCTGCGGGCGGCACGCCCCGACCTCGACGTGAACAGCTACCTCACGCCCGTCGGACGCGATCTCGTCGACGCCGCCGAGTACCTCTGCTATGGGGATCTCGAGGACCGCGCCGCCGACGTGGATGTGGGGCAGTTGCTGTCCCGGCCGCTGGGCGACGACCGGATGCGGGCCGCGCTCGCCGACTACCTCGGTGTCCCGACCCGCGGTTACGACCGGCCGCTGTTCGTCGGCCAGGGATTGCGGGACCGGATGGTTCCCGCGCCGCTGTCGTTCAAGCTCGTCGCCGACCTGTGGGCCGGTAGCGCCGACGTCGACTACCGCACCTATCCGGACGACCACTTCGCCACCCTCTTCGCCGCGCTCCCGGACACGACACCGTTCGTGGCCGCCCGATTCGTCCGGTAACGCGGGACGGCCGGCGACCGACGTGCGAGGTGGCGCATGCCGACGATCGGCACGCCCCTCGGACGAGCGGAGGACTTCATGGGCCGGAACAGACGGTGGCGACGGGCGCTGGGCGCGATCGGCGCGGTGCTGGCGGGCGTGCTCGCCCCGTCCGTCGCGGCCGCCGACCCCGCGCCGGGCGCGATCGTGTCGGTCGAGCCGCTGCCGGCCGAGATGTCGGTGCCGGGTGCCGCGGTCGCCGAGCGGCTCACCTACCGCACCGAGTGGCGCTCCGGCGCTCCGGCCGTCGGCACCGGCGTGCTGTTCCTCCCGCCGGGGCCGGCCCCGGCGGGCGGCTGGCCGGTGGTGTCCTACGCGCACGGCACCGTCGGCATCGCCGACGGCTGCGCCCCGTCGCGGCACCCGTGGTCCGATCTCGAGCGTCCGTACCTCGAGCATTGGCTCGCCCAGGGCTATGCCGTCGTCGCGGCCGACTATCCGGGCCTGGGCACCGAGGGCGTCCACCCGTATCTCGACGGGCAGAGCGCCGCCAACAGCGTCGTCGACATCGTGCGCGCGGGCCGTGCCGCCGAGCCGTCGCTGTCGCAGCGCTGGGTCGTCGTCGGCCAGTCCCAGGGCGGGCACGCGGCGCTGCACACCGCGCACCGGGCCTCGTCGCGGGCCCCGGAGCTCGACTTCCGCGGCACCGTCACCACCGGGGCGCCGTCCAACCTCGAGCAGCTGTTTCCCATGGGCGGACCCGGATTCCCGGATCCGGGCTTCGAGGGTCTGGTGGCCTTCAGTTCCTACATCTTCGCCGGGCTCCGCGCCGCCCAGCCCGACCTGGACGTGAACAGCTACCTGACCCCGACCGGGCGGAAGTTCGTCGACGCGGCCGAACAGCTCTGCTACAACGAGCTGAACGCGCTCGCCGACGGGGTGCGGGTGGGTGAGCTGGCGGCGCTGCCGCTGTCCGCGGGCCGGTTCCCCGCCGTATTCGCCGACTACCTCGGCGTCCCGACGAGCGGGTACGACCGGCCGGTGTTCCTCGCCCAGGGCATCCACGACACGATGGTTCCGGCGCCGCTGTCGGCCAAACTCGCAGCCGACCTGCGGGCGGGGGGCGCCGACGCCGACTACCGGGTGTACGTGGCCGGGCACAACACGACCATGACCCGGTCCCTGCCCGACACCACCCCGTTCGTGGCGCGGCTGTTCGGGTCGTAGCCGGCCCGCTCCCGGGTCCCGCCGGGCGGGCCCGGTCGTCCGGGATGTGGGTTCTGCGGGTCCGCCCGATACGCTGGACCTATGGCGGAGTTCATTTACACGATGAAGAAGGTGCGCAAGGCGCACGGTGACAAGGTCATTCTCGACGACGTCACCATGAGCTTCTACCCGGGTGCCAAGATCGGTGTGGTCGGACCGAACGGCGCGGGCAAGTCGTCCATCCTCAAGATCATGGCCGGGTTGGACCAGCCCAGCAACGGCGAGGCCTTCCTCGACCCGGAAGCCTCCGTCGGCATCCTGCTGCAGGAACCGCCGCTCAACGAGGAGAAGACCGTCCGCGGCAACGTGGAGGAGGGTCTCGGCGAGATCAAGGTCAGGCTCGACCGGTTCAACGAGATCGCCGAGCTGATGGCGACCGACTACTCCGACGAGCTGATGGAGGAGATGGGCAAGCTCCAGGAGGAACTCGACCACGCCAACGCCTGGGACATCGACTCGCAGCTCGAGCAGGCCATGGATGCCCTGCGCTGCCCGCCGCCGGACGAGCCGGTCACCCACCTCTCCGGCGGTGAGCGCCGCCGCGTCGCCCTGTGCAAGCTGCTGCTGAGCAAGCCCGACCTGTTGCTGCTCGACGAGCCCACCAACCACCTCGACGCCGAGTCGGTGCTGTGGCTCGAGCAGTTCCTCGCGAGCTACCCGGGCGCCGTCCTCGCCGTCACCCACGACCGGTACTTCCTCGATCACGTCGCGCAGTGGATCTGCGAGGTCGACCGCGGCAAGCTGCACCCGTACGAGGGCAACTACTCCACCTACCTGGAGAAGAAGGCCGAGCGCCTCGAGGTGCAGGGCAAGAAGGACCAGAAGCTGCAGAAGCGCCTCCGGGAGGAGCTCGAGTGGGTCCGGTCCGGCGCCAAGGCGCGCCAGACCAAGAGCAAGGCCCGTCTGGCCCGCTACGAGGAGATGGCCGCCGAGGCCGAGAAGTTCCGCAAGCTGGACTTCGAGGAGATCCAGATCCCGACACCGCCGCGCCTGGGCGACGTCGTGGTCGAGGTCGACCACCTCGACAAGGGATTCGAAGGCCGCGTGCTGATCAAGGACCTGTCGTTCACGCTGCCGCGCAACGGCATCGTCGGCGTGATCGGTCCCAACGGCGTCGGCAAGACCACCCTGTTCAAGACCATCGTCGGCCTCGAGAAGCCCGACTCGGGCACCGTGAAGGTCGGCGACACCGTCAGGCTGAGCTACGTCGACCAGTCCCGCGCGAACATCGACCCCAACAAGACGGTGTGGGAGGTGGTTTCGGACGGACTCGACTACATCGAGGTCGGCCAGAACGAGATGCCCTCGCGTGCGTATGTCAGCGCCTTCGGGTTCAAGGGCCCGGACCAGCAGAAGAAGGCCGAGGTGCTCTCCGGTGGTGAGCGCAACCGCCTGAACCTGGCACTGACCCTCAAGGAGGGCGGCAACCTGATCCTGCTCGACGAGCCGACCAACGACCTCGACGTCGAAACCCTGAGCTCGCTCGAGAACGCGCTGCAGAAGTTCCCCGGCTGTGCCGTCGTGATCTCCCACGACCGCTGGTTCCTCGACCGCACCTGCACCCACATCCTCGCGTGGGAAGGCAACGTCGAGGAGGGCAAGTGGTTCTGGTTCGAGGGCAACTTCGAATCGTACGAGGCCAACAAGGTCGAGCGGCTCGGGGCGGAGGCGGCGCGTCCGCACCGCGTCACCCATCGGAAGCTCACCCGTGACTGAGCCGGGGCAGAAGACCTTCACCTGCACGCTGGAGGTCCGCTGGGCCGACTCCGACCGTCTCGGGCACGTGAACAACACGAAGTTCGTGGAGTACATGCAGGAGGCCCGGATCAAGTTCCTGCAGAGCGGACCGTTCGCGCGCGGCGCCGTGGTGGTGCGAAAGATGGACGTGGAGTTCCTGCGCCCGCTCAAGGACGACTCCGGCCCGATCACCGTCGCCATCTCGGTCCTGCACGTGGGCAACAGCTCGTACACCCTGCGGCACGTGATCACCGACGTGCAGGGCAATCCGTGCGGTTCCGGGGACGCCGTCCTCGTCGGGTTCGACCCGCACACGGAGTCCTCCCGGCCGCTCACCGCCGAGGAGCGGGCGGTCCTCGAGGACTACGTCGCCGCGACGGTCGGCTGACCACCCCGGCCCGGGATTCCCCCCTCACACCCAGCGCCGCGGATAGGCTCGAACCAGAGCCTGTCCGCGGCGCTGCCGGTTTGCGGTGGCGAATGAGGGAGTGAGCACCATGGCCGAGTCCGCCACACCCCAGGGGGTTTCGTCGAACCGGCGCGGTGAGCTCTCGGCGGCCGCGCTCGAGGACGTCTACCGCCGCTACGCGGACACCCTCGACGCCCCCGATCCGGCCCTGTCCGCCCACCTGGACCTCGGCCGCGAGCGGAGTGCCGACGCCGTCCTGACCCGCGTCTACCGGCCCGGCGATCGGTGGGGCGTCGGCGCCGCCCTGCAGATCGTCACCGACGACATGCCGCTGCTCGTCGAATCCGTCATCGCGCTGCTGACCCGGCTCGGCGTCGCCATCCGCGAACTCGTCCATCCCGTCGTGTCCGTCCGGCGCGACGAGGACGGACGCCTGCTCGAGATGGTGGCCGACACCACGCCCCCGCACGGCTTCGTCGCGGAGTCGTGGATTCACGTCCAGCTGCACCCGGCCACCTCCGAGGCCACCCTCGACACCGTCGGCACCGAGATCGGCGGTGTGCTCGCCGACGTGCGGCAGGTCGGGGCCGACACCGCCGCGATGCTCGCCCGCGAACGCGATCTCGCCGTCGAACTCGACGCGCTCGCCGAGAACCCGCCGCCGCGGCACGCCGCGGAGGAGTTGCGGGAGACGGCGGCGCTGCTGCGCTGGCTCGCGCGTGGCAACTACACCGTCCTCGGTTACCGGCGCTACGACATCGTCGCCGACGCCTCCGGGACGCGGCACGCCCGCGCCGTGCCCGGCAGTGGTCTCGGGGTGCTGCGTTCCGACCTCGCCGCCGACGACGTGATCGACATGTCGGCGACCGTCGAGGCCACCGACCGGCCGCTGCTGGTGCTCACCCAGGCGTCCCTGCCTGCCACGGTGCACCGCTCGGTGTACCCGTACTTCGTGGGCGTTGCCGTCCTCGGCCCGGACGGTCGCGTCGTCGGCGAGCACCGGTTCCTCGGTGTGCTGGCCGTGACCGCGCTGCACGAGAACGTGCTCGACATTCCCGTGCTGGCGCGCCGGGTCCGGGAGGTGGTGGCCCGCGCCGGCGTGGAACTGTCGTCCTTCACCGGACAGGCGATGCTCGAGGTGCTGCAGGCGCTGCCCCGGGTGGAACTGTTCTCCGCCGACACCGACACCCTCTACGAGACCGTCACCGCGGTGGTCGCGATGCGCCGGCAACTGCGGTTGTTCCTGCGGGTCGACCCCTACGGCCGCTTCGTCTCGTGCCTGATCTACCTGCCCCGCGACCGCTACAACACACGGGTCCGGGTCGCGATGCAGCAGATCCTGATGCGCGAGTACGGCGGGGGTTCCATCCACTACACCGCCCGGGTCACGGAGGGCGACCTGGCGCTGCTGCACGTGACCATCCGGACCCCGCCGGGACAGGCCCTGCCGCGGATCGACACCTCCGAGGAGAATCGCCTGCGCATCCAGGCCCTGCTCACCGAGGCCAGCCGCAGCTGGGACGACCACCTCGCCGACCTGGCCGCCACCGACCACACCGTCGATCCCGTGCTGGTGCAGCGCTACGCGGAGGCGCTCCCCGACGGTTACAAGGAGGACTTCGACGCCGTCCGGGCGCTGGCCGACATCGCCCGCCTCGAGGCACTGCGCGACGGCAGCATCGACCTGCTGCTGTACCGGCCCCCCGGCGCCGACCCGCGCCGGTGGCGCTTCACGCTCTACATCGGCAGCGAGGGCATCACCCTCAGCCAGGTGCTGCCGGTGCTGCAGAGCCTCGGCGTCGAGGTGCTCGACGAGCGCCCGTACCAGATCATCCGCGCCGACCGGATGAGCTGCTGGATCTACGATTTCGGCCTGGTCCTGCCCGTCGACCTCGAACCCGACCCGAGGGTGACCACCCGTGTCACCGCGGCGTTCGCCGCCGTGTGGCACGGGCTCTCGGAGCCGGACCGATTCAACGAACTGGTCCTGCGGGCCGGGCTGGGCTGGCGGCAGGCCATGATGCTGCGCGCCTACGCGAAGTACCTGCGGCAGGCCGGCTTCCCCTACAGTCAGTACCACATCGAAGGTGTGCTGCTCGCCGACCCGGACACCACCGCGCTGCTCGCCGAACTGTTCGAGGCGATGTTCGACCCCGACGAGGCGTCCGCCGACCGCGAGCAGGACGCCGCCGCCGAACTGGTCGGCCGGATCGACGCCGTCGTCAGCCTCGACGCCGACCGGATCCTGCGCGGTCTCTTCGGCCTCATCCGGGCGACGTTGCGCACCAACTACTTCGTGTCCGGCGACGACGGGGCCGTCGCGCTCTCGCGCGCCGACGCCGCGCCCGCCCGGGTCCTGTCGTTCAAGCTCGACCCGACCCGCATCAACGAACTGCCCCAGCCGCGACCGAAGTTCGAGGTGTTCGTCTACGCACCCGACGTCGAGGGTGTGCACATGCGCTTCGGCTCCGTTGCCCGCGGCGGCCTGCGCTGGTCGGACCGGCGCGAGGACTTCCGCACCGAGATCCTCGGGCTCGCCAAGGCCCAGGCCGTGAAGAACGCCGTCATCGTCCCCGTCGGTGCCAAGGGGGGCTTCGTGGTCAAGCGCCCCGTCGCGCCGACCGGGGACGCGGCCGCCGACCGGCAGGCGGTGCGCGCGCAGGGGGAGGCCTGCTACCGGCGGTTCATCGCGGGCCTGCTCGACGTCACCGACAACCTCGACCGCGCCCGCGGCGTGGCCGTGCCGCCACCGCGGGTGGTCCGCCGCGACGGGGACGACACGTACCTCGTGGTCGCCGCGGACAAGGGCACCGCCACCTTCTCCGACCTCGCCAACGAGGTCGCCCGCGAGTACGGGTTCTGGCTCGGCGACGCCTTCGCCTCCGGCGGATCGGCCGGCTACGACCACAAGGCGATGGGCATCACCGCGCGCGGCGCGTGGGAGAGCGTCAAGCGACACTTCCGCGAACTGGGCGTCGACACGCAGAGCGAGGACTTCACGGTCGCCGGCGTCGGCGACATGAGCGGCGACGTGTTCGGCAACGGCATGCTGCTGAGCACCCACATCCGGTTGGTGGCCGCGTTCGACCACCGGCACATCTTCCTCGACCCCCACCCGGAGCCCGCCGCCTCGTACGCCGAGCGGCGCCGCCTGTACGACCTGCCCCGCTCGTCGTGGGCCGACTACGACGCGGACCTGATCAGCACCGGCGGCGGGGTGTGGGAGCGCTCGCTCAAGTCCGTCCCGCTCAGCCCCCAGGCCCGTAGCGTGCTCGGACTCGACGACGACGTCACCGAGCTCTCGCCCCCCGAACTGATCCGCGCCATCCTCCGGGCGCCGGTGGACCTGCTGTGGAACGGGGGGATCGGCACCTACATCAAGGCCGCCACCGAAACCGACGCAGACGTCGGCGACAAGGGCAACGACGCGGTCCGCGTCGACGGCGCCACCGTCCGCGCCCGGGTGGTCGGGGAGGGCGGCAACCTCGGCGTCACCCAGCGCGGCCGCATCGAGTACGCCCGGGCCGGCGGCAAGATCAACACCGACGCGATCGACAACTCCGCCGGTGTCGACTGTTCCGACCACGAGGTCAACATCAAGATCCTGCTCGACTCGATGGTCACCGCCGGCGCCCTCACGTCCACCGACCGCAACCCGCTGCTCGAATCCATGACCGAGGAGGTCGGGCGAATCGTTCTGAAGGACAACATGTCCCAGAACAATCTGCTCGGCTACTCCCGCACCGGCGCGCCCACGATGCTCGGGGTGCACCAGCGGCTGATCGCCGACCTCGTCGCCGAACGCGGTCTCGACCGTTCCCTCGAGGCACTGCCCGGCGACGCCGAGATCGAGCGGCGCCGCCTCGAAGGGGAGGGACTCACCTCCCCGGAGCTGTCCACCCTGCTCGCCCACGTCAAGCTCGCACTCGCCGACGACCTGCTCGACACCGACCTGCCCGACAGCGACACCTTCGCCGGCCGGCTGCCCGGGTACTTCCCGCGGCAACTGCGCGAACCCTTCCGCACCGGCATCAAGTCCCACCCGCTGCGCCGGCAGATCGTCGCGACGATCCTCGCCAACGAGACCGTCGACAACGGCGGGATCACCTACGTCTACCGGCTCTCGGAGGAGGCCGGCGCGTCGAGCACCGACGCCATCCGCGCCTACGCTGCCGTCACCGAGATCTTCGGCCTGCCCGGCCTGTGGGCGCGCATCCGCGCGGCCGACACGACCGCGGCCGTCGCCGACGACCTGCTGCTCGAATCGCACCGCGTCCTCGACCGGGCGTCGCGGTGGCTGCTGTCGAACCGGCCGCAACCCCTGGCCGTCGGTGCCGAGATCAGCCGGTACCGCGCGATGTTCGCGCGGCTCGCGCCGCGCGTGGAGGAGTGGATGCAGGGCCACCACGTACAGGACCTGAAGGAACGCGCCGAGCCGCTGCTCGCGCGTGGCGCCCCGGAGGAGCTGACGTGGGACGTGTTCCGCCTCCTCGACCAGTTCCCGCTGCTGGACGTCATCGACATCGCCGACATCGCCGAACGCGACGAGGCCGAGGTCGCCGAGCTGTACTACGCGATGGACGCGCACATGGGGATCGACTGGCTGCTGTCCGCGGTCACGGCCCTCGAGCGCGGCGACCGGTGGCACTCGCTGGCCCGGCTCGCCCTGCGCGACGAACTGTACGGTTCGCTGCGCACGCTCACCCTCGACGTGCTCGGCACCGCCGAACCCGGCGAGAGCACCCGCGAGATGATCGAGGACTGGGAGCTGACCAACGGCTCGCGGCTCGGGCGGGCGAGGTCGGCGCTCGAGGAGATCTTCCTGTCTGGAAATCTGGACCTCGCGACGCTGTCCGTGGCGGCGCGTCAGGTCAGGAGCATGGTGCGCGCCGGCGCACCCGACAGGAGGTAGGCAGTTGAAGCACGCCGGGGTGGAGCACCGTGGAGCCGCGGGGCCCGCGCAGTGAGGGACGCGACCGAGCAGTTCGGCTTCCACACCGCGGTGGAGGTGCGCTGGTCCGACATGGACGCGTTCCAGCACATCAACCACGCGCGCATGGTCACCCTCCTCGAGGAGGCCCGCATCCCGTGGCTGTTCGCCGACGGCCGGCCCACCGTGAACCTGCGGGAGGGTGCCGTCATCGCAGACCTGCACGTGCGGTACCGCGGCCAGTTGCGGCACGAGGACAGCCCGCTGGACGTGCTGATGTGGGTCGAGCAGGTGCGGGCGGTCGACTTCACCATCGGCTACGAGGTCCGGCCCGGCGGCGCGCCCGCCGACGCCACGCCCTCGGTGGTCGCCTCCACCCAGATCGCGGCGTTCGACATCGGCACCCAGCGGCTGCGCCGGCTCACCGGCCCCGAACGCGAGTACCTGCAGCGGTGGCGTCGTGGCTGATTCCCTCAGTGCGGCCGGGACGTCACCCGAACGGTGGCTGCAGGTCCCGGACCCCGCCGACCGCTCCGACCTCGTCGCGTTCCTGACCCGCGCGGTCCGGCTCGACGAGGCCGCTGTCGTGCGGCTGCGGCAACGCCCCGACGGGCTGCTCTCGGCGTGGGTGAACACCGGGTTCGACGCCCTCGCCGCCCGGGTGCTGCGCGGCACGATCGCCCCGGCGGACACGACCGTCGCCGCGGACGGGCTGCGCGCGGCCCTCGTCGCCGCCGGCGGCGACGGGATGGACCCGGGGTGGGCGATGGACTCGGCGTGGCGCGGGGCCCTGCCTCCGGATGCCGGGTACGTCCACCTCGACGACGTCCCCGCCCGCGTCCTCGTGGACCTCGCGCAGCGCGGCGTCACGCTCAGTCGCGAGCAGGGGCAGGGACCGCCGTCGTCGCTGCTGGCGCAGGAGGTGCTCGAGGTCGCCGGTGGGGGAGAGCGGGCCGGGGTGCCGATGCGGCTGGTGTTCGCACTCAACGCCATGGGCTTCGTGCCCACGGGCGGTGCCCCCGCGACAGCGGAGATCGACCTCGACCGGATCGACCCGGCCGAAGTGGTGCGCGTGCGGGCGTCGGCGACATGGCTGCGGCTCGACGCCCGCTACGGATCCGTGTACCTCCGCCGCGGCGGAGGTCTCGGCCTCAGCGTGCGCTGACACCGCCGCCGAGATTCCGGCCCAGCAGCGTCAGCGCCGCGACCACGACCACCGTCCCCGCGAGGGCCACCGGGCCGAGCCGCTCGCCGAGCACCAGCACACCGAGCACGGCCGCCACCACCGGTTCCGCGAGCGTGAGGGTGGTCACCGCCGCGGGCGACAGCGTGCGCAGGCCGAGCGCGAACAGCAGGTAGGCGAGCACCGTGGGGACGAGGGCGAGATAGACGACGGTCGTCGCGCCGGCCGCGCTGTCGAGACCGCCCGGCCACTGTGCCAGCAGGATCGCCGCCATGGGCACCGCCGCCAGCCCGAACATCGCGCCCATCGACGCGGCCGGGGTGGCGCCGCGGCCGAGCAGCGCGGCACCCGCGACGGTGTACGTCGCGTAGCCCAGGCCGGCCGCAAGCGCGGGCAGGGCCCCGGCCGCGACGGAACCGGCGCCCGCGGAGGTGCCGCCGCCCGATCCGGCGACGATGAGGACGAGCCCGACGACCGCGATCGCCGTCGACACCGCCCACACGCGGCCGGGGCGGCGCCGGGACACCAGCCACTGCAGCAGCCCGGTGAACGCCGGTCCGGACCCGAGCGCGATCATCGTGCCCGCCGCGACGCCCGCGGTCTGCACCGCGGTGAAGAACCCCAGTTGATACATCACCACGCCGCCGGCGCCGAGCAGCGTCGGCAGCCGGCGGCCCGCCGGGAACAGCGGGCCACGGGCCCGCGCGAACAGCGCGAGCACCGTCCCGGCCAGCACGATGCGGCCCGCCCCGACCGCGACGGCGTCCAACGGGACACCGAGCGCACGCGAACCGAGGGCCTGCGCGGTGCCCGTCGTCCCGAACAGGGCGGACGCCGCCAGCACCAGGGCGACCGCGCTCGCCGGCGAGCGGTGTGCGGTCAGATCAGCCACGCCGCGCCGTTGCCGGGCAGCTGCCCGTCCACCAGCGGCGCGCTGGACAGGATCACCGTGCCCGGCGGCATCTCCACCGGGTGCTCGGTGGTGTTGAGGGCGCAGATCAGCCCACCGGAGCGGCGGAACGCCAGGCACCCGGGCGGACTGCCGTACCAGTCCACGTCGGCGCCGTCGAACTCCGGCCGCCGACGTCGCGCCTCGAGCGCCGCCCGGTACAACGACAGGGTGGACGAGACGTCCTCGAGCTGCGCCTCGACGGTCAGCCCGGCCCACGTGTCCGGCTGCGGCAGCCACGTCTGCGATGCGCTGGTGAAGCCGAACGGCGGCTGCGTGCCCTCCCACGGCATCGGGACCCGGCACCCGTCCCGGCCGCGGTCGGTGTGCCCGGACCGCTCCCACACCGGATCCTGCAGCGCGTCCTCGGGCAGGTCGTCGACGTTGGGCAGGCCGAGTTCGGCACCGTTGTAGAGGAAGGCCGCACCGGGCAGCGCCAGCTCGACGAGGATCATCGCCCGCGCGCGGTCGCGCCCGAGCGGACCGCCGCCGTAGCGCGTCACCTCACGCTCGATGTCGTGATTGGACAGCGTCCACGTCGCGACCCCGCCGCTCGGCGCGACCGCGGCGAGCGACACGTCGATCGCCTCCCGGATCTCGGCGGCATCCCACCGCGCGAGCGCAAGATGGAAGTTGAACGCCAGGTGCAGTTCGTCGGGGCGCAGGTACTCCGAGAACAGCACGTGGTCGTGCACCCAGATCTCACCGACGGCCACCGTGTCCGGATACTCGTCGAGCACCGAGCGGATCCGGCGGTGGATGTCGTGGACCTCGGCGTTGTTGAACCGCGGGTCGTCGTCGAAGTGCCGCAGCAGCCGGTTCTGCTCCCAGTGGTCGAAGTCGGGTAGCCCGCCGGGCTTGGCCATGCCGTGGGCGACGTCGATGCGGAAGCCGTCGATGCCGCGGTCCAGCCAGAACCGCAGGGTCTTCTCCAGGTCCTCGAACACCTCGTCGTTGCGCCAGTTCAGGTCCGGCTGCTCCGGTGCGAACAGGTGCAGGTACCACTGTCCGGGGGTGCCGTCGGGTTCGGTCACGCGGGTCCACGCGGGGCCGCCGAACACGCTCGGCCAGTTGTTGGGCGGCAGGTCGCCGTTCGGCCCGCGGCCGTCGCGGAAGTGGTACCGGGCCCGCTCGGGGCTGTCGGGTGCGGCGACCAGCGCCTCCCGGAACCAGGGATGTTCGGAACTCGTGTGGTTGGGGACCAGGTCCATCATGACGCGGATCCGGCGGGCGTGGGCGGCCTCGACGAGGGCGTCCAGAGCGGCGAGGTCGCCGAACAGGGGATCGACGTCGCGGGGGTCGGACACGTCGTAGCCGTGGTCGGCCATCGGTGAGCGCATCACCGGGTTCAGCCAGATCGCGTCGACCCCCAGCAGCTCCAGGTATCCGAGCTTGTCGCGGATCCCGTCGAGGTCGCCGACGCCGTCTGCGTTCGAGTCGGCGAACGAGCGGGGGTACACCTGGTAGAAGACGGCGTCCGCCCACCAGCGTTGTGCAGGGGTGCCGGGGGGAGTGCTCACAGCCACCCATAGTGCCAAACCGACAGGTGGGCCACGACTCGAACGTGGCCGGCCCTCAGATCGGCGAGTTCATCATCGAGTCCGCCGCCATCTCCATGTACGCGATCAGCTGGCTGCGGTGCTCGTCGTCGAGCGTCTGCGAGTCGATCGACGCGATCGCCGTGTGCATGCAGCGCAGCCAGGCGTCGCGTTCGAGCGGGCCGATCCGGAACGGGTGGTGACGCATCCGCAGCCGCGGGTGCCCGCGCTCGTCCGAGTAGGTGCGCGGTCCGCCCCAGTACTGCTCGAGGAACATCCGCATGCGCCGTTCCGCCGGGCCGAGGTCCTCCTCCGGGTACAGCGGGCGGACGATCTCGTCCTCGGCCACTTCCTCGTAGAAGCGCGCCGTGAGCTTGCGGAATGTCTCGGCGCCGCCGACCGCGTCGTAGAAGGTCTGCTCGTCACTCATCAGTTCTGCTCACCGTCCCTCTCGCTCGTCCATTGTGCCGGTTCCGGGAGTGCGCGCCCCAATCGGACGTCTCCGGCACGGGATGTTCACCTCCGGGACCCGGAAAGTCGTCAGAATCGGCGTGCGACGTGCGTAGATCCGTGGTCCACTTGTGAGCAGTCTTCCGGAGGTCGTATGAAGCACCGACGCATCGCACATCGACAACTCCCGCCCGCCGACGCCCACAACGGGGCGCCGGGGGCCAACTCCCTGTGTGTCGTACGCGACGACGCTGTCCCGGACTGGGTCAAACGCCGCGTACTTCTGCTCAACGCCACCTACGAACCGCTCACCGCGCTGCCCGCCCGTCGCGCGGTCGTGCTCATGGCCGGCGGCAAGGCCGACACCGTGCACGAGGATCCGCTCGGCCCGCTGGTGCGATCCGCGGAATGGGCGGTGCAGATTCCGTGGGTGATCCGGCTCCGGAGCTTCGTGCACGTGCCGTACCACGCGCGGGTGCCGATGACCCGCGCCGCGCTCATGCACCGCGACCGGAACCGGTGCGCCTACTGTGGCGCCAAGGCCGAGACCATCGACCACGTGGTCCCGCGCAGCCGCGGCGGTGAACACTCGTGGGAGAACTGCGTGGCGTGCTGCGCGTCGTGCAATCACCGCAAGGCCGACAAGTTGCTCAGCGAACTCGGCTGGACGCTGCGCGCCGCGCTCGTGCCCCCGAAGGGCCGGCACTGGCGGCTGCTGGCGACGCTGCCGGAGCTGCATCCGACCTGGTTGCCGTACCTGGGCGAGGGCGCGGCCTGATCCCCGTCGCCGCAAGTCGGGGCAAGCGCGCCGGGATCGCACATGCTGGGCTACCGTTTGCGATGTGAGCATTCTCGAGACAACCCTCATATTCGTTGCCATCCCGGTGGCGATCATCGTGATACTCGGGGTCTTCTCCGTCTTCACGAAGCCGGTTCCGGGCACGCGGCCCGCCGAGTACAAGCTCGGGGACAAGTGGGACCACGATCCGATGCTGTGGAGCGCGGTCGACGAGGTCACCACGCACGGCCACCACGGTGGGCATCATGAACTCGTCGCCGGCGCGCCGGTCGACCCGATCGGAGGTAGGGCAAGTGGCAAGTGGTGACGTGATGCACAGCCGGACGGCTGTGGCTCCCGCGGAACTGCCGTACGGTGCGGCGCTGACGGCGAGTGGCCGGATCTCCCGGACCCGCCCCCTCGACGGCCTGTTCGAGGGCCCGCCGTTCCGCGACCGCGACATGATCGCTCTCGACGATGCGCTCACCGAGGCCACCCGGGCGACGAAGGTGCGCTTCAACGTCTACGTCGCGGACGCCACCGACCCGGCGGCAACCACCGACGCGGTGTTCCCGACCACGCCGGAGGCGCCGAACTCGGTGCTCATCGCCGTGTACCCGAACCAGCGCTCCATCGAGATCCGCAGCGGCCGCGGCGTCGCGGACCGCGTCGACAACCGGGTCACGCAGCTCGGCGTGACCGCCGCGATCTCGTCGTTCGGGCAGGGCGACCTGATCGACGGCATCGTCAGCGCAATCCGCGTCATGGCGAACGCGATCACCGCGCCGTAGTTCCCTTCGCCTCTGTGGCCGAATGTCACATCACGTCGATCGGGGCTGACTCAGGTGGTCCATGCGACACGCTCCCTGACCAGGGGAGATGTCAGTGGGTCGAGCAGCACGAGAGGCGAAGAAGGCTAGGTTCTTCGCCATGCGCATGACGAAGGTGTCGATCGCCAAGG
>NZ_JAALEG010000140.1 GCF_011058165.1 Rhodococcus aetherivorans
AGGGCATCGTGCCGCAGATGAAGGCCACCCCGGGGATGCCCGAGCGGCAGGCCGTCGCCCGCCGGCAGGAGCGGGTGCGGCACATCCTGCACACCCTGCCCGAGGCCGCCCAGCAGGCCATCCTCGAGTCCTTCGAGGAGACCGGCGGGACGCACGCCGCGCCGGCCTACCCCGAGCATTCCTTCCGCGACGACGACACGCAGGTCATCCCGGCGTACCCCGGTCACGGGTACGACGAGTCCGCCCGCCACAGAAGCTAGGAGCACACATGGGGGTCGGATCGGGCACCAGCTCGTTCGTGCGTCCGATACACGGTGCACTCACCCAGGCCGGAAACATCGTCGAGTTGTTCGTCGACGTCGTGCGGAACACCTTCCGCCGGCCGTTCCAGTTCCGCGAGTTCATCGAGCAGGCGTGGTTCATCGCGAGCGTCACGATCCTGCCCACCGCCCTCGTGGCAATCCCGTTCGGCGCTGTGGTCTCGCTGCAGACCGGGTCGCTGATCAAGCAGCTCGGCGCGGAGTCGTTCACCGGCGCCGCCAGCGTGCTGGCCGTGATCCAGCAGGGCAGTCCCATCGTGACCGCGCTGCTGATCGCCGGCGCGGCCGGCTCCGCGGTCACCGCCGATCTCGGATCGCGCACCATCCGCGAGGAGATCGATGCCATGGAGGTGCTCGGCATCAACCCCGTGCAACGCCTGGTGGTCCCGCGCGTGCTCGCGATGGTTCTCATCGCGCTGCTGCTCAACGGACTCGTCTCCGTCGTCGGCATCGCCGGCGGCTACTTCTTCAACGTGATCCTGCAGGGCGGTACCCCGGGCGCCTACCTGGCGTCCTTCTCGGCCCTCGCCCAGTTGCCCGACCTCTACGTGGCCGAGATCAAGGCGGCGATCTTCGGTGTCATCGCCGGCGTCGTCGCGGCCTACAAGGGCCTGCACCCCGGTGCCGGACCGAAGGGGGTCGGCGAGGCCGTCAACCAGACCGTCGTCATCACCTTCCTTCTGTTGTTCTTCGCGAACCTGATCCTGACGATGGTGTACCTGCAGATCGTTCCGGCGAAGGGATCCTGACTCGATGACAATCGCAAAGGGCCGCGGAGACGTCATCTGGCTCCGCGGGCGCAGAATCGTGCGCGCTCCTCTCGACATGCTGGATCGGGCAGGCGACCAGATGTCGTTCTACGCGCGGGCCATCGCGTGGACCCCGCGCACCCTCGTCCACTACCGCAAGGAGGTGCTGCGGCTGCTCGCCGAGGTCACCTTCGGCAGCGGCGCGCTCGCCGTCATCGGCGGCACCATCGGTGTCATCGCCATGATGTCCGGTTTCACCGGCGTCGTCGTGGGTCTGCAGGGCTACGCCGCCCTTGAGCAGCTCGGCTCCTCGGTGCTCACCGGCTTCCTGTCGGCGTACGTCAACACGCGTGAACTCGCCCCGATCGTCGCGGCCCTGGCGCTGTCGGCGACGGTGGGCTGTGGCTTCACCGCCCAGCTCGGTGCGATGCGGATCAGCGAGGAGATCGACGCGCTCGAGGTGATGGCGGTGCCGTCGGTGCCGTTCCTCGTCACCTCCCGGATGATCGCCGGTTTCGTCGCCGTCATCCCGCTGTACATCATCGGCCTGCTCGCCGCGTACCTCGCGACACGCGTGATCAGCACCCTGTTCAACGGGCAGTCGTCGGGTTCGTACGACCACTACTTCAATCTGTTCCTGCCGCCCGAGGACGTGCTGTACTCCTTCGGGAAGGTCCTCGTCTTCGCCTTCTTCCTGATCCTCATCCACTGCTACTACGGCTTCAACGCCAGCGGGGGACCCGCGGGCGTCGGCGTGGCCGTCGGCCGTGCGGTGCGCACCGCGATCGTCACGATCGCCGTGCTCGACTTCTTCCTCAGCCTCGCCATCTGGGGCACCACCACGACCGTGAGGGTGGCCGGATGAACCCGACTCCCTCGACCCTCAAGCGGAGGGTTCTCGGCCTGCTGTTCTTCGTCGTGCTGGGTCTGTTCCTGTTCGTCACCATCGCGATGTACAACAAGACGTTCAAGAAGGTCGTCGAGGTGGACCTCGTGACCGACGAGGTCGGCAACGCGCTGCCGATGAACGCGGACGTGAAGGTGCGCGGACTGATCGTCGGCGAGGTCCGCGGCACGTCGGCCGAGAGCGGGACGGTGACCGCACATCTCGCGCTCGAACCGGACAAGGCCGGCCTGATCCCCGCGAACGCGACCGCACAGCTGCTGCCGAAGACGTTGTTCGGGGAGCGTTACGTCTCGCTGATCCTCCCGGACCGGCCGGCGCGCCCGATCCAGGCGGGGGACACCCTGATGCAGGACACGAGCGCCGAGACCGTCGAACTCGGCGAGGTGCTCGACGGGCTGCTGCCCCTGCTCGAGGCCATCCCACCGCAGGATCTCGCGAACACCCTCGGCGCCCTGGCCCAGGGCCTGAGCGGCCGCGGCGAGACCCTCGGGCAGACCGTGGACCGGCTCGAGCAGGTGTTCCGCGAGGTGAACGTGGAGCTCCCGGCCGTGCAGGAGGACCTGCGCGGGCTCGCGGACTTCTCCCAGACCTACTCCGACGCCGCGCCCGATCTGATCAGCGCCCTCGACAACCTGCGCACCACCGGCAACACCGTGGTGGAACAGGAGAACCAGCTCGAGACTCTGCTGGTCACGGCGACGGGGGCGTCGTCGGCGACCGCCGGGCTGCTCGAGCAGAACGCCGGCTCGATCATCAGCATCGCCGCCGACTCCAAGCAGGCCCTGCAGTTGCTGGCCCGGTACTCGCCGTCGTACCCGTGCATGCTGAAGGGCTTCGCCGACGCGGCACCCGCGGCTGCGGGGGTGCTCGCGGCCGACGACCCGTTCCCCGGCGTGCGGGCGAGCGTCCAGTTCGTCAATCCGAAGGGCCGGTACCTGCCGAACCAGGACGAGCCGCGCCTGCTCGACGTCCGCGGCCCCACCTGCTACGACAACGTCACGGCCCCGGGCCGGTTCTTCCCGCAGTACCCCGGCGGTTCGATCAACGACGGCTCCTACCAGGTGCCGTCCCGCAACCCGGGCCCGGAGACCATGTCGTACTTCCCGGCCCCCGAGGGGTCCGGGGTGCCGGACGACGTCGGCGAGCTGATCGGGACGACCCCGGCGACGACGCAGGTCTCGTACACCGGGTCGCGGGCCGAGCAGGACGCCCTCGGCGTCGTGTACGCGGAGGCGACGGGCATCGCGCCCGAGGACGTGCCGACCTGGACGACGCGCCTGGGCGCGCCCGCACTGCGTGGAACGGAGGTGAGCTTCCGATGAGAGGCCTGGCAGCACCGCTGATCAAGCTGATCGTCTTCGCCGTGGTCACGATCCTCGCCACCGGAATGCTCGCGGCGACCATCGCGAGCCTCGGCGGCGGCGGAGGCACGAAATTCCACGCGATCTTCACGGACGTGACGTCGCTCAACGAGGGCGACGACATCCGAATCGCCGGCGTCCGCGTCGGCCAGGTCGAGAAGATCGAGATCGTCGACCGGCGCGAGGCGCGCGTGACGTTCTCGATGTCCGACCGGGACTGGCTGCCCGCCGCGACGACCGCGACGATCCGCTACCGGACGCTCGTCGGCCAGCGCTACATCGCCCTCGACCAGGGCGAGGGCATGCAGGGGATGAAGCTGACCGGCGGCGACACCATCCCGCTGGAGCGCACCAAGCCGGCCGTGAACCTGACCACCCTGTTCAACGGGTTCCGGCCCCTGTTCCAGACCCTGAGCGCCGAGGACGTCAACACGCTGTCGTCGCAGATAGTCCAGGTGTTCCAGGGCGAGGCCGGAACCATCGACGACCTGGTGCGCACGACGGCGAGCCTGACCAACACGATCGCCGACAAGGACCGGGTCATCGGTGCGGTCATCGACAACCTGAACTCGGTGCTCACCAACATCAACGAGCGGGACGATCAGCTCGACTCGTTGCTCGTCAACACGCAGGCGCTGGTCAGCGGGCTGGCCGCCGACCGCGACACGGTGGGTGCGGCTGTGCAGTCGCTGGCCGGGCTGACGGACGCGACGGCCGATCTGCTCGAGCCGACCCGGCCGGCCATCGCCGGCTCCGTCACGGCGGTGCAGCAGCTCGGGGCGAACCTGAACAGCAACCGCGACGCGGTCGACGAGGTCCTCGCCACCCTTCCGGTCAAGCTCGAGAAGCTGGGCCGGGTCGCGAGCTACGGGTCGTGGTTCCAGTTCTACCTGTGCGGCATCGACGTGATCGCCGGCCCGGGTTCGGTTCCGTACCTGAACCTGCCGACCGGCCTGCCCACGGTGAACCAGCCGATCTACACCAACGCCGCCAAGCGGTGCACGCAGGACGGGATGCAGGAGTTGCAGGGACGATGAGCAGACGTCGCAGTCCGGCCGTGTCCGGCGCCCTCGGGATTCTCGTGGTCCTGCTGGCCACCCTGTCGGCGTTCTTCCTGGATTCGCTGCCGATCATCGGGGCCGGCGCCACCTACCGCGCGGAGTTCACCGAGGCGGCCGGCCTCAAGCCCACCAACGAGGTGCGCATCGCCGGAGTCAAGGTCGGTCAGGTCACCGACATCGAGCTCGACGGGGACCGGGTGCTCGTGTCGTTCAAGGTCAAGGACGCCTGGCTCGGCAACGACACCTCGGCCTCGATCCAGATCAAGACGATCCTCGGCCAGAAGTACCTCGCCCTCGAGCCGCGGGGCACCGAGGTGCTCGACCCGGATGATCGGATCCCGTTGTCGCGCACCGTAGCCCCGTACGACGTGATCGAGGCGTTCTCGTCCGCGGCCACCACCCTGGGCGAGATCGACTCGGAACAGCTGGCCACGAGCTTCGACACGCTCTCGGAGGCGTTCTCGCAGACACCGGACGACATCCGGGCCTCGCTCGACGGAGTCACCCGGCTCTCGCAGACCGTTGCGAGCCGGGACCAGGAGCTCAAACGGCTGCTCGAGGCGACCGGCCGGACCTCGCAGATCCTCGCCGACCGCAACGCGGAGTTCAACCGGCTGATCAGCGACGGCGCCCTGCTGATCGCAGAACTCAACAACCGGCAGCAGGCCATCTCGCAGCTGCTGACGGGCACGCAGCGGCTGTCTGCCGAGCTGACCGGTCTGGTCCGCGACAACGAGGCGACGATCGGCCCGGCGCTCGACCAGCTCCGGGGAGTGGTGCAGATCCTGCAGGACCGCAACGACGATCTGGACCGCGCGATGAAGCTGTACGAGCCGTTCGTCCGGCTGTACTCGAATGTCGTCGGCAACGGCCGCTGGTTCGACCAGGTCGTCGTGAACCTCATTCCGCCCGGATTGCCGGAGATCCCCGGATACCGCGATCCGGTTCGCACGTTGGGAGAGAACTGATGTCGCATGCCGAGTCCGGTGGCGGCTCACGGCGCGGCCCGATGGTGCTGCTGATCGCCGCGATCACCGCGGCCGTGGTACTGATCGCCGGTGTGCTGTGGTGGGTCTTCAACCGCATGGGAACCACCGAGATCACGGCCTACTTCGACAAGGCCGTCGGGGTGTACGAGGGGTCCGGTGTCCGGGTCCTCGGCGTCGAGGTCGGCAAGGTCACCGCGGTCGTCCCCGAAGGGGACCAGGTGCGGGTGGACATGCGGGTCGACCGCGGCGTCGACATCCCCGCCGACGCCAAGGCCGTGCAGATCACCCCGTCGGTCGTCGCGGACCGCTACGTGCAGCTCGCCCCGGTGTACACCGGCGGCGAGACGATGGCCGACGGCGCCGTCATCCCGCGGGAACGGACCGCCACCCCGGTGGAGGTGGATCAGCTGTACGCCAGCGTCGACGAGCTGTCGCGGGCGCTCGGTCCCGAGGGTGCCAACAAGGACGGCGCCCTGACGCGCTTCGTGGAGACCGGCGCCGAGAATCTCGAAGGCAACGGTGCCGCGCTCGGCCAGACCATCGAGCAGCTCTCCGCCGCGTCGCGCACGCTCAACGAGTCGCGCGGCGACCTGTTCGGCACCATCGAGAACCTGCAGATCTTCGTGTCCGCGCTGGCGGCCAACGATCAGCAGGTGCGCGAGTTCAACGCGCAGTTGTCGGACCTGTCGGGCTATCTGGCCGGCGAGCGGGAGAATCTCGGGCTCGCGCTGAACCAGCTGTCGGAGTCGCTCGGGGTGGTCGCGCAGTTCGTCAACGACAATCAGGCGGCGTTGAAGGACAACGTGGACGCTCTGGTCCCGGTGACGAACAACCTTGCCGCCAACCGGGATTCACTGGTGAACTCGCTGACCCTGCTGCCCCTGGCGGTGAGCAACCTCGTCAACTCCTACGACGCGGAGTCCGGGTCGCTCGCCTCCCGCCTGGTGGTGACCGATCTGCAGGATCCGGCGGGCGTGATGTGCAAGCTCATCGACCTCGGTCGGCTCGTGCCGGGTGACCCGAGGTTCGAGCAGCTCGGCCGGCAGATGCAGCCGCTGATCGATCAGTGTTCCGGCCTCGCCGAGCAGATCACCAACGACGTCCGGACGCCGGATCTGATCCTGCCGTTCGGCGTCCTGAGCGGCGAGAACATCCAGCGCCGGGTGGTTCCCGGCACGGTGCCCGGTGTCGAGTCACCGCGCCTGGACCTGGAGAGGGGCGGACAGTGAGACGCTCGGCGATTCTCGGTGCCGGGGCCTGCGTGACGGCCCTGGCGGTGTCGGGGTGCGGCGGGGCCGCGAGCCTCCCCCTGCCCGGTGGTGCGGACGTCGGGTCCGACCCGATCCACGTGACCGTGCAGTTCGACGACGTGCTCGACCTCGTGCCGCAGTCCACCGTCAAGGTGGACGGCGTGCCCGTCGGCCGGGTGGAGACGGTCTCCGTCGGTCCCGACGGGTGGACCGCCGACGTCGGGATCGTGGTCGACTCGGCAGTGGAGCTGCCGGCCAACGCGTATGCCGCGGTGGAACAGACCAGTCTGCTGGGCGAGAAGTTCGTCCAGCTCAGTCCGCCGCCGAGCGACCCGTCGCGCGAACTGCTCGCCGACGGCGACGTCATTCCGCTGGACCGGACCCGGCACGCCACGGAACTCGAGCCCGTGCTCGGCGCCCTCTCGCTGCTGCTCAACGGCGGCGGCGTCGGCCAGCTGCAGCCGGTGGTCGAGGAGCTGTCCACCGCGTTCGAGGGCCGGGAAGGCACCACGAAGAGCCTTCTGCAACAGGCGGATCGGCTCATCGACGGTCTCAACCAGCAGCGCGACGACATCACCCGCGCCCTCGACGGCCTCGATGTGCTCACCGTCCGGGTCGCGGAACAGAACGACCGCATCGCGGCGATCCTCGACGACCTGCCGGTGGCCACCGCGGTGCTCGAACAGCAGCGGCCCCAGCTGACCGAACTGCTCGGTCAGCTCGACCGCCTGGGGACGGTGGGCACCGACGTGCTCGACCAGTCCAAGGAGGACCTCATCGCCGACCTGCTGGCCCTGCGCCCCACCCTGCAGCAGCTCGCCGCTTCCGGCGACGATCTGGTGAAGGCGCTGCCGTTCATCCCGACGGTGCCGTTCCCCGACGGGGTCGAGAAGATCGCCCTCGGTGGCTCGGTCAACCTGTTCCTCGCCGTGGACCTGCAGATCGGGGACGCGCTGGCCTCGCTCGGCGTCGGTCAGGGCGAGCCGGTCTACCGGCAGCCGAAGTTCGGCGAGCCCAAGCCCGTCGTGGATCCGTCGAACCCGTACTACAACGGCAACGGGCCGAGGCCGGGCTGGCCGACGGTCTCGCTGCTGCCGGTGCTGCCGGCGCCGAAGCTGCCCGTGGGACTCGAACTGCCTCCGGGGGTGACGCTGCCCGGTCAGCCGGCCGCGGCGGCGGACACCGGCGACGACCCGGCGCCGGCCAATCCGCTGGAGGGCCTGTTGAACCAGCTCGGAGTCGGGGGAGGGCGATGATGAGATCGCGAATGCTGCGGATACAGCTGGTCGCGTTCGTGGTGATCGCGCTGCTCGGGGTGGTGTTCGTCGGCGCGCGGTACGTCCGCCTCGACAACCTGCTCGGGTTCGGGCAGTACACCGTCCACGCACGGTTCGCCGATTCGGGCGGCATCTTCACCAACGCCGAGGTCACCTACCGGGGCGTGCCGGTGGGGCGGGTCGGCGAGCTCGGCCTGACCGAGGACGGCATCGACGTCACGCTGCTCCTCGACAACGGCGGGCCGCAGATCCCCGCGTCCACCCGTGCCGTGGTGGCGAACCGGTCGGCGATCGGCGAGCAGTACGTCGATCTGCAACCGGATACCGACGAGGGCCCCTACCTCGAAGCGGGATCGGTCATCGGCCAGGACGCCACCGACGTGCCCGTGCCCGTGCAGGACCTGCTGGTGAGCACGAACGCGCTCGTCCGGTCGGTGCCGGTGGACTCGCTGCGCACGGTGGTGACCGAGCTGGGGGCGGCGTTCGACGGCCGCGGTGGCCAGCTGCAGACCCTTGTGGACTCCCTGGCCCAGCTCAGCGACGCCGGAGTGCAGTACCTGCCGCAGACGGTGTCGCTGATCCGCGACAGCCAAACGGTGCTCGACACCCAGTCGGTGCAGGCGTCGGCGATCCGGCAGTTCAGCGCGGATCTGGACCTGGTGACCGCGCAGCTGCGCGACAGCGACCCGGACGTCCGTCGCCTCCTCGAGACCGGGACGGCGGCGAGCGAGGAGCTCACGCAGCTGGTCGCGGACTCGGGCCCCGGCCTGACGGCGAACCTGACGAACCTGGCGCTGCTCGGCGACAAGCTCGGCCCGCAGGCCGTCGCGTTGCAGCCGCTGCTCGCGTTCCTGCCGGCCGTGGCGGCCAGCGCCGGGACGGTGGCGCCCGGCGACGGCACGGTCCGGCAGGGCATCCTGCTCGAGACGAACAACCCGCCGTCGTGCACCCTCGGGTACGAGGGCACTCAGGCGATCCTCGACGAGATGCAGCGCCGGGATCCCAACTTCGACGACACCCAACAGGACTTTCCGTTCAACACGGAGGCGTCCTGTGAGGCCCCGCAGGGCAGCGTCACCGGCGTGCGGAGCGCGAACCGGATCGTGTTCGCCGACCCGGCGACGATCCAGCCGTGGGACTTCACGCCGAAGCAGGATCCGGACAAGCTCAATCTGAATCCGATCGCGACGCAGCTCGCGCCGTTGCTCGGAGTCACCCCGAAGTAGGTAAGTAGGTTGGTGCAGTGACCGCAGACACGACGTCCCGTCCCCCGCAGACGGCGGGGGCGGGCGGCGACAAGATACGCAGGATCGTCCTGGCAGTGGTGAGCGTGCTGGCGGTGATCGCCCTCGTGGCGGCCGCCTGGTTCGGCTTCGGATGGGGGCGGGCCCTGCTCGCCGACCGCCCGACGGCCGATGCGCGGGACGCCGCCCTGTCCGGGGCGATGCAGGCCGCGATCAACCTCAACAGCGTCGACGCCGCCGACGTCGACCGGTCGATCGAGAACATGCGTTCGTCGATCACCGGTGAGGCCCTGAACAGCGACCTGGCCGCGACGGAGCAGCAGATCCGTCAGCAGGTGGCACAGACGGGCACGGGAATGTCGGCGAACGTGCTGTTCGGCTCCCTGACGGCGCTGGACACGGACGCGAACACGGCGAACGCCCTGATCGTCCTGGCGGTGAAGACCACCTGGCCCGACAACTTCGTCGAGAACAAGGTCACCGTGAACGTGGCGATGCGCAAGGACGGCGACATCTGGAAGGCGGAGACGATCCAGCCGCTGGACTCGGTGCAGCTCGGCGGCGGGCCCGTGGAAGGAGCGCAGCAACCCGCGCCGCCGGCCGATCCCGCGCCCGCCCCGGGCGCTCCTGCGCCTGCACCGGCCGATCCCGGATCCGCCGGAGGCGAGTGAGCCATGAAGGAGAGTGTGTAGTGCCCCCGCAGCGTCGCAAGCCCAATCCGATGGGTCCCCCGAGGGGCCGGCGGCCCAAGATCGCGGGAACGGGCCTGTCCCTTATACACATCTCCAAAAAAAAAAAAAACAAACCCTAAGAAAGCTGATGCAAAACAAAACTAGAAACGAAAAGCGA
>NZ_JAALEG010000141.1 GCF_011058165.1 Rhodococcus aetherivorans
CCGCACCGACAAGCCCGCCGACAGTGTCGCCGAGGAGACCGGGGAGGTGACACCGGCCTTGACTGCCTGACCCACTCCCGAGGAATCACGCGACGACGTCGTACACCACCTCCAGGGACTTGACCGGTATTCGGCTGCCCGGCAGATCGCTGCGGTCAGATACCACCGGTTGGGGTTGGGCTCGAGAACTTCCAACCGAGCGTGGACGCCCCGAACCGTGCAACCGACCCCGCGTGTCGCACAGCGTGCGACAACTATCTCGGACGACGCCTTCCGGATGCGACAGCTATCTCGGACAACGCACCGACAACGTGGACAAGGACACGGACGGCGCCGACACCGTCCTGGCGACCGAAAGTGTGCTCACCTCGGGGTTTACGGGGATGGCTGCGTAAATGGGATTTTACGTCGCCGACACCGCACAAACCGGGAGTGACATAGACCCAGGGCGCGAAAACGCCCGATATGCACGATTCATCCTGATTTTTTCGGGGCTCCCGCGGCGGACGGCACCCCCGCGACCCTCGCGCCCGGCCCACCCGCGACCAACGCCTCCACCTGCAATGATGACAGAGAACGCCGTCCCGCACCCCAGTCTTCGCCGAGGTGAGAGACCGCACGAAATTGCCGGCGGGCAACCTGGGGGAACGTCACTCGAGGTCAGCGGTAGGCCGCACGAAATGTCAGCAGGATCCGGGCATGTTCCGGTCGCTGAGCTGGGAGTATGCACACCGCGAGACCTGGCCGAGAGCAGCTCGTGGACGTTGTCGCGAAACGCCCTCCCGGCCCGACCCGAGCTGCCACGTCCGCCGCCAGGTTCGATGAAGACGGGTTTTCTAGGTGCGCCGCGGGAGGAAATTCAGCCGCGGTAGGTGCCGGTGAACAACAAGGTGGCCAGGGCGGCGGCGTGCGCCGGGTCGGCGACGCAGGCCCGGATCCGGGCGATGACCTGCTCGGTGAGCGGGGTCGTGGTCAGGCCCATGCCACCATGTAAAGGTTCGGTGGCCACGCCAGCGGCAGACCGCGCCGCTCGACCGCGGCGTGGGAGCCGGGGTGACGGTGTAGGTGCGGCCGGACTGTCGGCGACCACCTACTCGAGGCAACCCCTTGTCCTGCTGGGCGCGCGAAAGTTCGAGGTCAAGACCTGGCCACCGTTCCATTTCGTATTACACTATTATCTATGGCTGACGAGATGATCAACGGAATCCCCGTCACCGACGAGATGATCGAGGAGTGGGCAGACGAAGCCGAGGCGGGCTACGACGTCGCCGCCCTGCGGAAACGTGGCCGCCCGACGATCGGCGAGGGCCCTGGAACAGTGGTTCCGGTCCGCATGGACGAAGCTTTGTTGAAAGCACTGAACGCGCGTGCCGAACAAGAGCATGTATCCAGGTCCGAGGCGATTCGGCAAGCGATCCGCGCCTGGACCCGGGTCGCGTGAAAGCGCACAAATCCGCCCTCAAGCACGGAATCGACGAAGCCGACAGCATCCACGCAGCCCAGCATTACGTCTATGCAGCCGACCTCGATGACGACCACCCCGCGCGGCAGTTCCGACTCGGTTTCGACCTGAAAGGCCGCCTGCTGGAACTGGTCGTTCTGCGCTTCGACAGCGGTAACGAGCTTCTCATCCACGCGATGAAGGCCCGGCCGCAGTACTTCGATCTACTCCCCTGATTGCTGCCCGCCGGTTGACATCACGGTCCGATGATTACCTTGGAGAGGCTTGTCGGGCCGCCACGTTGCCCGGATCCGAAGAGGGCTTACCCACCATCGGCGAGCAGGCCGAGTACGCCCTGACCTTCGTGTCCGGTTGCGCGAACCGCAGGACATCCCACCTCCCTTCGTTCGGCCGGGGTGCCGTCAGCTGGTGGACATCGGCACCCCCACCCCGGCGCCTGCGTGGGGCGGGGGAACTGCTCGCCCGGACGGGCGGGTGGCGAGCAGGCCCCGTCCCCGGTCGGTACCCCCTGCGTGCCACCCTCGGCGCGCCGACGTTCGTCCGGCACGGCGAAGCGGGCCAGCAGCCGGCACTGACACAGGCAGGCACCGTCGAGTGCACCGGACGTCGAATCGACACCGGAGAACTGAACACCCGGGTTCGGGCATTCCCGGCCCAGCGGGATCGGCGGCGGTCGCACGGTGTGGCGGCGGCCGGACACCGCAGAGCCTGGTCCAGGTCCACGCCCGCAGTGACCGGACCGCCGCGCCTACCGTGGCGCAGGCCGTGGGCGAGAGTGCCTGCCGATCCGATGCGGCGCCCTCAGGTGGTATCCGGCGTGGGTGCTCTCACCGAACCCGCGTGAGCGGCCGGCGTCACCCCCTCGGGCACCTCACCGTCGCACAGAGCCTGATGCGGTGTGCTGCCCCCGAGTTCCGGCTGCGCGCTCGACCTCCACCACGCCACCGGGGGCGGCGACATTCCCGGCCCGGGACACATGGATGCGCCACCGCACCCCACGGCCCGGGGTGGGCCGTGGGGTGCGGTGGGGTTCACGCTGGGGTTACCGGGCGGGGGAGGCCGCCATGGGCGAGGCTGTCGTGGTGGAGCGGTGCAGGAGGGCGTCGACGCTGAACTTTCCGGCGCCGAGGATCACCAGAGGCAGCAGTCCGGCGAGCAGCGCGAGGACGAGTTCGAAGCCGCCGTTGTCGACGAACACGCCGTGGGAGGCGTGCACCAGCACCAGCGCACCGAGCAGGGTGAGCGTGTTCGCCAGCGCCACCACCGGGGTGAGCAGCCCGAGGATCAGGGCGGCGCCGCCGACGATCTCGACGACGGTCACCACTGTCGCGGCAATCGCGGGGGCGGGGATTCCCATCGCGCCGAAGGAGGCCGAGGTGCCGTCGAGGGTGTACTCGTGCAGCTTCTGCCAGCCGTGGGCGAGCAGGATCACCCCGAGGGCGACGCGGGAGACGAGCAAGACGAGGTCGGTCAGGACCGCAGAGGTGGACGCGGGCTGGAGCAGGGTGCGCATGGAGAAGGAACCTTTCGGTGGAGTCGTTGCGGAGGGAGCGGAGGGGTAGTCGTCGAGTACGGGTGCGGTGAGGGTGCCGCCGGGTGCCCTGCTCAGGGGAGGGTGCCGGTGGCGTAGGCGTGGCTGGTGGTGACGATTGCGGCGACCACGTCGAGTTCGGCACGGGTGCGGGGGCCGTAGATCAGCACCATGCCGCGGGCGAGGCGAATGCCCGCCAGCGGGTGGGCGCTCGCCCAGCCTCGGGCGACGGCATCGGCGGCCAGCGCCGGCGGCAGCGCCAGATGCACGGAGCCGTCGTGACCGGGGTGCAGGTGGGCGAACTCCCCGACCTGGGGGACGAGGAAGGCATCGAGCGGGACGTTCGGGTCGGGGTCGACCATGAATCCGCGGGCGCCGGGCACCGAGATCGCGGACGGGCCGGTGGTCACGGCGGGTAGGGCCGCGACGCGGGTGAACAGTTGTTCCTGCAGGTCGGGTGGGCTGTGGTCGGACCGCTGCTGCTGCGGGATCGTCCACGACACCGTCGGCCGGTCCCCGACCCGGTCGGGCAGCGTGGCGCCGGGGAGAGTGGTCCAGGTCGTGCGGCCCGTGGCCGGCGGGGGGCGGCGGGTGAGGAAGTCCAGTCGTTCGGATATCCATCCGGCCAGCTGCGCCACCGTGGCGCGGGGCAGGCCGTGGCCGCCGGGGTCTTTGCGGGCGTAGGTCGGGGCACCGGATTCGCCCAGCAGGTAGGTCCAGGTGCGGTCCAGCAGGTCCCGGGGGATGACGGTGTCGGTCTCGCCTTGGGCGAGGAAGACCGGCACCCCGGCCAGCCGGGCGGCGGTGATCGGGACGCCGGCGTCGAATGGCAGGGTGCCGTAGAGGATCGCGGCGCCGGCGAACCGCCTGGGCTCGTGCAGCAGCAGGCCGCCGGCGAACGCGGCGCCTCCGCTGAATCCGACCAGAATGACCGGTCGCGGTGCGGGCGCGACCTCATCGAGCCAGGTGCGGAACCACGCCATGGTTTGCGCGAGCGAGTCGGCGACCGGTCGGCCGATGCCGCGGTTGGCGAACCAGGCGTAGCCGCCGCCCTCGGCGAGGGGGGCGCGGACCGCCGCGTAGGACGGTCCGGTGGGCAACAGCGGGGCCAGGGCGAGCATGCTGCGTTCGTCGGCGCCGCGGCCGTGCAGCAGGACCACCAGGGGCCGACTGGGATCGTCGCTGCGGTGCCAGGCGACCACGGGTGCGGGGGGAAAGTTCATCAGCGGGCTCCGTCGGTCTCCTGGTCGGCGTCGGTGACGATCCGGCCGGCGGTGCGCACACCGCGCCACCGGGCCAGGTCGGTCTCGAGGTCGAGTGGCTCGACCGGTGCCGCGGTCTCGTAGGCGCCCCAGTGTTCCCGGGGCAGCATCCACATCAGTTCGAACTCGTGGCCGTCGGGGTCGGTGCCGTACACGCTCTTGGTGGCGCCGTGGCTGGACTGCCCGGTGTAGGCGCCGGTGTCGAGCAGCATCCGCCGGGCGGCGGCGAGGTCGTCGAGGGTGTCGAGCTGCCACGCCAGGTGATACAACCCGAGGCCGCGGCGCCTCGGCGGTGCCGCCGGTCCGACGCCGAACAGGCCGAGGTCGTGGTGGTTGTCCGAGGCGGGCAACCGCAGAAACGTCGCGTTCGTGCGCGGCTCCCGGGCCGCGACCTGCATCCCGAACACGTGGGTGTAGAACTGCTCGGCGCGTTCGAGATCGGCCACGAACAGCACGGCGTGGTTCAACCGGACCGGTGCGAACATCACGGCCATCTCCCTTCTCGGGTGAGTACGGTGGGAGCTCGTTCGAGGCTCAGGGTGCGACCGCGAAGCCGCCGGTCCAGGAGATCTTCTCGGCGGCGGCGAGGGTGATCTGCAGGAAGCCGAGTGCCTCGAGTTCCCGGGCGCGGCGCAGCGAGCCGACGTCGAGGGCGCGCAGCCCGGCGCCGGTGACGAGCTGGGCGAGTTGGGATTTGGCGTCGGCATCGTCGCCGGCGAGCAGCACGGTGGTGCTCGCGCCGCCGACGGCGCCCGAGGCCAGGGTGGCTGCAAAGGTGGTGTTGAACGCCTTCAGCACCCGGGCATGCGGCAGGGCGGCCGCGATCTCGGCGGTCGCCGAGGCGTCCGCGGGCACGGTCAAGGCGTCGAAGGTCTCGAAGTTCACCGGGTTGGTGATGTCGACGACGATCCTGCCGGCCAGCTGCTCGCCGCGCTGGGCCAGCACCTGACTCACCGCCGGGTAGGGCACGGCCAACACGACGATCTCGCCGGTGAGCGGCTGGTCGGTGTCGCCACTGCCGAGTAGTTGTACGGTGTTGCCGCTTTTCTCGACGAGGCCGGCGATGGCCGAGCCCATGGTGCCGGTGCCGAGGATGCTCACGGTGGTCACGAGGATTCTCCCTTGGTCCGCCGACACCCATTTGGTTGTCGCTACAACAAAACGTAGCAGACATCAGTTGTAGCTACAACTTTTCTCGGGCACACTGGTCGGTGTGGAGACCAAGTGGCTGACCCGAGACGAACTCGCCGCCTGGGTGCGGGTGGTGGCCGTGCTCGAATTGCTGCCTGGCGTGCTCGACGCCCAACTGCGCCGCGACGCGGAGCTGACCAACTTCGACTACTACGTGCTCGCGATGCTCTCCGAGGCCCCGGAGCAGACCCTGCGGATGACCGCGCTGGCCGCCCAGACCCACGCGACGCTGCCGCGGCTGTCCCACGTCGTGCGCCGTCTCGAACAACGCGGACTAGTCGAACGGTTCCCGTGTCCGCAGGACGGCCGCGCCACCAACGCGCGGCTGACGAGTGCCGGCCGGCGCAAGGTCGAGCAGACCGCACCGGGCCACGTCGCCACCGTGCGTCGGCACGTCCTCGACGCGTTGACCCCCGAGCAGGTCGGCCAGCTCACCGCGATCACCGACGCCGTCCTGCGGCGGCTCGACCCCACCGGAACAATGACCGCGATGTACCGCCGCCACGACGACTCGGATGCGGACGCGCCCACCGACCGGCGCTGACCCCGGTCGGCAAGGGTGGGTCCTCGTGATGTCCCGCATAACCGACCACCGACCACCGACCACCGACTCACCCGAATCCGACCGGATCGGACCCGTAGCGCCCCCGGGCAGACATACCCCGCACCCGCGCCCCACCCGCGGTGCAGTCCGCCTTCGGTGCCTACCGGTCATCCGCCCCCGCGTCGACCGCCGGGCGGCGATCCCGCAGCCGGTAGGGCGGAAATCCGGTCACGCTCGAGAGCGGAATCGCCGCGGCCGCCCGGAATCCCGGGCACTGCGGTGACCCGCGGTACGCGGAGCGGGGAATTCGCCGAGCTGCTCGTGGTCGTCGCTAGCAATGCACCGGCGCTCCGGGATCCGGCCGTCTCCGGCAGGCCGGGCGCGTACCTTCACCGGTTTTCCGCACACCGCGCACCGCTCACCCGAGGTCACCCACGTCTCGTGCGTCATCACGCCACGATAATCCGGGGTAACCGTCTGTTCGTTGACCGCGACCGGGGGCGCGCCCTGCCCGAACGGGCGGCGCAGCAGCCTGTTCGACGTAGGCTGCGAGGTGAGGCTCTCGCCGTCGACGGCGGGTGCGCACCGAGTCGATCCGCGATAGACCCGACGCCCCCTCCGGGGCGCCCCGACCCCGTCGCACCGCGACCGTCCCGGCCGGAATCGAGGACGCTGTGCACGACGATCCGCTCGACCTCGACCAGGAACTCGAACTGCTCACACTCCCCCCGGAGGGGAAGCAGGCACTGCGCGAGGTGGCGGACACGACCGTCCTGCTGCGCGCATACCTGCGGCACGCACGCCACCGAGCGGCCTGGACGATCCACCACGACGCCACCTACCGCCAGCTCCGCGACCACTATCTCGACGCGATCAACAGGGCCGTGCAGCTCGGCGTGTCCACCGGTCTGCTCCGCCGCGCTGCCGGTCTGTAGTGCAACGCAGGCATCCCTGGGCGCAGCATTGCCGGAGTCGACATCGCCGCCTCGTTCTGGGCGGAACCACCTACCACTTGCCTCGAGGTCCCCACGGGTAGCGCCCGATTTTCACGATTTCCGGTCCCTGCCAACGGTGGGGTCCCCGAAGCGAACCGACCACGTCCGACTCGGCCGGTGCGCCGTACCTGGGACGCTTTGCGCTTGGGGTGAGGGTGTCCGGCCCGGACACGCACGAGACGCGCGAGGGCGGACTGGGAGCAGATGGGTTGCCGACGTACCCGTAGACAACCGAGGATCTGCTGTTCGGCGCCTGTCGGATGCCGCGGCCGGACGCGCTCGATCAGCGCCACCTCGAGGCCGACCCACAGGCACCGGGCAACCTACTCGTCGTCGACGTCGATCGCCCCGATCAGCCCGCAGCCGCACGATGAGCGAGGAAGCGGCGCGAAGCCGGACGGCATGAAGGCCCTGGAGGTTCCGGAGGTCCTGGAGGTTCTGCACTGAAGTGAACGCCTCACGCTGCGTCAGCGACGGGAGCCGAGACGTGCACACGTCATCCCACGACCGTCCGGGAAAACGCTGCCCGACTCGATGTTTCACCACGCACGATTCGATGCACCGTGGCCGAGCCTCGAGCCGGGTACGAAGCCCCGGCCACCGAACGGGGTCTGCTTCTCGGGCGATCATGCCGGCGGCAGTGAGGACAACTCCAGGGACCGGTGCTTGCGCAGTGCGGCCGCCTCGGACCCACCGCTACGGCTCGGACCACCGCTACGGTCCCGCCGGTCCTCGGGCACGCCGACGGTGAACCGGCCGAGCACGAGCCCGACCGGCGCCGGGGCCGGTGCCGGTCACGGTCGACGGCACCGGCCCCGGTTCCCCAGCCGCCGGACAGGCCGACGCGCGGGTCAGGGTGTCACTTCAGGGCCTGGCGGGCCGCGGCGAACACCGGCTCGCTGACCGAGGTGACCAGCGCGACGTGTGCCCGGGTCAGCTCACCGAGCCAGCCCGGTCCGCCGACGGCGCCGACCCGCTGCTCCCACGCGAGCAGGGTGTGCAGCGAGTTCTCGTAGGCGTCGAGGGTCAGGGCACCGGTCAACTTCGCGGTCGCCAGGACATTGTCGTCGACGGCACGGAACTGCCGGGCGGGGTCCTGGGCGGTCGCGGCCGGACCGGTCCCGGTCGCGGGGTCGGTCCCCTGAACCGCGAGCGCGGCGGCGATCTCGGTGGCCTCGCTGGCGGCGTCGGCGACGCTCTCGAGTTCGCCGGCGTCGCCGACGGCGGTCGCGGCCGCCGGGGGCGTCGCAGGGGCAGTCTTGGAGGTGGCAGACGCAGTCTTGGGGTTCTTGGGGTTCTTGGGAGCGGGGGGTGTTGCGGGGGACGTCATAGATCTCCTCCGGTGCGGGTCGCGTGTGGACACGGACTCTTGCGACGGTAGTGGAAATCCCTGCCCGCGCATGGGGTTACCTCAGGACACGGCAAGCAGCGCGCCGGTGCCGGACAACCGCCGGCGGTCACTGAGCCTGACCGGTCGTCGATGAACGACACTCGTCTCGATCGTGAACGCTCCGTGAATGCTCGGGGCCGGAGACGTCAGCGTCTCTTCTGCCCGATTCCCGGGCGTTACCGTGCGCCCGTGCACGTTCTGTTCGTCTGCAGCGGTAACGTCTGCCGCTCGGTGATCGCGGAGCGGCTGACGCGGGCCTACGGATGCGGAGCCGGGTGGGTCGATCTCACCGCCGAGAGTGCCGGCACCCGGGCGCTGGTCGGCTACCCCGTCGAGGCGGCAGCCGCGGCGGTGATCGCCGGCCTCGGCGCCGACCCGAGCACCTTCCGCGCCCGCCGCGTGACCGCCACGATGATCGACGACGCGCACCTGGTCCTGGCCATGACCGAGGACCAACGCGACCGGGTCGCCGGCCTCACTGCCGGCGCCGCAGCGAAGTCGTTCACCCTCACCGAGGCGCACCGCATCACCACCGTCACCGGCGCCGACACCGTCGCCCGGCTCGACGCCTGCCGCGACCCCAGCGGCGCGGCGCGCACCCCGAACATCCCCGACCCCACCGGACTGTCCGAGCAGGCCTACGTCGAGACCGGAGACCGCATCGCCGCGGCCCTGCTGCCGCTGCTCGACCTGCTCGCCGCGGGCCGCCGGCACCCCCACCGTGACCGGAGCGCAGCGGCCGGCCAGCCGGCGTCCGGCGGGGTCACAGACCCGCATTCTCGCCGCGGCCGGGGTGAGAAGCCGCCCCGAGGGGTGCGGCAGTAGCTGTGACTGCGGCATGGGGCACCGGCCGACTCGTCGGCAACCGGGCTCCTCGCGTCGACCGAATACCGGCACCCGCGGCCCCACCTTCTCGGCGGCCGCTCTCGCCCCCTTCGACGACCCTCGAAGAGACCCTCACCGTCGCTCCCCGCTCGATCCTCGAGCCGCCCTGGAGGCCGGCGTAGTCGTCAGCGAGCGATGACCGGCCCATCCCCCGCGACTTCGGGTCCGTCCCGGAGCCTCGGCGGTCGCCGGGGCACGGTTGCGGAGCCGACGGTCCGGGTATGCCGGTCGGTACGAGGTCGAGGCGAGGTGAAGTGGCCGGTGATGAACGGATGTGAGCCGTGGTGCACCCATCCTTCTGTGTTCGGAAAAGATCCCGGCGCTCATGTCTGTGCCGGGGTGGCCAGCGAGCCGATCGATCTGCATGCCGAGCCCGGGGAGCTCGACGAGGAGGGGGTGCGTCTGCCTCGGGTCCAGGTGATGCCGCTGCGGCGCGCCCTGTGCGCCCCGGTGGTGTCGTTGCTGTACCGACTGGCCAGGGCCGAGGTGGTGGTGTATCTGACCGCGGACGAAGCGCGCGCCATCGCCGGCGAACTGTGCCGGGCTGCCGACGTCGTCGACGGACACCGATAACCCGGACTGTCGCCCCTCGACGGCCGGGAGACCACGGGCCGGTGCCGGGACGGAGGCCGTCGGCTACTTCGAGCGGCTGGCGTGGTTGCGCGAC
>NZ_JAALEG010000142.1 GCF_011058165.1 Rhodococcus aetherivorans
CCCCCACCCCGACTCCGGCCGCCGAGGCGTTGCCCGCGCAGGCCCCGGACACACCGCGCCCGGACACCTCCCGCACCGACGCGGCCCCTGCACCCGCACCGGCCCCTGCCCCGGCGCAGGCGCCGCCGGCGGAGACGGTGCCGCCGCTGCCGGCCGAACTGCGCCCGGCCCCACCAGCCGCCGACCAGCCCGTGCCGCCGGACGATCCGGCCCTGTCGTCCAAGACCGCCGAACCGGACCCGGACTGGCACCCCACCGAGAACCCCAAATCCACGCTGGTGCCCGGGCAGATGCGCTCGGACCGCGAAGAGGTCCCGGCGCCGTTCACCAAGGAAGACGCCGACAAGGCCGAGATCGCCGAGGCACGCCTGAGGTCCTCCCGCAGCCTGACCGCTTCGAGATGCCAGGTCTACTGGCCCTCGTGGTTCGAGGTGTGCGGCGCGATCCGGGACAAGTACAACGCCCTCGGCGGGCCGGCGAGTTTCCTGTCCTACCCCACCAGCGGGAACATCATCAACCCCGGAGGCACCGGCGAGCGGGTGACCTTCCTCAACGGCCCGATCTACTGGTCCGCCGCCACCGGCGCGCACCCGGTGGTCAACAGCTTCCTCAACCGCTGGGGCATCCACGGCTACGAAGCCGGCTGGCTCGGCTACCCCACCACCGACGAGATCGTCCACGCCGACGCCGTCGGCCGCCACCAGGAATTCCAGAACGGCGCCATCTACGTCGCCTTCCAGAACGCCGTCGGCTCCGCCATCCGCAACGGGCCCCTGCGCGACAAATGGAACAGCGTCGGCGCCGAAACCCCAGGCAGCCTGCTCGGCTACCCCATCCAGGACCAGATCCCACTCCCCGACGGACAGGGTCAGATGGACCGCTTCGAACGCGGCGTCATATACTGGCACCCGACCCATGGGGCACACCCGGTAACGGGGAGGATCCTGTCTTTGTGGTCGCTCGCAGGATATGAGCAAGGTGAATACGGGTACCCCACCAGTGACAACGATATTGTTGTGGGAGAACCTGGCTCGACCATTCAGCTGTACCAACGGGGGTCGATTTATCTTGGCTCGAATCACGCACTCCGAGCGATTTCGGAGCTTCAAGACCCATCCCAGGGGTTCAAGAGCTATGACACCGGAATACATCCGAACTACTGTGAGTTTCCTGACCCCGCAAACTCTCCTACCTGCCCGGTAGACAATAGCCAGTTCGGCACGGTTTCCGACCCTACCGGGGCTGCGGCTCAAGAGAACCTCCAGGTGGCATCTGCAACGTCTGCCTACTTCACCGAAGTAGGTGCTCCGACAGCCAAGGCGATGTTCGATCATTACTACGGTGCGACGGGGACCGACTACGCACTAGGAACTTCAGTTCTTGATTCGTGGTTCGTTGACGACCATCACAATTACCCGAATGACGCTACGGGGTCTCCGTCGGTGATCGCAGATTCCCAGAAGGCACTCGGTGTCGCTGGAGCTATCACAGAGGCAGACAACCGTGGTCAGGCAGTCAAGGTAATCTACGATTCACCGTGGATGCCTGCAGCTGGGTATCAGCAGGACCACGTCCAGTCTCTCGGGCATTACAGTGTTTCTCCGACGATCGCGGTGATCGCTCATCCTGGAGGACCGGGCAACCACCAGATTCAATGGCGACAGGAAGTGCATATGTACGACGTCTACGACTTCGCCAAACCTACTGGAGAGTACGGGAACATGGCCCAAGCCGCCGTCGAGAATGCTCGACAAGGGTATCTCTTGGGGCTTGCCCGGAACTTTCTCGTCTATGGTTCCGGATCGGTTCAGACCTGGTCCGGAGTGGCATAGTGGGTGACCGCGCTCCTGGTGTCGTCGGACGATGGCCGGCGACAGCAGGAGCGTTCACCGGACTGGTCATAGGGGTATTCGTCTACCAGCCATTGGCTTTCGGCGTTCGGAGAGCCTTCGACATCGCGGTCCCGGATCCGATGCCCCCTCTCCCCCTCTGGGAAGGGCTCTACAAAGGGAGCCCTGCATATTGGGCGAGCTGGGCACTATGTCTGGTGATCTGTGTCTTGCCAGGCATCGCTGGGATGTTCCGTTGGAGAACACGGCGGTTCGGGGTCGGATATGTCGTTGCAGTGATTGTTGCGGGTGTGCTAGGAGCCGCGACAGTTAGCTCCTTCTACATCGGAGGCGCACTCCTTCGTGATTAGAGACAGATCCACCTGTCGAGCCGGTGCGGCGGCCTTCCCGAGGGGATTGGTGACGCGGGAACTCCACCATTATGTCGAGAAACACGTGGCTGCTGTACTTGTTGTCACGTCGACCACGGGCGGCGCGGTTGTGCTGTACCGCAACTCCACCGGCACCAGCGACTCTGCCAGTCAGGAGGGAACTATCGTGTTTAGTTCGCAGGATCCCGATCCGAGCGACGAGCCTTTGATCGAGGGCGACTACGAGCCGCCGGTTGAGGACCCGTTCATCGAGGATGGCGAACCCGAAACATACGAGGAATTTGCACGGGACGCTGTGGCCGGACAAAACCCGAACGACATGCTGCCAGTGGCGGGCGGCGGAGCGATCACAGTCACTGAGCGTGAGAGCGAGCCTCCCCGGTAGATCACGGGGTGCGGTGCGGGCCCCCGGACGGTCAGTACTGGGTAGTAGGGCCGTTCCACGCAGCCACGGTTGCGTCCAGGCGAGTAGTTCCCGGTTCTACGTCCATCCCTTCCGCGAGGGCAACACCCGAACCCAGTTCGCGTTCTTCCGGCAGCTGTGCACCGAGGCCGGCTACACCCTGCACACCGACCGCTTCATCGCCGTCAAGAAAGCCGACCTCGCCCACAACCCTCTGCTCGGAGACCTCCGCGAGCAATTCGTCTGGGGGCGCTACGAGTACATGCAGACCGGCGGCACCCGCCTGATGCGCAAGGTGCTCGACATGGCGATCACCGACGCCACCGACCCCATCCCCATCGGCCCGATCATCGACCACGGCGTCGACCTACGCGCCATCGCCGCCGCGACCCTCGGCCACCGAGACTCTCACCAGGTACGAACCGGCGGCATCCCCGCGCCGAAGGCTGATGATCCGTGTGTCGATCTGTCCCGCCCCCACCACTCGAGCCGCGAACCCGACGTGTGAGGACAATGCCAGCGTTCTGCCGAAAGGCCGTGCTACCATCGAGTCATCATGATCAGCCCGTTGCTGCAAGGCGCGGGCTGATTTTCTTTTGTGCAGGGGATATTCATGGTCGAGTACACGAAGCCCTGGCTGTCCCTGGAACAACAGGTCGAGCGGCTGGCGAGCCAGGGCGTCGACGTGGGCGACCGTGACCGCGCGGCCGCGCTGCTCAAAGCCGTGGGCTACTACCGGCTCACCGGCTACCTCTACCCCTTCCGCAAGTCCGAACAGCACGTCGACGACGACGGCCGCACGTACACCCGTGTGCTCAGCGGCTACCGGCCGGGAACGAGGCTGGGGCATGCCGAGGCGATCATCGACTTCGACCGGCGGCTGCGCATGCTTGTCATGGACGGCGTCGAACGCCTCGAAGTCGCGGTGCGGATGCAGGTGGGGTACGTGCTCGGGCGCACCTCCGCCTTCGCGCACGAGGATCCCACCTGCTTCACGGAGGCGTTCACCGAGCCGGGGACCGACCCCGACAGCGGGGAGCTGATTCCCAGCTCGCACGCGAGGTGGCTCGAACGCGCCCGCGAGCGGCGAGCCCAGTCCGACGAGCAGTTCGTCGCGCACTTCCGGGAAAAGTACGACGACCGGATGCCGGTCTGGGCGCTGACCGAGCTGCTCGAACTCGGCCAACTCTCCGTCCTCTACCGGGGGCTGCGCCAGCAGGACGCCGAAGAGATCGCGCTCGCCTTCGGGGTGCCGACCAAGAAGCTCATGGTCAGTTGGCTCGCCAGCCTCAACTACGTGCGCAACGTCGCAGCCCACCACGCGCGCCTGTTCAACCGCAAACTCCAGCATGCGCCGGCGCGACCCAAAGCCGGACAAGTACCGCTCCTCGACCACCTTCGGGACCAGCAGACAGCCAAAGGTGTCTTCGGCACATACAACGCGCTGGCCGTGATCGCCTACCTTCTCCCCTCGATCGAAGCCGAGACGGACTGGTACCGGCGACTGACCGAGCTACTGCAGGCGTTCCCGACCTCGCACGCCTTGTCGATCGCGTCCCTCGGCGTCCCACAGCACTGGGAGTCACTCGACCTCTGGCATCGATGACCGGTCAGTCTGTCGACACCACGCCCCGAAACTCATCGAGCGTCACGCTCTTCACACGACCCTGACCGCTCGTGCGCCCGGTTCGCGGTTTCACGCCGCGACATGGTGGCGCACGGTATCTCGAACGTCGAGGCGCCTGGACTCGGTCCACAGAACGGTCAGAGGCGAGAGAGTGCGCACCTCGTGCCCGAGCTCGTCATCGATGAGCACGACCCGTCGGATTGTGTCGAGGTCACCGGTGCACAGAAGTTGCCCCCAACGCCCTGCGTGCTCGAACATGCGCTTGTCGCGGGGCCTGCTCACGTGTCCCGTTCAGGCTCCGGCGAACCCGGTCGGTGTTCACCGGCAGGGGCTCACGCTCGATCTTGTCCAAGACCGTCGTGGGCATGAGCTCGTGCCGGATGACTTTCCTCGCTACGACGGACATCTCAACTCCCCGGCGATGGCCGCGCAGAAGAAGCCGCAGGCCCAGTCGGGCCTGCGGTTCGAGGTCGAAGAGCCGGCTCGCCGTCGCCGAGCACTACTCACCGGCCCGTCACGATCCGACAGCTGCCGGCGCGGCCGGTGACGTCGCGCCGACCGCAGCCTCGGCGGTGGTCACCGATGCGGTTTCGACCGGGGCGAGAGGAACACTCGATGTCGCAAGGTCCGTCTTTGCCTGTTCGAGGACCTTCTTCGCCTCTCCTGTGCCGACGCCGAGAACCGACGCGAGTTCGGTGGCTGACGCGCCCTCGGCGAATGCGACGATCGCTCGCGCATAGTCGAGCAGCAAGGCTTCTTCGTGTTCCTGCTCGTCGCGTGTCAGGCCGAGCTCGGTCGACTCGGCGTCGGTGCGGGCGGCGGCGATTTTCGCGGCGAACTCGGCGCGGATCTTCTCGATCCGTTTGTCGCGTGCCTTCTCCAACTGCGCAATCTTGCGTTGTGCGGCCGCAGCTCGCGCATCGACGATCGCGTCGATCTTCGCCAGTTGGGCGGCCGCCTCGTTGATCGGCGCTGCGAGTGTCTCCAGTTCGGCTTGGCGGGCGAGCACACGCTCCTTTTCCCGACGCAGGTTCTCGCGCACGTTCGGGGTGGTGTGCGGGCGCAGGGAGCGGCGCGCTGCCGCCTTCGAAGACGTGGCCATGGCCCGGGAGTGTATCGGCTCACCGCGGCCGCACACGGCTTCACACCCCGGACGCCGTGTTGCCGTATCGGATCACAGTTCTGATTCCCCTTCCCGCCGAACCGCTCCCCCTGATACCTCACGCCGGCACCCCTCGTCACGTGCCCAGAACCGTCGAGTTTTTAGGCACGCCCAGGCTGACCTGTGGTCAGCCCCAAAACTTCTACACACCTCATGCACTAAAGCTGCGACATGGCATGATCAACTTCCGTGATGACCGTCCACAAGCTCAACGCCGGGGACGGCTATGTCTATCTCACCAAGCACGTTGCCAAGGGCGACGCCACTGAGACCCGCAAGGCCGATGCGGTCGATTACTACGTCACCAAGGGCACTCCACCCGGTATCTGGTGCGGCACACTCGCCGAAAAGGTCGGTGTCGAGATCGGCACCGAAGTCACCGAATCGGCGATGCGGGCGGTGTTCGGTGCCGCTCGCACACCTGCCGCATTCGATACCAGGCCCGGACCGGATGCCCCGATCCAAGACCGGCTGAACTGGTCGCGGGCGACGGCGTTGGGCCGGGCATTTTCGTGGTACGAGAACAGCCAAGAGTACGTCAACGACGTCGAGGAACTGTGCAGTTCCTACAAGGCGCAGTACGGCGAATACCCGGCCCCTGATGCGAAGAAGGCGGTCCAGCTCTCGACCGCCCGCAAGCATCTTCGCCGCAGGAAGGGCGAGAAGTCCGACCTGCTCAGCGAGCAACAGGTGTGGGAGTTCATCACCGAGCAGTACACCAAGGTTCGGCAGCCGGTGGCCGGTTATGACCTGGTGTTCACGCCGATGAAGTCGGTGTCGTTGCTGTGGGGCCTCGGGGACGAGAAGGTCAAGTCCGCGGTCGAAGAAGCCCATGCGCAGGCGGTGTCCGAGACGTTGGAGTGGATCGAGAACGAGGTGATCTACACCCGCCGCGGGGCCGGCGGTGCGCGCAAGGTCAAGGCCGAGGGCCTGCTGGTCGCCCGGTTCGATCACTACGACAATCGCGCCTCCGATCCGAACCTGCACACCCACTGCGCCGTGCTCAACCGGGTGTTCGCCGAGGACAAGTGGACCACGATCGACGGGTCGATTCTGTACAAGGCCAACGTCGCCGCCTCGGAGAAGTACAACACCCGTGTGGCCGAGTTGGTCTCGCGCAAGCTCGGTGTCACCTTCGCTCGCCGCCCCGATACCCCGGTCGGCAAGCAGCCGGTCTACGAGGTCGACGGCATCCCGCTGTCGCTGATCGAGGAGTTCTCCCGCCGGTCGGAAATCGAGGTCCGGCAAGAGGAGCTGGCGCGTGAGTACAAGGCCAAGTACGGCAAGAATCCGCCGAAGAAGGTGCAGTACGCCCACGCGCAGCAGGCCACCCTCGATACCCGCAACGCCAAGAATCCACCCCGGTCGCTGTCCGAGTTGCGGGCCGAATGGCGCGAGCGCGCCGGGGCGATCCTCGCCGGAAGCGATCCGGCCGAGCTGGTCGATGCGGTGCAAGGCGAACGCGACCGTCGTCCGCTCTTCTCCCCCACCCAGGTGCCCGCGTTGGTGGAGAACGTGGTCGATGCGCTCTCGCGCAAGGTCGGCACCTGGACGGTGTTCTCCCTGTCCGCGCAGCTCGATCGGGAGCTGCGCGAGTTCGGTTTCGCCCACGACGAGGAGCTGCGGGCGATGTACGACAACGCCCTGGAACTGGCGCTGCGGGACTACTGCAAGCCGACCTTCACCGAGGAGTATCACGGCCCGGAGCGCGTCACCGAACGCATCGAACGCGGCCTGGTGCGCAGCCAGCTCGTCGGTCGCGCCGATATGCGGTACACCGCAGAGTCGGTCCTCGAGGCCGAGAAGTTCATGCGCGAACAGGCGTTCGCCGACGATGAGCGCACCGTCTCCGACTTCGTGATCCGACGCCAGATCCGCCGAGCGGAGCGCAAGGCCGGCCACAGCCTCGGCGGCGACCAGATCGCGATGATCGAGCACTTCCTCACCGCGAAGACAAAGGTGGCGGTGGCGGTCGGGGCGGCCGGGGCCGGCAAGACCACCGCCGCCTCGGTGATCGCCCGCGCCTGGGAGACCAGCTACGGAAAAGTCATCGCGCTGGGTCCGTCGGCCCGTGCCGCCGAAGTGCTCGGGGAAGAGATTGCGGTGCAGGGACGCACCATCGCCGACGTGCTCACCCGCCACCGGGCCGGTCTGCCTACCGGCATCGACAAGGGTGATCTTCTGCTCGTCGACGAGGCGGGCATGGCCTCGGCCCGGGATCTGGCGGACCTGACCCGCCTCGCCACTGACGCCGGTGCGGTGGTGCGGCTGCTGGGTGATCCGCAGCAACTCGCCTCCGTCGAAGCCGGTGGCGTCTTGCGGGATCTCGCCGATCTGACCGGTGCGCCGTTCCTCGAGAAGGTGCACCGGTTCGCCACCGAGGGGGAGGCCGAGGCGAGCCTGCGGCTGCGCAGCGGCAACGCCGAGGCCCTCGACTGGTACGCCGAGAACGACCGCATCCGCGAGGGCATGGCGCACGAGCTGACCGGCATGGTGTTCGATGCCTATGTCGCCGACGTCGAGGCCGGCCATGTCACGGTGATGGTCGCCCCGACCAACGATCTGGTGCGCCAGCTCAACGAGAAGGCCGCCGCCTACTACCGCGACAACGGCACCGTCACCGGCTCCGGCGTCATCCTCGCCGACGGTCTCGAAGCCGCCGTCGGGGACGTGGTGGTCACCCGCAAGAACAACTCCAAGTACGTCGTGACCGGCTCCGACGGCAAGACGTCCGGTCGGGTGAAGAACGGCGACCTGTGGACCGTGGCGGGGATCGGCACCGACGGCTCGCTGCGGCTGCGCCACACCATCAGCGGCGGCCAGGTCACCGTCGCCGCCGACTACCTCACCGAGAACATCCAACTCGGGTACGCCACTACCGTGCACCGCTGTCAGGGCATGACCGTCGGCCACTGCCACGTCCTCGCCGCAGCGACCATGGATCGGCAGTCGCTGTACGTGGCGATGACCCGCGGCAAACTCGCCAACATCGTCTACGCCGCGCACGACGAGCTCCCCGACTGGGACGTCGAACATCGCCCCGACGAGCATCCCGGCGCGATCGGACTGCTGGCGAAGATCCTGGGCCGGGACGGCTCGCAGCGCACCGCCCACCAGATGATCGAACAGGCCCAGCGCCAGGCCGCGTCGTGGTCGCAGCTCACCGAGGTCTACGAGCTGGCGGTAAGCGCGCTGTACGAGGACTACACCGAACAGCTCCTCGGCCGGATCCTCACCGAGCGGCAGTTCGGCTGGGTGCACGACCTCGGCGGCTGGGACACCATCGTCACCTGCGTCGCCCAGGCCGAAACCTTCGGGTGGGACACGGAGACTCTGCTGCGCGAGGCCGTCGACACGATGCGCGAGCACGGCAAGGCTGGACGCCTCGACGACGGCGAGAACGCTCCCGGCCGTGTCCTGGCCACGGCGTTGAAGGACCGCATCTCCCCCACCGACCGGCCGGGGTTGCCGCGCATCCGCAGGGATGATCTGGCGCGGTACAAGGTGCCGGCCCTGACGGATGCGGCGGCACAGATGGATCCGATCCTCACCGCCTACGCCCGCGCCCAGCAGCAGCAGATGCACGCCTTCATCGACTCCTACCTCACGGCCGCGATCGAGCGCAGCGCCCCGTGGCTCGCCGCCGTCGGCACCCCCGGCGACGATCCGAGGCGAACCCGGCTGTGGCACACCACCGTGCGCGACATCGCGGTCTCCCGGGTCGTCGCCGGGGCACCCGACGACCAGCACGACCCCCTGGCCTACCTGCGCGGTGCTCGCCGAGAGAAGGCCGAAGCAGCGATCGCCCGGTTGACTACCCCGCCGTCGCAGCGGAAGGGGTCGGCGACGCCGGACTCGCCGTATGCCCGCTACACCGACGCCGAACTCGCCGCAGCTCGCCGATCCAGCGTCCAACGTCTCGGCGAGGATCGGCGGTTGCTGGCCCTGGCCCAGCAGGAGCTCGCCCGCGTCAGCGGCACCGACTCCGCGGTGACGGCGGTCGATGGGCGTGTCGCCGAGGTCGAGCGTCAGGACCGGCAGATCCAGGCGGTGCGAGCGTCCCGTGCTGCCCTCGACCGGCTGCGCACCGATCCGGCCGCGACCGCAGAGCAGATCGCGGCAGCAACCTCGGCGGTGTCGGCGGCCGAACAGGCCGCACCCCCGGAGCGGGACTGGCCGATCCTCGAACGCTCCACCCAGTTCAACCGGGCCTCCGCCTCGCGCTACGCCCGCGCCCACGTCCTCGACGACCAGGCGATCGGCCGGGTACGCGACCGCATCACCCGACTGGGCAACGGACTGCGCACCGAGGAGAGCATCCTCGGCCAGATCGACGCCGAGATCACCCGCCGCGACCGCGAGGGAACCCCGCCCGAGGCCCGC
>NZ_JAALEG010000143.1 GCF_011058165.1 Rhodococcus aetherivorans
GTGCCGGGGGCGGGCAGCACGTAGGAGACGAGGACGGTCTCCCCCGACGGGGCGGTGTGGCCGATGGTGTGGGCGAACGCCACGTCCCGGTGTCCGGTGAGTGCGGCGTCGATCTCGGCGAGTTCGATGCGGAAGCCGCGGACCTTGACCTGGAAGTCGGAGCGGCCGACGTACTCGAGGTCGTGCTCCTTGGTCCAGCGCACGACGTCGCCGGTGCGGTACATCCGCTCCCCCGGCACCCCGAACGGGTCGGCGACGAAGCGCGCGGCGGTCAGGTCGGGTCGGGCGTGGTAGCCGCGCGCGAGGCCCGGCCCGGCGACATACAGTTCGCCGGCGACGCCGACGGGCACGGGGCGCAGCCGGGTGTCGAGGACGACGGCGTGGAAGGCGCGGGTCGGCCGGCCGATGGTGACGGGTTCGCCCGGGGTCAGGGGGTCGCTGATGGAGGTCATGATGGTCGCCTCGGTGGGGCCGTAGGCGTCGACCATGCGGCGGCCGGGGGCCCAGCGGGCGACGAGTTCGGGTGGGCACGCCTCGCCGGCGACGAGGAGCACCTCCAGGCTGTCGACGGCGTCCGGGTCGAGGGAGGCCAGCGCGGTGGGCGTGATGAACGCGTGGGTGACCTGTTCGGTGTGCAGGACGTCGGCGAGTTCGTCGCCGCCGTACACGGTCGGGGGCACGATCACGAGGGTGGCGCCGGCCGAGAGGGCCATCATCTGTTCGAACACCGAGGCGTCGAAGCTCGGTGAGGCCAGGTGCGAGACGCGGCTGCCGGGCCGGACGTCGAGGTGGAGGTGTTCCTCGACGGCGAGGTCGGACAGGCCGCGGTGGGTGAGCACGACGCCCTTGGGCCGGCCGGTCGAACCGGAGGTGTAGATCAGGTAGGCGGGATGGTCGGGTTCGAGGGGCGCGGTGCGGTCGGTGTCGGTCGGGGGTTCGGGCGGGTACGGCGCGAGTTCGGCGACGGTGGTGGCGGAGTCGAGGGCGAACCACGGCACGGTGGCGGGCAGCCCGTCGCGGTGGGCGGTGACGGTGAGGCCGAGGGCGGCGCCGCTGTCGGCGAGCATGTATTCGATGCGGTCCCGGGGGTAGCTCGGGTCGACGGGCACGAAGGCGGCGCCGGTCTTGGTCACGGCCCACAGCGCGGTCACGGAGTCGAGGCTGCGGGGCAGGCCGAGGGCGACGACGGTCTCGGGGCCGACGCCGTAGTCGACGAGCATCCGGGCGAGGCGGCTCGAGTGGGCGTCGAGATCGCGGTAGGTGGCGCGGCGGGGCCCGTCGACGACGGCGAGGGCGTCGGGATCGACGGCGACGGCGTCGGCGAGGATCTGTGGCCACAGCCGGGTGCCGAGGGTGTGCGGGCCGTGCGCGGGGACCAGGGCGCGGGTCTCGTCGGCGGTGACGAGGTCGAGGTCGCCGACGGGGGTGTCGGGGGCGCCGGTGACGGCGTCGAGGAGGCGGACGAACCGGTCGGCGACGGCGGCGACGGTGTCGGCGTCGAACAGGTCGGTGGCGTAGACGAGGGCGGCGTCGAAGCCGGTGGGGGCGCCGGTGTCGTCGTGGTTCTCGCCGAGCAACAGTTCGAGGTCGAAGTTGGCCACCGTCGGATCCAGGGGCAGGCCGGTGACGGTCAGGTGCGGCAGTTCCAGGCGGGGGCGTTCGGTGTTCTGGAATTCGAGGGAGACCTGGAACAGCGGCGCGTGGGCGGTGGAGCGGGCGGGGTCGACGGCGTCGACGACCTGTTCGAAGGGGACGTCGGCGTGGGCGAAGGCGTCGAGGTCGGTGGTGGTGACGTCGGTGAGCAGGTCGGTGTAGGTGATCTGCCCGGGGACGCGGGTGCGCAGCACGAGGGTGTTGACGAACATGCCGACGACGTCGTCGAGGGCACGGTGCCCGCGGCCGGCGATGGGGGTGCCCACGGCGATGTCGTCGCTGCCGGAGAGCCGGGCCAGCAGCACCGCGAGGGCGGCGTGCACGGCCATGAACACGGTGGCGCCGTGGGCGTGGGCGAGGCGGGTCAGGCGGTCGTGCAGGGCGGCGTCGATCGGGAAGCGGACGACGTCGCCGCGGAAGGACAGTTGCGCGGGCCGCGGCCGGTCGGTGGGGAGGGTGAGGACCTCGGGCAGGTCGGCGAGGGTGGTGCGCCAGTAGTCGAGCTGGGTGGCGGCGAGGGAGCCGGGGGTGTCGGCGTCGCCGAGACGGCCGAGCTGCCAGAGGGTGTAGTCGGCGTACTGCACCTCGAGCGGCGCCCAGGCGGGGGCGTCGCCGCGGGTGCGGGCTTGGTAGGCGGTCATCAGGTCGCGGGCCAGGGGGGCGGTGGAGAAGCCGTCGGCGGCGATGTGGTGCACGACGAGGACGGCGAGATGGTCGTCGCGGCCGAGGGTGTACACCCGCGCCCGTAGCGGCACGTCGACGGTGACGTCGAATCCGGTGGCGGCGAACTCTCCGGCGGCGGCGACGACGGTGTCCTCGGTGGCGGGCACGACGTCGACGGTGAGGCCGACGTCGTCGGCGTCGAGGATCCGCTGCACGGGCCCGGTGGGGCCGGCCGGGTAGACGGTACGCAGGCTCTCGTGCCGGGCCAGGACGTCGCGGACGGCGGTGTCGAGCGCGGCGACGGACAGATGGCCGGTCAGCCGGATCGCGAGCGGGATGTTGTAGGCCGGGGAGCTGGTGTCGAACTGGTTGACGAACCACATGCGCTGCTGGGCCGGGGACAGCGGGATGCGGTCGGGACGCGGGCGCCGGGCCGGTCCGGTGCCGATGGCGGGTTCGGCGCCCGGGGTTTCGGCGAGGCGGGCGGCGAGGGCGCGGACGGTGGGGGCCTCGAACAGGGCCCGCACCCCGAGGTCGACCCCGAGGGCGGCGCCGAGGCGGGAGGCGGCGCGGGTCGCGACGAGGGAGTTGCCGCCGATGTCGAAGAAGCTGTCGGTGACCGAGACCCGGTCGACGCCGAGGACGTCGGCGAACACCCCGGCGACGGCGGTTTCGAGTGCGTCGGCGGGTGGGACGTAGTCGCCGCTGCCGCCGGACAGGTCCGGTGCGGGCAGGGCGCGGCGGTCGAGCTTGCCGACCGGGGTGAGCGGGATCTCGTCGAGGACGACGACCGCGGCGGGCACCATGTGCGCCGGCAGCCGGTCGCCGACGTGCGCGCGCAGGGCGTCGGCGTCGATGTCGTGTCCGGGGGTGGGCAGGACGTAGGCGACGAGCACGGTCTCCCCCGACGGGGCGGTGTGACCGAGGGTCGCGGCGAATGCGACGCCCGGGTGGCTGCACAGCGCGGCGTCGATCTCGCCGAGTTCGATGCGGAAGCCGCGGACCTTGACCTGGAAGTCGGAGCGGCCCACGTATTCGAGTTCGAGGGCGTCGGTCCAGCGCACCACGTCGCCGGTGCGGTACAGCCGCTCCCCCGGCGCCCCGAACGGATCCGCGACGAACCGGCCGGCCGTCAGGTCGGGGCGGGCGTGGTAGCCGCGGGCCAGGCCGAGGCCGCCGAGGTACAGCTCGCCCGCGACGCCGGCGGGCACGGGGCGCAGGGCGGCGTCGAGGACGAGGGCGCGGACGCCGCGCAGCGGGCCGCCGAGCGTGATGGGGCCGGCGACGGTCATCGGGGTGCTGATGGCGGCCATGATCGTGGTTTCGGTGGGGCCGTAGGCGTTGACCAGGCGCCGGCCGGGCGCCCAGGTGTCGCGCAGTTCCGACGGCCATGCCTCGCCGCCGACGGCGAGCTCGGCGAAGGCGTCGAGGTTGTCGGGGGGCAGGGAGGCCAGGGCGGCGGGGGTGATGAAGCCGTGGGTGACGCCGTGCGCGCGTAGGACGCGGGCGAGTTCGTCGCCGCCGTACACGGTGGGCGGTACGACCGCCAGGGTGGCACCGGAACCGAACGCGAGCAGGTATTCGAAGATCGAGGCGTCGAAGCTCGGCGAGGAGAAGTGCATGACGGTCGCGCCGGGGCCGGCGCCGAACCGGCTGCGCTGGTCGAGGGCGAAGTTCTCGAGGCTGCGGTGGGTGGTCACCACGCCCTTCGGGCGGCCGGTGGAGCCGGAGGTGTAGATGAGGTAGGCGGGGTGGTCCAGGCGCAGCGGGCTGCGGCGGTCGGCGTCGCCGATCGGGTCGGTCGAGGCGTCGGCGAGCCGGGCGGCGAAGGCGTCGGTGTCGACGGTGAGCCAGCGGGCGGTGTCCGGCAGCGTGTCGCGGTGCGCGGCGGCGGTCACGCCGAGGGTGGCGCCGCTGTCGGCGAGCATGAAGGCGATGCGGTCGGTGGGATAGTTCGGGTCGACGGGCACGAACGCGGCGCCGGTCTTGGTGACCGCCCACATCGCGGCGACCGAGTGCAACGATCGCGAAATCCCCAGGGCCACGAAGGTTTCCGGACCCACGCCGAGGTCGAGCAGGACGCGGGCGGCGCGGGTGGACCATTCGTCGAGCCGGCGGTAGGTCCACCGGGCGGCGCCGTCGACGATCGCGACGGCGTCCGGATGGGCGGCGGCGGTCGCGGTGAACAGCTCCGGCAGGGTGCGGGTGGTGCCGCCGGCGGGACCGCGGACCGGGGCGAGGACGGCGCGTTCGTCGTCGAGGAGCACGTCGACGGCCGCGGCCGGGGCGTCGAGATCGGTGGCCAGGGTGGTCAGGGCCCGCTCGATGCGGCGGGCGACGGTCTCGACGGCCGGGCGGTCGAACACCTCGGGCAGGTACTTCAGCCGCAGGTGCAGGGTCGCGGTGTCGCCGGTGCCGGCCGGGTGCGCGACGATGCTCAGCGGGTAGTGCGCGGCGTCGTGGCCGCTGATGCCGGCCACCCGCATCCCGGCGATGTCGGTGTCCTCGGTCAGCCCGGCCCGGTCCACCGGGTAGGACTCGAACACGGTGAGGGTGTCGAAGCCGGCGGCGGCGCCGACGCGGCGTTCGATGGCGCTCAGACCGATGTGGTGGTGGTCGAGCATGGCCGCCTGCTCGGCCTGCACCCGGTCGAGCAGGGCGCCGAGGGTCTCGGCGGGCCGCACGGTGACCCGGACGGGGACGGTGTTGATGAACAGCCCGACCATCGACTCGATGCCGGCGACCTGCGGGGGCCGGCCGGAGACGGTGGCGCCGAAGACGACGTCGTGGCGGCCGGTCAGCGCGCCGAGCACGAGCGCCCACGCGGTCTGCACCACGGTGTTGACGGTCACGCCGCGGTCGGTGGCGACGGCGTCGAGGCGCGCGGCGAGACCGGACGGCAGGTCCAGGTCGAGGTCCTGCGAGACCGCGGCGGTGCGGCCGGGGCGGTGCGCGGGGGCGAGCAGGGTGGGCTCGTCGAGACCGGCGAGGGTGTGGGCCCAGGCGTCCGCGGCGGTGTCGGGGTCCTGCCCGGCCAGCCACTGCAGATAGTCGCCGTAGCTGCGGGGCCGGTCGAGGGCGGCGGTGTCGCCGTCGGTGGCGTACAGCAGCAGCAGGTCCTTGACCAGCAGCGGCGTGGACCAGCCGTCGAGCAGGATGTGGTGATTGGTCAGGGCCAGCCGGTACCGGTCGGCGGCGACCCGGACGAGGGTGGCGCGCAGCAGCGGGGCGACGGCGGTGTCGAATCGGGTGCGGCGGTCCTCGTCGAGCAGGCGCGCCGCCTGACGGTCCGGATCGTCGAGGCCGGTCAGGTCCAGCACCGTCCAGGGCAGTTCGACGCGGGCGGGGACGACCTGGACGAAGCCGCCGGAGCCGTCGTCGGCGAACGCGGCCCGCAGGTTGGGGTGCCGGTCGAGCAGCAGCTGCGCGGCGCGGCGCAGCCGGTCCGGGTCGACGGTGCCGTGCAGGTCGAGGACGAGTTGCACGACGTAGGCGTCGGCGGACTGCGCGGAAAGCAGGGCGTGGAACAGCAACCCGGCCTGCAGCGGGGCGACGGGCCACACGGTGGCCAGGCCGGTGTCGTGCCCGGCCGCCCGGTAGTGGCGTTCGAGGCGGTCGAGGGTGGGCTGGTCGAGGGCGACGAGGGGCACGTCGGACGGGGTCAGGCCGCCGGCGTGCGGGTCGCGGGCATGCCGGGCCAGGGCGGCGGCCGCGGCCGCCCACCGGTCGGTGAGGGCGACGACGTCGGCGTCGGCGAGCAGGTGCTGCGGGTAGGAGAAGGTGGCGCGCAGCACCGGCCCGTCGGGGGTGGACACGGTGACGGCGTTGATGTCGACGGCGGCGGCGGCCGGCATGTCCGGGCTCTGGGCGCCGCCGCGGTCGAAGGCGTCCACCGGCAGCCACGGGGTGTCCGCTTCGGTGAGGGCCGGGGTGAGGCGGCCGAGGTAGTTGAAGCTGATCTGCGGGGCGGGGCGGGTCCGCAGCCGGACGGCGGTGCCGGCGTTGAGGTAGCGCAGCAGGCCGAACCCGAGGCCGTGGTCGGGGACGGCGGCGAGCTGTTCCTTCACGGCCTTGATCGCGGCACCGGCGGCGTCGCCGCCGCGCAGCGCGTCCGGCAGGTCGACACCGCTCAGGTCGAGCCGGACCGGATGGATGGTGGTGAACCAGCCGACGGTGTGGGACAGGTCCGCGCCCGGGGCGACGGCGGTCTCCCGGCCGTGTCCCTCGAGGCCGACCAGCACGTCGTCCACGTCGGTGCCGTGGTCGCGGCGCCAGGCGGTGACCGCCAGTGCCAGGGCGGTGAGCAGGCCGTCGTTGACGGTGCCGTGGAAGGCGCCGGGCACCGCGGTCAGCAGCGCGGCGGTGACGTCGGCGGGCAGGTCGGTGGAGACGGTGCGGACCGTGGCGTTGGTGTCGACGACCGGGTCGAGGGGACGGTCCCCGAGCAGCGGGTCGTCACCGTCGAGGATCGCGGTCCAGCGGTCGAGTTCGGCGACGCGGTCGGACCGGTGCGCGGCCTCGACGAGGGCGTGCGCCCAGCGCCGCACGGAGGTGCCGGCGGGGGGCTCCTCGACCGCGGTGCCGTGGAGGGCGGCGGCCCACGCGGCCGCGAGGTCGGGAACGAGGATGCGCCAGGACACGCCGTCGACGGCGAGGTGGTGTACGACCAGCAGCAGACGCCCGGAGCCGGCGGCGGCGTCGAACCACACCGCCTGCAGCAGGATTCCGGCGGCGGTGTCGAGCCGGTCGGCGGCGGCGTCGAGTTCGGCGGCGGCGAGGGCGAAGAAGTCGTCGGTGTCGGCGGCGGTGGTGACGGGGACGCGGTGGATGAGCGTGTCGGCGGTGACCGCGCCGGGACCGCGGACCTGCAGGCCGACCCCGGCGGGGTCGTCCACGTCGGGGACGAGGCGGGCGCGGAGCATGTCGTGCCGGTCCAGCACCGTCTGCAGCGTGGCCGCGAGGGTGACGCGGTCCAGGCCGGCGGGCAGCCGCAGCAGCGCGGCCTGGGAGTAGCGGTCGATGCTGCCGCCGCGTTCGAGCATCCACCGCACGATCGGGGTCAGGGGCACGGGGCCGACGCCGCGGCCGGGCAGTTCGGCGAGGACGGCCGGGCCGTCGCCGAGGGTGGCGACGGCGGCGAGCGCGGCGGGGGTCTTGCGTTCGAACACATCCCGAGGGGTCAGCTCGATCCCGGCGGCCCGGGCGCGCGAGACCAGCTGGATGGACATGATGCTGTCGCCGCCGAGCGCGAAGAACGAGTCGTCCACTCCGACCGTCTCGAGGCCGAGGACCTGCGCGAACAGCTCGACGAGCTGCTTTTCGAGGTGGCCGGCGGGGGCACGGGTCTCGGTGGCCAGCGCCCCGAAGTCGGGGTCGGGCAGGGCCTTGCGGTCGAGCTTGCCGGTGGCCGTGACCGGCAGGGTGTCGAGGACGACGAGAGTGGCCGGGACCATGTAGGCGGCGAGGTCACCGGCGACCCGGTTCAGCGTGGCGGCCACATCCACGGTCGCGGCGGTCTCCGGAACCACGTACCCGACGAGGCGGTCGGCGGCGCGGTCGTCGCGGTGGAGCACCACGACGGCGCGGGCGACGCCGGGGCAGCGCAGCAGCGCCGCCTCCACCTCCCCCAGCTCGATGCGGAAACCGTGCAGCTGCACCTGGAAGTCGCTGCGGCCGACGTATTCGAGCCGGCCGTCGCGGCGCCGGCGGGCGAGGTCGCCGGTGCGGTACAGGCGGGCGCCGGGCCCGCCGAACGGGTCGGCGACGAAGCGCGCGGCGGTCAGGGCGGGGCGGCCGAGATAGCCGCGGGCGGCCTGCCCGCCGGAGACGTACATCTCGCCGATCACGCCGGCCGGCACCGGGTGCAGCCGCCGGTCGAGGACGTGCACCGTCAGACCGGGAATGGCGTCGCCGATGACGCTGGCCGAGGCGGTCGCGGCGAACTGCCGGTCCAGCGGCTGCAAGGTCACGTGCACGGTGGTCTCGGTGATGCCGTACATGTTCACCAGCACCGGCGCGGTGTCCGGGTGGCGGCGGTACCAGCGTTCGAGCTGGGCGAGGTCGAGGGCTTCGCCGCCGAAGACGACGTAGCGCAGCGACAGGGTGTGCTCGCCGGCGGCGCGGTCGGCCTCGATCAGCTGGTAGAACGCGGTGGGTGTCTGGTTGAGCACGGTGACGTGCTCGCGGCGCAGCAGGTCGAGGAATGCCTCCGGGGAGCGGGCGGTGTGGTGGTCGACGACGACGAGGCGGCCGCCGTAGGCGAGTGCGCCCCACAGTTCCCACACCGAGAAGTCGAAGGCGTACGAGTGGAACATGGTCCACACGTCGTGCTCGTCGAATCCGAACCTGTCGTGGGTTTCGGCGAGGAGGGTGACGACGTTGCGGTGCGGGACGACGACGCCCTTGGGGCGGCCGGTCGAGCCGGAGGTGTAGATGACGTAGGCGGTGTGGTCGGGGTGCAGCACACCGAGCCGGTCGGCGTCGGTGAGCGGGCCGTCGGGCAGTTCCGCGAGCCGGGCGGCGGTGTCCTGGGTGTCGAGCAGCAGCACCGGAGCGTCCCCCGCGGGCAGGGTGGCGGCGTCGGCGCCGGTGGTGACGATGCAGACCGGCCGGGCGTCGGCGAAGAGGAACGCGAGCCGTTCCGGCGGGTAGGACACGTCGACGGGCAGGTATCCGGCGCCGGTCTCGAGGACGGCGAGCAGCGTGACGATCAGGTCGGTCGAGCGGGGCACGGCGACGGCGACGAGCCGGTCGGGTCCGGCGCCGTGCGAGATCAGGGCGCGGGCGAGGCGACGGGCCCGCGCGGCGAGTTCGCGGTAGGTCAGCGCCGGGGTGGCCGGGTCGGTGGGGGCGGTGATCGCGACGGTGTCGGGTGCTGCGGCGACGGACCGCGCGAAGAGGGCGGGGAGGGTCTCGGCGTGCCGGTCGTGCAGGTCCTCGAG
>NZ_JAALEG010000144.1 GCF_011058165.1 Rhodococcus aetherivorans
GCCCGCGTCGCAGCTGTACACGTTCCTGCAGCATGCGATGCTGGACCTCGACGCCCAACCGGAATCGCTCGAGCTCGTCGTCGCATCGGGGTTGCTGCACCTCTCCGACGATGTTGCAGGCGCGCGGGTGCACACACACTTGATCACCCAGTCCGCCCTCATCGAGCGGCACGAGGAATCCGGCGACCTGCTGGTCCGGCTGAATCCCGACGCCGTCCCGTCGCTCGAAGACACCCAGCTCCTCACCGGATTGGAAGTGTTCGATCCATCGAGTACCCGCGACCTGCACCAATCCCTCGCGACTCAGGTCGCGTCGCCCCTCGACCCCGCGGCTCGGGTGTTTCTCAAGGACTGGACCGACCGGGCACTTACAGTGCGCGTGGACGTCCTCGACCAGGCGGAGGAGGCATCGTCGCCCGAGGCGTTCGTGAGACCGTCGCCGGCTCTGGTGCTCCGCAAGCGCGGCGCCTATGCGCTCATCGAGTACTACAACCGCATGAGCGAGGCCGTCGCCGACGAGTCGAACCAGGTGCCGCTGGGTCTGGCGCAACTCGTCGAAGCGATCGAACCGGCCGACCGTGTCGCATGGCTCGACCGCATCGGCACACCGTCCGCGCTGTTCGCCGATGATCCGTTGTTCCCGTTGCCCGCGAACGATGAGCAGCGCGACATCCTCGATCGCCTCACCGGCGACAGCGGCGTCGTGGTCGAAGGCCCACCCGGTACTGGTAAGACACACACCATCGCCAACCTGGTGTCCGCGCTGCTCGCGGGTGGCCAGCGCGTGCTGGTCACCAGTGAGAAGGCTCAGGCGCTGCGTGTACTGCGCGACAAACTTCCGCTCGAACTGCAAGAACTGTGTGTGGCGGTGACCGACCCGGCGCGGGGAGGGTCTGCGGAGCTCAACCGCAGTGTCAGCGAGATCGCTACCCGCAAGGCGCAATTCAACGGGCGGCGCGCAGCGCAGCGCATCGACGAACTCACCACGCAACGCAACGACGTGCTCAACCGTCGGGCGATCCTGACGGAACAGATTCGGCAGACGCGCGCGCAGGAGACGGTCGTTCACACCGCGGTCGCCGCCGGTTACGAGGGGACGGTCGCGTCGATCGTCCGGAGGGTCCGCGCACAGGAATCCGGACAGGGGTGGCTGCCCGCACCGCTGTTCACCGACGCCCCACCTCTGAGCGTCGACGAATTCATCACCCTCCATGCGCTTCATCAGCGGTCGAGCGTCGAGCGGGCGCGTCGGCGGCACCAAGCGTTCCCCGACTTGTCCCTGCCCACCCAGAGAGAGGTGCAGGACGCGTGCGCCGCGGTCGCACAGGCATCGCAGGACGTGACCGGCGAAATGCCGGAGTTGCTGCGGGTACTCGAGGGCGCCTCACCCGACATACTCGCCCGTATCCGCGATCTCTGCGAACAACTGCAGGGCGCTCTGCACGATGCAGAACGGCTCGACCTGGGATTTCAACGCGTGGCCGACGATGTCCTGTCGGGGAGGGCGCAGCACCTGTGGGGAAAGACCGCCGAGTTCGCAGGTCTCGTGCAGGCCGCGCAGGAGGCCGATCGCGTCGTCGGTGCCAGCACGGTGGCAACGCCGGTGACCGGGCGGCCCGCGTTCGAGGCGTATGACGCGCTGGCTCGCAAGCTGGAGGCGGGGGACACATGGCGCAGTGGCCTCTCCCGGTTCCGGAGGAGTGACGAGCAGTCGGCGGTCGAGGCGCTCGGCGAGCCTGCGACCGTCGACGGGGTCGCGGCCACGACCGCCCACTCGGTGCGTATCGTCGCCGAGCACCTCCGTGCGCTCGACGCGGTGCGGGTCGTGGGGATCGTCCTGCGCGATCTCGGTATCGACATCGCACTCGACGAGTCACGCAGCCGTGCCATCGGCACCCTGGCACTGATCAACCGGGACCGTGGCATCGTGGACAACCTTGTCACACGGGTACGGGATGTCGAATCGGCGTTACGAGACATCCACCCTGGTGCGCCGCGGCTTGTGAGTGTCGAACAGGCGCGGTCGGTTGCGGAGTCGGCGCGGGCAATCGCCGCGGTCGGCACTGCGCAAGCCAGCAGGGCCTGGCTCGAATCCGTCGGCCTGCATGTGCGGGGCCAGATCGCCGGGGGAGCATCGCCCGAAGGGCGCGCCCTGGCACGGGCCTTCCACGATGCGGACTTCGACGGTATCAATGCAGCTTTGGATGCATGGGATCGTGCGGCCGGTGAACAGCGGGAGGAGCTCGAACTCTTGTCGCTGCACGCGGGTTTGACCGACGCCGCACCGGCGCTCGCGCAGGCCATCGCCGAAGATCCGTCGTGGCCGCAGTGGCCGGTTCGTCTGGCAAACATCGAGAGCGCGTGGGCGTGGCGTCGCGCAGAGCAGTGGGTGCGGAACGTCAACGAGGGGCGTGAGGACGGGCAGTTCGAACGTGACCTCGACGCGGTCGAGAAAGACATCTCGCGGTTGACCACGCAGCTCGTCGCGGAGAAGGCGTGGAGCGCGTGTCTCGACCGCACGACCGCCGAGCAGGTCCAAGCCCTGCACTCGTACCGCGACCATGTCGCGAGTATCGGAAAGGGTACCGGGAGATATGCAGAGCGGTATCGGGCTGCAGCGCGTGAGGCCATGCAGGTCGCGCAGGGTGCGGTGCCGGCGTGGGTGATGCCGTTGCAGCAGGTGCTGTCTTCGGTTCCGCCTGTACAGAACCTGTTCGATGTCGTCATTGTCGATGAAGCAAGCCAGGTCGACATCAGTAGCTTGTTCCTGCTGTGGTTGGCGCCGCGTGTGATCGTGGTCGGGGACGATAAGCAATGCGCGCCGAGTGCGGTGTCGTTGGGTGCGCTCGACGGAGTGTTCCGTCGTCTCGATTCATCCCTGCCCGACATCCCGAAGTACTTGCGCGATAGTTTCACTCCCCGCTCGAGCATGTTCTCGTTGTTGCGGTCGCGGTTCGGGAGCATCGTCCGGTTGCGTGAGCATTTCCGATCGATGCCGGAGATCATCGCCTGGTCGAGCGAACAGTTCTATGCAGACGACCCCCTGGTTCCGTTGCGGCAGTATGGGTCCGACCGCCTTCCGCCTCTGCGCACCACCTACGTCGACGGTGTTGTCGTCACCGGACAGAACTCGACGTTGACGAACCGTGTCGAGGCCGGTGCCCTCGTCGACACTGTGGTGCAGTGTGTCGAAGACCCCGCCTACGACGGGAAAACCTTCGGCGTGGTGGTTTTGCAGGGGCAGTCGCAGGTCGACGTCATCCAGAACGAACTGCTCGACCGGCTCACCCTGCACCAATGGGACGAACGCAGACTCCGTGTCGGCACGCCTCCGGATTTCCAAGGGGACGAGCGGCACGTGGTGTTTCTGTCCATGGTGGTCGCGCCCGACCAGAACATCGCGGCGATGACGAGGACCGAATACCAACGACGGTTCAACGTCGCCGCATCGAGGGCACAGGACCAGTTGTGGTTGTTCCATTCGCGGACCGTCGACACGTTGCGGCCGACGGACCTGCGGCATTCGCTGCTCACCTACATGCAGTCGACGTCGCCGATGCCTGCGGCGCCGATGCCGGCGGGGGTGACGGGTGAGGAGCGGCACGAGGCATTCGACAGTCTCTTCCAGCAGGAGGTGTTCCTCGACATCGCTGCCCGCGGACATCACGTGAACCCCCGGGTGGAGGTGAACGGTCACGTCATCGATCTGGTGGTGACCGGCGCGGCAGGCAAGCTGGCTGTGGCGTGCGACGGCGAGCAGTGGCACACCAATCCCGACCGGCAGCGCGCCGACCTCGAGCGTGAACGTGAACTGCGCCGGAGCGGGTGGAGGTTCTGGAGGGTCCGCGAATCCGAGTACTACCTCGACCCGGACGCGTCGATGTCGGGGCTGTGGGGCGAGCTCGAGCGGCGCGGCATTACCTCCGAGGGTGCGGATGTCGGTGTTGTGTCCGACGCCGAGCCTTCCGGATTCACCGAGTCGTCGGTGGCCACGCCGGTGTCGTCATCGCTGGCTGACACCATTGTGGAGGCACTCGGGAGTGAGGAATATCCGGTCGTCGAGCTTGCCGATCGGCTCGAGATGGACTGGACGGTCGTTCTCGCGGTGCTGGAAGAGCTCGTTGTCGCGGGGCGGGTCGACGCGCTCGTTGCGCCAGGGCAACGGACGAACTATCGGGTTGCGGGTGTAGTCGATCGCACTGCCGACGATGGTGCCGGCTTCTGACCGAATCGGATGATCGGGCGATTCGTAGGTCGGGTTTCGAGACGTTGGTGCCGCTGACCTCGCGTGGATCGTCGCAATGCCGGAGTTCGACCTCGTGGAGCAGGAGTGGTGACGACCAGTTCGTCCCCCGGCGCTATGTCTTCGTGTCTCATACTCGAGGCACGCGGGTGTGGACCTACGGGCGTGCCGGTTTCCTGAGCTCAGGACGCGGACGGTCCACCACTGTTTTCTGCTGGCCAAGCTCGACGCCGAACCGGACCGGCGGTCGGTCGGGGACGTCTTCGGCGCCCAGCCCGTCCCGGGATCCGGTCCCGACGACGCGTCAGCAGGCCGAAGCCGAGATCAAGGCCCTGGCCGGCGCCCGGCCCGGGGAATGGGTCACCTGGAAGGTCTACGACCGCAGCCGCCGCCAGTTGGCCAGCGTCGCCGCCCGGACCTGCGCACCGGCAGGATCGCCGCGGTGCGCAGATCCGGGCTGCACATCGACTCCCGCGTCACCCCGACCGCGGACGGCCGCTTCGTCATGGAGATCGCCCGCACCGCCGAGAACGCTTCCTGAACAGGGAAGATGCACGTCCCCTCGCCGTTCGGTGCCAGACCGTCCCCTCCGGGGCCGCAGGGACAACGGCGCGGGACGTCGGGTTCGGCACCCGGTGCGGGGGTACGGCACACTTTCGGGCATGACTTCTGTGGGGAGTCCGGTGTGGAACAGCAGTGCGCCGATGATCATGTGGGCCTTCGCCGAGAGGCTCGACGTCGCCGGCACGAGGGTCCACCCGATCACCACCCACGCCGTGAGCGGGCTCGGGAGCGTCCCGGACGATTATGAACAGGATTGTCGCGGAGCAACTCTCGGTGAGGGTCTGGCCGTTCGGGGCGAGGAGGTCCGCGATGCCGGCGACGCAGTCGACTCCTGGCTGCAGCGCACCGGCCTGCTCTGACTGCCTGTCGCACCCGCGGCTGTCACATCACCGCTCGCAGGGCGAGCCGGATCGAAGGAAACGGAAGATGCGGATCGCCCCGCGTACCCCCACCACGAAGAACCCGCCCGAACAGTTCCACGGCGACGTGTGGCTGGACCCGATTGCCTTCCCCCGCGAGGACGGTCAGCGGATGATCGTCGCGAAAGTCCGGTTCGCGCCCGGCGCCCGCACCGCCTGGCACTCGCACGCCCGCGGCCAGACGCTGCACGTTACACAGGGCGTGGCGTGGGTGCAGTCCCGTGGCGGGGAAAAGATCGAGGCGTACCCCGGCCGGACGATCTACTGCCCGCCCGGCGAGGAACATTGGCACGGTGCGGCCGCCGACTCGTTCATGGAGCATCTGGCGATGCTCGACAACGCCGACGACCCGGCGACGACCACGACGTGGCTCGAGCACGTCACCGACGAGGAGTACAACGGCTGATGAAGGCGGGGAACGACGTCGAGGCGGCGGTGCGCGACTGCAAACAGCAGCGCGACGCGATGGTCACCGGCGATGCGGTCGCGCTCCGCGAACTGCTCGATGAAGATTTCACGCTCACACACATGACCGCGTACGAGCAGTCGAAGGCCGAATGGTTGGCCGACGTCGCCTCCGGCCGGATGCGGTACCACGCGATGCAGGACGTCGCGGTCACGATCGACCTGGACGGAGAGACGCCGGTCCTCACCGCGCGGACGCGGACGGAGGCCACCATCCGGGGCGGGCACGGCACCTGGCCGCTGCAGCTCGAGATCCACTACACCGCCCGCGACGGCCGGTGGGTGGCGGCGTACACCCTCGCGTCCACCTGGGTGGGTCAGCCGCGGCGTAGGGCGCGGCCATCGGGCAGGGTTCGGCCGCTCAGAAGCGCCACCAGGCGTCCGCTGTCGGTCCGCACGACCTTCCCGCTTCCCCAGCTCCAGTCGATGTCGGCAGCCTCGAGCCGGACGTCGGTCAGGTCGACCCCGAACAGTGCGCCGTTCGCGGCGGTGAGCTGGTCGAGGACGGCGACCACGGCCTCGACCGGCGCAACCGTCGGCCGGTCGAGCGCGACCGTGACGTCGAGGGAGTGGATCACTGCATGGCTGAGCGCCCCGGCCGCCCCGCCACCCGGCGGCTGCCACTCGTGCAGCAGCGGCGACCGGAGGTGGGCCAGGTGGTCGGCGACCGGCAGGGAGGCGTCGCGGGCGGCTACGGTGTTGGACAGCAGGGTGAAGTCGCCGCCTGCCGCCGCCATCTCGGCTCCGAACTGCTCGGGTGTGAGCCGCGCCGGCATCGTTACGTGCGCGACCACGTGGCGGACCTGCCACGTCGCGCAGAGCGACGGGGTGTCCCAGGTCTCGGTGGGCGCGGAGTCGAGCAGGTCGGCGAGGCCGTCGTACGTTGGCGGTACCCCGGACTGCAGGTTGTTCACGGTCGGTCCCCTTTCATTCAGTTGAGCAAGGTGCCCCGCCGCCGAGCCGGACGTCCTTGCATCGCGCCGCCTGCAGAGGTTGAGACTCCACGGGCCGGTCAAACTCATCGGAGAGTGGCCAAGCCGAAGTCGCCAAGGTGTGCGACCTGCCTGACACCTATCCCGAAACTCGCCGCGGAGGGCTACGCCGAGTACCGCGCCACATCGACTTCATGGACGTGCTGGCCGAGCAGTTCGGTCTCGACGATCATGCGCTGCAGTACCCACAGGCGGGGAATATCAGGGACCGCAGGGTGCCTCACGATCCTCTGGATGGGTGAGGTGACGACGTCGCCGGATCGCTGTTCTCGACCGCCAGGGAGAGCACTGCCTCCGCCAACACCTGCAGGGATTCGGTAGCCAAAGTGGTGTCCCGGTCGGCGGTCAGCCGGCGCACAACTGCTCGCGCACGATTCTCTCGTAGTGCTCGGCAGTCAGGCATGCCTGACGACGCAATCGGAAAGGGGGCCAGAGCCGACTCCGGCCTGCCGTCGACAGGCCGGATCGACCATCCGGAAAACGGCATCGATCTGGTGACCGGACTACGTAGCGACACGCCGTCCTGCCGACACCGGACTCGTTGCACGGCCGCGTAGGTATCTCTCAAACACGGAGGTGAGGGACGTTGTCCGACGAGACGCAGCGGGATATCGGGTCGATCAGACTGCCGCAATGGGGCCGTGTCGAGCGAGGCGGTGGCATTGTGGGCGCTTCACAGTTGAGGGTGTAATCGCTGGCTGGATGTTGGCTGGCGCGTCGGTCCCGGGGCAGCGATGCGCAAACGCAGCCGGAGGCCCGATCTTGTGTCACCGTTCGCAGTGGACTTCTTCGAGTACCCGCTCAGATCGGTCAACGGCGCACCCGATAGCGCAGGTGAAGCACCCGGTTGCCCTGAATCACCACGTCGGGATCCTCCAACAGGTGCTGTGCGTGGACCGACCCGAAGTAGCGCTTGCCGGACCCGAACACGACGGGTACGACGTCCATGCGCACCTCGTCGACAAGGCCCGCGGCAAGCACCTGGCCACCGACGTCGCCACCGGCGACCTCGACGATGCGGTCACCCGCGAGCTCCTGCGCCTTGGCCACGGCTGCCTCGACGCCGTCGACGAAGTGAAACGGCGCCTCGGGGGCCCAGCCCTCGGGCTTCGGCCGGTGCGTCACGACGACCACGTGGTCGACCCCGCCCGGAGGCTTCCCCTCCCAGCCGTCCGTCATGTCGAAGACGTGGCGGCCGACGATTGTCGCCCCGATCTGGTCCCAGTACGGCCGGGTGTAGTCGTAGGACGTCTGCGACACCTTCACCTCGCCGCTCTCGTCCAACGGGACGTCACCGCTGGACAACCAGTCGAACAGCGGTCCGGGCTGGTCGTTCTCGTCCGCGACGAAGCCGTCCACCGACACCGAGCTGTACATGACCACCTTGCCCACGGGGCTCTCCTTAGACCGCGACGTGCCTGACGCTACCCCTGGGGCGGGCTTTGCCTGCCCTGATCTGACCGTGTTCTGCCGACTCGACGAGCTCGGTCTCGAAGTGACCAGGCCGCGGTTCGAGCCGGACCGTGCTGTCTTGGCCTGTCGCGTCGTCGAACCCGACGGGTCGGATGAGAGGTGGTGTCGCCGCTGCGGATGCGAGGGATCGTCGCGCGACACCGTAACCCGGCGTCTGGCGCACGAGCCGCTGGGTTGGCGGCCGACCACGCTGGTGGTCCCGATCCGTCGCTATCGGTGCTCCAGCTGCGAGCATGTGGCGCCAGGACACCAGCCTGGCTGCTGAGCCGCGGGCGAAGCTCTCGCGAGGTGGTCTGCGGTGGGCACTCGAAGGCGTCGTGCGCCAGCACCTGACCGTCGCGCGTGTCGCTGAAGGACTCGTGGGCGCCTGGAACACCGCCAACGACGCCGTCCTGGCCGAGGGCAAGCGGGTCCTGATAGACGATCCGCACCGGCTCGACGGCGTCCAGGTTCTCGGCGTCGATGGATCCCCGCAGCGGTCGCGGTGATGGATCCCTTCCACGGGGTCCGCGTAGCCGGTGACGCGCTCGACAAGTGCCGGCGTCGGGTCCAACTCGCGATCCACGGCCACTGCGGTCACAAGGACGACCCGCTCTACGCCGCCAGGAGGACCCTGCACACCGGCGCCGACCTACTCACCGACAAGCAGCAGGACCGACTCACCGCCCTGTTCGCCGCCGAAGAGCATGTCGAAGTCGAGGCGACTTGGG
>NZ_JAALEG010000145.1 GCF_011058165.1 Rhodococcus aetherivorans
CACGCCCGAGGACCTGCAGCAGGTCCAGGACGAGTTCAACGGCCGCCCCCGGCAGACGCTACGCTGGCGCACGCCAACCGAAGCGTTCACCGAGCTTGTCGCATCGGCCGCCTGAAACCGCCCCAACCGACGCGATGTGACATTCGGCCACCTACGAACTCAGGCGCCGTAGCCGGGCGGGTACAGCACCGACTTGGTCTCGCAGAACGCCTCGAGGCCCTCGGGGCCGTTCTCCCGGCCGATGCCGGAATTCTTGTAGCCGCCGAACGGCGAGCCCGGGTCGAAGGCGTACCAGTTGATGCCGTAGGTGCCGGTGCGCACCCGCGACGCCACCTCGAGGCCCTTCTCGACGTCGGTGGTGTACACCGAGCCGGCGAGGCCGTAGTCGGAGTCGTTGGCGATCTCGACGGCCTCGTCGACGCTGTCGTAGGGGATCACGCACAGCACGGGACCGAAGATCTCCTCGCGCGCGACGGTCATGGAGTTGTCGACGTCGGCGAAGATCGTCGGCTCGACGAACCAGCCCTTGTCGAGCCCGGCGGGCCGGCCGCCGCCGAGCACCAGCCGCGCGCCCTCCTCCGTGCCCTTGGCGATGTAGCCCTCGACGCGGTCGCGCTGCTTCGCGGAGATCAGCGGCCCGAGTTGCGCCGCCGCGTCGTCGGGCATGCCGACGGGGAAGAAGGCCGCGGTCGCCACCATCTTCTCGACGACCTCGTCGTAGCGCGAGCGCGGCGCCAGGATGCGGGTCTGGCCGACGCAGGCCTGCCCGGTGTTCATCAGGCCCGACATCACGAGCATCGCGACGGTCGAGTCGAGGTCGGCGTCCTCGAGGACGATGGCGGCGGACTTGCCGCCGAGCTCGAGGGAGCAGCGCTTGAGGTTCCGGGCCGCGATCTCGCCGATGTGCTTGCCGACGGCGGTCGAGCCGGTGAAGGTGATCTTGTCGATGTCGGGGTGCGAGACGAGGTACTCGCCGGTCTCGGCGCCGCCCGGGACGAGCGACAGCACGCCCTCGGGCAGCCCGGCCTCGGCGAAGATCTCCGCGACCGCGTTGGTGGTCAGCGGCGACTCGGGTGCGGGCTTGAGGACCACGGTGCAGCCGGCGAGCAGGGCCGGGCCGAGCTTGTTGATCATCAGGAACAGCGGCACGTTCCAGGCGATGACGGCGGCGACCACGCCGACGGGTTCGCGCGTCACCCGGGAGCGTCCGAAGGCGCCGGTGCGCTCCTCCGTCCACGGGAACGAATCGGCAAGTCCCGCATAGTAGTTGATGGTCGCCAGGGACGGCGTCACCTGCATCATCTGCACGGAGGCGGGCGGCTGACCCATCTCGGCGGACAGCGACGCGGCGAGGTCGGCGCTGCGCTCCTCGAGCAGCTTGGCGGCCTTGGCGAGTACCTGGGCCCGCTCGGACGGTGAGGTGCGGGGCCACGGTCCGTCGTCGAAGGCGGCACGGGCCGCGGCGACGGCGGCGTCGATGTCCGCCGGCCCGGCGACCGGCACCGAACCGACGCGTTCCTCGGTGGCCGGCGAGAACACCTCGAGTCGCTCGTCGGTCGACGGGGCGACCCAGCGGCCGCCGATGAACAGTTTGTCGTAGTCGGTCATGTTCTCTTTCCTCAACGGTCCTGGTTTCTACTGGTCGGATGTCGCTCGGTCGTTGTCGTGCGCGGGGTGGGGGTCGGCGAACCCGGTGAAGCCGTACTGCCGGTGCGGTCCGATCACGGCGACCTCGAACAGTCCGGTGCCGACGGTGTCCGACCCGGCGATCCGGAACCGCGCGAGATGGTCGGTGGGACAGAACATCAGCAGCGCCGGATCGATCTCCCGGACGTCGCGGCGCAGCGCCTGCACGACCAGTTCGCCCTGCCACATGCCGTGCCGCCAGTCCTGTTCGAGTCCGTACCCGGTGCCGATGCCGAGCAGGTTCGGCACCAGCAGTTCGCATTCGACGGTCACCGCCTCGCAGCCGGGCCGGTGGAACGTCAGCGTCGCCCCCGTGACGTTGCGGGTGCCCGGCGCGAACACCAGCCGATGTTCCGGCCGGCCCAGCCATTCGGGCTCGGCGCCGGGCCGGATCCGGACCGCCTCCTCGACCAGCCGGCGGCCGTGGTCGTCCTCCTGCACGATAGTGACGATCGTGTCGTCGTCGAACTGCATCACCGAGTAGATCCAGAAGAATCCGGGCATGCCCTCGTGGGCCGTGCGCCCGGGCGGCTCGGGCTCCCCGACGGGCCGCACCCCCCAGGAGCGGTCGCGGTTGCCGAGCCACGTGCCCGGGTCCACCTGCCGGGTCCGGCCGTCGACGGTGAGGGTGCCCGCCCACCGGCCGGTCTGCACGAACCGGGAGGTGTCCATGACGACGCGCTCGAGCCGGCGCAGCCGCTGTGGGGTCTCCTCGGTGGCGGGGACGACCCCGTCGAACGTGAGATCGAAGGACAGGTCGGCGGTTTCGGCATGGCCGGGCTCGAGCACCACCCGCAGCCGCCGCAGCCCCTCGAGCACCTCGATGCGCAGCGGGCCGACGGTGGTGTCGGTGCGATCGGTCCCAGGGCCCGCGAGGCCCGCACGACGAGGTGGTCGTCGCCGCGGCGCAGCACCGCGAAACCGTCGGCCACACCGAGATTCGGGTACTGGCCCATGCCGACGATCAGGAACAGGTCGGTGGTGTCGGCGGGGTAGCAGTTGAAGTAGTACCGGTCGTAGAAGTTGCGGTCGGACGTGGCGACGCGCCGGATCGGTTCGGCCGTCTGGTGGACGGGGTAGTCGTCCAGGGGGGAGAGGGAACTCACGGCGCCGCCCCCTGCCGGTCGGTGCCGTCGAGCACGGCTTCGAGGGCGGCGCGGTGCATGATCGCGTCGTCGGGATCGCCGGGTGGCTGCGCCTGGCCGAAATGCACCGCGCGAGTGTGGATGCGCAGCATGATGATCGCGTGCTGCAGCGCCGCGTGGACTGTGTAGAAGTGCAGGTCGCGCGGGACGTGGCCGGTGCGTTGCGCGTATGCGCGGGCGACGTCGTCGAGGCGCAGGAAGCCCGGCAGGCCGGGCAGCCCGGCCGCGGCGGCGATGTCCTCGAAGAACCTGTGCAGGAACGTCATCCAGGCCAGGTCCATCTCGCGGGCGCCGAGGGTGGCCAGCTCCCAGTCGAGCACCGCGACGGGCCGGAAACCGTCGAACAGGATGTTGCCGATCCGCGCGTCGCCCCAGCACAGCACCGCGGGCGAGCGGTCGTCGGGGCAACGGGCGTCGAGCCAGGCGAGCGCACGTTCGACGAGCGGGGAGCGGGGACCACCGGTGCGGGTCGTCCACTCGTAGTAGGAGCGCTGCCGGTCCAGGTGCGCCCAAACGGCGTCGGTGACGGTGCCGGCCGGTCCCAGCCCGGCGGCCACCGGGGCGACGTCGTGGATCCGGGCCAGCACGTCGACGCACGCGTCCTGCATGGCGGCACGCTCGGCGTCGCCGGCCTCGGTGACCCAGGAGCCGAAGTTGTACGGCATGACATCCGGTGGCACCCGGCCCGCCACCCGGGTCATGACGAAGAACGGGGCCCCGAGCGGCGCGGGATCGGGCTCGTACCAGTGCACCCGGGGGACGGGGATGGTGGAGTGCTCGCCGACGGCGCGCATGACCCGGGCCTGACCCTCGAGGTCGTAGGCGGGGAAGACGGGCACGGTGGTGTCGGCGGGGGCGACGCGGGCGACGAGCGGATGGTCGGTGCCGTCCCAGCGGGCGTCGAACAGCAGCGTCTCGCTGGACATGCCGGTGGTCTCGGGGAGGTGCACGTTCTCGACGACGGGGGCGGTGACCTTGGTGGCGAGCCAGCGCTGCAGGTTCTCGCGGACCTGTCCGGGATCCCGGCGGGAGTCGCGGGGGCGCGCGACCTCGGCATCGTGGGCGGAGCCGTCCTGGGCGCCGTGCGCCGACGCGTCGGGGTCGATGCTCACGCGCTCTCCTTCCGGCCACCGGGGCTGTGACCTCGAACACTAGAACACGTTACAAGTTTTCGGAAGGGGTCAGCCGAGGTGTGTCCCGAACCAGGCGAGCATGCGGTCGTATGCCTGCGCGGCCGCGTCCGCGTTGTACCGCGGTCCGGTGTCGTTGAAGAACGCGTGGTCGGCGCCGGGGTAGGTCACCACCTCGTGCACCAGGCCCGCGCGCTCGAGGGCGGCGGTCGCCGCGTCCCGCGACGCGTTCACCCGCTGGTCGAGTTCGGCGTAGACCGCGAGGACGGCGGCCCGCGACCCGGCGAAGTCGGCGCCGTCGGGCAGCGGTCCGTAGAACGGGACGGCCGCCGCGAGGCGCGGGTCGCCGGTCGTCAGCAGCAGCCACGTCATGCCGCCGCCGAAGCAGAACCCCACGGCCCCGATGCGCCGGTCGGGCACCCGTCGCGTCAACTCGTCGATGCCCGAGCGCATGTCCTGGGAGAATCGTTGCGGCGGAACGGTACTCAGTGCGGCCGTGGCCTGCGCCGGGTCGGCGAACGACGCCGTGCCCCCCTCCTCGGAGAGCAGGTCGATCGCGAGTGCCGAGTAGCCCGCCCCCGCCAGGCGCCCGGCCACCGATCGGATGTGGTCGTTGAGCCCCTTGTTCTCGTGGACCACGAGCACGGCGCCCCGGGGGTCCGCCGCCGGCGCCCACGCACCCTGCAGCGTCCGCCCGTCCGGGCCGGGGAACGTGATCGCCTCCGTCGCAACGGCATCTGCGCTGCCCGGCGGCGCCACCGGCGACGTCGGGGCCGGAGTGCCCGAGGTCGCTCCCGGAGTCGCGGAAGGCGTTGCGGGCGAGCCGTTCTCGTTTGCGCAGGCGGCGAGCAGCGAGGATGCCGCGGTGAGGGTGAGCCCCAGCAGCCCCAGCCGTCGCAGCGCCTCGCGGCGGGTGAGCAGACCGTCGGCGTGGTCCACCGCGATCTCCTCGGCGATGTAGCGCTGGAAAGGCGTCATGGCCGCTCCCGTCCCGAGGACACTGTCTTCGTATTGTGACGCGACGGGGGCCGCGGTGCGGGCGATTCGCGCCGAAGCTCAGTCCCCGAGGGCCAGGATCCCGGCGCCGGTCAGGGTCCCCACGGCGGCGAGCCGCGCCGGCACGATCTCCAGCCCGGTCAGGAACGGCAGCCGCGCGTGCCGGGCCGCGGCCTCGCGCATCGGCCGCCACATCGGCTCCCCGGCCTGCGCGAACCCGCCGCCGACCACCACGAGGTCCACGTCCACCAGCGCCGCGGCCGACGCGAACACCTCCCCGAGCGCCGCCCCCGCACGCCCCAGGGCCGCGACCGCGACCGGATCTCCCGCGCCCGCGGCGCGGGCCAGCGCCGCCCCGTCGGCACCGGACCAGCCGTGCTCCCGCGCCCACCGCACCGCGGCCGGCCCGCTCGCCACGGTCTCGACGCACCCGACACCCCCGCACGCGCACGGGTCGGCGCCCACGCTCGACACCATGTGCCCGATGTGGCCCGCATTGCCCGTCCGGCCCCCGGCGATCCGGCCGCCCAGCACCAGACCGCCGCCGATGCCGGTCGAGACCACGACGCCGACGAGGTCCGTCGCACCCCGGCCCGCCCCGAGCCGGTGCTCGGCCAGCGCGGCCGCGGCCCCGTCGACCGCGAGCCGCACCCGCGACCGCGGGAACAGGCCGCGCACGGCGTCGACCAGGCCGAAACCGCCCGCCCACTCGCCGATGTTGATCGGCGCCACCACACCGGCGCCGACGTCGACCGGCCCGGCGCTCGCGATCCCCACGGCCGTCACCTCGGCTCCCGCGGAGACCCGACGCAACAGCTCCGCGCATGCCGCCCACACGCCGGCCGCGGGCGTCGGCACCGTCCGCGGTGCGTCGAGCGTGCCGTCGGCGCGGACGCGGGCGGCCGCCATCTTGGTGCCGCCGACGTCGAGGGCGAGCGCGACCATCAGCGCCTGCGCAGCACGAGCACCAGATTGCTGACCAGGAACTCCCGCACCGCGGGGACCCGCACCAGCCACCACGCCCAGCGCGGGTGGTACCGGGGGAACGCGGCCAGCAGCTCGCCGTGCGGCGTCGAACGCGCCCACCGCAGCCCGTCGCCGCAACCCACCTCGAACAACGAGACCCCGTACCGGTTCTTCGGCTCCCGCCCGTGCCGGCGGGCGTAGCGCCGCGCCGCGTACTCGCCGCCGAACGCGTGCCACGGGCCGGTCTCGTGCCCGCCGAACGGGCCCCACCACAGGGTGTACGACAGCACCGTCAGCCCGCCCGGCCGCGTCACCCGCAGCATCTCGTCGGCCATCACCCACGGCTGCGCCACGTGCTCGGCGACGTTCGAGGAGAAGCACACGTCCACCGATCCCGTGCGCAGCGGCAGCGCGAGGCCCGAGCCACGGATCGACCCGCCCACCGCGAGACCGGCCGCGTGCATCTCCGACGGATCCGGCTCGACCGGCACGTAGCGGGCGCCCGACGCGCCGAACACCTCCGCGAAGTACCCCGGCCCGCCGCCCACGTCGACGACGGTCGTGCCGGTCAGGTCCCGGCCGGTCAGGCCCGCGTACAGATCACCGATCAGTTCCACGGTGTCGCGCGCGAGCGCCCCGTAGAACAACTCGGGGGCGGACTGCTCGTGCCGGAAGTCGCCGAGCAGCCCGACGGACCGGCGCAGGGTCGCGCGCCGGGCGAAGGTTCGAGCCACCGGGGGGACGGGCAGGGTCGGAACAACCACGAGGAGCAACCATAGCGGCCACCGCACCGCACTACCCGCCGGTAACCCTCCACCGCGGGCGGCCCCGCACCCGTTAGTGTGTTCCGGGATACAACCGTCGACGACGAACCACAGGGGGTCGCCACGTGCGCGAGGTTCTGTTGCTGTGCTGGCGCGACACCGGGCATCCCCAGGGTGGGGGCAGCGAACGCTACCTCGAACAGGTCGGCGCCCAGCTCGCCGCGCGCGGCATCCGCGTCACCCTCCGCACCGCCGCCTACCCCGGCGCCCCCGGCCGCGACGAGATCGACGGCATCACCGTCAGCCGCGGCGGCGGCCGGCTCACCGTCTACCCCCGCGCCCTCGCCGCGATCGCCGCCGGCCGTCTCGGCTTCGGTCCGCTGCGCCACCTCCGGCCCGACGCGGTGATCGACACCCAGAACGGCATCCCGTTCTTCGCCCGCCTCGTCGCCGGCGCGCCCGTGACCGTGCTTGTGCACCACTGCCACCGTGAGCAGTGGCCCGTCGCCGGCCGCGTCATGGCCAGGCTCGGCTGGTGGATCGAGTCCGCCCTGTCGCCGCGCCTGCACCGCGACGACCAGTACCTGACCGTGTCGTTGCCGTCCGCCGACGAACTGATGGCCCTCGGCGTCGACCGTGACCGCATCGCCGTCGTCCGCAACGGCGCCGACGCCGTCCCCGCCGGGGTCGAGCCCGGCGACGAACACACCCGCACCGCGCACCCCACCGTGTGCGTGCTGTCGCGGCTCGTGCCGCACAAGCAGATCGAGGACGCCCTCGCCGCCGTCGCCGCGCTGCGCGACCGCGTCCCCGGCCTGCACCTCGACGTCATCGGCGGCGGCTGGTGGGAGAGGAACCTGCGCGCGGCCGCCGCGGACCTCGGCATCACCGATGCCGTCACCTTCCACGGCCACGTCGCCGAGGACCGCAAGCACGAACTGCTCTCCCGGTCCTGGGTGCACGTGATGCCGTCGCGCAAGGAGGGCTGGGGGCTGGCCGTCGTCGAGGCCGCGCAGCACGGCGTGCCCACCGTCGGCTACCGCAGCTCGCGGGGACTGACCGACTCGATCATCGACGGCGTCACCGGCGTGCTCGTCGACTCCGCGGACGAGCTCACCGACGCCGTCGCCGACCTGCTCGCCGACGCGGATCGTCGCCGCACCCTCGGCGGCAAGGCCCGGGTGCGGGCCGCAGAGTTCTCCTGGTCCGCGACCGGCGACGGGGTGCACGAGGTGCTCGCCGCGACGGCCGCGGGCCGCCGCGTCTCAGGACTGTTCCCGCGCCCGGCGGAGGCCGCCGTGGTGCTCGCGGCGCCGGGCGGGCCGTCGCAGGACCAGCAGGCCCACGAGCCCGCCTGCTGACACCGCCACCCACAGTGCGTGCGCGGCGATCGCCGCCGTCCGGTCGTCCGACCGCGTCCCGTCGACCCCCGGCACCCGGTACAGCGACAGCGCGGCATCGGAGAACACCGGCTCGAGCTGCTCGAGCGCGCGGGCCGAGTCGCCGAGGTCCCCGGGCGTGCCGTGCTCGACGAGCACCCAGCCCACGCCGTGGGCAGCGAGGTCGGCCGGCGCCGCCCCGGCCAGCAGCAGGCGCTCCACCTCCGCGGCGCCCCGACCCTCGCCGGCGACGGTGCCGCCGGCGACGATCAGCTCCCCGGACTGCAGCACGTCCGCGCGCAGCATCCGAGGTGCCGGATCGAGAACCGGTGCGGCGCCGCTGAACTCGAATCGCCGGAACATTCCGGCCGGCAGCACCGCCACGTCGCCGGCGCCCGCCGGCACCGCCGCCGCGACCCGCTGCCACGCGTCCGGATACTGCACCGGCCGCACC
>NZ_JAALEG010000146.1 GCF_011058165.1 Rhodococcus aetherivorans
CGCCCCCTACCCTGGCGTCGTGACCGTGCCCCACCGAACCGAGCCCGCCGTCGGGGTGCAGCTCGGTTTCGACGAATTGGACACGCCGCTGCGGGAGACCACCTTCGTCGTCGTCGATCTCGAGACCACCGGCGGCAGCTCCACGGACGACGCGATCACGGAGATCGGGGCGGTCAAGATCCGCGGCGGCGAGGTGCTCGGCGAGTTCGCCACGCTCGTCGACCCGGGCCGGTCGATCCCCCCGAACATCGTGCAGCTCACCGGCATCACGACCGCCATGGTCCGTGCCGCGCCCCGGATCGAGCAGGTCCTGCCCTCGTTCCTCGAGTTCGCCGCCGGATCCGTGCTCGTCGCGCACAACGCGGGCTTCGACGTGGGATTCCTGCGGGCCGCGGCGTCCCGGTCCGAGGTCGCGTGGCCCCGCTTGCAGGTACTGTGCACGGTCAAGCTCGCGCGCCGCGTCCTCGGCCGGGACGAGGCACCGTCCGTGCGGCTGTCCGCGCTCGCCGAGCTGTTCCGGGTGTCCACCACGCCCACGCACCGCGCCCTCGACGACGCCCGGGCAACCGTCGACGTCCTGCACGCGCTCATCGACCGCGTCGGCAACCAAGGGGTACACAGCCTCACCGAACTGCGGGACTATCTGCCGGCCGTCACCGCCGAGCAACGCGCCAAACGGTCCCTCGCGGCGCACCTGCCGCGGCGGCCCGGCGTGTACCTGTTCCGCGGGCCCTCGGACGAGGTGCTGTACATCGGGACCGCGGTCGACCTGCGCCGCCGCGTGCGCAACTACTTCACCGGATCCGAGACCCGGCCCCGCCTGAAGGAGATGGTGGCACTCACCACCCGGATCGATCACGTCGAGTGCGCCCATGCCCTCGAGGCCGGGGTGCGGGAGCTGCGGCTGCTCGCCGCGCACGCCCCGCCCTACAACCGTCGCTCCAAGTTCCCCACCCGGGGCTGGTGGATCACCCTCACGGACGAGGCGTTCCCCCGGCTGTCCGTCGTCCGCACACCGACCACGGCGCCCCCGGCCCCGACGTGCGGCGGCCCGACCGACGCCGTCGGCCCGTTCTCGTCGCGGGCCGACGCCGTCGCCGTCGCCACCACCGTCGCCGAGTTCTGCCTGCTGCGGACCTGCACCCGGCGCATCCCCCGCACGAAACGGCACGGCGAGCACTGCCCTCCGGAGGCCGTGGGGGCCTGCGCCGCCGCCGCGGCCGGGCTGCAGACCCCCGTCGAGTACGCGCGGCAGGTGGACCTCGCCCGGGCGCTGCTGCGCGGGGAGGACGACGCGCCGCTGCATCGGATGCGCGAGCGCATCGACCACCTCGGCGCCGCCGAACTGTTCGAGAGCGCGGCCCGGCTGCGGGACCGGGCGGCCGACGCCGTGTTCGCGCTGCGCCGGACGCAGCGCCTGGCCGCCCTCGCGGCGGTGGACGAGCTGATCGCCGCCCGGCGACGCGCCGAAGGGGGCTGGGAGTTCGCGGTGATCCGGGCCGGCCGGCTCGCGGCAGCGGGAGTCGCTCCACGCGGCGTCCCGCCGATGCCCGTCGTCGACGCGATCGCCGCCGCGGCCGAGACCGTGCGCCCGACGACCGCGCCGCTGCGGGGTGCGCTCGTCGAGGAACTGGGACTGCTGGCCCGCTGGCTCCACGACGACGGAGTCCGCATCGTCCGGACCACCCAGGGCTGGTCCGAGCCGCTCCGCGGCGCCGGGGCGTGGGCGCAGTGGGGTGAGCTCGCCCGAACGGCACGCGCCGGGGCCGAGCCGGTCACGATCGCGCACCCCCTACGCTGAGGGCTCGCCCGCAGGTCCGTCCCCGGAAGCCGAGGAGAGCAATGATCCACGCCATCGTCCTGATCCACGCCGACGCCCACCGCATCCCGGAGACCGCCCAGGCGGTCGCGGACCTGGCCGGCGTCGACAAGGTGTACTCGTGCGCCGGCGACATCGACCTGATCGCGCTGCTGCGGGTGCGCGACCACGAGGAGATCGCCGAGGTGGTCACCCGCGGGATCAACAAACTCGACGGCGTGACCAGGACGGCGACGCACATCGCCTTCCAGTCGTACTCGAGCGCCGACGTCGAGGCCGGGTTCTCGATCGGCGAATAGGACGGACGCCCGGCCCGTCGTCGCGCTCAGCCCGCGGCGGCGAGCCGGTTGGTCACCTCGACCCAGCGGGCGAGCACCGCCGCCGCCGCGCCCGAGTCCAGCGCCTCGGCTGCCGTCTGCATCCCCGCCGCCAGGGCACTGGCGAGCGATCCCTCGAACCCCCGGAAGGCGGCGATCGCCCCGGCGGCGTTCAGCAGGACCGCGTCGCGTACCGGCCCGTGCTCCCCGGCGAGCACCGCCCGCGCGATCACGGCGTTCTCGGCGGCGTCGCCGCCGCGCAGCGCGTCCAGCGGCACCCGGGCGACGCCGAGGTCGGCGGGATCCAGGCTCACGGTGCTCACGCTGCCGTCCCGGACGACGTACACCGTCGACGTCGTGGAGGTGGTCAGTTCGTCCAGTCCGTCGTCGCCCCGCACGACGAGCGCCGAGTTGCCCCGCTCGGCGAGGACACCGGCGACCGTGCCGATCAGCTCCGGGAAGGCACATCCGATCAGGCCGGCGCGGGGCCGGGCCGGGTTGGTCAGCGGCCCGAGCACGTTGAACACCGTCGGGATACCGATCTCCTTACGCGGTGCGGCCGCGAACCGGAGCGCCGGGTGGTAGACGGGGGCGAAGCAGAACCCGATGCCGGCCTCGGCGACCGACTCCGCGACGGCCTCGGGACCGAGGCTGATGTGCACGCCGAGCGCCTCGAGCACGTCCGCGCCGCCGCTCTTCGACGATGCCGCCCGGTTGCCGTGCTTGACGACGCGGATGCCGCACGCGGCCACCACCAGCGACGCCATGGTCGAGATGTTGACCGTGTTCGCCCGGTCCCCGCCGGTGCCCACGATGTCGACGACGTCGTCGTCCACCGGCACCAGCCGGGCGTGGCCCAGCATCGAGTCGGCGAGGCCGAGCAGCTCCTCGGGCGTCTCCCCCTTCATCTTCAGCGCGACGCCGAACGCGGCGATCTGCGCGGCCGTGGCGTTGTCGGACATGATCTCGTCCATCGCCCACTGGGCCTCCGCACGCGCGAGGTCGCGTCCGGCGGTGAGCCCACCGAGGACCGCCGGCCAGCTCCGGGCCACCGCATCCGCCTGTCGTCCAGCGTTCATCGCACCTGCCCTCGCCGCATCTCGCTCCTCGGTGCGCCGCCGTCGTCGGCGGCGCATGCCGGAAGAGCTTAGCCAGGGCCGATCTCCGGCTGCAGGGCGTCCCACCCGAGCGCGGTACCGCCGAGCCGTTGCGCCAGACCGGCCATCCGCGACCGCTCCTGCGAACAGTGCAGCGCATCGAGCACCTGCACCCGCTGCAGCAGGACGGCCTGGAGGCCGGGCCCGGCCGGGTTCGCCGGCTGCGCCGGGGCGTACCCGTCCTGCGCGGCCAGGGCGATCGCCCGCTCCACGGAATCGGCCGGCAGCTCGAGATGGTGCCGCAGGACGGCCTCCGACTCCGGCGACCAGGCCGGTTCGGTCGCCGCGCCCCGCTCGAGGGCGGTCGAACAGGCCTCGACGTCGTCGAAGGACGAGACCACCACCACCAGGTCCGGCCGTGCCGGATCCAGGGGCTCCGGACCCCTGCGCGAGAACGCTCGCCGGACCCGGCCCCACACCCCTCCGCCACTGCTCATCGCACCACGATCCCACGCGCCACGGGCGGTGCACGACCGCCCCCGGAAAACGCGATCGCACGGCGCCCACCAGCGAAGACGCGCCGATTTCGGCCCCGATTGCCCACGAGTTACTACGAGCAGTCATACTTGCGAACGTGACGAGCGCAGTAGGGACTTCAGGAACTGCAATCACCCAGCGCGTGCACTCGCTGAACCGGCCCAATCTGGTCAGCGTCGGCACCATCGTGTGGTTGTCCAGTGAGCTCATGTTTTTCGCAGGGCTCTTCGCCATGTACTTCGTGGCGCGGGCGCAGGCCGACGGCAACTGGCCGCCGGAGCCTGTCCACCTCAATCTGGCGTTGGCGGTGCCGGTCACCCTCGTGCTGATCGCCTCCTCCTTCACCTGCCAGATGGGTGTGTTCGCAGCCGAACGTGGCGACGTGTTCGGCCTCCGGCGGTGGTACATCATCACCCTCGCCATGGGCACGTTCTTCGTGCTCGGCCAGGGCTTCGAGTACACCCAGCTGGTCGGCGAGGGCGTGACGATCTCGAGCATGGTGTGGGGTTCGGTCTTCTACATCACGACCGGCTTCCACGGCCTGCACGTCATCGGCGGCCTCGTCGCCTTCGTGTTCCTCCTCGTGCGCACGAGGGTCAGCAAGTTCACGCCGGCGCAGGCCACCGCGGCGATCGTCGTCTCCTACTACTGGCACTTCGTCGACATCGTGTGGATCGCGCTGTTTGCCACGATTTATTTCATCCGTTAGCCAGCTGAACGCCCAGGCAGCCCCCTGACGTCCAGTCCGTCCCGACATACCAAAGGGATACAGATGAGTTCATCCCCACCTCTCGCTTCCGAGGGTGACATGCCCGGTCAGTCCGCGGCCGCGTCCGCCAAGTCCCGCCGTCAGCGCAAGCTGCGCCGCCGCGTCACCGGTGCGCTGGTGCTCGCCCTCGGCCTGCTCAGCGCCGGCTTCCTCGCCTCCGCGCTGACTCCCGCGCCGCAGGTGGCGACGGCGAACGAGGACCAGTCGGCCCTGATCCGCGAAGGCAAGCAGCTCTACGAGACCTCCTGCGTCACGTGCCACGGCGCCAACCTGCAGGGTGTGCAGGACCGCGGCCCCAGCCTGATCGGTGTCGGCGAGGCGGCCGTGTACTTCCAGGTCTCCACCGGCCGCATGCCGATGATGCGCAACGAGGCCCAGGCCGTGCGCAAGACGCCGAAGTTCGACGCGGCCCAGACGGACGCCCTCGGCGCGTACATCCAGGCCAACGGCGGCGGCCCGACGCTCATCCGTGACGAGAACGGCGAGATCGCCCAGTCCTCGCTGCGCGGCAACGACGTTGCCCGCGGCAGCGAGCTGTTCCGCCAGAACTGCGCCTCATGCCACAACTTCACCGGCCGCGGCGGCGCGCTGTCGTCCGGCAAGTTCGCGCCGGCGCTGGATCCGGCGAACGAGCAGCAGATCTACACGGCGATGCTGACCGGCCCGCAGAACATGCCCAAGTTCTCCGATCGTCAGCTCACGCTGGAGGAGAAGGAGGACATCATCGCCTACGTCAAGGCCTCCGGCGAGACGAACAGCCCCGGCGGATACGGCCTGGGCGGTTTCGGCCCCGCCTCCGAGGGCCCGACGATGTGGGTGGTCGGGATCGTCGCCGTCGTCGGTGCGGCACTGTGGATCGGAGCAAGGTCATGAGTGGCGGCGAAACGCCGAACAAGCACACGATCGAGAACCTCGATCAGATGAGCCGCGACGATCTCGTCGCGCTCGGCACCAACCTCGACGGCGTGGACGTGGCGTTCCGCAAGGACCGCTGGCCCGTCGCGGGCACGCGCGCCGAGAAGCGCGCGGAACGGAACGTCGCCTTCTGGTTCGGGCTGGCGGGTGTGTCGGCTCTCGCGTTCATCGCGGTCTTCATCTTCTGGCCGTGGGAGTACCAGGGCCCCGGTGAGGACAACTACACGCTGTACAACCTGTACACGCCGCTGCTGGGCCTGACCCTGGGTCTGGCCATCCTCGGCGTCGGCGTCGGCGCGGTGCAGTTCACCAAGAAGTTCATCCCGGAAGAGGTGTCGATCCAGGATCGGCACGACGGAGTCTCTTCGGAGGTCGATCGGCGGACGATCGTCGCCGAGCTCTCCGACTCGCTGGACACCTCCACGCTGCCGCGTCGCAAGCTGATCAAGCGCACGGCACTGTTCGGTGGCGGCGCGCTCGGCCTCGGCCTGATCATGCCGCTCGGCGGCCTGATCAAGAACCCCTGGGCCGAGGGCGACGAGTCGCCGCTGTGGGTCTCGGGCTGGACGCCCCGGTACCCGGGCGAGACGATCTACCTGCGTCGCGACACCGGACGCCCGAACGACATCGTCCTGGTCCGCCCGGAGGACCTCGATGCCGGCGGCATGGAGACCGTGTTCCCCTTCCGCGAGTCGGACCGCGGTGACGAGCACGCCCTCCTCGAGGGCCTGCGCGGCATCCGCAACGCCGTCATGCTGATCCGCCTCCGGACCGAGGACACGGCGAGGGCGATCAAGCGCAAGGGTCAGGAGAGCTTCAACTACGGCGACTACTTCGCCTACTCGAAGATCTGCACCCACCTGGGCTGCCCGACGTCGTTGTACGAACAGCAGACCAACCGCATCCTGTGCCCCTGCCACCAGTCGCAGTTCAATGCCCTGGAGTACGGCAAGCCCCTGTTCGGTCCTGCTGCTCGCGCACTGCCGCAGTTGCCTATTACAGTGAACGAAGAGGGCTTCCTCGTCGCCAACGGTGACTTCATCGAGGCTCTCGGTCCGGCATTTTGGGAGCGTCGCCCGTGAGTACTGCAACACCATCCCGCGCCGCCCACGCGGCGGAGAACATCGACTCGCGCTATCACCCGGCGGCCGGGCTGCGGCGTCAGATCAACAAGGTGTTCCCCACCCACTGGTCCTTCCTCCTGGGTGAGATCGCCCTGTACAGCTTCGTGATCCTGCTGATCTCGGGTGTGTACCTGACGTTGTTCTTCGATCCGTCCCTCGCGCACGTCACCTACGACGGCGCCTACACCCCGCTGCGCGGCGTCACGATGTCGCGTGCGTACGAGACGACCCTGGACATCTCCTTCGAGGTGCGCGGCGGTCTGTTCGTCCGGCAGATCCACCACTGGGCTGCGCTGATGTTCGCCGCGTCGATCATCGTGCACCTGCTGCGCGTGTTCTTCACCGGTGCGTTCCGCCGTCCGCGTGAAGCGAACTGGGTGATCGGCTCGCTGCTGCTGATCCTGGCGATGTTCGAGGGCTTCTTCGGCTACTCGCTGCCCGACGACCTGCTTTCCGGCACCGGCCTGCGGGCCGCGCTGTCCGGCATCACCATCAGCATCCCGGTGATCGGCACCTGGATGCACTGGCTGATCTTCGGCGGCGACTTCCCCGGCATGCTCATCATCCCGCGCCTGTACGTCGCGCACGTGCTGCTGATTCCGGGCATCATCCTCGCCCTGATCGCAGCCCACCTGGCCCTGGTCTGGTACCAGAAGCACACCCAGTTCCCCGGCCCCGGCCGTACCGAGCAGAACGTCGTCGGTGTCCGGATCCTGCCGGTGTTCGCGGTCAAGTCCGGTGCGTTCTTCGCCATCACCTTCGCCGTGCTGGCGCTGATGAGCGGTCTGCTGCAGATCAACCCGGTCTGGAACATCGGCCCGTACAACCCGTCGCAGGTGTCCGCCGGCTCGCAGCCCGACATCTACATGATGTGGACGGACGGCCTGGCCCGTATCTGGCCGGCGTGGGAGATCTACCTGTTCGGCCGCTACACGATCCCCGCGGTGTTCTGGATCGCAGTGATCATGGGCCTGGTCTTCACGGTCCTCATCGCCTACCCGTGGATCGAGAAGAAGTTCACCAAGGACGATGCGCACCACAACCTGCTGCAGCGTCCGCGGGACGTGCCGGTCCGGACCGCGATCGGCGCGATGGCTCTGACGTTCTACGCCATCGCGACCATCATGTGCATCAACGACATCATCGCCTACAAGTTCGACATCTCGCTGAACGCGATGACGTGGATCGGCCGCATCGGCATCCTGCTCGGCCCGCCGCTCGCCTACTACCTGACCTACCGGTTCTGCCTGGGCCTGCAGCGCAGCGACCGCCAGGTGCTCGAGCACGGCATCGAGACGGGCATCGTCCGTCGCCTGCCGCACGGCGAGTACATCGAGATCCACCAGCCGCTCGGCCCGGTGGACGACCACGGTCACCCGATTCCGCTCGAGTACCAGGGTGCTCCGGTGCCGAAGCGCATGAACAAGCTCGGCACCGCCGGCAAGCCCGGCGCGGGCAGCTGGTGGAGCGCGGACCCGGCCGAGGAGGCGACGGCACTCGAGGCCGCGCACCACGAGGCCGAGGTCGAGCAGCGCGCCATCCTGAGCGAGTACCAGACGCGCGTCCACGGCACCACGGACGGCGACGGCAAGGCGCACTGACGGTCGCTCGAGTCCGAAACCACGGGAGGGGCCCCGAACCGGAAACGGTTCGGGGCCCCTCCCGTTTCTCCGTGGTCCCTGCGGCTTCCATCCCCGGTGGCTTCCGGTC
>NZ_JAALEG010000147.1 GCF_011058165.1 Rhodococcus aetherivorans
TGCTCTTTCGTCGAGTCGAGTTGGTAGCTCTCTCGAAGAATCACGCGGTGACCGTCTTTCGTTCGGTTACGACACGCCGGTCATCGGGATCCGATCCGGCTCGTACACCATCCTGATGGACGCAACCTCGCACGCCCGAGCGCACGGCGGCACTGTCGCCGACCGGCTGCTCCACAGCAAGTGCAACTCCGACCGCCAGGACGGCAGCCGCGACCACGAGCGGCCTGCGGTGACCGGTGAGCCGTTCGCGCCGGCCGTCGAGGACGATCGCGCGCGGTGGTGTCTGCTCGACTGGTGAGCCACCAACCTACCCATGAGTAGCTAAGGGTGCCCTAAATTATCGGGGTACCCCCATCTCCTGACCGCCCGCCGCGCCCAGTCAGGATTTTTTGCCCAGCCGGATCTCACGTGCAGCGAGGAGAGGGGACCCTAACCATGGACGTGCTCGCCGCCCTCGCCGCCCACGACCGACTCCAGGCCGACCCCGAGCCGACCGACGCCCTCGCCGACGAGATCTCACCGGCCGCCGGCGACGCGGACCCTGCCTCGCCGGCCGACTTCGGTCCCGGCGGGGCGGCGCTCTTCCGGAGCCTCGCCGATGTCGGCGACCCGTACGAACTCACGGCGATGATCGTCGAAGCGGCCCGCATCAAGGACCAGCTCGACGGCTACCACCGGATGCTCACGGGCGACTCGGATCTGTGGTTCCGCGTCGTGCCCTCGCGCGGCGACAAGTCGGTGCTCGAGGTGAAGGCCACGGGCGTTGCCCAGGAGGCGCGGCAGCTGACGAACGTGTGGCGCCAGCTCCTGGCAGAGATCCGCCGGCAGAAGGGCACCGCGACCGGATCTGGTGGCGATGACGATCTCGACGATCTGTGACGACTTCCCGACGCTGACCGGCCGGCAGGAACCACACAACGTCTCGGCCTTCGACGGCGACCCGTTCCACGGCGGCCGCGCGGTGACACTGGCCCACCGCGCGCGGACACCCCTGATGCCGTGGCAGCGCTGGTCGCTGACGAACATGCTGCTCACCGAGCACGGCGACCCGGACGGGGAATGGGTCCACCCGGATTCGTGCCTGATCGTGCCGCGACAGAACGGCAAGAGCCTGATCCTGGTCTTCCGGATCCTGTACGGGCTGTTCGTGCTGAACGAGACGATCATCTTCACAGCGCAGCAGTGGAAGACGGCCCGCTCGATCGCGCAGCGCACCATCGCCGCGATCAAGGGCCGGCCGAGCCTGAGGGCACGTCTGGCGAAACCACCGACACTGTCACAGGGTGAAGGGCACATCGTCCTGAAATCCGGGGCGCAGGCGTTCTTCATGACCCGCTCGGGAGACTCGGGTCGAGGGCTCGACGACGTCGACCTGCTGATCTACGACGAGGCGTACAACCTCTCCGATGCCGAAGCCGGCGCGTTGTCCTGGGTGCAGATGGCGGCGCGGCGGCCGCAGACGATCTACACGTCGTCGGCCGTCGACAAGGAACGCCACCAGTACGGCGAGGTGCTCGCGGCGGTGCGCCGACGTGGGCTCGCCGGCGGCGAGGGTTTGTTCCTGGCGGAGTGGATGGCGCCCGAGGAGATGGACCGGGCGTCGCTGGAAACGGCGCGGTACGCCAACCCGTCATATGGGGTGATCCAGACCGACGAGAAGATCCTCAAGTTCCAGCGGGACAAGCTGCACACCGCAGCCGGTCGACGCGAGTACGACGTCGAAGCGCTGGGACGCGGCGACTGGCCGGAGGAACCGGACGACGTCGAGGTCGAGCACATCATCGACCCGACCGTGTGGAGCAACATGGCGATCTCCAGCGCGAAGTTCGGCAAGAAGGTGGCGCTGGCGATCGACATGTCCCCCAACCAGAAGTGGGTATCGATCGCCGCGGCCGCCCGGACCGACGACGGCAAGGTGCACGTCGAGGTCGGCTACCACGCGGCACCCGGGCCCGGACTCATCCGGATCCTGCTGTCGCTGATCGACCGATGGGACCCGTGCGCACTGGTCATGGACAAGGCCTCACCGGCCTACTCGCTGCACCCGGATCTCGTGGACGCCGGCATCGAGCCGGAGGTCACGTCCGCCGGCGACATGGTGCAGGCGTGCGGCGGCTTCTACAACGACGCGGTCGCCGGGAAGCTCACGCACACCGGGGACCCGCTGCTGTCGGACGCGCTCGACGGCGCGACCAAGCGGGACCTCACCGGCGGCGGCTGGGCGTGGAACCGCAAGGGAAACCAGGTGATCTCGCCGCTGGTGGCCGCGACCCTCGCGCACTGGGCGCTGAAGGTCTACGACATCGCCAAACCACCGCCGCCCCCGCCGGCCGCGGCGGTGCCGACCCGGCCGAGTCCGGGCAGCAGCTCGAGCGCCGGCGAACTCGACGTGCTGACCGCTGCGTTCTGAGAGGAGACGACCCGTGGCAGAAACCACCACCCCTGTGCCTGCCTACGAGGTCGGGTACGTCCGCCCGGACGGCATCGTGTCGTCGCTGGACTGGCGGCAGTGGATGGACGAGGAGAAGGTCCCGGAGCTGCGGTGGCCGCAGTCGGTCGGCGTGTACGGGCGGATGATGCGTGAGGACGGGCGCGTCGCGTCGGTGATCTCCGCGATCGGACTGCCGATCCGCCGCACCCCGTGGCGCGTCGAACCGAACGGCGCCACCGACGAGGTCACCGAGTTCGTCGCCCGAAACCTGAATCTCGCGATCGTGGGCGAGTCCGAGGAGGACAAGCCGCGCCCCCGCACCCGCGGCCGCTTCTCGTGGGCCGAGCACCTGCGGCTCGCGCTGCTGATGCTGCCGTACGGGCACAGCTTCTTCGAGCAGGTGTACTACCTCGGCGACGACGGCCGGGCGTACCTGAAGAAGCTCGCCCCGCGACCGCAGCGCACCATCGCCGCGATCAACGTCGCTCTCGACGGCGGCCTGGACTCGATCGTGCAGCGCGCACCGTCGGTGGACGGGATCCAGGTGCAGACCATCGTCGACGGCGGCATCAAGATCCCGGTCTCGCGGCTGGTGGCGTACGTGCGCGACCCCGAGCCGGGCGACTGGAAGGGCAGTTCGCTGCTGCGGCCGGCGTACAAGCACTGGCTGCTCAAGGACGAGCTGATGCGCATCGAGGCCGCGACCGCGCGGCGCAACGGCATGGGCATCCCGGTCGCCACCGCGCCCGAGGGGGAGACCGACATCGAGCGGTACCAGAAGCTCGCCTCGTCCGCGCGGGCCGGTGAAAGCTCCGGCATCGGACTGCCGGCCGGAGCCGAGATGAAGCTCCTCGGTGTGCAGGGCAACCTGCCCGACATCCGGCAGGCCATCGAGTACCACGACAAGCAGATCGCCCTCGCCGGGCTGGCGCACTTCCTGAACCTCGACCGCGGCGGCTCCTACGCCCTCGCCTCGGTGCAGGCCGACACGTTCGTGCAGTCGGTGCAGACGTTCGCCGAGGCCGCCCGCGACATCGCGAACGCGCACGTCGTCGAGGACCTGGTCGACCTGAACTTCGGTGAGGACGTGCCGGCGCCGCGGATCGTGTTCGACGAGATCGGCTCCCGCCAGGACCTCACGGCATCCGCCCTGAAGATGCTCATCGACGCCGGCCTGATCCGCCTGGACCGGTCGCTCGAGGAGTACACGCGGCAGCAGTACGGGCTGCCGGCGAAGGACACCCCACCACCGGACGAGCCCTGGACGCCGGACAACCCGAACCCTCAGGAGGATCAGTGAACCCGTTCCTGCGGAGCCCGTCCGCGTTCCAGCGCACCCAGATCCGCGCCGAGCGCCCCGACCCGAAGTCCTCGGAGGCGGGGACGGTGTCCCTGCGGCTGTATGACCCGATCGACTCGTGGGGCGGCTACTGGGGCATCTCGGCCAAGGAGTTCGTCTCCGCGCTCGACGAACTGCCCAGCGACACCAGCGAGATCCAGCTCCTGATCAACTCGCCGGGCGGCGAGGTGTGGGAGGGCCTGGCGATCCTCAACGCGCTGCGGGCGCACCCGGCCAAGGTCGTCGCCGTCGTGGAAGGCATCGCCGCCTCGTCCGCGTCGTTCATCGCCGCCGGCGTCGACGAACTGCACGTCATGCAGAACGCGGAGGTGTTCGTGCACAAGGCGTGGGGCATGTGCGTGGGCAACGGCGACGACATGGCGAAGATGGCCCGCGATCTCGCGCACGAGGACCGCAACATCGCCTCGGTGTACGCGGCCAAGGCCGGCGGCACCGTCGAGGACTGGCTGCAGGCCATGGCCGACGAGACCTGGTACTCAGCGGAGGAAGCCGTCACGGCCGGTCTCGCCGACCGGGTCCTCGCGATCGGCGGCGACCGGGACGACGCGGCGAAGGCGAAGAACCGATTCGACCTGTCCATCTTCAACCGCGCCGGCCGCTCCGACCGTGGGTCCACGGGTGCAGCGCGCACACAGAACTCCTCTGCCGCCGAGGCGGAGGCCGACAAGAAGGAGGAGCCCATGGGCACCTTGAACGAAACCCTCGCGGAGCGCCTCGGCATCGCAGCCGACGCCGACGACGACACGATCGTCGCCGCGCTCGACGAGGCCCTCGCCGAGCGCGCCGCGGACGCTCCGCCCGCGCCCACCGAGCCCAGCCTCGACAGCGCCGTCGCGGTCGTGAAGAAGGCCGGCCTGGCGGTGAACGAGGCCTCGGTGATCGAGGAGCTGCGCGCCAAGGCCGAACGCGGCGATCAGGCCCGGGCTCAGCAGATTCGCGAAGCCAACGAGGCCGTCGTCGACTCCGCGATCCGCGACGGGAAGGTCCCGCCGGCTCGCCGCGACCACTGGGTGGGTGCGATGAGCGCCGATCCCGAGGGCACCAAGGCCGTGCTCGACAGCATGGAGAAGGGCCTCATCCCGTACGCCGAGGCCGGGCACAGCGCCGACGCCGGCGACACCAGCGGCGACACCGTGTACGCCGCCCTGTTCGGAAAGGAAGCCTGAGCCATGGCCGACCACACCCCGATCTTCCGCCCCGGTCAGGGCATCACCCGCAGCACGTCCGCCGCGGTCACCGGCGGCCAGCTCGTCGCCGTGTCCGGCAACGACACCGTCGCCCCGACCACCGCGGCCACCGCCGCGTGGCTCGGTGTCGCGGCCTTCGACGCCCCCAGCGGCGAGAAGGTCACGGTCATCTGCGAAGGCGTGCACGAACTCACCGCGTCCGGGGCCATCGCGGCCGGCGCGCGAGTCGTGCCCGCGGCGGCGGGCGCCGTCGCCGATCTCGGTGCCGGCACCGACTACTCGCAGATCGTCGGCATCGCTCTCGCGGCGGCGGCCGGCGGCAAGGTCCGCGTCAAGCTCGCTCGATAACGGGCGCACACGAAGGAGAAGGGGCACACATCATGCCGATCACCTACCCGCCGCCCGCACCCACGTTGTCGGGCGACTACACCACGATCAGCCGGTTCCTCAACGATCCGACCCTGATCGCACGTCGCCTGCGCACGCTGGCGGAGCAGCGGTTCATCGCCGACGTCCTGCTGACCGGACGGTTCACCACCGATTCCGGCTCCGTGCAGTTCGAGCAGGGCGAGACCATCTACTCCGATCGCGCGCCGGAGGCCGTGGCGCCGGGCGCCGAGTACCCGCTCACGTCCATCGGCACGGGCGCTGCGCAGGTGGCGAAGACGATCAAGTGGGGCCAGGACGTCGAGATCACCGACGAGTCGATCTCGCGGCAGAAGATCGACCCGGTCAACCGCGCCCTGGTCAAGATGGTCAACCAGATGGTCAAGACCATCGACAGCGTCGCACTCGGTGCAATCGCCTCCCAGGTCACCCAGTCGACCGCAGCGATCGCCTCCTGGGCAAGCACCGGTGGCACCCCGGCGATTCTGCGGGACGTGCTGCGCGCGGTGGCGAACATCCGCGCCCTGAACCAGGGCTTCGAACCGGACACCGTCGTCATCGACGATCTCACGTGGGCGAACGTGATGAGCGACGACAAGATCGCCTCGCTCCTCGCCCGCGAGTCGCAGGACAGCCCGATCTACACCGGCAGCCTGCCGGAGATCGCCGGCCTGCGATTCCTGCCGACGCCGAACATCCCGGTCGCCGGTGTCGCGCTGGTGCTCGACTCCACGCAGCTCGGCGGCATGGCCGACGAGAACCTGCAGGGACCCGGCTATGTCAGCGCCGGCGGTGTCGGCGTGCAAGCCAAGACGATCCGCAAGGACGACGACGACAAGTGGCGCCTGCGGTGCCGCCGCGTCACCGTCCCGATCGTCCAGGAGCCGGCTGCGGCGTGGAAGATCACGGGGGTGTCGGCATGACGCTCCACGCGAATGCACCGCTGGTCGTCGCCAAGGACAAGGGCGGCCTGCTCCGGTACTACTACGCCGGAGACCCGATCGCATACCTGTCGCCCGAGGACGAGGAACGGCTGCTCGACGACGGCCTGGTCGTCGACGTCGAGGACGTCCTCGTCGCACCCGAGTCGGAGCCGGTCGTTCTCACGCAGTCCGCCGACGGCGAGGTGGCGCGGCCGAAGCAGACCGCGGACAAGGAAGACTGGGTCGCCTACGCGATCGCACGCGGCATCCCCGAGGCCGAGGCCAAGGCGATGACCAAGCCGCAGCTGATCGCCGCAGTGACGACGGAGTGACCAGTGGCGGCCTTCGCGCAACCCAGCGACATCACCATCGGTGGACGGCCGCTGACATCGGCCCAGGAAGCTGATGCGCAGATGTTCCTCGACGCCGCGGCGTCGTGGATCCGGGACCGCAAGCCCGACATCGCGCCGGACGACCCCAACGCGAAGCTGGTGTCGATCCAGGTCGTGAAGGCCGCCCTCATCTCCGAGCCCTACCTCGGTCTCTCGTCGTACTCGAAGACGGTGGGGGAGGTCTCCCGCAGCGGCACCATCGCCAACCCCGGTGCCCTGCTGCACTTCACCGACTTCCACAAGGAGCTGCTCGGCATCCCGTACCGGGCCGCTCCGCAGTGGTCGTTCAAGGTCGGGGACTACTGATGCTCGACGACCTCGGCAACCAGACCGTGTGGATCACACCGCGCATCAAGGTCAAGCACGGCGACTACGTCGACGGCGCCCCGGTCGCGTACCCGGGGTGCGCGGTGCAGCCGGTGCAGTCCGACGAGCGGCGTGAGGACGGGGAGGCCACCGAGTCGCGGTGGAAGCTCCTCGCCCCACCCGGGTTCCCGGAACGCACCACGAGTGTCCTCACCGCAGACGGGATCGTCGACGACAGCGGTAGGCCGCGCCGGCTGCATGTCGACGGGGAACTGCAGACGCACTACGACGACTTCGGGTTCGCCGAGTACGTGGGCGGATTCCTGACCGAATGGAGGGGCTGATGGCTCGCGCACGATTCACCTGGTCCTCGCGGGATGCACAGCGGATCATGTCGTCGCCGAAGGTGCAGACGGCGGTGCGCAAGCAGGCCGAGAAGGGTCGGGCGGCGTTGGGTGGCGCGTTCGGTCGCACCGCCCGCGTGGAACCGGCACGCGGCTGGGACGGCCGGCCCGGCTACCGGATCGTCGTCCCGCCCAGCCAGGCGATCCGGAACCCGCTCGCCGCCGAGTTCGGCACCCGCCGCTCCCGGGGCGCGAGCCGGCTGCAGTCGGCGATCAACGCCGCGGGCCGGCGAGGCGGGCGGCGATAGATGGCTGTCACCCCGCCGCTGCCCTTCGCCAACGTCGAGAAGGTCCTCATGGTGGCACTCGAGGACCTGGGGTGGACCGACACGGAGACCCCGGACGCAGAGATCGAGGTCGGCATCCGGATCAACCGGGTCGGCGGCACCGACGACGGGATCACCGACTACCCCCGGGTCGAGATCTCCTGCTTCGCACCGAGCTACGACGAGGTGCACGCCCTCAGCGAGACGGTGCGTGACCGGATGCTCGCGCTCGGCGGGGAGGCATTCGTCGTCGGCGGGCAGCGCGTGACCGTCGACTTCTGCCGCACGGACACCCCGCCCGAGGGCGTGCCGTACGACAACCCGGACCGCGACCGCGCCACGGGGTGGTACCAGCTCGGGTTGATGCGTCCCCGCCCGGCCTGACCGCCGGCACAACCGAATACAGCCCTGATCAGCCCGCGAATCCTCGTGGGCATTTTTTCTGCCCACAGCAAGGAGGCACCCCATGCCCAGCAAAGTCGCCCAGCTCGAGATCGCTCGGCACCAGCGCGAGCTGA
>NZ_JAALEG010000148.1 GCF_011058165.1 Rhodococcus aetherivorans
GGCCGACGCCGCCGACCGCAGCCCGTTGCTGGAATCCTCCACCGCCGCACACCGAGCCGGGTCCATACCGAGTCGCTCGGCCACCGTCAGGTAGATGTCGGGTGCCGGCTTCCCACGCGCCACACCTTCGGTGGACAGCGCCACGGTGAACACGTCTCCCAGCGCTGCGGCGTCGAGCACGCCGTCGATCAGAGCCTGCGGGGACGAGCTGGCCAGCCCGAGCGGCCACCGCGCCGCCATCGCGCGCACCGCCTCGACCGCACCCGGAATCAGCGGCAGCCGGTCGGCGTAGCGAGCGCCCATGCGATCGATGACCAGCGCTGCCACGTCGTCGGGTGGCAGGTCGACACCGAGACCGTCGCTGAGATACCTCGACCACTCCGGGGTACTCATGCCCATCAATCGGCTCTGCGCGTCGGCAGTCCACCGACCCCCGTGCTCGGCCACGACCTGCCGGCGCACCTGCTCCCACAGCGGTTCGGAGTCGACCAGCACACCGTCCAGGTCGAACACCACCGCTTCCACACCGCCGATATCGGACACAGGCCCAGTCTCGGCCACACTCGTCCGCAGGCACGACACCGACACGCAACCGATCGGCGGACGGATCCGGCGCCTCGGCCGGATGCCCGTGAGCGCTGCCGACGGGGCGAGGATGTGCTCGTCGCGCCCCTCGTCCGCCTCCTGCGGATCACGCATTCGGCGCCGCACCGGCGCGTATCGTTCTCCGATGTACGCACGTGATCGTCGTGAGGGGGACGACCGTGAGCGAAACCGTAGGTCTGGTGGTATCCGGCGCGGGCGCCCGGGGCGCGTACGAGGCCGGAGCTATCGCATCGCTGCTGCCGCACCTGCCGAGGTCGGAGCACCCCCCGATTCTGGTGGGAACCAGCGCCGGCGCACTGAACGTCGTCGCGTTGGCCGCCTTCGCCGGGGACGGGTACAAGGCCGCAACCCACAGGATCGTGAGCCTGTGGTCGACAATGGGACTGGACGACGTCTTCGGCCCCGTGGGGACGCTGGTCGGCACGGGCCTGCGCTACCTCGGTCAGGCCGCCGGTCTGGACGTCACGCTACCGAGCCTTCTCGACACCGAGCGCATGCACGACCTGCTGGACTCTCTCATCTGCTGGGAGGACCTGCACGCCAACATCCGCAGCGGCGCCATCGGGGCGGTCGCGGTGACCGCAACGTCGGTCGCCACCCGCGGCACCGTGGTCTTCGTCGAGAAGCGCTCGTCCGTGCCGCTACCTCCCTACGACGAACATCGCAACATCACCTACGTCGAAACGGAACTGACCGTCGAGCACGTGCTGGCGTCGGCGGCGGTGCCGGTGCTGTTCCGGCCCGTCCGGGTCACCGAACCGGCGGCGTGGGCAGGCTGGTACGTCGACGGCGGTCTGCAGCTCAACACCCCGCTGAAACCGGCCCTCGCCTTCGGCGCGGACACCCTCGGAGTCGTCGCGACCCAGCCGCGGCACTGGATCGAACGGCCTGCCGCCGACCTCGTGCCCGGCGACGACGAACCGCCCGACGTATTCGGTGCCGCCGCGCTGATCCTGCGCGCCCTCCTCTCGGACCGCATGATCGAAGACCTCCACCAACTCGAGGTCCGTAACGACCGGCTGATGCGCATCCGTGCAGCCGGAGTGGACAGCGCGGACGTGACATCGGATCGGAAGATCCGGGTGCGGTTCGCGGGCCCGTCGCTCGATCAGGCGTACGACCTCGGCCGGCTCGCGTACGACGTGTACAGCAGGAAGGCCGCGGGCGTCGGCGGTCTGCGCCATCCGTGGCTGTCGGTCCTGGGTCGCCTCGCCGGGGGAACACGCGAGGACCACGGCGACCTGCTGAGCTTCCTGCTCTTCGACCCGGACTTTACTTCCGCCGCAGCCGAACTCGCGGCAACTCACGAATGAGCGCGGCCCGAGCGAATGTATCGCTCACCTCGGTAGTCCGACGGAACGATACATTCGCTCGCCTGTGGCGGCGCGGGTGAAGCAGCGAGCGCAGCCGCGCCAGGTTACCGGCTGCCCGTCAGCAGCACCTTGAGCGCACCGGTCTCACCCGCGCGGCCGAAGACGTCGTAGGCCTCCTCGAACTCGTCGAGTGCGAACCGGTGGGTGATCATCGGCGAGGTGTCGAGTTTGCCGCTGCGGACCAGGCCGATCAGGGTCGGCGTCGAGTAGGTGTCGACCAGGCCGGTGGTGATGGTGAGGTCCTTGATCCAGATGCTCTCCAGGTGCAGGGTGGCGGGCGCGCCGTGGACGCCGATGTTGGCGACATGGCCGCCCGGCCGGACCAGCTCGACGGCCTGTTCGAACGTCGCCGGCACTCCGACGGCCTCCATGGTGACGTCGGCGCCGAGGCCGCCGGTGAGGTCGCGCACCACCGCGGCGACGTCGTCGCGCCCGCCGTTGACCACGACGTCGGCGCCGAACGCCTTGGCGGCCTCGAGTCGGCTGTCGGCGAGATCGACCGCGACGACGTGGCTCGGGCTCAGCAGCCGGGTGGCGAGGATCGCGGCGAGACCGATCGGTCCGGCGCCGACGATGACGACGACGTCGGCGGGCCGCACGCATCCGTTGAGCACGCCGACCTCGTAGGAGGTGGGCAGGATGTCGGCGAGCATGAGCATCTGCTCGTCGCTCACGCCCTCGGGTACACGGTGGGTCGAGTTGTCGGCGAACGGGACTCGCACGAGTTCGGCCTGGGTGCCGTCGATGAGGTGGCCGAGGATCCAGCCCCCGCCCCCGAGGCACTGGCCGTAGCGGCCCTCGCGGCAGAAGCGGCAGCGCCCGCACGAGGTGATGCACGAGACGAGGACCCGGTCGCCGGGCGCGAGGTTCTGCACGCCCGGCCCGACCTCGACGACGGTGCCGACGGCCTCGTGCCCGAGGGTGCGCCCGTCGGTCACCTCGGGGACGTCGCCGCCGAGGATGTGCAGGTCGGTGCCGCAGATGGTGACCGCGTCGACGCGGACGATCGCGTCGGTGGGGTCCTGGATTCGGGGGTCGGGAACGTCCTCCCAGACGCGCTTGCCCGGACCGTGGAACACCAGTGCCTTCATTGCTTCGGCCCTTTCGCCGATGGGTGTCTGCCGGTCTCAGCGTCCCATCGTTCGCGCCCGTTCGGAACGGGTCCTTGGACCTCGAATCGGACGGGGGGATGTCACACCGGGTCGGTCAGTGGCCGGAGACGATCGTGAGCCGGTCCGGGGCCGCCTCGACCAGCGCCTCGGGGGTGCCGTACCCGTCGACCTCGACGACGGGTGCCCGGTCGACGGTGGCACGGACGACGGCGCCGTCGGACATGAAGACGATCAGGCCCTGCCCCGCGGTGTCGGGGAGGTTCTCCCACACGGTGCCCGTCAGGCCGAGATCCCGGTTGATCGAGCTCATCAGCAGGGGCAGCGAGAATCGGTACATGCGGTCCCACGACCCCGGCGACAGACCGGCGTCCTCGGCCACGGAGGCGAGGGTGCGGGGTTCGCCCGTCAGCAGGACCGTGTCGAACTCCGCCTCGAGGATCGGGGCGTCCTGCACCCGGACCGTGCCGCCGGACCCGCCGCAGCCGGCGACGGCGAACACCGTCGCCGCCAGGAGCATCCCCGACCTCCGGGCCGTGCACGCCGGCACCGTGGGTCTCGGCACCGTGCATCTCGGCGCCGTGCATCTCGACACACTGCGCAGCATCCGTTCACCCCCAGTCGATTTCGCTCGAGAACGCGTGAAAGTTACAGCACCGCCCGCACGAGAAGCAGTGCCGTCGGGCGACGTCGGAATCACCGAGGAGCTGGGCTGTGACAGCTGACAATCGACGCGCGGGCGGCCTCACTCCCGCGCGGTGAGCTCCGCGATGTCGCCCCTCAGCTCCGACCGGAGCGAACCCATCAGCTCTGCCGCGATCCCGAACTGGTCGCCGACGAAGTAGGTGTTGTCGGCGGACAACTCCCGCGCTCCCGATCGGCCGATGAGGGAGTCGATCCGCTCGTCGAGGCTCGCGGTGCGGGCCTCGACCTCGGCCGTGCGCAGCTGGACCTCGGCGACGGTGAGCAGTTCGCCGATGCGGGCCAGTGCCGCCACCCGGTCGAGAAGCTGATCCCACACCGGTGCGAGCGCGGCGATACGCGCGTCGACGGCCGCGCGAGCGGACGGCGCCGCGCGCCGGGCGTCGGCGAGTTCGGCGAGCAGGCCCCGCAACGTCACGGCGTCCACGGCGATCTGCGTCAGCTCGTCGGCGAGATCGAGCTGGGACCGCTGCACCGCGAGGTGGTCCGACCGCCAGGCCGTGGAGCCTTCGATCCGATCGAACAGGGTGCCGGCGAGGAACAGCAGGGTGTCGTACCGGTCGACGAAGTGATCGTCGCCGTCGGGCACCTGCCGGCCGAGGGCGTCGGCGGCGCGACGTCCCACCGCGGCCGCCGCGGTGCCGTCGGACCAGCGCGTCACCCGGTCCACGGCCACGCCGAGCACGGCGCCGCGCACCTGATCGGTCGTTCTCTCGGGGATCGGCGCGGGCGTGCGCTGCAGCGCCGCGAACAGGGCGTCACGCTGGTGCGGGTCGAGGTGCACGCCGTCGCGCCGTTCCCGCCGCACGGCCCGCACGCCCTGCGCGTAGTGCCGGCCGGACACGGTGAGCGTGTAGTGGGCGTTGCGCAGCCGCTTGGCCAGCTCCCCCGCCCGGTACTCGAACACCAGCCGGGCGGCGCCGGGGCGCAGGTCGGCGGCTCGCACCGTGAGGCGGGCGTGCTCGTCCGTGAGATGGCGCAACGCGCCGAACCCGCCGAGCGTGGGCAGGCCGCGGCCGATCCGGCGGCGCCGGGCCAGGATGTCGCGGGTCTCGTCGTCGAGGTGGCCGGCGGCCAGGCAGAGAGCGGCGGCGTCCGACAGCGGGGCGTGCCGGCCGTCGAGCCGGTGCTGCTCGCACCAGCGGCGCACCTGCGCGGCCATCCGCTCGCGGCGCTGCTCGGCCGGTTCGAACCCGACCGGGAACTGCGGGTCGTCGGACATCGGGACCTCCTCGTGGCGTCCGGACCCCTCCACTGTTCCAGAAAACCCGGGACCGCGACGGGAGCGCCGGTCAGGCGAGGAACTCGGTGACCGAGTCGACCGCGGCGCGCTGGGCCCTGCCCTGCCCGGCCGGGGTGCCGCCGAAGGCGATGCCACCGCTCCACTGGGCGTCGCCGGGGAACATGCCGAGGCGGATCAGGTGGCCGGCGCCGTCGACGGACAGGTGCCGGTCGCGACCGTCGCCGCGCCGGGCGAGCAGGGCGCCCGCCATGTCCGTGGCCGGCCACAGCTGGTCGTCGGTGCCGGTGATGCACAGGATCGGGGCGTCGATCTTCTCGGACCGCAGGTGGGCGGGGTCGGGCGCGTCGCGCAGTCCCGCGCGGTAGGCGTCGGACAGCCGCAGCAGCGACGGCCGGTGCCGGGCGACGTCGCGGCCGGCGCGCCAGGCGTTGCGGATCATCTGCGGCATCAGCGCGGAGCTGGGCAGCGGTGCCCAGGGCTGTGGCGCGCCGCCCAGGGTCCACGACGGAGTGTCCGGGATCTCCCCGTCCGGCCCGAGTCCCTGCCACGAGACGGAGCTGGGGCTGACGAGCACCAGCGCCCGCAGCGACGTGCCGTCGGCCGCGACGGCGGCGAGCAGGCCTTCGGCGCCCCGGGAAATGCCCACGGCGGCAACGTTGTCGGTGTCGATCTCGGGCAGGGCGGCGAGGTGGCGCAGCGCGCCGGTGAAGCGCTCGAGCGGTACGGACGCGACCTCGGTGTTCTCGTCGAGCCACGAGTAGGCGAGGGCGACGTGGCCGTGGGAGGCGAGGGCGGCGATGGTGGCGCGCTGGGAATCGACGCCGCCCTCGGATCCGCCGACGCACAGCACCGCCGGCCATCCGCGCAGCGGAGCCGGGCCGTCCGGGCGGGCGAGCAGACCCGGCCGTCCGGCGACGTCGAGGTCTGCGACGGTCACGCCGGGCGCGGCGTCGGTGCGGATCACCGTGCGTCGCGTGGTGTGCGGGCCGTCGGTGACGGTGAGCGTGACCGGCCACCGGCCGGGCGGGGGGACGAACAGGTCGGGTACGCGGTCGGGCTCGTCGAACCGCATGTCCCACAACGGTTCGTCGACGACGTCGACGCTGCCGTCGTAGCTGCGGTGCGACCGCCAGCGGGCGCCGGACATGTCGGCGCCCTCGGCGGTGACGGTGATCGTCGCGTCGGGCCGCGACCCGGCGAGGGTGAGGCGGAACGGCTCGTCGTGCCGCGACTGGCGCGGTACGACGAGGTGCACCCGGGGCGAGTCGAGGTCCGGGGGTGGTGCCGTCGGGGACGCGGGTTCGGGGCTCGGGTTGGCGGTGGCGGCGAGCGCGGACTTCGTGTCGAACCACTTGGGAAACAGGGCCGAAACCAGTCCGGCGGCACCCAGGACGACGAAGGGGACGACCCAGTAGCCGACGACGGAGAGCGCGTCGGTCTCGTCGCGGACGGTGGCGGAACCGTCGACGATCGGCGGGATCAGCGAGGACACGGTCATCACGGCGAACGCGGCGGCCCACATCCACGTCATCGCGGTGGTGATGTACCGGAAGCCGCCGGATGCCGCGGTCGCGGGATCGACTGTCTCGACGGCGTATTCGCGCACGAACGGTCGTCCGGCGAGGATGCCGCCGAGGACGACGAGCAGCAGTCCGAGATTGCCGACCGGCTGCAGCCAGCGTTCGAGGACGGCGTCGTCGAGCGTGAGCGCGGCGATCAGCAGCAGCGCGAAGACGACGACGGTGCCGACGTCGAGGGAGCGCCACGGCTTTCCGCGCACCCGCTGTACGAGGGGGCCGGCGGCGGCGAGCGCGAGGGCGGCGGCCACGGCGGTGACGAACCCGGTGTTGCCGACGAGGATCCAGTACACGATCCACGGCGCGAATCCGACGACGAGGGACATTCGCGGATTGTCTCCCGCCTCCCGCCGCCGTGGAGGTGCTTCCGCGATACGCCTCAGGAGTTCACGGGAACGAAGATCACGGTTCGCACTTCCTCGGCGGGGGTGCCCGGCGGGCTCCAGTACTCCTCCCACGCGGTGCTCAGGTCGAGGTCGTGCCCCTCGCGGGCGGCCCAGGCGGCGAGGGCCTCGTAGGTGTGCTCGAGCGTGTCGTAGGGACCGAGGTGGGTCTCGGTCGCGACCTGGCCGGCGGGCAGGTCGATCGGGACCACGTGGCCGTCGCCGTCGATCCGGGTGGTGACCTCGAAGCCGGCGGCGCCGTCGAAGCCCTCCCTGGTGAAGTTGCGGTAGTACGCGACGGCCGGGCCGGCCGGCGACGTGCCCGCGCCGGCCAGGTACTGCTCGACGGCGCCGTACGCCTCGCCGAGGTGCTCACCGATGTGCGCCACGTCGGTGCTGAACTCCACGGCGGCCAGATGCCTGGCCGGTGCGTGCACGATCTCGGGCATGCGTCCTCCCCTGTCGAAGCCTGGGGCCACGATAGGCGATTCACACTGCCGATTCGTGAACTTCCGGAGACATCGAGCGCCCGGGCTGTGCGGGGGTTGCCGGCGGCCGAATGTCACATCCTGTCGATGCAGGCGGTTTCAGGCGGCCGATGCGACAAGCTCGGTGAACGCTTCGGTTGGCGTGCGCCAGCGTAGCGTCTGCCGGGGGCGGCCGTTGAACTCGTCCTGGACCTGCTGCAGGTCCTCGGGCGTGTAC
>NZ_JAALEG010000149.1 GCF_011058165.1 Rhodococcus aetherivorans
ACGGGTCACGACCGAGGACACCAGTGGAAACGCCGGGCAGACCGGCGAGACACTCATGCCCGAAACCGGAACAACGTCCGAAAACGATCGGAGATCAGACACAGATCAACGACGGTGGATCAGGGCTCAGTGGTCACCGGATACTTCGTCACTGTGTTCGTCGACCGCGCCACCTTGGAACACGACTGCGGAAGTTCCCTGGCCGAGCTGGATCACCACTTCGGTGACGACGTGCTCCTCGAGATAGCCGAGCACACAAAGTTCGCCGGCCGCGCCGTCAGCCTCACCAGCGAGGTCCTCGGTCCACACATCGCTCTTCCCAAAGCCCTGCGGTGGAAGGCGGCGGCAGCGTCCCTCGCCAAGCAGCTGATGGCCGAAAGCACCTGCGTCTATGGGCAGTACCACAACCGGTGGCTGGCCGACCGCGTCCTCAACGGCTGAGGGCAACACCAGTCCGGCAGGTCGGGCAGAGGACAATCCTAGTGAAGACTGTAAGTCGAGGACCGGGACGGGAGCAGACGTGTACGGATCGTGGCGCAGCTGGGAGCATTTTTCGGTGGCCGGGTCGGCGCCGATGTACACCTCGGTGGACGTGCACGTTCTCGCCGAGGCCGCCCGCGCCGCCGTCGGGCCGGGACGCGGCCCGGCGCCGGTGCACCGACGTGTTGATGTGATCGTTGGGATATTTTTGAGAAAGTAAAGGAGGCTCTGTCAGGTTTCTTTCGTTGTCCGGAATGGAAGGAGACGATGGTGACTGCCCGCATCCCTGACGACGGACGGTCGATACCGGTCGTTGTCGCCCCTGGACACCAACCAATGACGAAATCCTCAAAGGAGTGGCTGGGGATGGTAGGCGGGTTCGCAGGGATCCTCATCGTGGCAACAGGTCTCGTTAGCCTGAACGTCGTTCCTGAGGCGATCGGCGTCGACAGTGGCCTCTACTTCATCGTGATCGCGTTCGTGAGCCTGGGAGTCTTCATTGCGGGAGCAGCCGCTCAGCATCGGATATTCCGGCACCACCGCAGAATGGCCCGCAAGAGCAGTGATTTCGTCCTCACCGTGGGGGAGCTGAGAAACGCACCGACAGCCCTGGCAACGCCTATGCGTGACGCCAGGGTCAGCGTAAACGTCATCGCAGGATCCCGCGCCGTGCGTATGGGCTACTTAACCGACGTGAATGTAGATGCCGCACTGTGGGATCTAGCTCAACACGTCAAAGCCGGCGCTCATCTCTACGGCCTTATCCACGACTTCAACGCGACCATGCATCCCGACGACCAGGCTCAGATCAATGTGGCCCGCGTCGACTATGCCGCAACCATTGCTCACGTCAAGGGAGGTGCCGACCAGCTGCGCGCGATAGCCCGATCGGTATCGGAATTCGATGAGAAGCTTGCCGAGACCGAACGCCGGGCCGCTTTGGATGCCCGACTTGAATCTGAACAACAGCGCCGTGCCGTCGCGTCCGCCGAACATGCCGCGCAGGTAGAGATCGCTCGGATCCGATTACACGCCATCGAGCCGGCGCTCGACAATGTCGCAGCGCACCTTTCCGAACAGCTTTACACCTACAACAACACATCTGTCGGCGAGGTTGCAGACCGAGTGCCTCGATCCGAGGCTTGCGTCGATGGGGGCGCGAAGGAATGACCATCGCCGCAGGCAGGGACCCGCTGCTGGGCACGTACATGGCATCGATGTGCTCTCGAGTACGGGGAGGCACCGAACCGTGTGAATTCCGACCGGCGACGAAGGCGACCTGACCAGTCCCCTATCTGTATGCAAAGGTGGACGGCGGTCATGTGCAGGCGCCTCGGCGCACGAGCGGGTTACAGGCAGATGTTCCCGTCGAGGGCGGCCTTCCTGGCGCAGTCGCACGGCCGATACGCGAGCCGGCCCACCACCCGATGCAGTGTCGGCACGCGCCGACCTCCGTCCGGTGTGACGTCGGACGGGTGCGGCACGATGCCCTCAGGGGAATACCGCAGTGACGGGCGCCGCGACGAAAGGGTGGGTACGTGAGCACAGAACAACGGATCGCATCGGAGGAGCCGGACCAGGACGAGGCGACGGCCTCCCCACCGGAGGCGGACCTGATGGTGATCGCCGACGAGTTCGGGACCGCCGTCGTCGGCGCCGACGACGCGATCGAACAGTTCTGCCGACAGTGGGACACCCCGCTCACGTCCGTGGCCACCGCCCCGAACGACACCCTGGTCCGAATGACCGCGGAGCTGTTTTCCGCCAAGACCGTCTCGACGGTCTATGCGATCGGTACGGCGATGCAGCGCCAGTTCGCCGCGAAGGCCACCGCGGGCACCACCGTCACCTTTCATCGGATGGTGCGCGAGGCCGGTACCGGCAAGATCCTCTCTCACGCCCGGATCGCTCCGCCGGGGGCCGCGGCGGGGTTCGGCCCGGCCGCGGCGTTGGCGGGCCTCAAGATGGCGATCGCGGCGCAGTTCGACCGGATCGACGAGCACCTCGATCGCATCGAGGACTCCGTCGACGAGATCCTGCGGTTGGCGTCCGCGCAGCGACTCGGCGACGTCTACGGCCACCACCGGCTGCTCACCCGCCGGGTGCACGCTCTCACGGACGGGGATGCGCTGACCGCCACCGACTGGTCCTCCATCCGCCGCGCTCGGGGCCGACCTCGAGGTCGGCGTCGAACGCCTGCGGTTCCACGCCCAGAAACTGCTCGACATGCTCGAGGCCGACGCCTCCCCCGGTGCCCGGGCCGATCAGCTCGCCGACGTGCTGCACAAAGGCCGGCTGCTCGAGACGTTGCAGCTGCTCATCGTGGCCCAACAGTCGCTGTTCTTGTGGCAACGGCTGCGCCTGGTGCAGGTGCAGACCATCGAACCGCAGCACCTGCAGCAGACCATCGCCAGTGCCCGGGCGACCCTGTCCGAGCAGTACACCGCCGACACCGACCTCGCCGCCCGGCTGCGGCAGATCCTCGACCGGCACGCGGTCCTGAGCCCCGGCGAAGCGCACCACAAGCTGGCCGGCCGCGCTCTGACCAAACACCGCGACGGATTGGCGGCGATGGTCGAGGCGTTCATCGCGGCCCGGAACCTGCAGATCGAGCAGTGGACCGGTGCCCGCCACGCCACCCTGGGTGAGGCCTGGTCGGCAGCACGCACCCGCACCGGAGCCGCGGTCACCGCCGGCCGGCGCCGACTCGCCCGCGGCGCCAGCACCGTGGCCACCTGGGTGGAACCGAAACAGCCACCCGGCAGCGACGCCGCCGACCCGGCTGAGGCCGGCGAGCGAGAGCCGTGACCCGCGACGGGGCCGATCCGGGGGCCACCGTGTTGGTGCTTGCCGGACGCAGCATCGGCATCGAGGCCGCCCTCGCCCAGGCGCATGCCTATCCGACGGTGACCGTGGCCGGCTACGACCTGCCCGGGCCCGGACCGGTCGACGCGATCACCGCCGGCGACATCGCGCGTACCCACAAGGTGCGGTCCCGGATCAGTCACGCCCAACGCGACTGGTTCGTCCGGACCGCGGTCGGTGCCCCGTGGGCTGCGGTGCCGGCCGACGCGCGGCTGGTCGACGCCGACCCGAACGTCAGCGGCGACCTCTACGACGGTGCCGAAGCGCTCTACGAGCATTTCCGCACCGCCGCCCCAGGCAGGTGGGGGGTCGCCAAGATCAGCAAAGTGCTGCACCTCAAACGCCCGGGCTTGCTCCCCATTCTCGACTCGAAGGTCATGGCGTTCTACCGGATGCAGGCGCGGGCCGCAGCTGCCCGGTACCCCCACCGGGGTCGACGAGCGCTGTTCTGGGCGGCCATCCGCGACGATCTGTGCGCCAACCTCGACAGCGGTGCCCTCCCGCTGTTCCGTCGCCGTTTGGCGCAGTCCGAGACCGAGCATGTACGTCGGATCGCGGCCCTGACCGACGTCCGTCTGCTCGACCTGCTGACCTGGGCGATCGCCTGAACCCCGGGGCGGGCCTCACTCCAGCGCCACGATCGCGGGGCGACGTCCCGCATTTCGACACCTCGCGCACTCGTCCCGCCCCGACATCGGCTACCCGTCGTTAGGGAGCCGATATGCGGGTCTTATGTCAGGTAGCAGTCCTCCTCACGGAAGACGAGTCCGGGTTCGAATGACCGCGGCGTACTGCTACCATAACAATTTGCCGACTCCCTTCTGATAGCCGACTTTTTCGCGCTTTAGTCGTTGCTGCATCACTCCAATTGCCAGCTTACGCTTGCGGTCGTCTTTGTACTTCCATCGATCTACAATCGATACAGCGACAAACCGAATTAAGTCCACTTCCTCTCCACGATCTACTTCATCATTCAGGTAGAGAGCATAGAAGAGATACGCGATAAAGTTCCGGTATATCCATACATCTTCCTTTCCGCGCAACACCTTCTCCACACCAGAGACCCAACCATTTCCTCCAATTGACATCATCAACAACGCTGTCGCGGAGGCAGAATGCGCCCCTCCAGATAACCGACCTTCAAGCAATAATTCGTTCAATATCTTCAATAGTTTACGAGACGAGAGCGAGCGCTCTATACCACTTGCGACATAGGCACAAGGGATAACATTAAACAACTCGGCAAGCAGCTCGGAATGTTTCTCGGAAAACTCCGGCTCTCGCTCCCTGATGCTGCTAATTATTGACTTTTGAAGGTCAATAAACGCAGATTCTTCACTGAGTATCCCGGCGAGCGTCCCCCATCCTTGTATGACGGTTTCCAGCAACCGCTTTTTCTTGTCGAGCTCCTTAACTTCGTCCAAGTCACGCAGGGCCGTGGAAGCAGTCTCAAGCGCCAGGGCGTAACGCTGCGCTCCGGGTATTCCGTGATCATCTATTTCCGGAAAGGGATTCCTATCACTGTCCGATATTGAATCAAGCGGATCGGGGGGGCTCATCCAAGGGCACTAATTCACGGGATCCCGACTCGCTTTCATCGCCCTCCAACTCCTTCAAAAAGTCGTCAGGCGCATCTTCACGCTTAACGATATCGTAAATCTTCGAAGCCGACCCTTCGTCTGCAAACTCATCCAGTAGATTTTGCATGGCTTCGATAATCGACACATCCCTGCGGCTAAGCGCGGCGTAATGTCGAATTACGGGGCCGAAACGCAGTGGATCATCCAAGATAAACCGCAAAAATTCGGGCTCCCGTAACGCGTACTTAGCCGCAAAGAGATGCAAATAGCTGCTTCGAACAAAAGATACCCCGCTTGGATTTACCGAAAGGATACGTGATTCGCGGAATTTACGCATCATATCGGTAGCAGTTTCGGGCCACGCATAATCAGATATCAGACCAGCGAGAACCTCCACGGTGACAGACTCTGATAATACGCTACTCGCCTTCCTAGCGAAAACCTCAGCCAGCGCCGATAAAGCTGTTATGCTCTGCTCGGTTCCAATCGAATATCGCGTATCTACGGTGGGATCCCCGCGGCCAAGCAATAGCCCAATATATTGCTCTAGAATTCCGGTAGGCGAAGCTTCGGCTGCCACCTCCTCTCCCCGGAGAAGGATCGTGATGAGCAAGGAGACTGTAAAAGGGTTGCGCGGAAGACGCTCTGCGCGCAGCACTGAAACTATCCGCTGCGTTATGGACCGGTGGACGGTAGGCGCGGCAATTTTCGCGAGTGCAGTCACATCGGCCATGTTCAACCTACCGACGTAGCGGACTTGAGCATTCACGCCAATATTTGACAGGCGTTCTACAATTTCAGCCTCATCGTTACTTCTGCAACCGATGAATATTGTTTCAATTTCACTTTGCGCAATTCCGCGCAGAACATTATCGGAAATTTTGCGAACATGAGGGGAGTAATTGTCTAACGCTAACGCGACGCGGGGCAAATTGTCGTGCTTGAATTGAATAATTCCCCGCTCCAGAGCTTCTTGACGTACAAGCCTTTCAAACGGACCGGTGCCCGATTGGCGATTGTTGAAATCTACGTAGATAGGCGTTTTTTCATAATCCAATTCCGATGCACGAATCACAAGCCACTTAAGTGCGGTAGTAAGGCCACAGTGCTCGTCCCCCACAATGATGACAACCCCATCTTGCGCACACTCTACATCTGGATCCAGCCGCTTGGTTCTAGCGTCATCGGAGTCAGCGCCTCGCTCAATATATTCCGCATGAGGAACGGGTAGCAGAATCGGGGGTAGTGCAACAGAATTGACTTCATCACATGTTTCAGAGTATGTGGAATCAATTAGCCGCGTGTCAATTTGTAGCTCTGCAATCATTTGAACCCGCGTTTCTCTGGGAATGTCACGTACTATTCCCGCCTCGTTAGTGACAGATAGGTCCGCCCCAGAGATCAGACCCTTAATGAACTGCGGGAACTCTGAGTATTTTGTTCCGTAGGATATGGGAGATATATGGGAATCAACATGAGCTGATCGAAGGTCGGGTAGCTCATCGTCAAGGCATAGCCGGAAGTGCTCTACACCCGACACTGAGAATAGTCTCCTGTGCCACGAGAGCAAGTCGGAAAAGTTCGGGTCCCCCATGCCGGCACCAAATCCGATATACAATATCGACTTGGTACTCGCCACGGCCCGCTGCAAGGCGGACTGGCATTCGTCGAATGACAGCTTCGCATACTGGTCCGACGAGAAAACGATGGTCTCGGGCTTATCCCATACGCCATGTAAATGAACGACCCCTTTGGCTCCCCCTGAAATCACTCGCTGAAAATTGGGAAGGGAGCTTCTGTCGACTGAAGGCACGTTAAGCCGCTGCTCCAGCAATGTGTCATAGTTCGTGGTGAGCATCACGCATGGCAAACTCCCGATTGCATCTAACCAGGAAGGGTCTTGGAGGGGCAGCGATCCGACGGTATCTCGAAGCCAATTGGCCTCGGCTTGTACGCCGAGCGATTTGATTTTTTTCAGAACCATTGTAGCCACGTTTATTAGTGCAGCCGCATCATTCTCATCCACTCCATAGGCGAGATTTCCGTCAACCATGCTTTTCCATGCTGTCGTCTCGTTTATTGAATTTTCACATACGAATTCGATACCGGATCGAATTAGTCCAATCCAGGTGGCGTTTGGAGCATTATTAGTGACGGATGCGGACACCCCAGCACCGCATATCACGACTGCACGCCCTTCTTCAATGGTGCGCTTAAGCGCTTCAACGCGGGACTGCATCTACGTATCCTTTGGCCTCAACAATGAGCGGACAGGTGAGCCAGCTTTGCATGTTCGCATCGGAGGACTCACCTGTGCATCTAGGAGGGGGCTCTCCCTGTTACAGCTTTTGCGTCACGTTTCCGAGGGTTGGCAGTCAGGGCAGCGACCCTTGTCAACGACGTTCGCGATTGCCTCCACCCTGGTTGGCAACCGGTATGTGCAGTTTCGGTCCAACGTGGCCGAGATTGAACACCACTACGGCTCCATGATGCTCGCCCCGAAATATGGCTCTTCGCAGTTAGCAGTGGCATTGATGCCGACTGGGTGTGCTCCGCCGGGAGCGGCGGGTGCAGGCCCACCGTACCCTGCGTCGCTGGTTGTCGGGGTTGCGGAATCCGAATGCGATCCGCCCG
>NZ_JAALEG010000014.1 GCF_011058165.1 Rhodococcus aetherivorans
CGGCTTGCCGAGCAGCTCACCGCGCAGCGTGCGGTGCAGCACCGCCTGGGCATGCTTGGCGGAGGTGTAGCCCGCGCCGTTGTCGTAGGCATGGAACGCTGGGTCTGCGTGGCGCCGTTCGCGCCACCCGCGACCGCCGCCTCCGGGGAGTAGTCCGTCAGGAATTCGTGCCAGCTGGCGTCCACGGACGACGGATCGTCCTGGAACCGCTGGTACATCTCGTCAACCAACCACTGGTTCTGTCCGAACTGGGAAGTAGAGCTGCTGCTCACGGCAGTTGTTCGCCTCGTTTCTTTCTTCGGTACCCGATCGGAGTGCCTATGTATATGAGGCTAGCCCGCGGCTGTGACGAACAAAAAAGCTCTGCCACGGTCGAGACCTACCTCACAATCTCTGATTCGATGGGATCCCCATCGACGACGGTTCTCGACAGCCGATTATTCCCTGCCCGCATTTGGGCCGCATCACAGAGGGTCGTGTACACGCCTCCGGCGTGCCGCAGTGCGTCGTGCGATCCGGTCTCCACGATGCGCCCGCCGTCGACCACGACGACCAGGTCGGAGCGTGCCGCGGTGGCCAGCCGGTGGGCCACCACCACGGCGGTGCGGCTGCGGGTCACCGACTCGCCCGCCGCGAGCACCGCCCGTTCGGTGCCCGGGTCGAGCGTCGCGGTGGCCTCGTCGAGTAGCAGCAGGTCCGGATCGACGAGTTCGGCCCGGGCCAGCGCCACGAGCTGACGCTGCCCGGCGGACAGGCCCTGCCCGCGCTCGCCGACGGGATGCAGCATGCCGCCGGGCAGACCGGCGATCATGTCGAGGGCCCCCACCGCGCGTGCGGCGGCCTCGATGTTCGCGCGGTCCGCGTCGGGCCGCCCGTAGGCGATGTTGCTCGCGACGGTGCCGGTGAACAGGTGCGCCTCCTGCGGGACGACGCCGAGCCGGGCGCGGTACTCGGGCAGGCGATACCCGCGCAGGTCGACGTCGTCGACCCGCACCGAGCCGGACGTCGGATCGTAGAACCGGGCCAGCAGCTTGACGATCGTGGACTTGCCGGCGCCGGTGCGGCCGACGAGCGACACCGTGGAGCCGGCGGGGAAGTGCAGGTCCACGCCGGTGAGCGCGTCGGTGTCGGCCCCCGCGTAGCGGAACCCGACGTCGTCGAGGCGCACGTCGCCGCGCAGGTGTCCCGGGACGGGCACCGTGCCGGTGCCGCCCGTCTCGAGGGAACTCTCGGTGCGCAGCAGGTCGCCGATCCGGCGCAGCCCCACCCGGGCCTGCTGGTAGCCGTCGAACACCTGCGACAACTGCTGGATGGGACCGAACAGCAGGCCGAGGTAGAGCACGAACGCGACGAGCACGCCCGCGGTCGTCGCCCCGGAGGCCACCTCCCGGGCTCCGACGAACACCACCGCGGCCAGCGCGAGGTCGGACAGCAGCGCAATGAACGGGAAGTACAGCGAGATGGCCCGCTGGGAGCGCATCCGGCTGCGCCGGTACGCATCGGCGCGCTCGGCGAACCGGCGGGCCGCGAACTCCTCCCGGCGGTAGGCCTGGGCCGCCCGCAGCCCGGTGACGTTCTCCTGGAAGTCCGCGTTGACCAGGGAGATGCGTTCGCGGGAGACCGAGTAGGCCGTGGACGAGACCCGCCGGAACCACAGCGTCGCCGCGAGCAGCGGCGGCACCACCGCCAGCGCCACCAGCCCCAGGGTGAGGTCGGTGGCGAGCAGGGCGACCGAGATCCCGACCAGCGTCAGCACGCTCACCACCGCGGTGGACAACCCGGTCTGGATGAACGAGGAGAGCGCGTCGACGTCCGTGGTCATCCGGGTCATGATGCGGCCGGACAGCTCCCGCTCGTAGTAGTCCAGACCCAGCCGCTGCAGGTGCGCGTAGCTGCGCACCCGCAACCCGAACAGCACCCTTTCGCCGGCGCGGGCGGTGAGCACGGTGAGCACCGCGACCACCAGCCAGGCCAGGAGCGCCAGCGCGGCGCCCACGGCGGTGGCCGCCCACAGCCGCGCGGGTTCGCCCGGCGTGACGCCGCGGTCGACGGCGTAACGCACGATCGACGGGAACGCGATCGACGTCAGCGACTCGACCGCCAGGCACAGCACCACCGCCGCCAGCAGCCACCGCACCGGCCGCAGCGTCCGGGAGAGGCGGAACTCGGGGTCGGGGCGCCGCAGCTGTGCCGTGTCCAGCCCCGGTTGCTCGGTGGCCGGGGGCAACGCCTCGACCGCCCGGCGCAGCGCCGGCGTGGGGGCGATCGACCCGAGGGCGCCGCTCATCGGACCGCCGCCGCGGCCACCCCCGCCCGGCCCCGCCTGCGGCGCGGCCGCCCGGACCGCGGCCGGATCGGAGTCGGGCGCCGCCTCCGGCCACAACGCTTCGACGCCGTACCCGTCGGCGCGGTCCGGCTCCGGCGTCTCGTCCTCGGCGCCACTGAGCAGGGCCCGGAACAGGGCGTTGCGCGCCTCGAGTTCGTGGACGGTCCCGGAGTCGACGACGCGACCGCCGTCGAGCACCGCGACCCGGTCGGCGAGCGACAGCGTGGACCGCCGGTGCGCGAGGATCAGCGTGGTGCGCTTCGGGCGCGCCCGCAGCGCCGCGAAGATCGCGGCCTCCGTCTCCGCGTCCACCGCGGAGGTCGCGTCGTCGAGGATCAGCACCCGGGGGTCGAGCAGCAGCGCCCGGGCGAGCGCGACGCGCTGCCGTTGCCCACCCGACAGCGTCAGACCGCGCTCCCCGACGACGGTGTCGTACCCGTCGGGGAGCGCCTCGACGAACTCGTCGGCGCACGCCGCCCGCGCGGCGGCGCGGATCTCCTCGGCGCTCGCCTCGGGCCGGCCCAGCGCGATGTTCGCCGCGATCGTGTCCGAGAACAGGAACGGTTCGTCGAACACCAGGCTCACCGCCTCGCGCAGGTGCTCGGCGCGCAGGGCGCCGACGTCGATCCTGTCGCCGTCGGCGGTGGTGACGTACACGGCGCCGGATTCGGGGGCGTAGAACCGGGGCAGCAGCAGCGACATCGCCGTCTTGCCGGAGCCGGCGGAGCCGACCACGGCGACGGTCTCGCCCGGCGCCAGTTCGAGGTCGAGACCGTCGAGCACGGGCCGGCCGGGCTCGAAACCGAACGTCACCGCGTCGAGGACCAGCCCCAGCGGCCCGTCCGGCAGCGGCGCCGGATGCGGCGGGTCGGCGACGTCGGGCTCGGTGTCGATCACCTCGTACACCCGCTCGACCGCGGCGCGGGAGAGCTGCGCCATGATCACCACCGAGAACAGCGTGCGCGTCGTCGCGGTCATCGTCGCCAGGTAGGCGGCGAACGCGAGGAACGTGCCGACGGTGACGGTGCCCTGCAGGGCCAGCCAGCCGCCGAGCGCGATCACGGCGACGAGCCCGAGTTGCGGGATGGCACCCATCGGGGCGGCGAACGTGGCGTTGATCCGGGCGGCGCGCATGCGCTCGGCATAGAGGGCGCGGCCGTGCTGTTCGAGCTGGTCCACGGCGCGGGCCTCCTGCCCGAACCCCTTGACCACCCGCACCCCGGTGACGGTCTCCTCCACGTGCTGGGCCAGGTCGGCCGCGCGTTGCTGCGCCGACCACGTCGCCGCGAACAGTTTGGGCCGGACGACGGCGACCACCCCGGCGATCACCGGGACGGTGACGAGGGCGACGAGGGTCAGCAGCGGCGAGAGCACCGCCATGATCACCAGCGCCAGCGCGAACTGCAACAGCGCCCCGGCCGACATGGGGACCATCGCCAGCAGGCCCTGGACGAGTTGCAGGTCGGTGATCGACCGCGACACCACCTGCCCGGTGCGGATCTGGTCCTGGCCGCGCCCGTCGAGCCGCTGCAGCGAGGCGAGCAGCCCGAGCCGCAGGTCGTGCTGCACGTCCAGCGAGAGCCGGCCGGCGAGCATCCGCCGGCCGTACTGACACCCGAACCGCACCAGCGCGCCCACTGCGATCGCCGCCGCCGCCAGCCCGATCAGCTGCAGGTCGTGGCCGTCGGGGTGGGTGGCGCTGTCGAGCGCCAGCTTGGTCAGCAACGGGAACGTGATGTCGATCAGTGCGGCGACGACGGTGACGGTCAGCGCGCCGAGCGCGACGCGGCGATGCTGCCAGGCCTCCGCGCCCAGCCGACGGATCCAACCGGGGGAACGCGCGTCGTGTGCCATCGTCTTCCGACATTAGCGCCGGCCGGGGACACGGGAGGACTCTGCGGCGAGGGGGCGGTTGTTGCGCCCACCACTCGATCGATGCCGCAGCAACCTCCCCTTCGCCGCGAGAACCGCCGTCGGACTCAGACGATGTCGCGGGTCCGGGTGCGCCACCAGCCGAGGCCGCAGATCAGCGCGGTCCAGCCGAGCAGCCCCAGCGGCGCCGCCGGCCACGTCACGGCCGGGTCGACCTCCTCGGGCAGGTCGATGACGGTGAAGACCGTGTACCAGGTGAGCTGCCCGGGCAGCAGCCGGGCGAGTGCGCCCGCCCCGAGGCCGTCGAGGATCAGCGAGACGATCAGCTCCCCGAACGGGATCCAGGCGGTGATCGCCAGGACGCTGCCGGCCGTCGACCCGGTGAGCAGGCCGAGTCCGGCGCCCATGAGGGCCCACAGCATCGCGGCGAACAGGCCGGCGCCGAGGACCGCGGCGACACTGCCCGCACCCGAGCCGTCACCGGCGAGACCACCGCCGAACATCAGGATGGTCAGCATCGACACGGCCTCGACCACCACGCAGTACAGCAGCCCGAACGCGACCGCCGTCGTCAGCTTGGCGGCGATCACCCCGTCGCGGCCGCGCGTGGTCAGGAAACTGGTGACGATGGTGCGGTGCTGGAACTCGCTGCCCGTGTTGACCACCCCGAACAGCGCCGCGAACAGGAACACCAGCGCGAGCGCGACGCTCACCCCGATCGCGGCGGCGGCGGTCTCGGCGAAGCTCTCGCCGACGAGGCTCTCGAGCGTGCCGAGGATCGGCAGGGTCAGCGCACCGGAGAACAGGCCCACCACCACCGGGGTGATGCCGAGGATCCACCAGTAGCGCAGGCCCAGGACCTTGCGGAACTCGGCCGTCAGCAACGCGGTCATCGGGGTCCCTCCCAGCCGGTCGGCGAATGCTGTTGCCCGGGCGGGAACGGGCCGGGCGGCGGGAACTGTCCCGGGTAGGGCGGCTGCTGCGGGGGCGTCGGCCCCTGCATGCCCCACCCCGGCGCGGCCCCCACGTACTGCCCGGCCGTCATCGCCAGGAACACCTGTTCGAGGTCGGCGTGCTCGACGCTCGTCCCGAACACCGTCACGCCGTGTCCGGCGGCGAGCGCCGCGACGCGCTCGGGCTCCACCCCGACGATCGCGAGCCGGCCGTCCGGCTGCACCTGCGCGTCGGTGTGGCCCGCCGCGGCCAGCGCCGTCGCCAGGCGGGCCGGGTCGGAGGCGGCGACGAGGACCCGCGCGCGGTGCGCGTGCCGCAGGTCCGCCGTCGTGCCCTGGTGCACGAGCATGCCGCGGCTGATGATCACCAGACGGTCGGCCGTCTGCTCGACCTCCCGCAGGATGTGGCTCGAGATCAGCACGGTGCCCCCGGAACGCGCGTAGCCGAGCAGGAAGTCGCGCAGCCAGGCCATGCCTTCGGGGTCCAGGCCGTTCGCCGGTTCGTCGAGCACGAGGTAGCGCGGTTCGCCGAGCAGCGCGGTGGCCAGGGCCAGCCGCTGCCGCATGCCGAGGGAGAACTCGCCGATCTGCCGTCGGGCGGCCGCGCCGAGCCCGACCAGGTCGAGAACGTGCCGCACCCGGGCCGCCGGCACGCCGATCGCGGCGGCGTACACGTCGAGATGGGTTCCGGCGGTGTGCTTGGGATGGAAGCTCTGCGCGTCCAGCACTGCACCGACCACCCGCGCCGGCTGCGGCAGCGAGGTGAAGGGCATCCCGTCGACGAGCGCGGCACCGGCCGTCGGGCGCACCAGACCGAGCAGCATCCGCAGGGTCGTCGTCTTCCCGGAGCCGTTCGGTCCGAGGAATCCCGTGATCGATCCCGGCGGGACGGAGAACGACAGGTCCGACACCGCCGGCACGTTGCGGAAGGTCTTGCTCAGCCCCTGCACGGCGATGCCCGGCGGCGGCGCGGCCGCGTTCGCGTACCCGGCGCCGGCGACCGGCCCCGTCGGGAACGGCGCTGTCATCGATACCCTCCCTGGTGTGGGCCCCTGCTCGGACCCCGCGAGCCTACGTGCCCGGCGCGGCGGACCGGGAGAAGGACCGGTCGAGGAAGGGAAGCACCAGTTCGAGGAATTCGCTCGGGGCGTCGAGCTGCGGGCAGTGCCCGGCGTCCGGAATGATCGCGACCCGTCGCCGGGCCCCGGTGTTCACCCGGCCCGCGGCGCGCGCCGGGGTGATCAGATCCCGCTCGCCCCACACCAGCAGCGCCGGCACGGTCAGGGAGTTCACCATCTCGGGAATCGGCAGCCGGCCCAGTTCGGGGATCACGGCCCGGCCGACGGCCAGCATGGTCTCGATGCTGCGCCGTGTCGCGTAGTTCGCCGCGAACGCGGTGCGCGTGTCGACGCCCAGCCGGTCCGGGCGGTGCAGCGCCGCGCGGGTGTACAGGGCGGCGACGGCGAACTGCACGAGCGCCGGCGGCACGGGCCGGGACAGCGCGCGCGACACCATGTCCAACGGCAGCCGCGCTCCGCCCAGCCAGCTGCGCGGTATGCCGGCCATCCCCGGCATGTCGGCGAGTACGACGCCGTCCACCCGGCGCGGATACGTCGACGCGAACGCCAGCGACGTCACCGCTCCCAGCGAATTGCCGATCAGCGCAACCGGATCCCGGCAGTCGGCGATCACGTCGGCGACGGTGTCGACGTAGTGGTCCAGTACCGGCGCCCGCCAGTGCCCGGCGCTCCGGCCGAACCCCGGCAGGTCGACGGTCAGGACCCGGTGGCGTTCGGCCAGGGCCGGGGCCACCTTGCACCAGGTGCCCCCGTGGTCGGAGTATCCGTGCAGGAGGACCACGGTGCGCGGGCCGGATCCGCTCTCGCGCACGAACACCGTGCCCGCGGACATCTCACCAGCCGGTCAGGGGAGAGGACAGCGCCTGCCAGTTCGGATCGCCGTCCGGCCCGGTGGCCGGTCCGGCGAGCGGCGGACGCTTCGCCGGCCACTGCGCCGGCGGCGGGCCGAACGCATCGCGCGCGTTCGCGATGACCCGCTTGCCCAGCGCGCGGTTGCCCACGCCGCCGATCGCGGCACCGATCCCGGCCGGCACCAGCTTGCCGAACACGAGGGCGCTGCGCTTGGCGAGGTACTTGCGGACGAACGTCCGCGCGAGCGACTTGTTCACGGACCTCAGCTGGGCGCCGGGGATCTTGCCGGTGATCGCCGACGTCCACGTCTTCGCGGTCGTGCCCGTGGCCCGCTCGACGATCTCCATGCCTGCCTCACCCAGTGCCACGGCGAGCACGAGGGCGCGGCGCTGCTCGTGCTCGTGCGGTTCGATCCCGTGCACCGACGCCACCGCAAGCGTCAGCAGCGCGGCAGCCTCGAGGAAGAACGCGGTTTCGGCGCCGACCGCGGCGATCGATGCGAGCGTGCCGATGCCGGGAACGGTCGCGGCGGCGCCCGCCGCCGTGCCGCTGCCGGTGACTCCGTTGAGGAAGATCTTCTCCAGCCGCGCAATGATCTGCTCCGGAGTCTCGCCGGGATGGGCGCGCCGCGTCAGTTCGACGTAGCGCGCCACCGCGGGCGCCTGCAGCCTGCTGCCGTTGTCCAGGAGCGTGACGAGATACTTCTCCACGCGTCCCACCCTGTCGGTCATCGTTCCGTCCTCGATCCTCCCGGCCCTCCCGGGCCTGCATGCGCCGCCGTGAGTCCACGGCTGCTTACCCCGTGTACCCCATGGGCGTGTCCTCTATCCCTGTTTACCCTGGGACCGTGACCGGCATCTCGGACGGTGCCCGGCGGCGGCCCGCCCCGTCGCTGCGTCCCTACGTGCGCGGTTACGACGGGTACCGGCTGACGGGCTTCGCACCCGGCACCCACCTCGGCCTGCCGTCCCCGGACCTGACCGTCGTGCTCACGATCGGCGCACCGCTCGAACTCGCGCGGGCCGCCGCACCGGGCCAGGGGCCCGGCCGGTTCGGTGCGCTCGCGAGCGGGCTGGCCACCACCGCCGTCACCATCGCCCACGACGGCAACCAGCACGGCATCCAGCTCGCACTCACCCCGGCGGGAGCCCGGGTGCTGCTGGGCGTTCCCGCCGGTGCGCTCGGCGCCTGGGTCGTCGACCTCGAGGAGGTGCTCGGCGCCGCCGCCCGCGAGCTCGGCGAACGGATCGCCGCCACCGGGGCGTGGGAGAGCCGGTTTCGGGTCCTCGACGAGGTGCTCGGCCGGCGGCTCGCCGGCGGGCGCGGCGAGATCGATCCCCGCCTGCGGCACGCGTGGCGCAGGCTGCAGGACCCGCGTTCGCCGGGGCCGCGGATCACCGATCTGGCCGACGAGATCGGCTGGAGCCGAAGGCATCTGACGTCGCGATTCACCGCCGAGTTCGGGGTCGGGCCCAAGGAGGCGGCACGGGTGATCCGATTCGACCGGTCCCGTCGGCTGCTGCGCAGCCCCGGGCCGCACGTGCTCGCCGACGTGGCCGCCCGGTGCGGGTTCTACGACCAGGCCCACCTCGCGCGGGAATGGCGCGAGATCGCCGGGGTCCCGCCGTCGCGCTGGCTGCGCGACGAGCAGTTCCCAATCGTCCAAGACGGCGACCCGGCCGTCGACGAACACTGGCAGACATGACCACGACAGCACTCACCACAACCGTATGGCCCTGCCTCTCCTACACCGACGCCCGGGCGGCGATCCGCTTCCTCGTCGACGCGTTCGGCTTCACCGAGAACGCCGTCTACGGCGACGGCGACCGCGTCGACCACGCCGAGCTGAGATGGCCGCACGGCGGCGGCGTCATGCTCGGCTCGGCCGGTCGGGGCGGCCCGATCGAGACGCCCGCCGGCACCGGCTGCATCTACCTCGTCGCCCCCGATGCCACCGCCGTCGACGCGCTGCACGAACGCGCCGTGGCCGCGGGCGCCACGATCGTCGTCGCCCTGCACGACACCGACTACGGCTCACACGACTTCACGTGCCGGGACCCGCAGGGGGTGTACTGGAGCTTCGGAACCTATCCGGGCGCGTGAATCACGCGCCGTGACCGGCCGGCACCGCCTCCTGCGCCCGCGGCGGGGGCGGTGGCGTGCCGTCACCGAACGGCTTGCCGCCCAGCTCTTCCCGGCCGTGCGGCGTCAGCCACCCCCTCAGGTCGGGGCCCTTCGGCACGATCTGCGTCGGATTGATGTCGGCGTGCACGATGTAGTAGTGCTCCTTGATCTGCACGAAGTCGATCGTGTCGCCGAAGCCCGGCGTCTGGAACAGGTCCCGGGCGTACCCCCACAGCGCCGGCATCGACGAAAGCAGACCCCGGTTGCACTTGAAGTGCCCGTGGTAGACGGCGTCGAAGCGGGCCAGCGTGGTGAACAGCCGGACATCCGCCTCGGTGATCGTCTCGCCCACCAGGTACCGGCGCGAACTCAGCCGTTCCTCGAGCCAGTCCAGCCGCGCGAACAGCCGGTCGAAGGCGCGGTCGTACGCGCGCTGCGACCCGGCGAACCCGCACCGGTACACGCCGTTGTTGACGTCCTGGTAGACGAGCTGGGCCACCTCGTCGATCTCGTCGCGCAACGGCTCCGGGTAGAGGTCGGGGGCGCCGTCGCGGTGCAGCGCCGTCCACTCCGTGGAGAAGTCCAGGGTCATCTGCGCGTAATCGTTGGTGACCACCCGGCCGGTGGGCACGTCCACGACGGCCGGGACCGTGATGCCCCGTGGGTACTCGGGGTCCCGGGCGAAGTACGCGTCCTGCAACCGCGGGATCTGCAGCACCGGATCCACCCCGCCCGGGTCGAGATCGAACGTCCAGCTGCGCTCGTCGTGCGTGGGCCCGCACAACCCCAGCGACAGCGCGTCCTCGAGCCCCAGCAGCCGGCGCACGATGAGCGTGCGATTCGCCCACGGGCAGGCGCGGGCGGCGATCAGCCGGTACCGGCCCGCCTCCACCGGATACCCGTCGCGCCCGTCGGCGGTGATGCGCGTGGTGATGTAGTGCGTGTCGCGGCTGTACTCGGCGCCGGGCGTGACATACCCGTCGCTGTCGCCTCCGGAGTGCTCGTTCACAGGGCTCCCTTCGCTCGGTGCGGCCCGTTCAGACGCTAGCCGGTACGGCCACCGAGGTGTGGGTACCCAGTTCGGTGTATCCCAGCACCGCGGCCAGGCCACGGCCCGCGGTGTTGTCGCGCCGGGCCCGCCACTGCGGGATCAGCCCGGCGTCGAGCGCGTCGTGCGTCGCGAGCGTCGCGACCGTCGCCGCCAGACCGATCCGGCGGTGCTCCGGCACGGTCAGTGCCGTCACGTCCGCCAGGATCGACTGCACCTCCCGGTACACCGCCCCCGACAGCGGCCGGTGGTCGTCGTCGAGCAGCACGAACGACGAGGCCTCCCCGTTCACATTCTCGAGTCCCGCCTCGGTCGCGTCGTCGGGTGGGCAGCGCCGCAACAGCTCCGCGAGATCGTCGACCTCGTGGGAGATCAGCGGATCGCGCACCCGCGTCGCGTCGACCCAGTCGGCGCAGTAACTCAGCGCGTGGCTGCGCACCGCGCGGCCGCGGGTCAGGTCGAGCAACGCCGACGCGTCCAGCTCCGCGTCGGGCACCGCCGCGACGGCCTCGACCGCCCAGCCCGGACCCACCACCGCGGTGGCCTCACCGAGGCGCAGCACCCGGACCAGCGCGGACGCGTCGTCCACCCGCGTCACCCGTCCCGGCGCGGCGAGCGCTCCGTCGTCGAGCCCGAGTTCGCGGCACCAGGCCAGCCGCACGATGTCCAGGAGATGTCCGTCCACGGCGCTACCGTAGACGCCTACGAGCGGAGGACGTGCGGGTGGAGACCGAGACAAATCCGTGGCCGGCGCTGTGGGCGCTGTGCCTCGGGTTCTTCATGATCCTGGTGGACAGCACCATCGTGGCGGTCGCCAACCCGGCGATCATGCGGGCGCTGGACACCGACATCAACAACGTCGTGTGGGTCACCAGCGCGTACCTGCTGGCATACGCGGTGCCGCTGCTGGTCACCGGCCGCCTCGGCGACCGGTTCGGCCCGAAGCGCGTCTACCTGGCGGGCCTGGTGCTGTTCACCGCGGCGTCGCTGTGGTGCGGATTGTCCGGCACCGTCGCCGCCCTCGTGGTCGCCCGGGTCTTCCAGGGCCTCGGCGCGGCCCTGATGACCCCGCAGACGATGGCGATCATCACCCGCACCTTCCCGCCCGACCGGCGAGGCACCGCGATGGGCCTGTGGGGCGCGGTGGCGGGGGTCGCGACCCTCGTGGGCCCGCTGGCCGGCGGTGTCCTCGTCGACAACCTCGGCTGGGAATGGATCTTCTTCGTGAACGTGCCGGTCGGGATCGTCGGTTTCGTCCTCGCGGCGCGGCTGGTCCCGGCGCTGCCCACCCATCCGCACCGGTTCGACCTCCTCGGCGTGCTGCTCAGCGGCGCGGGCATGTTCTGTCTCGTGTTCGGTATCCAGGAGGGCAACTCCTACGACTGGTCCACTCCCGTGTGGGTGCTGATCTCTGCCGGGGTGGCGCTGCTGGCGGTGTTCGTGTGGTACCAGTCCCGGGGGCGCGGGGAGCCGCTCGTTCCGCTCGGCCTGTTCCACGACCGCAACTTCTCGCTGGCCAACATCGGCATCGCCACGATGGGCTTCTCGGTCACCGCGATGGTGCTGCCGCTGATGTTCTACGCCCAGGGCGTGCGCGGCTGGACACCCACGGAGTCGGCGTTGCTGATGGCCCCGATGGCGGTCCTCACCGGCGTGCTCGCCCCGATGGTCGGGCGGCTCGTGGACCGGACCCATCCGCGCTACATCGCCGGCACCGGATTCGCGCTGCTCGCCGTGTCGCTGGCGTGGCTGGCCGCGGTGATGACGCCCGACTCGCCGGTGTGGCAGCTGCTGCTGCCGATCGCCCTCATGGGCGCCGCGATGGCCGGCATCTGGTCGCCGCTGGCCGCCACCGCGACGCACGGCCTGCCGCCGCATCAGGCGGGGGCCGGGTCGGGTGTCTACAACACCACCCGGCAGGTCGGTGCCGTCCTGGGCAGCGCCGCCGTGGGTGCGCTCATCACGTCCCGCCTCGCCGTGCACGGGTTGGCCGGCGGCGGTGCCGGCGAGGGCGGGACGACGGCCCTGCCCGAGCCGGTGCGCGCGCCGTTCGCCGCCGCCATGGCCGAGTCGACGCTGCTGCCTGCCGCGGTCCTGCTCGTCGGCTTCGCCGCGGCGCTGTTCTTCGCGCGGCCCGTGCGCACCGAGCCGGCGCCGAGACCACCCCTCGAGCAGCGCCGCACGCTCGCCTAGTGTGGCGCGCATGACGCAGACCACACATCCCACCCGCCTCGAGCGCCACACCACCGCGGCCGGTGCCGAGGTCGCCGTGCTCACCGTCGCGCACGGCACGCTGAACCTGTTCGACCGGGCCCTGTTCGACGCCGTGATCGCCGACATCACCGCGCTCGTGGCCGCGCCGCCGCGCGCGGTACTGATCCGCGCGGAAGGCAAGGTCGTCTCCGGCGGGGTGGACGTCCACCTGTTCGACGGCCTCGACGCCGGGCAGGGCGCGCAGCTGTGGCAGGACCTGTTCGCGCAGATCATCCACCCGCTCGAGGCCCTGCCGTGCCCCGTGGTGTTCGCCGCGCACGGGCTCACCCTCACCGCGGCGTTCGAGATCTCCCTCGCCTGCGACATCGTCCTCGCGGCGCCGGGCGCGAAGTTCGGGTTGGTGGAAACCGTCGTCGGTCTGACCCCGTCGATGGGCGGGCCGCAGCGGCTGGCCGAGCGTGCCGGCTCCGGCCGCGCTCGCGAACTGGTGATGACCGGCGACCTCTACGACGCCGAGACGCTGCGGTCGTGGGGCGTGGTCAACGCGGTCCACGAGGACGTGGACTCCGCCGCACGCGCCTTGGCGGACCGGCTCGCCGACGGCCCCACCCGCGCCCACGACGCCACCAAGCAGATCATCGGCGCGTGGCGGTCCGGTGGCGTCGCGCACGCCGACTCGGAGACCCCGGACGTCTCCGGCGCGCTGTTCGGCACCGACGACCTGAAGGGTGCCGTGCGCAGCTTCCTCACCGTCGGCCCGGGGAAGGCGTCGTACACCGGAAGGTGAGCCGATCCCGCCCCCAGTTGTGACCCGCGCCATATAGTGCAGGCACACGACGAGGCGGAGGTGACGATGTCGGTGGCGGTGGTCCGAGTTTCGTGCGCAGCGGGGTGGTTCCGTGACGAGCGTGTCAGTCGCCGACTGGACGGTGTCCTGCGGTACGAGGACCTCGAGCCGTGCCTGGCCGAGCTGCTCGACCGCAGCGCGCTGCGGCACTCCGCCCGCGTCGCCGCCGTCGACCGGGCCGGCAACGCCCTCACCTACGGGCAGATGTGGTCGTCGGCGGCACGGGTGGCGGGTGGACTGCTCGATCAGGGCGTGGGCCCGGCCGACCGGGTGGTCGTCCACTATCCGAACGGGTTCCGCTGGCTGTACGCGTTTCTCGGGGTGGTCCTCGCCGGTGGGGTGCCGGTGCTGCCGGATCCGACGTGCAGCGATCCGGAACTCGAGTGGATCGCCGACGACAGCGGCGCCGTCCTGACCCTCGACGGCGAGCTGCCCGACGGGGTGGCGTTCCTGGACGAGGGCGCCGCGCCGGACGAGCTCGCGGTGCTGTACTACGTGCGCAAACGCGGCGGGGGACTGCACGGGGTGGAGCTGACCAACGAGAACATCCTCTCCACGATCGAGGCCGTGGTGCACGCGATGGACCTGACCGCGGAGGGGGCGCGCACGGTGCTCACCGCACCGCTGTCCACGGCGGCGGGCAGCGCCGTGCAGCTGTTGCCCACCCTGGCGGCCGGCGGCACCGTCGTCGCCGCCGGGGCCCGGGGGGTGCGGGTGCCGTGGCGGCACCTGCGCGCGTCGTTCCCCGCGGCGAGGTGCGTACGCGGCTGGGGGGTGGCCGAAACCGGCGGCATCGGGCTGCTGCTGCCCACCGACCAGCGGGCCGCGCACCCGCGCAGCGTCGGAGTTCCGTTCGGCGGCATGGAGGTCGCGCTCCTCGGCCCGGCCGCCGATCAAGGCGTCGGCGAACTGCTGTGCCGCGGTCCCAGCGTCGCGCGCCGCTACTGGAACGACCCGGAATCGACCGCCGAGACCTTCGACGACGGCTGGTTCCACACCGGCGACCAGGTGCACATCGACGGGGACGGCTTCGTCACGCCCGTCGCCGTCCGGGTGTCGTGACACGGCGGTACGGCCGGTCCGCCGCCGCCGGGTTCGGTTGCGGTATAAGCGAATGGACCGCGGTACGCGCGGTCGGCAACCGAATCCTGTGAAAGGTGTGCGCGCATGTCCGACGAGGTCCTGCTCGAGCGTCGCGGTCGAATCCTGGTGATCACCATCAACCGGCCCGAGGCCCGCAATGCCGTCAACGCGGCCGTCAGCCACGCCCTCGCCGCCGCCGTCGACGAACTCGACGCCGATCCCGACCTGTCCGTGGGCGTGCTCACCGGTGCGGGTGGCAACTTCTGTGCCGGCATGGATCTCAAGGCGTTCGTCGCCGGGGAGAACATCGCGGTGCCGGGCAAGGGCCTCGGCTTCACCGAGGCGCCGCCGCGCAAACCGATCATCGCCGCCGTCGAGGGCTTCGCGCTGGCCGGCGGCACCGAACTCGTCCTCGCCACGGATCTCGTGGTCGCCGCCGCGGACGCCAGGTTCGGCATCCCGGAGGTCAAGCGCGGACTCGTCGCCGCGGGCGGCGGCCTGCTGCGCCTGCCCACCCGGATCCCGTATCAGAAGGCGATGGAACTGGCCCTCACCGGCGACGCGTTCACCGCCGAGGAGGCCCACGGCTACGGCTTCGTCAACGTTCTCACCGAGCCGGGCGGTGCGCTGGAGGGTGCCCTGGCCCTCGCCGAACGGATCACGGCCAACGGCCCGCTCGCCGTGGCGGCCACCAAGGAGGTCATCGCCAAGGCCGCCGACTGGCCGGCGGACGAGGCCTTCGACAGGCAACGCGAGATCGTCGGCCCGGTGTTCGTGTCCGAGGACGCCCGCGAGGGCGCGACGGCGTTCGCGGAGAAGCGTTCCCCGGTCTGGAAGGGCCGCTGACGACCCGCGTCCCTTCCGCGCGGCCGCGGAAGGGACGCGTCGACGAAGGAGGATCGTGCTCGCCGAACTGCACGTCCACATCGAGGGCACTCTCGAACCGGAGCTGATCTTCGCTCTGGCCGAGCGCAACCGGGTCGCGCTCCCGTACGCCGACCTCGCGGAACTGCGCAGCCGGTACGAGTTCACCGATCTGCAGTCCTTCCTCGACCTGTACTACGCGAACATGCAGGTGCTGCGGACGGCCGAGGACTTCGCCGATCTCGCGCGGGCGTACCTGCGCCGGGCGGCGCAGGCCGGCGTGACGCGGGCCGAGTTCTTCTTCGACCCGCAGGCGCACACGAGCCGCGGCGTGCCGCTGACGGAGGTGGTCGAGGGCCTCGCGGACGCCGTCGCGGCGGGCCGGCGAGAGTTCGGCGTCGATGCGGCGATGATCGCCTCCGTCGTGCGGGACCGGCCCGTGCACGAGGCCGAGGAGGTGTTCGGGGAGCTGCTGCGCCTGTCGGCTCCGATCATCGGGCTGGGTCTGGACTCTGCGGAGGTGGGCTATCCGCCGTCGCTGTTCGAGGACGTGTTCGCCCGCGCCCGCGCCGAGGGCCTGCACACGGTCGCCCATGCGGGAGAGGAGGGCCCGCCCGAATACGTGTGGCAGGCACTGGATCTGCTCGGGGCCGAACGCATCGACCACGGCATCCGATCCCTCGAGGACCCCCTCCTCGTCACGCGCCTCGTGGACGAGCAGATTCCGCTCACGGTCTGTCCGCTGTCCAACGTCCGTTTGCGCGTGGTGGATTCGCTCGAGCGGCATCCGCTGCCGCGCATGCTCGAGGCGGGTCTGCTGGTGACCGTCAACTCCGACGATCCGGCGTACTTCGGCGGGTACGTCGACGACACGTTCGCGGCGCTGCGCGATCGGCTCGGGCTCACGTCCGATCAGCGGGAGACGTTGGCGCGCAATTCGATCGCGGCGTCCTTCGGCTAGCCCGCGGCCTACGGGCCGAGCACGCGGTCCAGGTACGGGTTGGCGAAGGTGCGCTGCGGGTCGACGCGGTCGCGGACGGCGAGGAAGTCGTCGAAGCGCGGATACGTCGTGCGCAGGTCGGCCGCGCTGCGGCCGTGCATCTTGCCCCAGTGCGGCCGTCCGTCCACGGCGCGGGCGATCGCCTCGACCGCATCGAAGTACGCCCGGTGCTCGCGCCGGTGGTACTGGTGCACGGCGAGGTACGCGCTGTCGCGGCCGTGTGCCGTCGACAGCCACACGTCGTCGGCGGCGGCGAAGCGTACCTCGACGGGAAAAGCGACACGGAAGTCGTTGCGGGAGAGCCACGCATCGATCTCGGTGAGCACGTCGGTCACCGAGCCGACGGGTACGGCGTACTCCATCTCCCGGAACCGGACCCGGCGCGGGGAGGCGAAGACGCGATAGCTGCGGTCGACGAATTCCCGCGGCGACAGCGTCCGGGCGGCGAACTCGTTGAGCCGCGGGATGGTCGCGGGGGCGCGGGTCGCGACGCGCTGGACGACCTCGAACATGCCGTTGGCGAGCACCTCGTCGTCGACGAAGCCCCGTACCCGGCCCACCGGGGCGCCGGGCGCGTCGGCGGGCAGCCGGGTGTTGCGCTTGGTGAGCACCCGGTCGGTGTGCGGGAACCAGTAGAACTCGAAGTGGTCGACGGCGAGCCGGTCGCGCTCGAGCACGGCGAGGGTGTCGTGCAGCGTGCCGGGCGCTTCCGCGGCGTGCAGCGCGAAGGCGGGCACGCACTCGAGTGTGATCGTGGCGAGGATGCCGACGGCGCCGAGGCCGAGCCGGGCGGCCTCGTAGAGTTCCGGGTGGTCGTCGGGGGAGCAGTGCACGACGGAACCGTCGGCGAGCACCACGGTGGCGGCGCGGGCGACGGTGGCGAGGCCCCCGAATCGCGCGCCGGTGCCGTGGGTGCCGGTGGACATCGCGCCGGCGAGCGACTGCACGTCGATGTCCCCGAGGTTGGGCACGGCCAGACCCTGGTCCCACAGGAGCCGGTTGAGATCCCGCAGCCGGGTGCCGGCCCGCACGGTGACGAGCGCACCGGCGGAGGTGGGCCGGACGTCCTCGATGCCGGTGAAGCGGTCGAGGGAGACGAGCACGCCGTCGGTGACGGCGGCGCCGCTGAACGAGTGTCCCGCCCCGACCGCCTTGACGCGCAGGCCCCGCTCGGATGCGCGTGCGACGACGGCGGCGATCTCGTCCAGGGATTCCGGAGTCTCGTACGCGCGCGGCGTCGCGGATTCGGTGCGCGCCCAGTTGCGCCAGGTGGCTGCGGGACGGTCGGTGGCCATGGGGCAATCATCGACTTGGACGACCGTCCAGGTCAATAGGGGCCGACGGATCCGGACCGGGTTCTACGATCGGAGGCATGCTGAACCGGTTGCCGGCGGACCAACGTCGAGCCCAACTCGTCGAATCCGCCCTCGCGCTGGCCGAGGGCGGCGGTCTCGGGGCCGTCACAGTGCGTGCCGTCGCCGAGCACGCCGGCGTATCGCTCGGGGTGGTGCACTACTGCTTCGAGAGCAAGGAAGCCCTCGTCGCCGCGATGGGGGAGACGCTGGTGCTCCAGCTCAGCCAGGCGTTGCGCACCGCCTTCACCCTCCCGCAGAACGGGCCGGACCCGCAGGGCCCGCGCGGGCTGCGGCAGCTGCTCTACGCCGGGATCACTGCGATGTGGCCGACGATCGAGGCGACGGCCGACCGTCAGCTGCTCACCTACGAGATCACCACCTATTCGCTGCGCCACCGCGCCGCCGGCGAGCCGCTCGGCGGCAACATCGCCACCGAGCAGTACCGCATCATGGACGTCGAGGCCCAGGCATTTCTCGAGGAGTGCGCCGCCCGCACCGGCACCGAGTGGGTCGAGCCGGTCTCGACCGTCGCGCGCCTGGCGCTGGCCATGCTCGACGGCCTGGTCCTGCGGTGGCTTGTGGATCGTGACAGCGACGCCATCGTCACCGAACTCGACGACATCGCCGCGATCGTCGCCGGCCGGGCCGTGGAAACGACCTGAACCTGGACACAGGTCCAAGTCGGTGCTTGACTGGCCGCGACGACCCGACCTGCCGTGGATTGGACCCCCGCCGTGACCCACCCCCTCGACCGGCTCCACGACGCGACGGCCGACCTGGACCCGCCGCTCGCGGCCGTCGACCTTCCCACACTCCGACGCAACGCCGCCGACCTCGTCCGTCGCGCCGGGGGCACGCCCGTGCGGGTGGCGAGCAAGTCCGTCCGGTGCCGCGCGGTCCTCGAGGAGGTGCTCGGCACCGGCCTCACCGCCGACGGCGGTTTCCGCGGGATCATGGCGTACTCGCTGCGCGAAGCGCTCTGGCTGGTCGAGCGCGGCGCCCGCGACGTGCTCCTGGGATACCCGACCGTCGACCGTGCCGCGCTCGCCGAACTCGCCGGCCGGCCGCACGCCCTCGACGCCGTCACCCTCATGGTCGACTCCGCCGCCCAGCTCGGCATCGTCCGCGACGCCCTCGGCACCGCCCGTGTGCGACCCCGCGTGTGCCTCGACGTGGATGCGTCGCTGCGGCTCGGGCCGGTGCACCTCGGCGTGCGGCGCTCGCCGCTGCGCACGCCCGACGAGGTGGGGCAGCTCGCCCGCTGCGCCACGACCGCCGGCTTCGCCGTCGTCGGAGTGATGTTCTACGAGGCGCAGATCGCCGGTCTGCCCGACACGTCGCTCGCGGTCCGCCTGATCAAGCGCCGGTCGGCCGCCGAGCTGGCCACCCGTCGCAGCGCCGTCGTCGGGGCCGTCCGCGCCGTCGTCGGCGACCTCGAGATCGTCAACAGCGGCGGCACGGGTTCGCTCGAGATCAGTTCCGCGGACCCGGTCGTCACCGAGGTCACCGCCGGCTCCGGCCTCTACGTGCCCACGTTGTTCGACCGATACCGGGCCTTCACACCGCGGCCCGCGCTGTACTTCGCGCTGCCCACGGTGCGCAGGCCCAGTCCCACCATCGCCACGCTCTTCGGTGGCGGTTACATCGCCTCCGGCCCGACGGGTCCGTCCCGGGTACCGCGGCCGGTGCGGCCCGCCGGACTGCGGCTGCTGCGCGCCGAGGGTGCCGGCGAGGTGCAGACCCCGGTCACCGGCCGCGCCGCCGCAGACCTGCCCGTCGGCGGCCGCGTGTGGCTGCGGCATGCCAAGGCGGGGGAGCTGTGCGAGCGGTTCGCGCACCTGCATCTCGTCGACGCCGGCGGCACCCGCACCACCGTCCCCACCTATCGCGGCGAGGGACACTGCTGGTGAGCTACGCCGGTGCCGCGCTGGTGCACAACGCCTTCCAGTCCTGCTCCGTGCGATCGGCGTAGGCGGCGGACCACCGCGCCACCGCCTCGTCGAACACCGTCCCGCGGCCGAGATACCCGGCGACGAACGCGCCGTCCGGGCTCTGGCTGTGGGCGCGGGCGAGCAGCGCTCCGCACAGCCGGCCGTACTGCTCCGATTGTGCGGGCCTGAGCCGTTCCCACTGTACCGATCCCTTCATGTCCCGGAACTGACGGACATAGAAGTCCCGGCGCACGCCGTCGGCACCGGGGACGCCGGTGATCCAGCCGAGAAGCGGATCCGAGTGGGCCTGCAGGATCCGCTGTGCCCCCACGACGCGGGCGCCCTGGCCGTGCGCGATGAGGTCGGCCTCGACCCGGTGCGGGGTCTCCCGGATCCCGCCGTGCGTCTCCAACACCGACCGCCCGGCCTCCTTGACCTGGAGAAACAGCGGCTCGTCGGCCGGGCCGAGCAGCAGGACGAGGAAGCACCGGGTGCCCACGCTGCCCACCCCCACGATCCGCATCGCGAAATCCACGACGCGGTACTGGGAAAGCAGCAGCTGGGCATCCGCCCGCACCGTCGCACGGTAGGACGTGACGATCCGCTCGATGGCGTCGAGTGACCCGATGTCGAGGTGGCGGACGATCGGGGGCTGGTCGACGATGCGCGGAACGCCGTCGGCCGTGGTGACCGTCAGTTTCCTCAGGACCTGTTCCGACGTGCGGCTGCGAGCCTTCTGCACGACGGCTCGTATCGCCTCCGGATTCCGCGACGCCTGCTCGATCTCTTCCGCGTCGACCTGGAAGTAGAACCGCTCGGTGGCCGTCAGGCCGGACAGGAACCGGATGGTCTCGCGGTACGAGCACACCGTCGCGAGGGTCGCGTCCCGGCACTGCTGCTCGGTGCAGCCGGTGTGACGGCCGGCCAGCCATACCGAGGCGGCCAGCCGCTTGACGTCCCATTCCCACGGCGCCGGATACGCCTCGTCGAAGTCGTTGAGATCGAACAGGACCTGTCGCTCCGGCGAGGCGTACAGGCCGAAGTTCGCCAGATGGGCGTCGCCCGAGGCCACCACGTGCGGTCCCGTCACGGCCTCGGTGGACAGGTCCGCCGCCATCGCGGCGGCGCTGCCGCGGTAGTAGGCGAACGGGGACTCCGTCATCCGCTCGTACCGGATCGGCACCAGTTCCGGCAGCCGGGTGCGGTTCTGCTGCTCGAAGATCGCCACGGGGTCGCGGTCGGGGCAACGGAATTCGCCGTGCGCACCGCGGGGCACGCGGGTGCGGGCGGCACGCCCCGCGGCTCGACTGCGCTCGGCGGCGGTAGTCGGTGTCATCCCGCGATTGTGCACCGGCGCACAATGACCGCATGCCCTTTTTCGACGGCAGCACCGGCCGTATCCACTACCGACACTGGCCCGTCGACGGCGCGGCGGCCGCCGTCGTCTTCGCCCACGGGATGCGTCAGCACACCGGCCACTACCACCGCTTCGCGGCGGGCCTGGCGACGCACGGCATCGCGTTGTGGGGCATCGATCTCGCCGGGCACGGTCTGTCCGAGGGCAGCCCCGGCGAACCGGGCGTCCTCGACGACCTGGCTGGGGACCTGCTGCGCGTCGCGGAGGTGGCGGAGCGTGCCGAGCCGGGGATGCCGCTGGTGGTGATGGGGCATTCGCTCGGCGCGGCGACCGCCCTCACGCTGCTGCGCACCGACGCCGGCCGCTTCCGTGGCGCCGTGCTGTGCGGGACGCCGCGCTCGGCGGCCGTGCCCGCGACGGCCGAGATCCTCGCGGGGGCACGCATCCCGCTGCTCGCGGTGCACGGCGCCGACGACCGGCTGGCCCCGATCGACCCCGTGCGGGCCTGGGCCCGGACGATCCCGGCCCTGGACCTGCGCGAGTACCCCGACGCGGGCCACGACCTGCTGCACGAACCGGTGCACCGCACGGTGACGCGCGACGTCGCCGAGTTCGTCCGGACCGTGACCGAAGTGCCGGCCCCCCAACAACAGTGAGCGAATGTATCCCTCACTCGATCAGAGGAGATGAAGGATACATTCGCTCACCATGGGCGTGGCCCTACGAGTAGATGGCCTCGATCGCCGTGCCGTGCGCCTCGTGGATGACGTTGCGCTTGAGCTTGAGCGTCGGGGTCAGCTCGCCGGTCTCGATGGTGAAGTCCACTTCGAGGATCCGGTACTTCTTGATCTGCTCGGGGTTGGAGACCTTCCTGTTGCCCTCGGCCACCGCGGCGTCGATCTCCGCGATCAGGTCGGGGTTCTTCAACAGCTCGGACACCGGGGCGTCGGCCGGAATGCCGTGGCGCTCCTTCCAGCCGGGCAGGGCCTCGGGGTCGAGGGTGATCAGCGCGCCGATGAACGGCTTCGCGTCGCCGACGACGATGACCTGGCTGATCAGCGGATGCGCCCGCAGAGCGTCCTCGAGCACGGCCGGGGCGACGTTCTTGCCGCCGGCGGTGACGATGAGCTCCTTCTTGCGGCCGGTGATGTGGACGAATCCGTCCTCGTCGATATTGCCGATGTCACCGGTGTGGAACCAGCCGTCGACGATCGCTTCGGCGGTGGCCTTCTCGTTCTTCCAGTAGCCGCCGAACACCGCGGGGCCCTTGAGCAGCAGCTCGCCGTCCTCGGCGATCCGCGCGGCGTGCCCGTTGACCGGCCGGCCGACGCTGCCCACCCGCTGGTGCTCGGGGGTGTTGATGGTGACGCCACCGGTGGTCTCGGTCAGGCCGTAGCCCTCGAAGATCGGGATGCCGACGCCGCGGAAGAAGTGGCCCAGGCGTGCGCCGAGGGCTGCGCCGCCGGAAACCGCCTGCTCGCACTCGCCACCGAGGGCCGCGCGCAACTTGCTGTACACCAGCTTGTCGAACACCGCGTGCTTGATCTTCAGGCCCAGACCGGGCCTGCCCTTGTCCAGCGCCTCGCTGTACGCGATGGCGGTATCGGAGGCCTTCTCGAAGATCCGGCCCTTGCCGCCGTCGTACGCCTTCTGCTTGGCCGAGTTGTAGACCTTCTCGAACACGCGCGGCACCGACAGGATGAAGTTCGGCTTGAACTCGCCGAGCTGGTCGAGCAGCGTGGTCAGATCGGAGGTGTGCGCGACGGTGACGCCGTGCTCGAACGCGCCGAACGAGATCTCGCGGGCGAACACGTGCGCGAGCGGCAGGAACAGCAGGGTCCGCTTGCCGCTCACCATGGAGTTCGGCAGGGCGAGCTTGACGGCCGCCGCCTCGGCCCACAGGTTGCTGTGGGTCAGCTGCACACCCTTGGGGCGGCCGGTGGTGCCCGAGGTGTAGATCAGGGTGGCGGGGGACTCGGCACGCACCTGGTGGCGCCGCTCCTCGAGCTGCTCGTCGGTGATCGCCGCGCCGCGCGCGATCAGTTCGTCGACGGCGCCCTTCGCTCCCGCTGCGCCCTCGATCTGCAGGACCTCGCGCAGGGCCGGCGCGGCCTCGGCCACGGCGGCGACCGTCCGCGCGTGGTTGTCGTTCTCCACGACCAGCAGCGATGTCCCCGAGTCCTCGAGGATCCACTGGGCCTGGTCGGCCGAGGAGGTCTCGTAGATCGCGACGGTGCAGCCCCCGGCGGCCCAGATCGCGTAGTCGATGAGGACCCATTCGTAGCGGGTGCTCGACAGGATCGCGACCCGGTCGCCGAGTTCGATCCCGGAGGCCATCAGGCCCTTGGCCACCCCGCGGACCTGGGCGGCGAACTCGGCGGCGGTGACGCTGACCCACCGGCCGTCGACCCTGCGCTCGAACGGCACCCAGGTCGGCGACTCCTTCTCGTGCCGGAAGACGGCGTCCGCCATCGATGCGTCCTCGGGAATCGAGAACGACTGTGGCACGGCAAACTCTCTCACGGTGACCCCTCCATCAATTTTTCACTGGTGGATGTGCATTGCATCACACGAGGACGGAAAACGCAGCAACGGGGGTGCCCGATTTGTAGCCTTTTCGCTCTGACCTGTGAAGATACCTGTTAATGACGGACACGGACAACCGCTGTCCGCGGGTGCGTGCTCAGGCGGGCTCGAGCAGCCGGGCGGCCTCGTCGTCGGAGAGCTGATGGAAGTCGTCGTATGCGGCGCCGACGCTGCCCAGGTCCGCGGGCGTGAACGGGCACACCACCTCGTCGGCCACCGCGCCCACGCGACGCGCCGCCTCCGGGGACGCCACGGGCACCGCCAGCACCACCCGTTCGGCACCGGACTCCCGAGCGGCCAGGCAGGCGACGGCTGCGGTCGCGCCGGTGGCCATGCCGTCGTCGACGAGGACCACCGTGCGTCCCGACAGCGACGTGCGCTCCTTGCCGCCGCGCAGCAGCCGGGCGCGACGGTCGAGTTCGGTGCGTTCACGGGCCTCGATCCGTGCGATCGAGTCCTCGGCCACCCTGCCGATCCGGATGACGTCCTCGTTGAGCACGCGGAATCCGCCCTCGGCGATGGCGCCCATCGCAAGTTCCGGCTGCCACGGCACCCCGAGCTTGCGGACGACGAGCACGTCGAGCGGGGCGTCGAGGGCGCGAGCCACCTCGCGGGCGACGGGGATGCCGCCGCGTGGGAGGGCGAGGACCACGGGGTTCGCGTCGCGCAGGTGGGCGACCGAGCGGGCCAGCCGCCGCCCGGCCTCCGGACGGCCGGAATAACGCATAGGTCGAGTATGCGCCCGGCGGCGGGCGGCCCGGGCGGGTTTGCGTCCGGATCCGGGCCCGCTCAGGCGACGGTGTGCAGGGCTCAGGCGACGGTGTGCAGGGCTCGGGCGGGCCGCAGGGCGTCGAGGAGCGGCTGCCAGGTGGAGGCGTCGCCGCCGCGCCGCTGCCACTCGCCGGCGAGGGTGGTGTCGTCCGTACCGGCGAGGTCGTCGATGGTGTCGACGCCGTGCCGGTACAGGACCTCGGCGGCCAGTTCGACGGTGTCGGCGGCGATGGGGGCCTCGTCGGGGCTGTAGCGGCGACGGTAGTGGCCGACCTTGCCGGCCCACTGGGCGCTGCCGCCGGTCTCCTCGAAGGTGCGCAGGAGCGCGCGGATCCCGTCGCGGCCGGCGTCCGCGCCCTGGGCGGCCCTGTAGGCCCGGTAGCGATCGGTGACGATCCCGGGATCTACGCCTCGGGTGCGGTGCACTGCGTCGAGCAGGCGCAGGGCCAGGTTGTCGGCTGCGTCGGGCATCGGGGCCTCCCGGTGGTGACATGGCGCGGTGGAGCGGTTCCACAGGTGTATCGCTGATGACCGGGCGTGTGTTGCATCACAGAGTTCCTCGGCGTGTCTTCCTCCCCGTCACAGGGGAGGAAGACACGCTCCGGCGCTATCCGAGCTCGCCGTGCAGGTATGCGGCGTAGGCCGGCAGGTCGAGCTGCCCGTGCCCGGACAGTCCGATCACGATCACCTCGGGCCCGGTCACGGTCCGCGCGTACTCGGCGGCCGCCGCGAGGGCGTGGGCCGACTCGGGGGCGGGCACGATGCCCTCGCTGCGGGCGAACTCGACGGCCGCCGCGAAGGCGTCGGTCTGCGCGACGGCCGTGCCCTGCACGTATCCCAGTTCGACGGTGTGGCTGAGCAGCGGCGCCATGCCGTGGTAGCGCAGCCCGCCGGCGTGGATGGGGTCGGGGATGAAGTCCTGACCGAGGGTGTGCATCTTGAGCAGCGGGGTGAGGCCGACGATGTCGCCGTGGTCGTAGCGGTACTCGCCCTGCGTGATGGACGGGCACGCGGCCGGCTCGGCGGCCACCACCCGCGTCGTGGCGCGACCGTGCAGCACCTCGCGCAGGAACGGGAACGACAGGCCGGCCAGGTTGGAGCCGCCGCCGGCGCAGCCGAACACGACGTCGGCCTGCTCCTCGCCGGCGGCGCGCAGCTGGGCGACGGCTTCGAGACCGATCACGGTCTGGTGCAGCACGACGTGGTTGAGCACACTGCCGAGCGCGTACCGGGCGGCGGGGTCGCCGGCGGCGACCTCCACGGCCTCGGACACGGCGATCCCCAGCGAGCCGGGGGTGTCCGGCTGTTCGGCGCGCACCTTGCGGCCGGACGCGGTGAGTTCCGACGGGCTCGAGTGCACGGTGCCGCCGTACACCTCGATGAGGTGCCGGCGGTACGGCTTGGACTCGTACGAGGCGCGCACCTGCCACACCTCGAGATCGATGCCGAACTTGGCGCATGCGAACGACAGCGCGCTGCCCCACTGGCCGGCGCCGGTCTCGGTCGTCAGCTTCTTCACGCCGTCGAGGGAGTTGTAATACGCCTGCGCCAGAGCCGAATTCGTCTTGTGGCTGCCCACCGGGCTCACGCCCTCGTACTTGACGTAGATGCGGGCGGGGGTGCCGAGTGCGCGCTCGAAGGACCGGGCCCGCAGCAGCGGCGTGGTGCGGTAGGTCGCGTACGCCTCCCGGACGGGTTCGGGGATCGCGATGTCGGTCTCGGTGGACAGCTCCTGCTCGATCAGGCCGGCGGCGAACAGCGGTTCGAGGTCGGCGGCCGTGACCGGTTCCCTGGTGCCGGGATGCAGGTGCGGCGGCGGGGCGTCGGGCAGATCTCCCGCGATGTTGTACCAGTGGGTGGGAATGCTGACGAGCTCCGGCACCGGAAGGTCCTTTCGTCTGTCGAGAGTGGAACCGGTTCAGTGTGCCCCCCGTCGCACGTGGCCCGTCCGGCGGAGGGCTCGCGGTGTCGACAGAAATATGTAGACCGGTCTATTATTTTGCCGTGACCACCAAGGGAGCACGCACGAAGGCGCGCATGATCGACACCACGCTGGAGCTGATCCAGACCCGCGGCTACTACGGCACCGGCCTCGCCCGCATCACCGACGCCTCCGGTGCGCCCCGGGGCTCGGTGTACTTCCATTTCCCCGGCGGCAAGGACGAGCTCGTCGTGGCGGCGCTGGACCGGGTGGGTGCGGAGTTCACCGGCCTGCTCGAGGCGCTGCTGGCCGAGGGGCGGACCGCCGCCGAGATCGTCGCCGCGGTGTTCGACGACCTCGCCGCCCGGCTCGGGCGATCCGGGTTCGCGGCCGGCTGCGCCGTCGCCTCCGTCGCCGTCGACGCCGCCACCGACAACCCCGTTCTGCAGCAGAGCTGCGCCCGCGTCTACGAGTCGTGGCGGGTGGTCCTCGAGCGGGTGCTCGCCCGCGACGGGATGCCCGATGCCGCCCGGCTCGCCGGGGTGATCGTCAGCCTCGTCGAGGGCGCGACCACCGTTGCCCGTGCCCGGCACGACGTGGCCCCTCTGGTGGACGCCCGTGCCGTCGCGCTCGACCTCCTCGGATCCGCGCGATGAGCGCCGCGGTGGTCTTCGGCGCGACGGGGTTCATCGGCCGCGGCCTGCTGCGGGAACTGCTCACCGACCCGGACGGCGACGATCTCGTCGTCGCGGCGGTGCGGACCGCGGAGTCGGGGGCGCGGCTGCGCGACCGGCTCGTGTCCGGCGGGGTGCCGCTGGACCGGCTCTCGGTCCATGTGTTCGATCCGGGCTCCGCCGAGCTCGTCCTGGATCCCGTGGCGGCGGACGTGCGCGACGTCTACAACCTCGCCGCCGCGTTCGCCTTCGGGATGACGGCCCGGGCGGCGCGTGAGGTGAATGTGGTTCTGGCCGAGAAGATCACCCGATTCGCGGCCGCTGCCGGCGCGCGCCGGCTGGTGCACGTCAGCGGTTACCGCGTCGCGGCGTACCCGGCCGTGCCGGCGCCGTGGCCGCCCCGGCACCGGCGCCGGATCTACCGGAGGTTCGGCGCATACGAGGCGTCGAAGATCGAGGCCGATGCGGTGGTGCGTGCACTCGCCGCGGAGCTCGGGGTCCCCCTCACGGTGGTCAACCCCGGGACGGTGATCGGCGACTCCCGGACCGGGGAGGCCGATCAGTACCTGGGTCTCGCGGAGCTGGTCGTGCAGCTCGCCCGCGGGCAGCTGCGCGCCGTGCCCGGCTCGCGGCGCACCGTGCTGCCCGTCGTCACCATCGACCACCTCGCGCGCTTCCTGGCGCTGATGCCGCGGGACCCGGAGACGGCGGGGCGGGCCTACTGGGTCCTCGACGACGCCACGCCGCCGCTGCCCGAGCTGGTCGCGCTGGTCGCCGACGAACTCGGGGTGGCCGCGCCGCGCCTGCGGATACCCGTCGCGGCGCTGTGGGCTCTGCCGGCCCGCCTGACCGGGGCGGAGAAGGAGACCCTGAGTTTTCTCAGCGCCGACACCTATCCGACGGCGCCCGCCACCGCCCTCGCGCGCCGGCACGGGCTCGAGTACCCGCCGGTGCGGCCGGCGCTGCGGCTGTGGGCCCGCCACGTGGCGGCGACGGCACCGGATGCGGCGTCCGGATAGGGTGGTCGGGGACCCTTGTCCGGCGCTGTGGAAGGGTCATGGCCGTCCATCCGATAAACTGCAGGTCAAATGAGTGATACTGTGCAAGACCCCGAAGCCGACACCGCTACCCCCACGTTCGCCGATCTGGACATCGACGCCCGTGTGCTGCAAGCGCTTTCGGATGTGGGCTACGAGACCCCGTCGCCGATCCAGGCGGCCACCATCCCGCCGCTGCTGGAGGGGCGCGACGTCGTCGGTCTCGCGCAGACCGGCACCGGCAAGACCGCCGCGTTCGCGGTGCCGATCCTGTCGCGGATCGACACCGCGGTGAAGCGGCCCCAGGCACTGGTCCTGGCTCCCACCCGTGAGCTCGCCCTGCAGGTCGCGGAGGCTTTCGGTAAGTACTCGGCGCACATCCCGGGTCTGCACGTGCTGCCCATCTACGGTGGCCAGAGCTACGGCGTGCAGCTGTCCGGGCTGCGCCGTGGCGCGCACGTCATCGTGGGCACCCCCGGACGTGTGATCGATCACCTCGCCAAGGGCACCCTCGACATCTCCGAGCTCGAGTTCCTCGTGCTCGACGAGGCCGACGAGATGCTCACCATGGGCTTCCAGGAGGACGTCGAACGGATCCTCGCCGACACCCCGGAGACCAAGCAGGTCGCGCTGTTCTCGGCGACCATGCCGGGCGCGATCCGCCGGCTGTCCAAGCAGTACCTGCACGACCCGGTCGAGATCACGGTCAAGTCGAAGACGACGACGTCGGCGAACATCACCCAGCGCTGGGTGCTCGTGTCGCACCAGCGCAAGCTCGACGCCCTGACCCGGATCCTCGAGGTCGAGCAGTTCGAGGCGATGATCCTCTTCGTCCGTACGAAGCAGGCCACCGAGGACCTCGCGGAGCGGCTGCGGGCCCGCGGTTTCTCGGCCGCCGCGATCAACGGTGACATCGTGCAGGCCCAGCGCGAACGCACCATCGGCCAGCTCAAGAGCGGTGCGCTGGACATCCTCGTCGCGACGGACGTGGCGGCCCGCGGTCTGGACGTCGACCGCATCAGCCACGTCGTGAACTACGACATCCCGCACGACACCGAGTCCTACGTGCACCGCATCGGCCGCACCGGCCGCGCCGGGCGCAGCGGTGACGCCCTGCTGTTCGTCGCCCCCCGCGAGCGGCATCTGCTCAAGGCGATCGAGCGGGCCACCCGGCAGCCGCTCACCGAGATCCAGCTGCCGTCGGTGGAGGATGTCAACGCCCAGCGCGTCGAGAAGTTCAACGATTCGATCACCGAGGCGCTCACGTCGGATCACCTGTCGCTGTTCCGCACGTTCGTCGAGGACTACGAGCGCGAGCACGACGTGCCCCTCGCCGACATCGCGGCGGCGCTGGCCGTGCTCTCCCGCGACGGGGAGTCGTTCCTCATGGAGGCCGAACCCGAGCCCGTGGCGCCGCCGCGGCGGGAACGCGAGCCGCGGGAGCGGCCGCCGCGCCGGTTCGACGACGACGGTGCGTCACGCGTCGGGCGCGACGGGCAGGAAATGGCGACCTACCGCATCGCCGTGGGTAAGCGGCACCGGGTGGTGCCCGGCGCGATCGTCGGCGCCATCGCCAACGAGGGCGGCCTGCGCCGCAGCGACTTCGGGCACATCAGCATCCGCCCGGACCACAGCCTCGTCGAGCTGCCGAAGGACCTGTCGCCGGAGACGCTCGAGGCGTTGCGCGGCACCCGCATCTCCGGGGTGCTCATCCAGCTGCAGCCCGACAGCGGCGCACCGGCGGGTCGGCCGTCGACCTACCGTCAGCGCGACGACCGCGGCGAACGCCGTCAGGGTGAGCGCAAGGAGTACGGCGGCAAGAAGGACTGGGGCGATCGCGGCGGCCGCAACAAGGACTTCGGTGGGCGCGGCGACCGGTTCGGCGACAAGCCGAACCGCGGATTCCGTGAACGCTCCGGCGAGCGCGGGCAGTCCGGTGGACACGGCTCGGGCGGCCACAGCAGCGGCTACCGCGGGCGCGACTGAGCACAGCGGCGGCTACCGCGGGCGCGACTGAGCACAGCGGCGGCCACCGCGGGCGCGACTGAGCACAGCGGCGGGGCTCACATCTTCCCGTACCGCGCGAGGACGAAGCAGTACGCGCCGTACGCGGCGATACCGAGGCCGGCCGCGACGAGCAGGATCTGACCGAACGGGGCGGTGCCCAGCGTCTTGAGGGCACCGTCCAGTCCCGTCGCCTTGGACGGATCGGTGGTGAACGTCGCGACGAGGACCAGGACGCCGGCGCCGGCGATCGCCAGGCCCTTCGCGACGTACCCGACGGCGCCGAGCGGCTCGGCGTACCGGGGCAACCGCGCCCGGTGCAGGTCGTCGAGGAACTTCTTCGCCGCGCCCTTGTAGACGTGGTAGGCGCCGATTCCGATGATCACCAGCCCGGCCGCGACGAGCAGGACCTTGCCGCCTCCGGACTGCATCAAGCGAGCACTGAGTCCGGCGTTCTGTTCACCGCTCGACTTGCCGGTGCCCCGCGCGAACTGGAACGCGGCCAGTGCCAGCGCCAGGTACGCCACGGCGACGCCGACGGTCTTGACCCGGTCCAGGGCGGACGGTTTCTCGACGTCCGAACGTTTGCCCACTGCGGCCTCGACCAGACGCCACAGTGCCAGCGCCGTGAGCGTCACGGCCAGGATCCACAGGACGATCCGGCCGCCGGGCTGGGCGGCGAGCTCGCCGAGGGCACCGGACTGATCGGCACTGGCCGGATCGCCGAACGCGACCTGGACGACGATGTAGGCGATCAGCAGGTGCACGACCCCGCTCGCGGCCTGTCCGACCCGCGCCACCTTCTCGAACATCGGGTGCTGGGCAGCGCCCGCAGCTCCCGTGCTGGTCTGTTGTCCGGTCACGCGACGGCCTCCAGGATCTCGCGGCGACGGCGCCGGGGCGCCCCGGCAGTGGTGCCTACGGCGAGCCTATCGCGCCGGCGGGGCGTCGTCCGGGTTCGCCGGCGCCGGCTACCGGACCCTGCCGGCCAGGACGTCGGCGGTGGCGCCGTCGACGGATTCGCGGATGATGTCGGCGTGGCCGGCGTGCCGGGCCCATTCCTCGATCTGATGCAGGACCAGGAACCGCACGGAGAGCGGCACGCCCTGGTCCAGCCATCGGGCGATGTCCGCCGGCAGGTCCACCACCCGGCCCAGGTCCGGGTCCGCCCGCAGCACGTCGGCGAAGCGGGCCGCGACTGTGTCGAGCCGGGCGAGCTGATCCGCGACGGTCTCGTCGTCGCGCACCGCCCACCCGGCTGTCCACGCCGCCACCGGGTCCGGCTCGCGGCTCTGCGTCCCGGCGATGCGGTCGGCGGCGGCGACCTCGCCGTCGATCACATGGTTCAACAGCGACGCCAGGCTCATCGCGGAGGCGCTGGGCACGCTGCGCGCCTGGTCCTCGGTCAGGCCGGACAGTGCGTTGCGGAACGCGGCGCGCTGATTGTCGAGAAGCAGGAGCAGCAGATCGGTCTCGTTCGTCGTCATGCGCCCAGTGTGGGAGCCATTGCGGACACCCGCGGTCCTGAATCGGCGAACTGGGTGCGGTACAACTCGCCGTAACGCCCGCCGGCGGCGAGCAGCTCGGAATGGGTGCCGCGCTCGACGATGCGTCCGGCCTCGACCACGAGAATCAGATCCGCCGCGCGGACCGTGGACAACCTGTGTGCGATCACCACGGAGGTCCGTCCGGCCAGCGCCTCCGTGAGCGCCTCCTGCACGGCAGCCTCCGACGTCGAGTCCAGGTGCGCGGTGGCCTCGTCGAGGATGACCACCCGCGGGTGGGCGAGCAGCAGCCGCGCAATGGTCAGCCGCTGGCGCTCACCGCCGGAGAGCCGGTACCCGCGCTCGCCGACGACGGTGTCCAGGCCGTCGGGCAGGGAGCGGATCAGGTCGGTGAGCCGGGCCCGGCCCAGCACCTCCCACAGCTCGTCCTCGGTTGCCTCCGGGCGGGCCAGGAGCAGATTCGCCCGCACGCTCTCGTGGAACAGGTGCCCGTCCTGGGTGACCATGCCGACGGTCCCGCGGATCGACGCGGTGGTGAGCCGGCGCACGTCGACCCCGCCGAGCAGCACGGATCCGGAGTCGGTGTCGTAGAGCCGCGGCACCAGTTGCGCGATCGTGGACTTGCCGGCGCCGGAGGAGCCCACCAGGGCCACCATCTGCCCGGGCTCGGCCCGGAAGCTCACGTCGTGCAGGACCGGTGCGCCGCCGCGGGTGTCGAGCGTGGCCACCTCCTCCAGCGACGCCAGCGAGACCTTGTCGGCGGCGGGGTATGCGAAATCCACGTGCCGGAACTCGACGGCGACCGGGCCGTCGGGGACGGGGCGGGCGTCGGGGGCCTCCTCGATCAGCGGCCGCAGGTCGAGCACCTCGAAGACCCGCTCGAAGCTCACCATCGCGCTCATCACGTCGACGCGGGCGCTCGCGAGTGCCGTCAGCGGCGAGTACAGGCGCGTCAGCAGCATCGCCATCGCCACGACGGCACCCGGCTCGAGCTGGCCGCGCAGCGCGTAGAAGCCGCCGAGGCCGTAGACGAGGGCCAGCGCGAGGGCGGACACGAGGGTCAGGGCTGTGACGAACACCGACTGCAGCATCGCCGTCTTCACCCCGATGTCGCGCACCCGGCGGGCGCGGACGGCGAACTCCGACGACTCCTGCGACGGCCGGCCGAACAGCTTCACCAGCGTCGCGCCGGGCGCGGAGAATCGCTCCGTCATCTGGGTGCTCATCACCGAATTGTGGTTGGCCGCTTCACGATTCAGGCGCGCCAGCCGCACGCCCATGTGCCGGGCGGGCACCACGAAGATCGGCAGCAGCAACAGCGCGAGCAACGTGATCTGCCAGGAGATCCCGATCATCACCACGAGCGTGATCGCGAGGGTGACGAGGTTGCCGACCACGCCGGACAGGGTGTCACTGAACGCCCGTTGGGCGCCGATGACGTCGCTGTTGAGCCGGCTGACAAGGGCGCCGGTGCGGGTGCGGGTGAAGAACGCAATGGGCATGCGCTGCACGTGGTCGAACACGGTGGTGCGCAGGTCGAGGATGAGGTCCTCGCCGATGCTCGCGGACAGCCAGCGGTTCAGGATGCCGAGCCCGGCCTCGACGACGGCGATGGCGGCGATCAGCACCGCCAGCCACGTGATCACCGAGAGGTCGGCGCGGTCGACGATGGCGTCGATCACCCGGCCGGCGAGGACCGGGGTGGCCACGCCGAGTGCGGCGATCACCACGCTCAGCAGCAGGTACATGCCGATGTTGCGGCGGTGGGGGCGGGCGAACTCGGCGATCCGGCGCAGGCTGGCGCGCGAGAACGGACGCCGGTCGCTCTGCGCGTGCATCGCGTTGTACATCGCGTTCCACGCGGTCACTTCCATGCTCATGCGGGAGCCTCCTGAAGTCGGTCGCCCGACCGTAGAACCTCGAGTGGACTCGAGGTCAAGCGTAGGTGCGCGGACTGCTGCGGGCTCGCGAGGCCGGCACCGAGTCTGCCCGTTCGTGTAGAACCCGCCACCGGATTCTGCACGTGACCTCCGACAGGGCCCGTCGTCACGGCCGCGCACGTAGGGTCGGAGCATGGCACCGAAGATCGCAACGGCGGACCGCGTGGACCGCGACCGGCTGCTCGAATTCGTCCGCCCGCGCCACCGCGGCACCCTGGTCACCACCCGGTCCGACGGCCGGCTGCAGATGTCCCCGGTCACGTGCGGGCTGGACGACGCCGGCCGCATCGTGATCGCGACCTACCCGGAACGCGCCAAGGTCGTCAACATCCGCCGCCGCCCGGCCGTGTCGATCCTGATCCACTCCGACGACTGGAACGGGCCCTACGTCCAGGTCGACGGCACCGCCGAGGTGATCGACCTGCCGGACTCGGTCGAGCCCCTCGTCGAGTACTTCCGCGCCGTCGCCGGGGAGCACCCCGACTGGGACGAGTACCGGGAGGCGATGCGCACGCAGGGCAAGTCGCTGATCCGCATCACCGTCGAGGACTGGGGTCCGGTCGCGACGGGCGGTTTCCCGCCCGGCCGGGCCTGAGCCGCCCGATCAGCGAGCGACGTCGACGACCAGCCGCGTCGGGTTCGTCAGCGCGTACACGGCGAACGGCGTGTTCGGCTCCGCGACGCCGACGAACGACTGGGTCACGCCCTCGAAGACGCCGGAGCCGTTGACCTCGACGACCGAGCCGCCCGGCTGCGCGAGCACCGGGTTGGGGCCGGAGTACGGTTCGACCCCGCTGTCGAACGGATACGCGGACCCGTCGATGAGCACCTGCAGGATCGCGCCGCCGGCGACGGCCACGTCGTTGCCGCTGCCGTCCTGCACCGCCCGGTCGACGTATCCGACGCGCCACCCCGGGGTGCCGGTGCCGCCCATCTCGTACACGACCCGGTCGAAGTTCTCGTGCCGGCCGGTGCGGATGTCGGTGACGGTCAGCTTCGCGCCGGCCGAGGCGGGCGACGTCTTGTCCGATGCGTCGGTCGGCGCGGGCTCGGGGGTCGGCGACGAGTCGGCGGACCCCGACCCCGACGAGATCGTGGAGGTGGCGGTGCTCGCCGACGCGGACGGTGCCGGGCTGTCGGCGTCCGAGCAGCCCGCAAGTACCAGCGCGGCGGCGGTGACGGCGAAGGCGATCCGGGCGTGCTTCATGAGCAAGATGTTACGGCTGTGACGGCCCGGTCTCCGGGAGGCGTGCCTCACCCGAGCAGTTCGCGCAGGTAGGCGACATCCTCGGCGATCCCCTCCGCCGGGGTCTCGAGGACGATCGGCGCGTCCGCGGCCCGGCACACCGCCACCAGCAGGCCGGGGTCGATCGTGCCGGCGGCGATGTTGGCGTGCCGGTCCCGGCCGGAGCCGAAGCCGTCGCGGGAATTGTTCAGGTGCACCAGATCGATCCGGCCGGTCGCGGCCCGTACCCGCTCGACGACGTCGACGAGGTCCTCGCCGCCCGCCCACGCGTGGCAGGTGTCGAGGCAGAAGCCCACGTCGTAGTCGCCGACGGCATCCCACAACCGCGCGATCGCATCCACGTGCCGGGCCATCGCGAACTCGCCCCCGGCGGTGTTCTCGATCAGGACGGGCACCGCGAACCCGCCCTTGTCCTCCTGTCGCTCGAACAGCTTGCGCCAGTTCTCCACGCCCGCGGCGACCTCCTCGCCGGACCGGACGTGGCCGCCGTGCACCACCAGGCCGAAGGCGCCGATCCGGGCGGCCGCCTCGGCGTGCTCGGCCACGGCCTTGCGCGACGGCATCCGCAGCCGGTTGTTCGTGCTGGCCACGTTGATCACGTAGGGGGAGTGCACCACCACCGCGACGTCGGAATCGCGGATCTGTTCCTCCCGGGGGTGCGGGCCCGGCTTCGTCCACTGCTGGGGATCGCCGAGGAACAGTTGCACCAGGTCTGCGCCGACGCGTTCGCCGCAGCCGATCGGATCGTCGTCCTGCCGGACGTGTGCTCCTATCCGCATGGTCTCGACGGTAGCGCCCGGCGGCGACGCAGGAGAACCTCACCGGGACGTCACCGGGCGCACCCTGAGAACCGTCCGGCGCGGAATCCGGGACGTCCCCGATGGTGCCCTGTCGGAAAAGTCAGGAAGATGGTGGGCATGCCAGCCCACACCGCCACTGCCGCGCGCGCAATCGACCTGAGAAAGATCTACGGAACCGGTGAGACCGCCGTCCACGCCCTCGACGGGGTGAACGCGGAGTTCGCGGCGGGGGAGTTCACCGCCATCATGGGTCCCTCGGGTTCGGGGAAGTCGACGCTGATGCACTGCCTCGCCGGCCTCGACACCGCCACGTCCGGTTCGGTGGTCCTCGGCGACACGGACCTGACCGACCTGTCGGACAAACAGATGACGCAGCTGCGGCGCGACCGCATCGGCTTCGTCTTCCAGGCGTTCAACCTGGTGCCCACGCTCACTGCACTCGAGAACATCACGCTGCCCGTCGACATCGCCGGCCGCAAGGTCGACCGCGAATGGCTGGACACCGTCGTGAACCGCCTGGGACTCGGCGACCGGCTCGACCACCGGCCCGGGGAGTTGTCCGGCGGTCAGCAGCAGCGCGTGGCGTGCGCCCGCGCGCTCGCCGGCCGGCCCGAGATCATCTTCGGCGACGAGCCCACCGGCAACCTCGATTCCCGTTCCTCGGGCGAGGTGATGTCGATCCTGCGGGCCGCGGTCGACGAGTTCGGGCAGACGGTCGTGATCGTCACCCACGATCCGCGTGCGGCCAGCTACGCGGATCGGGTGGTGTTCCTCGCGGACGGGCGCATCGTCGACGAGATGCGCGACCCGACCGCCGACTCGGTCCTCGACCGGATGAAGCAGTTCGACGCCGTCGCCGTTCCCACGGCGAAGTAGGGCGAGCCGATCATGAGCGCGAATCCCATCCGCAGGGTTGCCCTGCGCAATCTCGCCGCCCACAAGGTGCGGCTGCTGCTGACCGTCCTGTCCGTGGTGCTCGGCACCGCGTTCGTCACCGGCTCCTTCGTCTTCACCGACACCCTGCAGCGCACATTCGACAGCATCTTCGCCGACGCCGCCAAGGGCGTCGACGTCCGCGTCAGCAGCGAACAGCAGGGCGCGAGCGGCGTCCCCGACTCCGACGTCGCCGTCGTCTCCGCGGTCCCCGGCGTGCGGACCGTGGTGCCGGCGTTCGGCGGGCCGGTCATCGTCCTCGACTCCGAGGGCGCGGCCATCCAGACCGGCGGCGCCCCCAGCGAGGGCACCGCCTACCTGCCGCCCGACCAGCAGCTCGGCGACCCCAACGAGTTCGTCGCCGGACAACCGCCCACCGTCGACGGCGAGATCGCGCTCAACTCGAGCGCCGCCGAGCGTGCCGGACTGTCCGTCGGGGACCCGACGAAGATCCTCGCCGCCTCGGCCGGGATCGTCCCGGTCACGGTCAGCGGCATCTACGACGTCGAGACCGACACCGGCGGCTACGTCGGGGCGATGTTCACCGAGAACCAGGCCCGCACCCTGTTCACCGACGGCACGCACGTGCAGTACATCGACGTCGCCGGCGACGGTGTGCCCGCGGACGAGCTGCGGGACCGCATCGCCGCCGCCGTGCCCGGCCAGAAGGTCCAGACGGGCGCCGAGGTCAGCGAGGAGATCAAGACCGAGATCGAGGAGGCGCTGAGCTTCCTGAACTACTTCCTGCTCGCGTTCGGCGCGATCGCGCTGCTGGTGGGCACCTTCATCATCTACAACACCTTCTCGATGATCGTGGCGCAGCGACTGCGGGAGCTCGCGTTGCTGCGGGCGATCGGGGCGAGCCGCAGCCAGGTGGGCCGGTCGGTGAACCTCGAGGCACTGGTCGTCGGGATCGTGGGCAGTGCCCTCGGCATCGCCGGCGGCGTGGCCCTGGCCTACGGGCTGCGCTCCGCGCTCAACGCGTTCGACGTCGGCCTGCCCTCGGGCCCGCTGCAGCTCGCGCCGCGGACCGTGCTCGTGGCCCTGCTCATCGGCGTCGTCGTCACCGTGGTCAGCGCCTACGCGCCGGCCCGCCGCGCGAGCAAGGTCCCGCCGGTCGCGGCCATGCGGGAGGAGTCCACCGCGACCGTCGAGTCGCTGCGGCTGCGGACCGTCATCGGAGCCGTCGCCGCCGTGGCCGGTGCCGTCACCGTCGTCGTCGGCGCCCAGGGCACCGGCGGTGGCGCGGCCTCCACCGTCGGCGTCGGGGCCTTCGCCCTGATCATCGCGGTCCTGCTCGCGGCGCCCGCGCTGTCGCGGCCCTTCGTCGCGGGGCTCGGCGCGGTGTTCGCCCGCCCGTTCGGGGCCGTGGGCCGGCTCGCCCGCACCAACGCGGTGCGCAACCCCCGCCGTACCGCCGCCACCGCCTTCGCGCTCACGCTGGGTCTGATGCTGGTGTCGGTGATCGGGGTGTTCGGCGCGTCCGCCAAGGAGAGCGTCAACTCGCTCGTCGACACCGGCGTCAAGTCCGACTTCATGCTCACCGGACCGCAGATGATCGGGGTGCCCGTGGGGGCCGCCGCCGCAGCGGCGCGGGCCGAGGGCGTGGAGGAGACCATCGCGATGCACGGCGTCCCGGCGCGCATCGGCGACGAGGACACGTTCGGCGTCGCGCTGTCCGGCCCCCTCGGCGACGTGCTCGAGGTCGACGTCACCGAGGGCCGGGAGGACGTCGCCGGCACCGACCTGCTGGTGTCGCAGACCACGGCGGGCGAGAAGGGCTGGAAGGTCGGCGACGCGGTCACCCTCACCAGCCGCGACGGCGAGGACGTCGGCACGACGGTGAGCGGCATCTTCGCCGACAACCAGTTGCTCGGCTCGTGGGTCGTCTCCGAGGAGGTCTACCAGCAGTTCACCCCGCCTGCGTCGCGCTCGGACTTCGTGGTGTTCGTGAACACCGCGGCCGGCAGCGATCCGGAGACGATCCGCACGGCGCTCGAGGACGCCACCAAGCAGTTCGTCGTGGTCCAGGTGCTCGATCGGGAGCAGTTCAAGGGCCAGCAGGCCGCCCAGATCGACACGCTGCTCGCCGTGCTCTACGGGCTCCTGGCGCTGGCGGTGGTCATCGCGGTCCTGGGCATCGTCAACACCCTCGCCCTGTCGGTGGTGGAGCGTCGCCGGGAGATCGGCATGCTCCGCGCGGTCGGCATGCAGCGGGTCCAGGTCCGCCGCACGATCTACATCGAGTCGATGCTCATCGCGGTGTTCGGCGCGGTCGTCGGTCTGGTGCTGGGCCTGGCGTTCGGCTGGGGCTTCGTCCGGACGCTGGCCGACCAGGGCCTCGACAAGATCGCCGTCCCGTGGGGGCAGGTGATCGCCATGCTCGTCGGTTCCGGCGTGGTCGGTGTGCTCGCCGCCCTGTGGCCCGGCGTCCGTGCCGCACGCACGCCGCCGCTCGAGGCGATCTCCGACATCTGACGCGACGGGACCCCCGCCCGTCTCCCTCCGCCCCCGGTGCCCCGCGCGCCGGGGGCGGAACTCGTGCTGCCGCAGGCGCGACCCGGCCGCAGTGACCGGGACCCTCGTCTCCGGACGTGAGTTGTCCACAACCGGCCCGTTCTTCCACAGTTTCACGCCGGCGGCAGTGCGCCCCGCCGCGGCAGGCGCGCAGCGGATTACGCTGCTGCGCCGAGGGGGTGGATCGAATGGATCTTCGGCAGTTGCAGCGGTGGGACCCGGATGCGCTGGACGGTCTCGGCGCGGTGCTGGACCGGCATGCGGGGGAACTCGAGCGGATCGGCGCGCAGATCACCGCGTCGAGACGGTTCGACGGACAGTGGTCGGGGCTCGCGCACGCGGCCGCCGAGCAGCGGCTCGATGACGTCACCGGCGGGATCGTGCGACGGTCCGACGCGTATCGGGAGGTGAGCCGCTGCGCGGCGTGGTGCGCGCCGCGGCTGCGGGCACTGCGCGCGGAACTCGACGACGCGACCCGCTGGGCGCGAGACCGGGCGTTGACCGTGCGGGACGACGGAACCGTCGCGGGCGGACCGGGTACCGACCCGGAGCGGCACGAGGCACAGGCCCGCATCCGTGCGGTCCTCGACCGGGCCGAGACGCTGGATCGGCGGGCCGCAGCCGACCTCGGCCGGGTGCCGGACCAAAGCCCTTCGCGTCCGCTCGGTTTCGGGGGCGTGCGCGCTGCGCCCGCGTCCACCCCGGCGGTGCCGGCGCCCGGGACGGCGGCGGCCCAGGTCGCCGCGTGGTGGGCCGGACTCGACCACGGCGAGCGCACGAAGGTCGTCACCCTGGCACCCGAGCTGATCGGCAACCTCGACGGCGTGCCGGCCGCGGTCCGCGACCTGGCCAACCGCGCGCAACTGGCGGGGGAACGGCGCCGGCTCGAGGAGGTCGCCGCCCGATTGCAGGCCCAGCTCGACGCCGATCCGCTCGGCGGACTGGCGAGCAACGCCGACGCCGGACTCGCCCAGACCCGCAACAAGATCGCCGCGCTCGACGCCATCGAGACGACGCTGGCCCGCGAGGACAGGCGGCTGCTGGGCCTCGATCTGTCGGGCCGGGAAGCGATGGCCGCGGTGGCGGTCGGGGACGTCGACACCGCCGACCACGTCACCGTGTTCACCCCCGGCGCCGGCTCCACGGTGCAGGGCAACCTCGCCGGGTACGACACCCGGATGGCGGCGCTGCGGGAGGAGGCCATGCGCCACCTGCAGGAGGCCGGCCGTGCCGCCGAGTCGGTCGCCGCCGTGACGTGGCTGAACTACCAGGTGCCGCAATGGGGCTGGGGCCTCGCCCGCACCGAGCTGAGCCCGGTGTCGGACCTCGCGGCGGTTCGTGCCGCCCCGCGGCTCGCCGGCTTTCTCGACGGTCTGTACGCCGAGCGGGACCCGCACGTCACCGCCGTCGGTCACTCCTACGGTGCGCTCGCCACCGGCCTGGCGCTGCAGCAGGGTGTCGGGGTGGACGCCGCCGTGTTCCTCGGCGCCCCGGGAATCGGCACCGACGACGTCGCCGAACTCGGTGTGCCGCCGGGCGCGACGTACCTCGTGGAGGCCGACCGCGACCCGGTCGGTGACGTCGGCACGTTCGACGGCGATCCGAGTTTCCTCGACGGCGTGACCCACCTGTCGAGCGACGCCGGGGCGGACGCGTCCGGCCGGCCGCGGCTCGGCTCGACCGGGCACAGCGAGTACCTGAGCGACGGAACGATGAGCCTGTACAACGTCGCCGCGGTCGTCGGCGGCCTCCCGGATCGAGTGGTGCGATGAAGGTTCTGCGCGTCGGTGTGCCGGTGCTGGCCCTGTCGCTCGCGGGGTGCGCGGGCGGGCCGGTCCCCGTCGCCGTGCCCGAGCCGGTGGCGGCGGACCGCGCCGGTGCCGTCGAGTACTACACCCGGGTCCAGCGCGACGCGATGGCCGCCCTGTCGGACGCTTTCCCGGAGATGCAGTTCCGGCAATCGGACCCGGCCACGACGGCCTACTGCGAGATGCCCGACGGATCGGCGGGCACCACGGTGTTCCTCCCGATCCACCTCTCCGATCGGCCGGTGCCGCCGGGGCAACTGGAGCGGGCGGCGCGGGTGTTCGAGGAATCGTTGGCGGGCACCGGTTTCCGCGGTGCCCGGTCGCTGCCGGTCGAGACCGGGCTCCAGATCCGGATGTTCGCCGCGGACGGTTCCTCCATCTCGTTCGGCAGCTATCTCGCCGCGACGGTGGGGCTGACGGTGGGGTGCTACCCGGACCGGCCGTAGTGAACTCCCCGTGCCCGCCGGTGTGCGACGAGGGCAGAAAGGGCCGGGAGGCGAGGAGCGAGGGAGGTTCCTCATACGCACTTGAATATCCCTATTGCGCGGATAGGGAGGGAAGTTTAGGGTATTTATGTGAGTGAACGTCTCTATTCGGTGGACGAGGTGGCCGAAAGCCTGGGTCTGCACGTGCGCACCATCCGCAACTACGTGCGCTCCGGGCGGCTCCCCGCGGTCCGCATCGGCAAGCAGTACCGCATCGCGCAGCAGGACCTCGAGGCCTTCACCGGCCGCCCGATGCCGCCGTCGTCGCGCGAGTCGGCCGGACGCCGGCGGCACACCGACGTGTCGAGCATCGTGGAGATCGACGCGGTCGGCGCCGAGACGGCCCACCGCCTGACCACTCTCGTGACGAGCGCGGCGGGCAACCGCCGTTCGGGCGACGAGCCGCTGCGGATCGAGACGGTGTACGACGAGAGGAGGGCGAGGATGAAGATCGTCATCCTCGGCGGGCTGGCCGACACCGCCCGGCTGTTCGACTACATCGACGGGGTGCTCGAGTCATGACCACGATCTACACGTCCGAGGCCGGCGCCCGCGAGGTCCGGCGGCGCTATCGTGATGCCCTGCGGGACTGGCCGATTCCGGCCGAGCATGTGCGGGTACCCACCCGCCAGGGTGAGACCTTCGTGCTCGTCTCCGGTCCGGACGACGCGCCGCCCGTGCTGCTGCTGCACGGCTCGGGAGCGAACGCGACGATGTGGCGTGACGACATCGGCTCCTGGGCGCGGCATTTCCGAACCTACGCCGTCGACCTCGTCGGTGAACCGGGGGAGAGCGCGCCGTCCCGGCCGCCCCTGGCCTCCGACGCGTACGCGCTGTGGCTCGATGACGTGCTCGAAGGTCTGGGGGTCACGAGCGCTGCGATCGTCGGCGTGTCCCTCGGCGGCTGGATGGCGGTGGACTACGCCACCCGGCGCCCGGAACGGGTGACGCGGCTGGTCCTGCTGTGCCCCGGTGGCCTGGGCCGGCAGCGGATGGGCTGGCTGGTCAAGGCGATGTTCCTGCGTCTTTTCGGGCGCCGGGGGGCACTCCGTTCGGCGGCCGTCGTCACCGGCCTGGACACTCCCGAGACGCGTCCGGTCCTCGACGAGGTGGTGCTGACGTTCGCCCACTTCAAGCCGCGTACGGAGCGGTTGCCCGTGTTCTCCGACGACGCGCTGCGGCGGCTGACCATGCCCGCGCTCGTGATCGTCGGTGGCCGCGACGTCCTGTTCGACTCCGAGGGCACCGCCGACCGCGTGCACCGGTGCCTCCCGCACGCGACCGTCGAGGTGCTACCCGAGGCCGGGCACGCGATCCTCGGCCGGACGGAATCCGTCCTCGAATTCCTGCGCGACTGACTGGCTGTGCCGACGTAGTCCTGCGTGTACTACGTTGCGCTGCTTCGGTTTCTGGGATGCGCATCGGATGCGCAGGAACCGCGGTACCGGCCGGCGGCGACGACCTCGCATTCGACGCGGCGATGGCACCGATGCTGATGGCCGAATCCGTCTGCCGGTCCCTCGCACGCGTACGAGCGGTGGGACGGCAGGGGCTGTCCCGCCTCAACGCCCTCTCCCGCCGGTCGACGGTATCGAGGCGGACCTGGCCTGCTCCCGCCGAGGACAGTCGGACATCACATCAATTGAGTGCATGTACGTGTATGCAAAATATGAGTTGGATTTATGTGAGTGGGGTCACTTCAATGGGTGCATGACCAGCAGCACTCCCGCGCGTTCCGCCATCGACCTCTTCGCCGACGAGGTCCTGACCGACCCCTATCCGACGTACGCCGAACTCCGCGATCTCGGCGCGGTGGTGCATCTGCCCGCCAACGACGTCTATGCCCTCACCCGGTACGACGTCATCCGCGACGCCCTGGCCGACCCCGGCACCTTCTCGTCCCGGACGATCGGCTTCAACCCGATGGTCAACGAGGCGCTCCGAGGCACGTCCCTGGCCTCCGACCCGCCGATCCACACCGAACTGCGCGCGGCGCTCACCGAGAATCTCACCCCGCGGGCGCTGCGGGGACTCAAGGGCCAGATCGAGGCCAAGGCCGATGCGCTGGTCGCGGACCTGGTGGCCGAGGGATCGTTCGAGGCCATCGATGCGCTGGCCCGCGCCTTTCCGCTCGAGGTCGTCGCCGACCTGATCGGCTTCACCGGCGCGGCGCGCGACAACATGCTGCGCTGGGGACAGGCCGCGATCGAGGTCATCGGCCCGATGAACCAGCGGACGGCCGAGAACTTCCCGATCGCCGGTGAACTCTACGAATGGTGCGCCGGGGTCCGGGCCGAGGATCTGGCACCGGGGTCGGTGGGTCGCGGGATCTTCGATGCCGAGGCCCGGGGCGTCATTCCCCCCGACACCGCCGGCCACATCATCCACCAGTACCTCGGTGCGGGGGTGGACACCACGATCACCGCGCTCGGCAACATCGTCGCGCTCTTCTCGGCCTTCCCCGACCAGTTCGACCTGGTCCGCCGGAATCCCGCCCTGGTGCCGGCGGCCTTCAACGAGGCACTTCGATTCTGGGCTCCGATCCATGCCTGGGGCCGCTCGGTCACCGAGGACGTGGAGATCGACGGCACCCTGGTGCCGGCCGGATCCCAGGTGGCGATCCTCTTCGGTGCGGGCAACCGCGACCCGAGGCACTACGAGAACCCGGACGCCTTCCTGGTCGAACGGAACCCGGTCGACCATCTGTCCTTCGGTTACGGTCCGCACGGCTGCGCCGGTCAGGGTCTGGCCCGTCTCGAAGCTCACGCCGTCATCGCGGCACTGGCGAATCACGCGCAGCGGCTCGTGGCCGCCGAGCCGGTTCGCGTGCCCAGCAACATCACCCGTTCCATCGACGAACTCGAGATCCTGAAGGTGGTCCCCGCATGAAGATCGTGCTCGACAGGCCCAGTTGCGAAGGCCACGGACTGTGCGAAGAGGTCGCTCCCGCACTGATGCACCTCGACGACGAGGGCGAACTGATCATCGACGTCGGCGAGCTCCCCGAGGGCAGCACCGAACTCGCCGCCGCAGGTGCCGCCGTCCGGGTCTGCCCCGTGGCCGCCCTCAAACTGGCCTGACACCGACAGCCGCAGGAACGGAACCCACATGAACGGCACCGACATGAACGGCACCGAAGCTCCCCGACGAATCGTGGTCGTCGGCAACGGGATTGCCGGCCAGACGGCCTGTGACAGCCTGCGCGCCGCGGATTTCGACGGCGACCTGACCATCGTCGGGGACGAACCGCGGGCGGCCTATTCGCGGCCCGCGCTCTCGAAGGCGCTCCTGGTCGACGGTGGTTCCCACGAACTGGCCCCGCCCACGCACGAGGCCACCGAGGTGCTCGGGGTCGCAGCGGTGGGCCTCGACGTCGAGTCCCGCCGTGTGAGTCTCGCCGACGGATCGGAGCTGAGCTTCGACGGACTGGTGATCGCGACGGGTTCCCGGGCCCGGCGCCTCGGTGGTCCCGACAGCCCGGAGCTGACCTTGCGCACCCTCGACGACGCCCTCGCGTTGCGGGAGCGGCTGGCGGCGCGGCCGTCTGTCGTGGTCGTCGGCGCCGGCCCACTGGGCATGGAGATCGCGTCCGCGGCGCTGTCGGCGGGATGCGAGGTCACGCTGGTGGCCGACGGTAGGCCGATGCTCCCGCATCTGGGGCCGTGCCTGTCCGAAGCGTTCACCGCGGCTGCGGTCGCCCAGGGGCTGAAACTGGTCGACGGTACCGCCGCAGGAATCGACGGCGCGCGTGCCGTGGTCCTGAGCGACGGCTCACGGGTCGAGGCCGACCTGATCGTCACCGCGATCGGCGACATTCCCAACACGGAGTGGCTGGCCACCAGCGGACTGATGGTCGACGGCCGCCTCGAGGCGGACTCGCGCGGGCGAGTCGCGCCCGGCATCGTCGCGGCCGGTGACGTCGCGGCGATCCCGACGCGTGGGGGTGTGCGCCGGATTCCGCTGTGGAGCAGCGCGATCGAGCAGGCCAAGGTTGCGGCCGTCGCTCTCCTGGCCGGCGACGCCGCGCCCGAACTCGACCTCGATCCGTACTTCTGGACCGAGCAGTTCGGGTTGAACCTCAAGGCGGCCGGCCACCTGCCGGCGGCCGGCGAACCCGAGTTCCTCGTCGGTGACAGCCCGCACGGACCGTCGGTGATGCGCTGGACGCACGACGACGGACGCGGCGTCGCGGTCGCCGTCAATCACCGGATCCCGATCCCGAAGCTGCGCCGCATGGCCTCGGCCGACGCGTGACGCCGCAGTTTCGACTGACGCCGCAGTTTCGACTGACGCCGCAGTTTCGACTGTCGCCGCGGGGTCGGCCGACGGATACGTAGAGTTCGTGTGGATGAACCAACCGCTCGACCACCCGAGCGATCCGGACCTGGGACGGCTCGCCTCGGTCAACCTCAACCTGCTGGTGCCGCTGCTGGCACTGCTCGAGGAGGGGTCCGTCACCCGCGCCGCGGCCCGGGTGGGCATGACCCAGCCCGCGATGAGCCATGCCCTGGGCCGGATGCGCCGGCTGATCGGCGACGACCTGGTGATGCGGCAGGGGAGCGGCCTGGTGCTCACCCCGCGCGCCCTGGAACTGATCGCTCCGCTGCGTGACGTGCTGCGGCAGACCGCGCGGGTGGTGGACTTCCCGGGCTTCGATCCCGCTCGCGACAGCCGCACCATCACGGTGGCGATGACCACCAGCACCGCCTTCGTGGTCGGGCCGAATCTGGCGCGACTGATCGCCGAGCGGGCGCCGAATGCGAGCCTCCGGATGCGCAACTTCGTCGAGCCGCATCCGAGCGACTTCACCGACGACGGGGTGGACGTCGTACTCGTGTCCGAGGCGTTCTCCTCGCCGTACCCGCGCCACCGGCTCTACGAGAACCGCTGGGTGGTGATCGCCCACCCGGACAGCGATCCCGAGGCGTCTGCGCTGGACCTGCTCACCTCGCTGCCCCACGTCACCTACGACTCCCGGCACCGGGTGGCACCGTACGCCGCGATGGACGCGCACGGCGTCCATTACCGGATCGGGCAATTGATCTCGGACCACCTGCTCATCCCGCATCTGGTGGCAACGGCCGGTGGGGTGGCGGTGCACACCTTCCGGGTCGCTGTCGCGATGCGGGAACGGGTGAACCTCCGCATCGAGGAGTTCCCGCTGCCGGTCTCTCCGTTGGGTGTCGACATGGTGTGGAACCCGCGCCTGGCAGATCAGGAGTTCATCGGCTGGTTGCGGGGGATCCTGGTCGACGCGTCCGCCTTCGAGCCGGCGGCACCGACGTCCCGGGCGGCCCGTGACGGGTGATCGTCGGGGACGGACTTCCTCGTGCCGATGCTGAGCCTCAGTCGGCCGATGCGAGCAGGTGGCACCAGGATCCGGTGAGTTCGTCGAGACAGATCTCGCGGGGGGTCCGCCAGCCGACCGAGAAGTAGCGGCGCGAGAGGTACTCGAGCTGGCCGAACGCGAGCACGCAGCGGATCCGGCGACGGTCCGGCGGGAATCGGTTCGCCAGGTTCAGCCCCTCGGTCATCTGGCCGACCGCGTCCTCGAACCACTGCTCGGTCCTGGCCGCGACGTCCGGCTCATGGGCGGCCTGGTAGGACGCGGTGAGGTAGGGCTTGATCTCGTCCCACTGCGAGAACTTGCGGTCCAGCCACTCCTGGATCCGGTCGCGCGAGCCGGAGGCGACCACTGCGGTCAGCGTGGGGTCGTCGGCCGTCGTGAGGATCGCGTCGACCTTCGTCAGCAGTGCGCTCATCACCTCGGCCTTGGACGCGAAGTGCAGGTAGAAGGTGGTCCGGGTCGAGCCGGCGGCGGTGGCGATGTCGTCGATCGTGGTCGCGGCGTAGCCCTTGGTTCCGAACAGCTCGAGTGCCTTCGTGAGGAAAAGCTCGTAGGTCATCTGCTTCTGTGCGGCACGGAGCGACATGGGCTCGGATTCTAGCCGCAGTACAGCCACTGACCTGTCAGCACAGTCACATGGCGATATGCATCGTTACTTGACATGATGTAATGCGAACGCCTACTGTGATACGCACCACGTCGTGCCGACGCGACGCTGACGAAAGGAAGTGCCGATGACTGGCGCCCACACTGCCGAGGGCAACACCGTCCATACCGTCCTCGGCCCCGTTCCCGCCGACGAGTTGGGGGTTGTCTCGGTTCACGAGGCGCTGTTGTCGGTGGTTCCGGGCGCGGAGCACGCATTCGACATCACCATGGACCGCGCCGAGATCTTGGAGACCCTGGCCGCGAAGCTGACCGATTTCCGTGAACACGGCGGACGGACGATCGTCGACAGCACCGGCATGTTCCACGGTCGCGATGTGAAGCTGTACGAGGCACTCTCCCGCACGACAGGCGTGCACATCGTCGCGTCCACCGGCATGGGCCCGGAGAACCTGCTCGGCGGCTACTTCCTCACGCCGCAGACCAACCCGCCCACCCCGTGGCCCGCGGAGAAGTTCGCCGACCTGTTCACCAGGGAGATCACCGAGGGCATGGTGGTTCCCCGCGTCGAGCGCCGCGGCGCCGCAGGCCTGGTGACCACCGCCGCGGATCCCGACGGTATGACCGCCACCGAGGAGAGCCTGTTCCGCGGCGCGGCCCGCACCGCCCTCGCTACGGGAGTCGCGGCCTCGATCCGCTACGGGAACGACGCCGTCCACGACCTCGGGATCGTCCTGGCCGAGAAGCTGCCGGCGGACCGCGTCGTCGTCGGCGGTCTCGACCGCAAGGACGCGATCGCCGCCGGCGCACCGCTCGAGATCGCTCGCCGCGGAGCCTTCGTCGCCCTCGACCACGTGGGCACGGCCGACGACATCCACGTCACCGACGAGGAGCGCGCCGCCGTGATCCGCGAACTGATCGAGGCCGGGCACGGAAACCGAATCCTGCTCTCGTGCAACGCGACCGGCGTGTCGAAGGGCGAACCCGGCGGAGACACGGGCGAACCCGGCGGAGACACGGGCCGGCCCGGCGGAGACACGGGCCGGCCCGGCCGCGACCTGCCGTTCAGCTACGTGCTCTCGACGTTCGTTCCCCTGCTCGCCGCGCAGGGTCTCGGCGACGAGGACATCCAGCGCATCCTCACCGGCAACCCGCGCGACCTGCTGGCCGTGCGCTGACGCCCCACCCGAAACCGCCGAAGAGATTTTCCCGAAGGGGAGTTGTTGTGTCGAGAGTGAACACCGTTCTGGGTCCGATCGCGACCGAGGAACTGGGCATCGTCGCCATCCACGAACACATCGGATACGGCATGCCCGGCTCCGAACTGGACACCCGATGGTGGAAGACCCCCGAGGAGCGCTACGAGGAGACCGTCCCGAAGCTGCGCAAGTTCCATGAATACGGGGGCGGCACCTTCGTCGACGTCACCGGCATCTGCAACGGCCGTGACATCGACTACTACAAGTCGCTGTCCGCCAAGACCGGCGTGAACATCATCGCCTGCACCGGATTCGTCGGCGGCGACACCGCCCTGCCGTTCTTCGAACGGGCGAGCGTGGACTACCTGACCCGGCAGTTCGTGCACGAGATCACCGTCGGCATCGGCGACACCGGCAGCCGCGCCGGCGTCATCAAGGTCGGGGTGAGCCGTGGTGGCCGGATGACGGAGCTGGACAAGCGCATCTACCGTGCTGCCGCTCGCGCCGCGCTGAGCACCGGCGTGCCGATCCTGACCCACCTGGCGATCGACGCCGAGAACGCCATCACCATCTTCAACGAAGAGGGCCTCCCGCTGGACCGCGTGCTGTTCGGGCACGCCGACGACGGCGTGAACGCCGAGAAGACGCGCGACACCTGGATCGCCGAACAGGGTGGCCGCGTCGGCTTCGACACCTTCGGATACGAGACCGAACTCGAGGACCCGCCGTTCTGGGCCCGGCCGCGCAAGGAACGCCTGGACCACTTCCTCCGGTTCCTCGGGGAGGGCCACCTCGACCAGGCACTCGCCGGCGTCGATGCCAACTGCAGCCCGCTCGGGTGGCCGGGTGTCAAGGGCCACACCGTGAACTACCTCTTCGAGGACCTCATTCCGGACCTGCGCGAGGCCGGTCTGGACGAGGCCACGATCACCACGCTGTTCGTCGAGAACCCGGCCGACTTCCTCACGATCCAGTCCTGATCGCCCCAGGACAACCCAGCGCATCCACTCCCAGGGCGCTCCCGTACGCCCGACCCAGAGAGAAGAGACCCATGCAGCCTTCAGACCTGAAGAACCTCCGCGTCGCCATCGTCGGCGCGGGATACGCCGGCGCGGCGGCGGCCAAGGCACTGAGCCTGCTCGGCGCCGATGTCGACGTGTACGAGCAGGCCACCGAGGTCCGGGAGGTCGGCGCCGGCATCGGTCTGCGCCCGTCCAGCATGGACCGCTTCCGCGAATGGGGGATCTTCGACGCGATCGCGAACGTGAGCTCGCCGAGTGACTACTTCGAGATCCTCACCGCCACCGGTGATCCGATCATGAAGGACACCTGGCCGGCCTCCGCCGACCAGACGAAGACCTACCTGATCCACCGCGGTGACTTCATCGACGCTCTCCTGGGCGTGCTCCCCGACGGCATGGTGCACCTCGGTCACAAGCTGCAGACCGTCGAGGACCGGGGCGACCGTTCCGTCCTCACCTTCACGAACGGCACGACCGTCGAGGCCGACCTGGTCGTCGGCGCCGACGGCATCAAGTCGGTGGTGCGCCGGGAGCTGTTCAGCGACAAGGACCCACGGTTCTCCGGCGAGCACGCCTACCGCGCAGTGATCTCCGTCGACGACGCCCACGGGATGGTCACCGACGACAATCTCCGGATGTACATCGGCAAGGGAACGAAGGTCTACCTGCTGCCGCTGCGCCACCGGGGCCAGGTGTCCTTCGACATCACTGCCCTGTGCCCGGACAGCACCTGGGCGCCGCAGATCACCAAGGACGATCTCCTGAGGACCGTCGAAGGCTTCGACGAACGCATCGTGAACATCACACGCGACCTCGACATGGACACCGTGAACATCCGCGCGGTCTACGACATCGACCCGGTCGACACGTGGCACTCGGACTCGGTCGTCCTCGTGGGCGACGCAGCCCACTCGATGCTGCACCACCAGGGCCAGGGCGCGAACTCGGCAATCCTGGACGCCGGCGGTCTCGCCGACGCCCTGCGGGAGGCGGACTCCGTCAGGGAGGCGCTCGCGTCGTACCAGGCAACCCGCAAGCCGGTGACGGACGAGCTGCAGCGCATCTCCCGTCAGGGATGGACCGAGGACGAGGTCAACGACGTCTTCCCCGGGCAGAAGCCGTCGTCCCAGGCGTCCGTCTCCCAGCCGCAGGTCTGACGCCATGGCACTGCATCCTCAGATCGCACAGGTCCTGGCGAACCTGCCGGCCCCGCCCGAGGGCCCGCTCGACCCCGCGGCCATGCGTGCAGCGGAGGAGTCGCAGGTTGCTCCCGTCGAGGAGCGCCTGCCCCTCCATGCCGTCGAGGACACGACCGCGCAGACCGCGTCGGGGGACGTGCCGGTCCGGATCTACACCCCGGTCGACGCCGACTCGTACGGACTGCTGGTGTACTTCCACGGCGGCGCGTTCTTCCTCGGAAGCCTCGACACGCACGACCACGTCGCGCGGAACCTGGCCGAGGAGACCGGGCTGAAGGTCGTCTCCGTCGGCTACCGCCGGGCACCCGAGGCGGCGTTCCCGGCCGGCCTCCAGGACTGCCTCGGGGTGGTCCGGTGGGCCGCCGAGAACGGCGAGGCCCTGAAGTGGAACGGTGAGACCCTTGCGCTGGCCGGTGACAGTTCGGGCGGCACCTTCGTCGCCGCCGTCGCCGCGATGGCCCGCGACGAGGGATTCGACCGCATCACGCATCAGGTCCTGTACTACCCGTCGCTGGACCTGGACTTCGACGTCGACCGCTACGCCTCCCTGCGGGAGAACGCCGAAGGGTACGGCGTGGAGACGGCCGGACTGAAGGGCTTCAACTCCTTCTACGTCGACAGCGGTGCCGACCCGGCCGACCCGCGGGTGTCGCCCATCAAGCGCGAGGATCTCACCGGGCTGCCCCCGGCGCTGATCGTTACCGCCGAGTTCGACCCCATGCGCGACGAGGGCGAGCTCTACGGCCGGCGTCTGACCGAGGCCGGAGTGGACGCGACGGTGCGGCGCTACGCGGGCGCCAATCACGGTTTCGTCCAGAACTTCTCGTGGATCCCGGAGTTCCACCGGGCGTTCGAGGAGACGGCGGAGTTCCTTCGGCAGGCCCGACCCGGCCGGGGGGAGTGACGTGGTGCAGGACGTGAAGATTCATCCGCTCGTCTCGCCGTGGGGTCGATTCGGTCTCTACAGCTTCTTCATCGACGCCCCGGAGCCGGCGATCGTCGACACCGGGATCGCCTCGTCGCCCGCCGAGGGCATGGCTCCTGCGCTCGAGGCTCTCGGGCGCAGGATCGAGGACGTGCGCTGGATCCTGTTGACCCACGGCCACATCGACCATATCGGTGGGGCGCGCGCCCTGTGGGAACTCACCGGCAGACGGGCCCGGGTCGTGATCCACGAGGCCGACGCGCACCTGTTGCGCTCGCGGCGGGCCCACGTCGACGAGTACCTGTCGGTGCGTGGGCAGTACCTGCACGATCCCGAGGGCGCTGCGAAGCAGACCGCCACCGCGGAGGCCGTCATCTCCGGGGAGATGGAGCCGACGATGCTGGTGCGGGGCGGCGAAAGGCTGTCCCTCGGCGGCGACGTCACCGTCTCGGTGCATTCCATCCCCGGGCACACCGCAGGATCGGTCGCGTACGTCGTCGAGGGGCAGAACTCCGTGTTCGTCGGCGACGCCGTGCAGGTCCACGGGGCGGCCAACGGCTTCCCCGGCTACGAGGATCCGGACGCGTACCGGTCGAGCCTGCAGTACCTGCGGGACGAGATCCGCCCGAATCACCTGTACCTGGGGCATCCGTACCGTCGGGCGGACGGTGTCGCGTACGGCGTCGAACTCGATCGGGACCAGGCTGCCGAGGCACTCCGGGAGAGTGTGGACATCGAGGGCGGCGTCCGCGGCGCGGCCCATCGGTGCCTGTGCGCCGGTCTGCAGGAGACGGATTCGGCGTACTCGCCGTTCGCGCCGGTGGCGGAGGAACTCGGCTACGAGGGGGATCCGACGCTCGAACCGTCCCCGTTCTTCACGTCGCTGCACGGCTACCGCACACAGTTCACCCAGAAGTCTTGACAGAGGATAGGAGTCGCAGACTCATGGCCGATTTCGAAGAATTCGACGCGGGTGGGCAGACCATCCACATCCACAAGGATCTCCGGGTCCCGATGCGGGACGGGATCGAGCTGGCGGCAGACGCCTACCAGGGTGTCGACGACAAGCCTCGACCGGCGCTGGTCGCGCTGAGCCCCTACGGCAAGGAGCTGCAGGCGCTCGCCCTCACGACGCCGCCGCAGCGTCGCCCCAGCCCGATGTGGGACGGCTGCATCGAAGCCGGGGACATCGCCCGCGTCGTCGCGGAGGGCTACGTCCACGTGATCGGCGACCTGCGCGGCTCCGGCGCCTCCGAGGGCGAACACATCGGCAACTACAACGCCGGCGGCGTGCCGCTGGGGCAGGACGCCTACGACTTCATCGAGTGGGTCGCCGAGCAGCCGTGGTGCGACGGCAACGTCGGCATGATCGGCATCTCCTATTTCGGGTCGATGCAGGTGCTCGCCGCCGCGGAGCGTCCGCCGCATCTGAAGGCGATCTTCGTCAGCGGCGGCCACTACGACTTCTACGAGACCACCTACCACGGCGGCATCATGTGGTTCATGCCGCGGGCCGCCCGCGAGGGCCGCGGCGGCGACTCCGGCTGGGCCTTCACCGACAACGTCAAGTCCCGCATGCTCGAGACGTACTCCCCGGAGGAGATCAGGGAGCGCGTCGCCGAGCGCCTCGAGGATCCGGATGTGGCCGCCTGGCCGAACCTGGTCCACGTGCTGAACTACCCGAAGCACCACGAGGCCTGGTTCGACATCGTGATGAACGAGCTGGACGGCGAGTGGTACGAGGAGCGCAACCCCATCACTCTGGCCCCGAACATCGACATCCCGGTCTATCTGCAGATCGACCAGGGTCGCGGCTGGACGATGGACGGCACGATCGAACTCTTCGACGCGCTGAAGGGTCCGAAGAAGCTGGACATCGGCCCGTACCCGCCCATGCAGTCGCGCCCCTTCATCGAGGAGCACGACAAGATGTTCCGCTGGTACGACTACTGGATCAAGGGCATCGACAACGGGATCATGGACGAGCCCGCGGTGAGCGTCTTCGTCGAGGGCTCGCGTGAGCGGGTGACCGGCAACCAGTGGCCGCCGAAGGACATCGAATACACGTCCCTCTACCTGCGCCCGCGCGGCAAGCTCTCCACCGAGCCGGAGCCGATGGGTGCGCAGTACGCCGCCCCGGACGGCTTCTATCAGGCCCCGCTGACCGTCACCGACAAGGTCGAGATCCTGAGGTGGGAGACCCCGGTGTTCGAGGAGTCGACGGAGATGATCGGCACCGGTGCCGCGCACATCTTCGCGGAAATCGACCAGCCGGACTCGAACTTCATCCTGCGCCTGTGGGACTACGCCCCGGGCGGCAAGCGCCAGCTGATCACCACCGGCTACCTGAAGGCCTCGCACCGCGAGCTGGACGAGCGCACCACCGAGGGCAACCCGTACCACCCGCACACCCGCGCTGTGCCGGTCGAGCCCGGGAAGATCGAGGAGTACGTGCTGCGCCTCTACCCGTTCGCGAACACCTTCCAGCCGGGTCACAAGCTGACCGTGGAGCTGTCCAACGGGGAGCCGCTGGCCGACGAGCACAACGCGCTGCTCCCGCCGGATGCGTTCCACCTGCCGGTGGGCCGCCCGGTCACCCACAAGATCTACCGGGACGCCGCCCACCGGTCCCGGCTCGTGCTGCCGTTCACGACGCGCAGGGAGGGGGAGAAGGAGTAGCGACAGCGGTTTCGGACGCCACGTCCTTCCGCCACGGTGCGTTACGCTCGGGCATCGTCCCGTCGGCGGAAGGGCAGTGATGCGTGCGGTGCTCGGCGTTGCGATCGATGCCGGTGAGGTCTGTGCGGTGCTCGTGGATGCCGACGTTCCGGCGCTCGGACCGTTCGACACGCAGCGGTGGGCCGCCGGCGAACGCGCGGACGCGGAGGCGGTGCGCCGGGCGCTCGCGGTGATGACCGAGCGGGCCGCGCGGGCCGGGGTGCCGTTTGCCCGCGCCGGACTGGTGGCGTCCGAGGCGGTCGTGCCGGACCCCGGGGAGACCGCGGTGCCGGTGCAGGCCGTGGGGGTCGACGAGGCCCGGCTGGCCTTCCTCGCCGCGGCCCCGGAACTCGAGGGTGTACGGGTGGTGGCACTGATCGGCCGCGACGATGCGGCCACGACCGCGTCGGTCGCCGACATCCGTTCGGGGGCGGTCCTCGCGTCGGTCGCCGTGGCGGAGGACGACTTCGGTGGGATCGCCCCGGCCTTGCCGGAGGCCGCGGACGAGGCCGTGGCGCGGGCCGGGGTGGCGCCGGAGGCGCTGGCCTTCCTGGACCTGCGACCCGGCGACGCCGCGGTCGCCCGGGAGTTGTCCGCGGTGCTCGGCGTGCCGTTCGTGACCCCGCACGGCGTGCCGTGGCACCGGGCCACCGGAGCCGCGCTCGTGGCCGCACACACCGATCGGCCGCCGGCCCCGGCACCTTCCCCGGGCCGCCGGGTGGCGGTGCTGGTGTCGGCCCTCGTCGCGCTGGCCGTGCTGCTCGGCGGCGGGCTGGCCGTCGCCATCGGTGGGGCCGGACCGTCCGAGCCGCCGCGCCCGGCCGACGCCGTCCGGTCCGTGCCCGCACCGCAGACCAGCCTCTCGCCGGAGACCGGGACGCCGTCCGCGGTTCCGTGCCCGGGGCGCGACACTCCGGCCGCGCAGGCGTCCGAGGCCCGTCCCGCGGGCTGGTCGGTGCGGGCGTCCGACCCCGACCTCGGCCCCCACCCCGACCCGACGCCGCCGACGACGACCGTCACCGCACCCCCGTGCGAATGACGTTCCCCCGGAATATCGTTCGATTCAGGCGCGGCGTGCGAGCCGGGCGCCGGCCGCACGCATGGCGTCGAGATCGGTGGCGACCATGATCTCCGCGAATCGGTCGCGGTAGTCACCGAGGTCGTCGCCGACGGATCCCACCACCGCCACCACCGGTACCGTGTGGACCCGGGCGAGGATCGCCGAGACGATCTTTCCGGCACGGGACTGTCCGTCGAGGCGGCCCTCGCCGACGACGACGAGGTCGGCGTCGGCGAGGGCCGCGTCGAAACCGACGGCGTCGAGCACGAATTCGGCTCCCGAGCGCAGGTCCGCGCCGAACTGCGCCCACATGCCGCCGGCGAAACCGCCGGCCGCGCCGGTGCCGTCGACCTCGCGCGGATCACGCGGAAGCGTCACGGCCGCGTCCTCGAGGCGCCGCGTGAGCCGCTCCACGGCTGTCTCGTCGGCGCCCTTCTGCGGGCCGAACACCACGGCGGCGTCGGCGTAGCGGGTGGTCACGTCCGTCAGCACCGTGACGGTGGCGGTGCCCAGGCCGCCGGCCTCCACGATGGCGGTGATCGCGCCGAGCCCGCCGTCGGTCGTGGCCGACCCGCCGGCCGCGACGACGATGTGCGTGGCGCCGCGCCGCAGTGCCTCGACCATCGCCAGCCCGGTGCCGTAGGTGTCCGCCGTCATCGGATCACGGAAGCCCTTGTGCGGTGTGGTGATTCCGCTGAAGGTGGCGAGTTCGACGACTGCGGTGCCGTCCTCGCCGAGTCCGAACGATCCCGAGCACGGTGCGCGCCAGGGGTTCACGGATTCCATCTCGATCAGCTCGAGGCCGAGCGGACGGGTGAGCACGTCGAGGGTGCCGTCGCCGCCGTCGGCCACCGGCATCCGGATCGCCTCGAACCCGACGGATTCCGCGCCGGCCGCCACCTCCTCGGCGACCTCCGCGGCCCGGTACGTGCCCTTGAAACTGTCCGGAGCGATCAGCACCCTCACCGGTTCACCACCCATTCGAACGCCGCGGCCTCGGATCGGGCCCCCTGCGCAGCGCGGGAGCGGTTCGGCTCGCCCAGCTCGGCGACGACGGACTCGCCGAGCCGGACCAGGTCGGCGAACACCGCCGGGGTCAGCCAGGGGGGCCGGGTGGCGAAGAGCAGGTCCTCGCTCGCGGTGTTGCCGCTCGCGCCGGGGGCGAACGGGCAGCCGCCGAGACCGCCGAGCGAACCGTCCACCACCGCGGCGCCCGCCCCGATCGCCGCGAGGCTGTTGGCGACGCCCAGACCCCAGGTGTCGTGGCCGTGGAAGACGATGCGGCGGGCGGGGGAGTCGTCGCGCACCCGGGACACCAGCGCCGCGACCTGCGCCGGCACGGCCTGGCCGAGGGTGTCCGCCAGGACGATGTCGGCGGCGCCGTCGGCGCGGGGGTCGCACGCGATCTCGAGCACCCGATCGGGGTCGACAGGCCCGTCGAACGGGCAGGTGAACGCCGTGGCCAGGCAGAGCTGGATGCTGCCGCCGGCAGCGCGGGCGTGCTCCACCGCGGCGGGCATCGCGGCGAGGCTCGCGTCGGTGTCCCGGCCGATGTTGGCACGGTTGTGTGCATCCGACACCGACAGGCAGTACTGGAAGTGCCGGGCGCCGGCGGCGGCCGCCTTCTCCACGTGCCGCGGCGTGGCCACCCAGATGTAGCAGCGGTCGAGTTCCTCGGGCGTGAGCATCCCGATCAGTTCGACGGTGCCGGCCATCGGGGGCACCAGATCGGGCCGGGCCATCGAGCCGATCTCGAGCTGCGGCACGCCGGCGGCCAGCAGGGCACGGACGATCTGTGCCCGGCGCTCGACGGGCAGCACCTTGCCGGTCAGTTGCAGCCCGTCGCGCAGGGTCACATCGCGCAGTTGCGGTGCCCCGGCCCTCACGACACCACCGCTCACGACACCACCGCTCACGACACCACCTCCAGGAGCTCGTCGATCTCGGCCTCGGTCCGGCCGAGCAGGCCGCCGAGGATCTCGCGGGTGTGTTCGCCCAGGTCCGGCCCGACGTTGCGGATCGGCAGCGACCGGCCGCCGAGCACGGGCACGATGCCCGGGAACCCGACCTGTTTCGGCTCGTCCTCGCCGACGTCGACGGCGAAGTGCTGGATCATGTTCCGGGCCCGGTACTGCTCGTCGTCGACGATGTCGGCCGCCGTGTAGATCGGCCCGCACGGCACCCCCGCGGCCTCGAGGATCCCGAGCACCTCGTCGCGCGGCCGGCGCCGCGTCCAGTCGGTGATCGCGGCGTCGAGTTCCTCCCGCCGGTCCCACCGCCCGTGGTTGGTGGTCAGGCCGGGATCGTCGGCGAGGTCGGGCCGCTCGATGGTGCGCATGTAGCGCTGGAAGATGGCGTCCGCGTTGCCGGCGATGATCACGGAGGTGCCGTCCGAGCAGGGGTAGGCGTTCGAGGGGGCGATGCCCTCCATGCGGCCGCCGACCCGTTCGCGCCGGACGCCGTAGGCGAGGTAGTCGGGAATCAGCGATTCCATCATCGACAGCATCGACTCGTTCAGGGCGACGTCGACGACCCGGTTCACCATCGGCAGCGACCCGATCAGCTGCCGCTGCAGCAGCGCCGTGACCGAGCCGAAGGCCGCGTACAGCCCGGCGATGGAGTCGCCGATCGACACCCCGACCCGCACCGGCGGCCGGTCCGGGTCCCCGACGAGTTCGCGGAACCCGCCGACGGCCTCGGCGACGGCCGCGAATCCGGGGCGATCCGCGAGGGGCCCCGTCTGGCCGAACGCGGAGATCCGGGTGATCACCAGGTCGGGCTTGATCTCCGACAGCACCTCGGGGCCCATGCCCCATTTCTCCAGGGTGCCCGGCCGGAAGTTCTCGAGCAGCACGTCGCAGTGGCGCACCAGATCGAGGATCACGGCCCGGCCCGCGTCGGTACGCAGGTCCACCACGATGGACTTCTTGTTGCGGTTCACCGTGCGGTACAGCATCGACGTGTCCCCGGCGTACAGGCGCCAGTTGCGCAGTTCGTCGCCGGTGCGGGGACGTTCGACCTTGATGACCTCGGCGCCGAAGTCGGCGAGCAGCCGGCCCGCGGTGGGTGCGGCGATGTAGTTGCCGAGTTCGAGGACGCGGATGCCCTCGAGAGGGCGCAGGATCTCCTCCGAGTTCATGGGCAACAGTGTGCCCTGTGCCGCTGCGCGGCGTGTGCCCTGTGCCGCTGCGCGGCGTGTGCCCCGCACCTCCGGCGAGCGGACACGCCGCGCCCCTCCCGCGATCGTGTGACCCAGCGCACTATTCTTCGTAGTCGGGCGGGGGGCCTCGGGAAGGTGCTTGGGTCATGGTGGTCGCGAAAGTCGTTCTGTGGTGTGCGCTGCTGGCGGGTCTGGTCGGCGCCGGGATCGCCGTCAACGCGCTGCACGTGCACGGTGCCGTCGGCTCACTGATCGTGGCGTCGGTCGCGGGCCTGGTGCTGCTGCGGCTTCGGCCCGCGGCCCAGCTCGAGGTCGAGCCGGATCGCGTCACGCCCTGACCGGCCGCACCCCTGGGCTTGCGAGGCCAGGCCGAAGCCACGAACTCCCGTGGACGGGCCAGCTTTGCGACTCTTGAGCTTGCCATTGCAGGCATAGCCCTGGACAACTGCGCGTAGCGACGGCACACTCGACGCAAAGCATGCCGTCGCAAGCACAGGGAGGAGGCGCCGTGGCCGCGCCCCGCCGTCGCGCCCGCACGGGACGCGGCGGTCTCGGTGACCACTTCGTCGACCGGCGGCACCGGCTCGGCCTCACCCAGTCCGAGCTGGCCGACCTCGCCGGGGTGTCGCGCTCGAGCGTCCAGTCGCTCGAGTCCGGCCGCGCCACCGTGCAACTCGACCTCGTCGTGGCGATCGCCGACGCGCTGGGCTGCGACCTGACCCTCACCACGCGCGGCGACCGGGCCGGGTGAGCGCGGTGGTCGAACGCCTGGTCGCCGTCGACAGCGCCGACGTGTACAAGGGCGACCGCTTGGCCGGGCACCTCACCCGGGACGGCCACGATGTCGTGTTCCGGTACGCGCAGGACTACCTCGACGATCCGGCCGCTCCCGCCCTCGCGTGGACGGTGCCGAAGACCGGGGAGGAGGTCCGCGCCGGCGGCGGCAGCGTGCCCCCGTTCTTCGCCGGCCTGCTGCCGGAGGGCATCCGGCTCCGCGGCGCCGTCGCCGCCACCAAGACCTCCGAAGACGACCATCTCACCATCCTCATGGCGGTCGGCGCGGACACCATCGGCGATGTGCGGGTGCTCCCCGCCGGCGCTCGGCCCCCGACGTCGACGCTCCTGCTCGACCCGGATGCCGTCCGGCGCGAGGACCTGCACGAGCTGTTCGACCGGATCTCCGGCCACGAGTCCGTCGTCCTCGACCCGACCTCCCTGCCGGGAGTGCAGGCGAAGGTGTCGGCCCAGATGTACTCCGCCCCCGTCGCGACGGTGCAGGGCCCCGCCATCCTCAAACTCGCACCGCCCCGCGGCTACCCCCGCCTGGTCGAGAACGAGCACTTCTTCATGGGTCTCGCGACCGCCTGCGGCCTCGCCGTCGCCGGGCATCAGCTCGTCTACGACCGCAGGGGCAACGCGGGACTGCTCGTCGCCCGCTTCGACCGATGGATCGGTCCCGGCCACACCGTCCACCGCACCGCGCAGGAGGACGCCTGCCAGGTCCTCGGTGTCTACCCGGCGGCCAAGTACCGGCTGAAGACCGAACGCGTCGTCGAGGCGCTGGCCGCCGCGTGCGAGCGCGGCGGCGGATCGGCCCGCGTCGCCACCCTCGAACTGCTGCGGCTCGTGGCCTACTCGTACGCCGTCGGCAACGGCGACCTGCACGGGAAGAACTTCTCCATCCACCTGACCGAGGCCGGGCTGTGGGCCGTCACCCCGGCGTACGACCTCCTGTGCACCCAGCCCTACCTCGGTTGGCGCGACCCGATGGCCCTCGACCTGTACGGCAAGGCCAACAAGCTCACCCGCCGCCACTTCGTCGAGTCCGGTGGCCGGCTCGGCGTGCCCGAACGCGCCGTCGTCCGGATGCTCGACGGGATCCGGCGCGGGATCGCCGGCGGCCTCGACCGCGTCGCCGAGATCGGGTTCGACGACCGGGACACGGCCCGCCTGCGGGACATGCTGGTCCGGCGCGCCGACGAACTCGGCTGATCCGGTCGTCGTACGACGGCCGGACCGCCGGCCGGTAGAGTCCCCGACGGGCGTTCCGCACGAGACCGCGGTCGCCTGTCGCGCATCGAAGAGGAGCACCGGGTCGTGTCGCTGTGGTCGACTGCACTGTCCCCCGGGATGCTCAGCGAGTACGTCTGGCTCGACCTGATGCCGTGGCTCGACCGGTACGGCTCGGCCCGCAACGCGCAACTGGCCGCCCTCGTCCCCGACGAACGCTGGTGGGAACGCCGGTCCCCGGCGGAGACCGCCGCCTCCGCCGACGTCGTGGCGATCTGTGGGGAACTGGCCCGCATCTACGTCACCGAGCACCCCGATCTCGCGTTCTCCACGGGAATCGCCGACACCGTCGACGTCCCCGTCGCGGCGCTCGGGCTCGGCACCCGCGCCGCCGCCACCGTCGCGCGGCTGCCCCGCGCGGCGACCACCGCCGGCCTGCTCGGCTACACGCCCGCCGCCCTGTTCTCCGTGCGCGGTGCGGGCCCGGAGACCGTGCACCAGATCGTGCAGGCCGTCCTCGTCCTCGCGATCCTGCGGGACCCGGCGTCGCTGCGGGTGGCGACCGACGCCCCCACGCTCCCGCCGGCGCTGTCGCTGCTGATCGACGACCTCGTCGCGCTCGCGCGGTGGCGCGGGCTGCGCGCCGACCCCGACCGGCCGTTGGTGCGGGTCGAGCTCGAGGACGGCACCCCCGAGGAGATCCAGCAGGTCGCCGCGCGCATCGCCGCCCTGACCGCGCGTGACCTGCCCGTGCCGGCGCCCCACCGCGCGCTCGACGAACTCGCCGCGTACGTCGCCGGGCTGTCCGCGTCCGAGCGCGACGCGATCCGCCGCCGCGTCCTCGGCGACGAGCCGCCCGACCCGGACGCGCCGTCGACCTTCGCGTTCGGTACCGCCGTCGGCGACCTGCTCGCGGCGCTGCGCGTGGACGTGCGCCCCGTCGCCGCCCTCGACCGGATGCTGGGGTTGCGGCCGGAGCTGGCCCAGCCCGTCCCGGGGCTCGACGTGCCGCTGTGGCGGGCTCTCGCCCGCCTCGACGACCGCTTCGAGGTGGTCGACGGGTGGGTCGCCGTGCCCGGCCTGGCCGAGGCCGAGCGCCGCACCCACGCGCTGCTCGCCGAGTTCGAATCCCCGAACGGGGTCGTCGAACCCGCGGCCGTCGCTGTCGTGTGGGACCTGCCCGCCGCGGAGTTCGCCGCGTGGCTGCGCCGGTGCGGTGTACCGATGTTCGAGGGCCGCGCTCTGACCCGGCGGTCCGCGTTCGCCGATCATGCCGCGGCGGTTCTCGAGGTGATCGGGGATCCGCTGCCGGCCGCGGAGCTCGTCGACCGCATGGGCACCCCCGCGGGTCCCGCCGCCGTGATCGACGCGATCGGCGCAGACGAACGGTTCACGCTCTCCGAGGACGGCAGGTGGTCACTCAGCGAATGGGAGACCGACGAGGCGGGCGCGGTGCGCGGCCGCATCGCCCGGATCGTCGACGCCGACGGCGGATCCGCCGACCTGGACCGCGTCGTCGACCGTCTGGTCGAGCGTTTCGGGGTGTCGCCGACCAGCGCCCGCATCTTCGCCGGCAGCGGTGACTTCGAGATCGTCGACGGCCGGGTGCGCCGGCGCCGCCGCACCCACGTGAGCATCAAGCCGCCGCACCGCACCCGCCGCCTCTACCGCCTCGGCGACGTGTGGCGGCTGCGGGTCACCGCCACGCGTGACCACCTGCGCGGTGCCGACTTCCCGGTGCCGTCCGCGGTCGCGGGGGTCATCGGCTGCGCGCCGGGCCGCGAGGTCTCCCTGTCGTCCCGGCTGGGCACCCAGGTCGTGCGCTGGACCGGCGCGTCCCCCCATCTCGGCAGCGTGCGACGGTTTCTCGAGGACCTCGGGGTGGACGAGGGCAACGAGATGTTCCTCGAGTTCCATCCCGGCGGCCGGTTCGACGTGCTGCCGCTGCGCACCGTTGCCGACAACGCCGAACCGCTGCGCAAGGCGCTCGCCCTCATCGGCCACTCGGCCCCGGAGATCGTGCCGGACGAGGGCGTCGCGCCGGCCTTCGCCGCCGCCGTCGGCCTGGGCGACGAGACCCGGCCGCGCCGGGTGCTCAGCGCCTACCGGGCCCGGCACGAGGCCGAGGTGACCGCATTGCTCGAGCAGGCATGGGTGCGCGTGCCAAGCTGAGCGCATGCCGATCCGCAGACCCGAGCATCCGCTGTTGGCGAACGACGCCGAACGCGTCGTCTGGGACGCGCTCGTCCGGCAGCTCGGCGACGGTGATCTCGTCGCCGCGGGCCTGCGCGTCACCGACCATCTCAAGGACCACGAGATCGACTTCGTCCTAGCCCTCGAGGGCCACGGCATCGCGTGCCTCGAGGTCAAGGGCGGCCAGGTGTGGCACGACGGCTTCCAGTGGGTGCAGGCCCGGCAGGGCAAGGACCGGTCGATCGATCCGGTCCGGCAGGTGATGCAGTCCTGCTACGCGCTGCGCCGCTACGTCGAGGCCGACCCCCGCTGGACGCAGGGCCGGCTGCGCTGGGACCACTTCGTCGTCCTGCCCAACACCGAGGTCCGCGCCGACTTCGCCCTGCCCGAGTGCCCCCGCTGGAAGGTGATCGACCGCAACGACCTCGGCAGCATCGCCGAACGGCTGCGCGCGGTGCTCGACAAGCAGGAACTCGACCGGCCGGCCCTCGTCGCCGACGGCGTCGACCAGTTCGCCGAGGTGCTCGCGGGCCGTGGCCTGCCGCAGCGCGACGTGGTTTCGCGTGCCGTCGCCAACGAGGACGCCGCGGACCGGCTCACCGAGCAGCAGGCCGTCATCCTCGACGCGACCCGCCTGCTGACCCGGGTCGAGGTGCGCGGCGGCGCCGGCACAGGCAAGACGTTCCTCGCCCTCGAGCAGGCCCGGCGCCTCGCCGAGCAGCACCAGCGGGTCGCGTTGATCTGCTATTCGCACGGCCTCGCGTCGTACCTGCAGCGGATCACCGCGACGTGGAACCGGAAGAAGCGGCCCGCATACGTCGGCGAGTTCCACGCCCTCGGCCGGCTGTGGGGGGCCGCCGAGGGTCCCGACGAGGCCCTGCGCACCGCCGACACCGTGCGCTTCTGGGAACACGACCTGCCCGCCCAGATGACCGAGCTGGCCCGGTCGCTGCCGGAGGGACAGCGCTTCGACGCGGTCGTCGTCGACGAGGCGCAGGACTTCGCCGACGCCTGGTGGGATCCGATCATGGCCGCCCTGCGCGACGAGGAGACCAGCGGCATCTACGTGTTCACCGACGAGGCGCAGCGGGTGTTCGACCGGGAGGGCCGGCCCCCGGTGCCGCTGGTTCCGCTGGTGCTCGACCACAACCTGCGCAACACCCGGCAGATCGCGGGGACCTTCGGCCCGCTCGTCGGGCAGCGGATGCGGCTGCTCGGCGGCGACGGCCCCGACGTGCAGTTCGTCGCGTGCCGCGGCGACGAGGCGCTCGCCGTGGCCGACGACCGGATCGACGCCCTGCTCGAGGAGGGCTGGCGGCCCGGCGACGTCGCGCTGCTCGCGACGGGCAGCCGGCACCCGGAGCAGATGGCGCGCCAGTCCGAGGGCAACTCGGCGTACTGGGACAGCTTCTGGGACACCGAACAGGTCTTCTACGGGCATGTCCTCGGCTTCAAGGGACTCGAGCGCCGGGCGGTGGTGCTCGCGGTGAACGAGACGCAGCCCCAGGAGCGCTCGCGCGAGCGCCTGTACGTGGGGTTGTCCCGGGCCCGCGACCAGCTGGTGGTGTGCGGGGACCCGGACTTCGTCCGGCAGGTCGGCGGTCCGGAGCTGGCGGCACGGCTGGGGATCGGCCGATGAGCCTGCTGCGGGACTGGACGGTGTCGGCGACGGCGGGGGAGTTCGTCGGATTCCTCGTTCCCGCCGTCGTCGGGGCCGTGCTGTTCGACAGTGCCGCGGCGTTGCCGGCGCTGATGGCGGCCGGTGTCGTCGAGGGATCGGTGCTGGGCTGGTCGCAGGCGCGGGTGCTGCGGCACCGGCTGCCGGCGATGTCGGTCCGGCGCTGGGTGCTGGGCACGGGTGTCGCCGCCGCGTGCGCCTACCTGCTGGGGATGTCGCCCTCGACCTTCTACGAGACGTGGTCCGCGTGGCCGGTGGCGATCCCGATCGCGCTCGGTGTCCTCTTCGGCGTGGCGTTGCTGGGTTCGATCGGGGTCGCGCAGTGGCTCGAGCTGCGTCGGCACCTCCCGCGCGCCGGGCGCTGGATCGTGTGGACGGCCGGTGCGTGGCTGGCCGGTCTCACGCTGTTCCTCGTGGTGTGCACGCCGCTGTGGCAGCCCGGCCAGCCGCTGTGGCTCACCGTGGCGATCGGGGCGCTCGGCGGCCTGCTGATGGCGTTCGTGACCGCCCTGGTCACCGGCTTCGGCATCCGTCACCTGCTCGGCACGGAGCATCCTGCTGCGCCCGTCGTGCGCGCGTAGCACCATGGAGCCATGGCCGACGACGCGCACATCGAGGAACCGGGTCCCGCCGACGAAGCCGTCGCCCGCGCCCTGCGGGACGCGATCGTCTCGGTCGAGGCCGCCGTCGCGCGGGTGCACGAGTTCTCCGCGGAGATCTTCGAGCTGGTCGGCGCACCCGGAGGCGGGGACGCCGTCGACCACCACAACGCGCTGACCAGGGTGGCTGGGCTCCTGGACGCCACCGGGCAGCTGCGCGCCACCGACTGGGAATCCGTGCGCGGCCTCGGCGACGTACTCGCCGATCGGGCCGGGCGGCTGCGAGCCCACACCGGAGAAGTGCTCGACGGGCTCGCCGCCGACGCTCCGGCGCAGGACCGGGTGGCCTGCCTGCAGCAGGCCGTGGAGACCGACCGGCTCGGCGAGACGTTGCAGCTGCTCGTCCTCGTCGAGGACTCGCTGAACCTGTGGCAGCGGCTGCGGCTCGCGCGGATCCGCACCACCGAACCGGACCGGCTCGAGCACGAATGCGCGGCGATCGGCACGACGCTCGCCGGGCGCGTCGAGCGGGACGTCGGGCTGCTGCTGCGCGCCCGCGCACGGCTGGCGAGCTACGCCGCGCTCAAGCCGTTCGAGCTGGTGCGATGGCTGTCGACCGCCCGGGTGAAGAAGGACATCGCCCGGCTCCGGGCGGACCTGGACGACGTCGCGGCGGCGCTCGGCAGCGCCGCGGAGCGCGCCCTCGAGGCCGAGGATCCGTCGGTGGCCGAGAACCTGGCGGAGCTGGGCAACCCGGTCCGGGCCGTCAGCGGTGCCCTCGGCGACAGCGCCCGCACCCTCGGCGGCCGGGCCGTCGGGGCGGGCAGCACCGGGGTCGGGAAGCTGGGCCGGGGGCTGCACCGGGTCGCGGAGCCCCGCCGGCGGCCGGGCGGCGACGTGCCGCTGACGACCGCCCCCGACGCCTGACCGCCGCGACGGGCGCGGCGCGGACCGCCCATATGATCGATTCATGAGCAGCGACCGGGCGCCGGCCTTCACCATGCGGCAACTGGTCGCCTTCGTCGCCGTCGCCGAGACCGGGACGATCAGCGCGGCGGCCGACCGGCTGCTGGTGTCGCAGTCGGCGGTGTCGCTGGCGGTCACCGAACTCGAGAAGGCGCTGTCGGCGCAGCTGTGCGTGCGCCGCCGTGCCCACGGCGTGCACCTCACGCCGGCGGGGGAGTCGCTGCTGGCCCGGGCGCGGGCCCTGCTGCAGCAGGCGAGCGAGATCGAGGACGAGATGCTCGGGGCGGGCGGCGAACTCGCCGGCCGGCTCGCCGTCGGGTGTTACACGACGGTCGGGCCGACGATCCTGCCGCCGCTGCTGTCCGAGTTCACCGAGCTTCATCCGCGGGTGTCGCTCGAGTTCCGGGAGGCGATGGCCGACGAGCTGGGCGAGCGGCTCGAGGGCGGGGCGCTGGACGCGGTGATCACCTACGACCTGGAGCTGCCACCGGCATGGCGCACCGCCACGCTGATGACGAGGCGGCCGGCGCTGGTCGTGCAGGCGGGGCACCGGCTGGCGGCCACGCCCGGCCCGGTGGAGCTGGCCTCGGTGCGGGACGAACCGATGGTGTTGCTCGACGCGGTGCCGGCGTCGACACACGCGATGCAGGTGTGTGCGCGGGCCGGGTTCACGCCCCGGATCGAGTACCGGTCGGCGAACTACGAGACCGTGCGGGCGTACGTCGGCCGGGGCCTGGGCTGGACGATCATGCTGCACCAGCCGCAGCTCAACCGCACCTACGGCGGACTGAAGATCGTGCTGTTGCCGATCGACGTCCCCGACCTCGATCCGGTGCGGCTGGTCATCGCCTGGCGTCCCGACGTGGTGCTCAGCCGGGTGGTACGCGAGTTCATCTCGTTCGCAACGGCCCGCGTGGGCGCGCTGTGAGCGGCGCCGCCGACCATTCTTGAGTATTTCTCATATCGATCAGCAGATTCCTGTTCTTTTCTGAGGTTGTGACTGCGGACATACTGGGTTCCGACGCGCTGATCGGCAGCGCGCGGTCCGGGTTCCGTTCCCGGCTCCGATGAGAAGCGCTGATTCACAACCACTTCGAGGAGATCGATAATGTCTGCCACGGACGCCCTGCATCCGCCGGTCCTCTTCGCGCCGGAACACGAGGAGTTCGCCCAGTGGGTCCGCGAGTTCGCGGCACCGCACGCCGAGAGCTACCTCGAACGCGCCCACCGCGAGGAGTTCCCGTGGGACCTCGCCGAGAAGATGGCCGCACAGGGCCTCCTCGGCCTCGGCGTCTCCGAGGAGAACGGCGGTCAGGGCCGCATCGGCGAGGTGCTCACCAAGACGCACCTCGGCATCGCCCACGAGGAACTGGCCTACGCGAACTTCTACCTCAGCCAGCTCGCCTACACGAACGACCTCACCGGCCCGCTGCTCGAGCGCTTCCTCGCCCCCGATGTCGCGAAGGACTGGGTGCGCGGCATCGTCGAGGGCCGCCACGTCGTCGCCCTCGGCCTGACCGAGCCGGGAAGCGGCTCGGACGCGATGGCCATGCGCGCCAAGGCCGAGAAGGTCGACGGCGGCTGGAAGCTCAACGGCGAGAAGACGTCCATCACCTTCGCCCCGCACGCCAAGGCGATGATCACCTTCGTCAAGGCCCGCGGCGCCACCCCGGAGGAATCCGGCGTCACCGCCTTCCTCGTGCCCCTCGACTCCGACGGCGTGAGCATGCAGAAGTTCCCGGACGCCGGCTGGAAGCCGCTCGGCCGGGCCGGTGTGTTCCTCGACGACGTCTTCGTCCCGGACGAGTACGTCATCGGTGGCGTCGGCAACGGATTCCGGCTCGTCATGAGCGAATTCGACTACACCCGTTCGGTCATCGGCCTGATGTCGACCGGAGTCGCCCGCAAGGCCCTCGACATCACCATCGACTACGTCAAGTCCCGCAAGGCGTTCGGCAAGCCGGTCGCCTCGTTCCAGGGTGTGTCCTTCCCGATCGCCGAGAACGCCACCAAGCTCGAGGCGGCCCGCTGGCTCACCTACCGCGCCCTCTCTCTCGCCGACGCAGGCAGGCCCTTCACGAAGGAGGCCGCGATGACCAAGCTCTACGCCACCGACGTCTCGCTGCAGACCATCCGCGACTGCATCGTCGCCCACGGCCACAGCGGCTTCGCCGAGGAACTGCCGCTGCAGGCCATGCTGCGCGACGTCTCCGGACTCGAGATCGGCGAGGGCACCCCGCAGATCCAGAAGGTCGTCATCGGCCGCGCGCTGCTCGGACGGGAGGCCACCGCATGAGCACCAGCCGGCGCCGCGCCCTCGACGGGGTGCGGGTCATCGACCTGACCCAGGCCCTCGCCGGGCCGTTCTGCACGTCGCTGCTCGCAGACCAGGGGGCCGACGTGATCAAGGTGGAGCCGCCGCGCGGCGACTTCCTCCGCTACGCCGGCCCGTTCGCCTCCGACGACGAGCCCCGCGACTACGGCGGAGTGTTCCAGTCGGCCAACCGCAACAAGCGGTCGATCGTGCTGGACCTGAAGAAGCCCGACGCCCGCGACGTGCTGCTGCGCCTGATCGACGACGCCGACATCCTCGTCGAGAACTTCAGCGCCGGCGTCATGGACCGCTTCGGCCTCGACTACGACACCCTCGCCGCGCGCAATCCCCGCCTGGTGTACGCCTCGATCCGCGGGTTCGGCGACAAGGCCGGCGGGCACAGCCCCTACCGGGACTGGCCGGCCTTCGACATCGTCGCGCAGGCCATGGGTGGGCTCATGTCCATCACCGGTACCGACGCCGAGCACCCCGTCCGGGTGGGTTCCGGTGTCGGCGACACGGTTCCGGGCCTGTTCGCCGCCTTCGGGATCCTCGCCGCCCTGCGCGACGCCGAGCGCACCGGGCAGGGCCAGTACGTCGACGTCGCCATGGCCGACGCCGTCCTCGCGATCTCCGAGGTCGTGGTCAACACCTACGGCCACACCGGCCGGGTCCCCGGCCCGCTCGGCAACCAGCTGCAGGGTTTCGCGCCGTTCGACACGGTGCAGGCACAGGACGGCGTCGTCGCGCTGGGTGCCCCGCACAACCCGCAGTGGGCCAAGCTCGCCGCCGTCATGGGGCAGCCGGAACTCGTCGACGACCCGCGGTTCGCCACCGACCACGACCGGTGGCTCAACCGCGATGCCGTCTACGAGGTGGTCAACGCCTGGACCCGCACCCGCACCGTCGCCGAACTCATCGAGCTGCTCGGCGGCAAGGTGCCGCTCGGCCCGATCCTCGACGCCGCGGACATCTTCGCGGACCCCCACTTCCGGGCCCGCGACATGCTGCCGACCGTCACGCACCCGCACAACGGCCGTGCCGTCACCGTCCCCGGCATCCCCGCCAAGCTCTCCCGCACCCCGGGCGCGGTCGAGCGCCGCGCCCCGCTCATCGGCGAGCACACCGTCGAGATCCTCCGGGAGGCCGGCCTCGACACCGCCGAACTCACGGCCCTGGCCGACGCCGGCGCCACCGTCATCCCTTCTTCCGCTCAGGAGCACGTCGCATGATCATCACCAAGGTCGAACTGATCCCGGTCTCCACACCGCTGGTCAAGCCGTTTCTCATGCCGGGGACCAGGATCACCCACATCCATTCCGTCGTGCTGAAGCTGCACACCGACGAGGGGATCGTCGGCTACGGCGACAGCGGCGACACCTCCACCTGGTACCGGGGCGAGACCCAGGAATCGATGACGGCGATGATCGCGAACCACATCGCCCCGGCGTTCCTGATCGGCCAGGACCCGCTCAACATCGAGAAGATCGTCGGGCAGATGGACACCTTCGTCCGCGACAACAACCAGGCCAAGGCCCTCGTCGACTTCGCGCTGCACGACCTCAAGGGCAAGGCCCTGGGCGTGCCCGTGTACCAGCTGCTCGGCGGGAAGAACGCCGACGCCTCCGTGCAGGGCTGGGTCGCCTCCGCCGGCCCGGTCGACCAGGTGGTCGCCGAGGCCGTGCAGGCCCACGAGAAGGGCTTCTGCCTGATCAAACTCAAGTCCGACGGCAACTCCGACCACGACGTGGACAACGTCCGCGAGGTCCGTGCCGCACTGGGCGACTCCGCCCGGATCGTGGTCGACGCCAACGGCTTCTGGAACTACGACCAGGCGCTGAAGACGATGCGTCGGCTGGACCGGTACGGCATGGAGTGCATCGAGCAGCCCGTCCCGCACTGGGACATCGAGGGCATGGCGCGCCTGCGCAGCCGCATCGACACGCCGATCTTCGCGGACGAGTCGGCGCAGGAGCTGCACAACATCCGGGAGATCATCGAACGTCGCGCCGCCGACGGCCTGTTCATCAAGATGCAGAAGGCCGGTGGCCTGCTCAAGGCACAGCGCTGGCTCACGATGGCGCGCCTCGCCGACATGGCCGTCATGAGCGGCTGCATGATCGGCTCGGGCCTCGAGGCCAGCCCCTCGGCGCACCTGATGATCGCCAACAACTGGGCGTCGCAGTTCACCCACGAGAACCTCGGCCCGCTGATCATCAACAACCAGTGGGAGAACGCCGAGCAGAAGATCACGCAGGACATCGCCCTGAACGTGCCGATCTTCGCCGACGGCAAGCTCTACCCGAACGAGGGCCCGGGCTTCGGCATCGAACTGAACGAGGAGTTCATCGCCTCGCACATCACCGAGGGCAAGCAGACGGTCACCGTCGGCGAGCTCGTCGGCGTCTAGCGGCGCCGAGAACCTGCAGGAGAAGATCACGATGACCGAACACCGGACGGGCCCGCTGGCCGGCCTGAAGGTCGTGGAACTGGCCGGGCTGGGACCGGCGCCGTTCGCCGCGATGTTCCTCGCCGATCAGGGCGCCGACGTCGTACGCGTCGAGCGTGCCGGCGCCGGGTTCACCATGCCGATCGATCCGCGGCTGGACACCCTCCAGCGCGGCAAGCGGATGATCGGTGCCGACCTGAAGGACCCGGACGGGCTCGCGACGGTGCTCGCGCTGGTCGAGAAGGCCGACGTGCTGATCGAGGGTTACCGGCCCGGTGTCACCGAACGCCTGGGCCTGGGTCCCGAGGACTGCTGGGCGCGCAACCCGAAGCTGGTGTACGGCCGGATGACCGGCTGGGGCCAGGACGGGCCGCTCGCGCAGCGCGCCGGGCACGACCCCACCTATCAGGCCCTGGTCGGATCGCTGCACGCGATCGGCCGGGCCGGCGGACCCCCGCAGCTGCCGCTCAGCCTGGTCGGCGACTTCGGCGGCGGTGCAATGTATCTCGTATCCGGCATCCTCGCCGCGCTGTGGGAGGCGCAGCGCTCCGGGCGCGGCCAGGTCGTCGACGCCGCGATCGTCGACGGCGTCGCGCACCTGATGGCCAACCCGTACTCGATGCTCGCCGGGGGCGCGTGGCAGGACGCGCGCGGCACCAACCTCATCGACTCCGGGGCCCCGTTCGTCGACGTGTACGAGACCTCCGACGGCCGGCACGTCGCGGTCGCGGCCCTCGAACCACCCTTCTACGCGCAGCTTCTCGCGGGGCTCGGCCTCGATACGGCCGGCGAGCTACCGGGGCAGTGGGACCGCCGGCGCTGGCCGGAGCTGCGCGAGCGGATCGCCGCCGCGTTCGCCACCCGCCCGCGCGACGAGTGGGCGGCAGTCTTCCGGGACACGGATGCCTGTGTCGCCCCCATCCTTTCGATGACCGAGGCGCCCGCCGACGCGCACCTCACCGCGCGGGGCACCTTCCTGTACCGGGACGGTCACCCCGAACCTGCGCCCGCGCCTCGCTTCTCGCGCACCCCGGCGGGCGTGCCGGCCGCGCCTCCCGTGCCCGGACGGGACGACCCGTCCGAGATCCTGCGCACGTGGGGCATTCTCGACGCCGTCGCGCCGACCCCCTGACCTGCAGGTTCACCGGATCCGCGGGTGGCGACCGGCTTCGGTGCCGCCCGCGGTCCCGCATGTCGCCATTGTTGAGCAGACCTGTGGAATATCACCGGCTAATTCTGCTTTTCACGCCATTGTGACGTGACCCATACTTCAGGGGCCAACGGAGGGCTCGCTCCCCGGCACCGAGCGAGCGTCCAGCCGCCTCGTCCGGCCGCCTCGGCGGTCCTCACCCACGGCCGCCTCGGCGGTCCCCTCATTCACGGCCGCGACCGCCGCGTGCCCCGCTTCGCCCGCCGGCCGGTCCGGCACCCGTACACAAGGAGTTCGTGATGGCACTTCTCGACGAATCCATTTGGCAGGGAAAGATCTTCGCCGGAGACTGGATCCCCGGCGGCGCCGGTGAGATCAAGGTCGTCGAACCGGCGACCGGCGCGACGCTCGGCAGCGTCGGCCTCGCCGACGAGGGCGACCTCGAACGCGCCGTCGACCGTGCCGTCGCGGCCCAGCGCGACTGGGCGGCCCGCCCGCACACCGAACGCGCCGCCGTGCTGCGCCGCGCCGGCGACCTGTGGCAGCGGCACGCCGACGAGATCGAGCGCTGGATCATGCGCGAGTCCGGCTCCCTGCGCCCCAAGGCCCAGCTCGAGACGCACGTCGCGGCGCAGGAGTGCTTCGAGGGCGCGGCCCTGCCCTCGCACGCGCTCGGCGAGATCCTGCCCAGCGAGGCACCGCGCCTGAGCATGTCGAAGCGCGTGCCCGTCGGTGTCGTCGGTGTCATCGCGCCGTTCAACTTCCCGCTGATCCTCGCCATCCGATCCGTCGCGCCGGCGCTCGCCCTCGGCAACGCCGTGATCCTCAAGCCCGACCCGCGTACCGCCGTCTGCGGCGGCGTGGCCCTCGCCCGCATCTTCGAACAGGCCGGCCTGCCCGCCGGGGTACTGTCCGTGCTGCCCGCCGGCGCCGACGTCGGCGCCGCCCTCGTCGACGATCCGCGGGTATCGGTCATCTCCTTCACCGGCTCCACCCCGGCCGGCCGCGCCGTCGGCGCCGCCGCGTCCCGCAACCTCAAGAAGGTCCACCTCGAACTCGGCGGCAACTCCGCGATCGTCGTCCTCGACGACGCCGACTTGGCCGCCACGGTGGCCGCCGGTGCCGCCGGTTCCTTCCTGCACCAGGGCCAGGTGTGCATGACCACCGGCCGGCACATCGTGCACGAGTCCGTCTACGACGAGTACGTCGCGCAGCTCGCCGCCAAGGCCGAGGCGCTGCCCGTCGGCGACCCGGCCACCGAGCAGGTCGCGCTCGGGCCGATCATCGACCACGGTCAGCTCGAGAAGATCCACGCTCTGGTCACCGCGTCCGTGGACGCCGGCGCCCGCCTCGTCGCGGGCGGCACGTACGAGGGCCTGTTCTACCGGCCCACCGTCCTCGCCGACGTCCCCGCCGGCGCCCCCGCCTACGCCCGGGAGGTGTTCGGGCCCGTCGCTCCCGTCGTGAAGTTCTCGACCCTCGACGAGGCCGTGGCCCTGGCCACCGACACCGAGTACGGGCTGTCGCTCGGCATCTTCACCCGCGACGTCGGCAAGGGCCTCGCCCTCGCCGAGCGGATCCCCACCGGCATCGCCCACATCAACGACCAGACCGTCGGCGACGAGGCGAACATCCCGTTCGGTGGTCTCGGCGCCTCGGGCAACGGCGCCCGATTCGGCGGTGCCGCCAACAGCATCGAGGCGTTCACCGAGTCGCGCTGGATCACCGTCAGCCGCGACGTGCCCGTCTACCCCTTCTGAGCGGCCCCGCCGACCGGATCTAGCATCGTCCTCGCAGAGTAAGGACCCACCATGACCCTCGCAGACCCAGAGCCCGCCGCCATCGTCGCGCCGGCGCAGCGGAACAAGGACATCCGTCGCGTCGTGTTCTCGAGCTACCTCGGGAGCACCGTCGAGTTCTACGACTTCATCCTGTACGCGACCGCCTCCTCGCTCGTGTTCGGCCCCGTGTTCTTCGCGAACCTCAGCCCCGGCCTCGCGCTGATCGCCTCCTACGCGACCTTCGCCATCGGCTACATCTCCCGCCCGCTCGGCGGCATCGTCTTCGGTCACTTCGGCGATCGCATCGGCCGCAAGAAGATGCTCATGCTGTCGATGACGATCATGGGAGTGGCGTCCTTCCTGATCGGCCTCGTCCCGGCGATACCCACCTGGGGCGCCGCGATGCTGATCCTGCTGCGTGCGGTGCAGGGCGTCGCGATCGGCGGCGAGTGGGGCGGGGCGGCCCTGATGTCGCTCGAGCACGTCAAGGGCCGCAACCGCGGCTTCGCGGCGGCGTTCACCAACGCCGGTGGCCCCACCGGCGCCGTGCTCGGCACCGTCGCCCTCTCGCTCGCTGCTCTCCTGCCGGAGGACGACTTCCTCTCGTGGGGCTGGCGCGTGCCGTTCCTGTTCTCGGCCGTCCTGCTTGCCGTCGGCCTGTTCGTGCGGGCCCGCATCGCCGAGAGCCCCGTCTTCGAGGAGGCGCTGCGCGCCGCCGAGGCGAAGAAGGACCGGACCAAGGAGACCATCCCGCTGGTGACGATCCTGCGCGCGCCGCGCACCCTGATCCTCGCCGGACTGGTGTGCACCGCGCCGTTCGTGATCCAGGCCCTGTTCTCGACGTTCGTGATCACCTACGCCGCCGGGAACGGCGTGTCCCGGTCGCAGGGCCTCACCGCCTTCGCGATCTGCCAGTTCGTCGCGATCTTCGGCATCCTGGGCGCCGCCCGGCTGTCGGACACCTACGGGCGCAAGCCCGTCATGATGACCGGCTTCGTCGGCATGGTCGTCCTGGCGTGGCCGCTGTTCCAGCTCGCCTCGTCCGGCAACTTCCTGCTGGTCGTGCTGGCCTTCGTGATCGCCTGCTCGGTCCTGCAGTCGCTGACGTTCGGCCCCATGCCGGCGTTCCTCGCCGAGCAGTTCGGCACCCGCGCCCGCTACACCGGCGCCTCCCTCGGCTACCAGATCGGCAGCCTCCTCGGTGCCGGCTTCACCCCGGTCATCGTGGCCTCGCTGTACGCCGGCTCCGGCACCATCGGCAGCGTGATCGTGTACCTGGTCGCCGGCTGCGCCCTGAGTGCCGTGGTCCTCGCCCGGTTCGTCAAGGAGAGCAAGGACGTCGACCTGAGCGCCTGATCCGCGTCACCGGCGGGGCCGGGCACCACACAGGTGCCCGGCCCCGCCGCGCGTAGTCGATGTCGCGCGGGACGTCGTGCTGCTGCTGCGCCCGCCCGAGCACCGCGACGGGCGCGGGCCCGTGGGAACGGGAGGTTGTCGCGACCACCGGGCTGTCGCTGCGCCATCCGTCGAGTAGCACCGGCGACAACCTCCCGCTGGGGGTAAAAAGCTCCCGCTCGATACCGTTGCCCGCATGACCCGTCCCGACTCGGTGCCCAACTTCACCATGCGCCAGCTCGCGGCGTTCGTCGCGGTTGCCGAGACGGGAACGATCGCCGGCGCCGCCGAGCGGCTGCACCTGTCACAGTCCGCGCTGTCCGCGGCGCTCACCGACCTCGAGAAGTCGCTCCAGACGCAGCTGGCCGTGCGACGGCGGGCGCGCGGCGTGCAGCTGACGGCGATGGGGGAGGCGGTACTGGCCCGCGCCCGGGTGCTGCTGCACCAGGCGAGCGAACTGCAGGCCGACGCGGTGGGGGAGGGCGGCGGTGTGGCCGGCCCCGTCGCCATCGGGTGCTACCCCGCCCTCGGGCCGACGGTGCTGCCCGCGCTGCTCGCCGGATTCACCCACCGCTTCCCGCGCGCGCGGGTCGAGTTCCGGGAAGACACCCAGAACCGGCTGCGCACCCAGCTCGACAACGGCGAGCTCGACCTCGCGATCGTCTACGACCTCGAACTGTCCGCGGAGTGGCGCAAGGCGACGCTGATGACGCGCGAGCCGACGGTGCTGCTCGACGCGAACCACCGTCTCGCCGGCGGGGACGGCCCGGTGCGGCTGGCCGATCTGCGCGACGACCCGATGGTGCTGCTCGACGCGCCGCCGAGCAGCAACCACGCGATGGAGGTGTGCCGGGGCGCCGGGTTCGCGCCGCGCGTGGCCTACCGCACCTCCAACTACGAGACGGCGCGGGCCTTCGTCGGTCGCGGCCTGGGGTGGACCCTGCTGCTGCAGCGGCCCCCGCTCGACGTGACGTACGAGAATCTCCCACTCGTCGTCAGGCCGCTCGTCGATCCGGTTCCCGACTCCGTCGACGTGGTCGTCGCGTGGCATCAGGACTCGATGCTCAGCCGGGTGACACGAGCATTCATTCACTTCGCGTCCACGGGAAGGACACCCACCGCGAGACCCTGACCTGCGGTGATCCGGAGTACCACGGAATTTCCGGGGTATCAGCACGAATAGTTGCGCTTTTCAACCGCTTGTGATGGGGGTCATGCTTGCCCAGTCCGCCGTGACGCGGGCCGCATCGTGAAAGGCAAGCAACACATGACGATTACCACGCCGGCACCGTCGCCGGAGGTACTGCAGCGCAAGGCCCGCAAGGCTGCGCTCGGCAGTTTCGTCGGCACCGCGATCGAGTGGTACGACTTCTTCATCTACGGCACCGCCGCCGCCCTCGTGCTCGGGCCGCAGTTCTTCCCCGGCACGTCCGAACTGGCCGGCACCCTCGCCGCCTTCGCGACCCTCGCCGTCGGCTTCGTGGCCCGCCCCATCGGCGGCATCGTCATGGGCCACTTCGGCGACCGCGTCGGCCGCAAATCGATGCTCGTCACCTCGCTGCTGCTGATGGGCTTCGCGACCGTCGCCATCGGTCTGCTGCCCAACTACGCCGCCATCGGCGTCGCCGCGCCGATCCTGCTGGTGGCCCTGCGCTTCGTCCAGGGCCTCGGCGTGGGCGGCGAATGGGGCGGGGCCGTCCTCGTCGCCACCGAGAACGCGCCCGCGGGCAAGCGCGGCCTCTACGGCGCCGCACCCCAGATCGGCGTTCCCGCGGGCGTCCTCCTCGCCAACCTCGTGTTCCTGCCGCTCACGGCTGTCCTCGACGATGCCGCGTTCGCGGACTGGGGCTGGCGCGTGCCGTTCCTGCTCAGCGCCGCCCTCGTCGGCGTCGCCATGTGGATCCGGCTCGGGCTCGAGGAGAGCGCCGACTTCGAGAAGAGCCGGGACGCGGCCGGGGACGTCAAGCTCCCGCTCGCCGAGGTCCTCGTCAAGCACTGGAAGACCGTGCTGCTCGCCGGCGGCACCTTCGTCGCCACCAACGGCATCGCCTACGCCTACATGGTCTACGTCCTCAAGTACGGAGAGAAGGAACTGGGCTTCGACAAGTCCACGATGCTGTTCCTGCTCATCGCCTCGTGCCCGTTCTGGATGGCCGGCATGGCGATCAGCGCCTACAAGTCCGACATTGTCGGCCGGCGCCGCGTCTACATCGTCAGCTCGATCGCCCTCGTGATCGTCGCGGCCCTGTTCTTCCCGCTGATGGACACCGCGATCCTGCCCGTGATGCTCGTCGCGATGATCGCCCTCGGCTTCGTCCTCGGCGCCTGCGCCGGGCCGCAGTCCGCCCTGTTCGCCGAGCTGTTCCCCGCCCACATCCGCTACAGCGGCGCGTCGCTCGGCTACCAGATCGGCGCGATCCTCGGCGGCGGCCTCGCCCCCATCGTGGCGACCTCCCTCTTCGCGGCCTTCGGCACCTCGCTCGCCGTCACCGCGTACTTCGTGCTGATCGCGCTCGTCAGCCTGATCAGCATCCTCCTTTTGCGCCACCCCCACGACCCGTCGGTCGCGGTGGCGCCCTCCCATCGGTCCGAGCAGGAAGTGGCCTGAGGCATGTCGACCTACTACCAGCCCCCCAAGTACCCCGCATCCGACTTCCCGTCGATGCAGCCCGACGCCGAGGCGCTGCCCGTCGTCGTCGTCGGAGCCGGACCCGTCGGCATGGCCGTCGCCCTCGGTCTCGCGCAGCGCGGCATCCCCGTGACGATCCTCGAGGCGGCGGACCAGGTCTCCTTCGGCAGCCGCGCCATCTGCATCTCCCGGCACAGCCTCGAGGCCGCCGCACGCCTCGGCTTCGGTGCCGAGCTCGAGAAGATCGTCCTGCCCTGGGTCGGTGGCCGCAGCTTCTACCGGGACCAGCAGGTGCTGCACTTCCGGATGCCGCAGCGCGAGTTCGATGTGCGGCCGCCGATGATCAACGTCTCGCAGTCCGAGTACGAGCAGATCGTCGTCGACACCATCGAGCAGAACCCGCTCATCACGCTGCACTGGCAGGCGAGCATCGCCGGCATCCTCCGCGGCGACGACGAGGTGACCCTCGAGGTCGACACCGCGTTCGGCAAGCGCCACCTGCGCGCCGCGTGGGTCGTCGCCGCCGACGGCGGCCGCAGCCGCATGCGCGAGCTCGCGGGCCTGCGCCTCGAGGGCACCAACTACGAGGGCCGCTACGTCATCGCCGACATCCACTGGGAGTCGGACCTGCCCGCCGAGCGCATGGTCTGGTTCGATCCGCCGAGCAACCCCGGCTCGACGATCATCATGCACAAGCAGCCGAAGAACATCTGGCGCATCGACTACCAGCTCGACCCGTCCGAGGACGCGGAGATCGAGACCCAGGAAGACGCCATCCGGGCCCGCATCGCCAAGCACCTCGACTGGCTGCAGAACGACCTGCCCTGGACGCTCGAGTGGCACGGGTTCTACAGCGCCCGCGCCCTCGCGCTGCGCGAGTTCACCCACGACCGCATCCTCTTCGCCGGCGACGCCGCGCACCTCGTGCCGATCTTCGGCGTGCGCGGCCTGAACTCCGGCATGGAGGACGCCGAGACGCTGGCCTGGCAGCTCGCCGCCGTCGTCCACGGCAACGCCGACGCCGCGCTGCTGCAGGCGTACTCGATCGAGCGGCACGACGCGTGGGAGCAGAACGTCGCGAACGCCGGCAAGTCCACGCTCATCATGTCCCCGGGAACCCACGGGTACCGCACCACCCGCGACGCGGTGCTGGCGCTCGCCGTGGGCCGCCCCGAGTTCGGTGAACTGATCAACCCGCGCCAGTCCAGCGCCACCCACGCTCGCCTGTCGCCGCTGACCTGGCCGGTCGCGGAGGGCCTGACCGGGGTGCTGCCCGGTGACCCCGTCGAGGACCGCCGCGTGCGGGTCGTCACCGCCGACGGCAGCACCGCGTCGTCGCTCAACGTGGTTCGCGGCACCGGCTTCGCCGTCGTGGGCTTCGGCCTCGACGCCGACGGCAGTGCCGCCCTCGCCGCGGCCACTTCCGACCTCGCCGCCGCTCTTGCGCCGGAGAGCGTGCGCGCTGTTGCCGTCGGCGGTACCGCCGCCGACGGGGTCACGGTGCTCGACGCGCCCGACCTGGCCGAGGCGCTCGGCGCGACCGCGGGCGAGGCCTTCGTCATCCGCCCCGACGGCCTGCTGCTGTGCCGGGTGCCGGTCGCCGAACTGTCCGGCGTCGCGGCCGCGCTCCGCGCCGGCACGGCACCCGAGGGCCCGGCCGTCCCCGCACGCCCCGCGCAGGTGCTCACCGACGACGAGCAGCGCCGCGAGAACGTGTGGCTGGGTCTGTCGGATGCGCTCGATCAGGTGGACCCGTCCGACCGGGAAGGCTTCCTGGTCCGCCTCGCCCTGCAGCTCGGCTCGCAGGCCGGCCACCGCGAGTTCGAAGAGGCCATCGCTGCGGCGACCGACACGTCGCCGGTGCGCACCGAGGAACTGGCCCCACAGGCCTGAGTCCGTCCGACGACGGCACCCCCGCCCGGCGATCCCGGACGGGGGTGCCGTCGCGCGTTGCGGGTCAGGCGCCGATGGCGGAGCCGAGCATCGGCCAGGCCCGGTGCAGGTCCTCCTGCCAGTAGCCCCAGGAATGGGTGCCCACGGGCCGGAAGTCGACGGTGGCCGGGATGCCGAGCTCGGCGAGCCGCCGGGCCAGCAGATGCGTGCATTCGTTGGTGGCGGCCTCGATGATGCCCCCGACGACGACCTGCTCGGCAAGGTTCGCCGGGTCGCCGGCGACGTTCGGATGATCGAGCCGGTCGTACGGACCGGGCAACCCGGTGCCGTTGGACAGGTAGATCTGCGTCCCGCGCAGCTTCTCGGCGTTGACGTAGGGGTCGTTGGCCACCCATGCGGGGTCGCCTTCGGGACCCCACATGTTGTCGGTGTCGCCGCCACCGCGCACCTCGACGACGAGTTCGACGTAGGTCCGGCCGGGACGGGTGCTCGTCTGGGCACAGCCACTGAAGGCGCCGACACCGCGGTACAGGCCCGGTGCGGATTGCGCGAGACTCAGCACAGAAGTCCCCGACATCGACAGTCCCGCAATGGCATTAGCCCCGGTGGTGCCGAGAGCCGCGTTGACGATCGGCGGCAGCTCGCGGGTGAGGAAGGTCGTCCACCGGTTCCGGCCGAGGACCGGGTCGTCCTGCTTCCAGTCGGTGTAGTAGCTGAACGCGCCTTCGAGCGGCAGCACCACGTTGACGTCCTTGTCGGCGAAGAAGTCGGCCACGTCGGTGCGGTCGAGCCAGGTGAGGGTGCCGCCGTCGCCGCCACCGGCGCCGGCGAGCAGGTACAGCACCGGGCGTGGGGTCCTCGTGTCGCGCGGCAGCAGCACCGCCACCGGAATCACGCGGCTCATCGACGCCGAGTACACGTGCAGGGTGCGCTGCCGAGGGCTGTTGTCCTCGCTGCGCTCGAGGTACGAACCGTCGGCGCTCGGGGCCGGCTGTGCCGCCGCGGGTGCGGCCACGGCGAGCGCGGCGGCCGTCAGCGTCGCCGCGACGACTGCCGTCACTCGACGGAACGGTCTCGGACGGCGCATGGGATCACCTTCAGTCGGGACGAGATCCTTCGATGCTACGACGCACAAGAGCCCGCACGGGGCATGTGCGGGCTCTTGTGCGTCGGACGGTCAGCTGAGCAGATCCAGGATAAGTTCGAGCAGGTCACCGAGCTCGATTGAACCGAGCAAATCTTGGAGGCTTGACATGAAAGCTCCTTCATTCTGTTTGTTCGGGCGGACTTTTCATGTGTAACACGAGTGTGGTTGAGTCGCAGGAAATTCGGGTACCGATTACCCTTTTTATTTGATATTCGGTATTTCCGCCGGTCAGGGCCGGGGGAAATCTGCAGATATATGGGTGAGCATATTGTTCGGACCGCGGCCGGGTCGCGGGGATTCGGAATTATGTGCGATTCGCGCGGTCGGCCCGAAATGTGAATTCCCGGCTACGGCCCGTCGATATTCCGGACGATCCGGGCGGCGAAGGCGTCGATGTCGGCCCAGTCCCGGTGATCGCCGTACCGGCCGCCGGTCAGGCGGAACACCACCCGGCCCAGAGGCCCCGGCCACTGCTCCGGCTCGATCGCCCCGGCGAAGGCCCGGTACTCGCGCACGTTCGCCGTCGCCCGCAGCGCCGCCGCCACCTTCGGCTCCTTCAACTTCGGCCGCACCCACCCGGCCAGCCGCGCGGAGATCATCGCGCTCGTCGCACCGATGGTCTGCACCGAGAACAGCCACGCGGGCTTCCCCGCGAGGAGCGCGCGGTGCAGATCCGCGAAACGAGCGGCGGGAGCGAGCCACTGCCCGTTGTGCACCGAGCTGCCGAGCACGATCGCGGCGTAGTCCGACGGATCGACCGGCTCGGCCAGATCCCGCAGGTCCGCGTCGTGCCCGGCCTCGGTGAGCCGCTGCGCGATCCGTTCGGCCACGCCGCGGGCCGCCCCGTATGCCGTCGTGTACGCCACGAGTACCTTCACGTGAGCTCCCTCCGCCGACCTGTCCCGATGACGCGACGATTATCCGGCTGTGCCGGAGGGTGCCCGCCAGTTCCCCGGAAAGTCCGGCGCGTCGGGAGTGTCGAGAAAGCTCGAAGCGTCCCTCACGCTCCGCTCACCCGTTATCACGCCCAGGTGGCCCACCCCGGGATGGACGAGCGCCCGGCCCCGCGGCACGGCCGCCGCAGCCTCCCGGAACAGCGCCGCGCCGTAGAAGCCGTCCCGGTCGCCGCCGACCACGAGCACCGGACACGACACCTCGGGGAGCCGGGCGGTCACGTCGAAGCGGTCCTCGGCCTCGGCCACGGCGAGGAAATCGTCGTACCCGTGCCGGGCACCCGACGGCTCGAGCAGCCATCCCAGCGTCCACAGCAGCCTGCGCGACCACCATCGCGCCCCCGTCGTCGCCGCGAGCTCCGCCATCGCCCGTCGCGGATGCCCCTCGCGCACGGCGGCCGCGGCCCGTCGCTGCACCTCGCGGCCCGGGCCGAGGCGGTGCGCCGACGCCACGAGCACCAACCTGCGCACCAGCGCCGGGTGGTCGAGAGCCAGCTGGAGCGCGACGCTGCCGCCGGTCGAGACACCGAGAACGTCGACCGGGCCGGGGAAGTGGTCGGGCATCGCCTCCGCGTAGTCGCGGGCGAGATCCGCCATGGTGGTCCCCGGCTGCAGGCCCGGCCGACGGTTCACCCACCACACGCGTCGCGTCGTCGTCCAGGGCGCGATCTGTCCCAGCTGGGTGCGGCGGTCGAAGCCGCGGGGTGGCCGGTGGTGGTTCGACAGGCCGGGCATGAACAGCAGGGGCGGACCCGTACCGGCGCGCAGGTAGGGCATGCCCGAGTTCCAGGTGCCCTCCTGCGCTGCGATCACGCCGCGTCCAGCGTCCGTGCGATGCTCCTCGCCCAGTCCTCGATCTCCTGCCAGTCCCGGAAATCGCCTTCAGGCAAGAGCTTTCGTCCGGCGGGCAGCTTGCGCATCAACCGCGCTCCGACACCGAGCGTCTTCGGGTCGAGGGCGCCGAAGAACACGTGATGCTCCCGTGGCGCGACCGCGTCGGTCAGCTCCGAGAGTTCCTGCGGTGCCGCGCTCTCCCGCACGTTCTGTCCCTGTTCGTCGACCTCGTCGGTGCCGAGCGGTCCGCTGGTGAACAGCCAGACCGGGCGGGCGACGAGTCCGTCGCGGTGCTCGCGCACGAACGCGCTCGCCGGCTTCTCCCAGTGCCCCAGGTAGGCGGAACTGCCGACGACGCACGCGTCGTAGTCGCCCACCGACGCCGGAGCCGGCAGTTCCAGAGTGTCCACCACGTGCCCCTCGGTCCGGATCACCTCGGCGATCCGCTCCGCGATCCCGGCGGTGGCGCCGTGCCGGCTGGCGTATGCAACGAGAACCTTCATGGCGGATACCCCTGTCGTCGAGCTGTGCTCCTGCCGGCCCGTTCCACCATCGGCCCCGCCGGCGTCACCCGTCAAGCGCTGCTCAGCCGAGTGCGTCGAGGGCCTCCTCGATCGGGGTGTCCCCGTTGTTGAACTCGATGGTGCGCCGCACCGTCGCGGGCCGGTGCAGCACCGCCGCCGCGACCGCCGCCACGTCCGCCCGCGAGACCTGCCCCTTGCCGGCGTCCGGGCCGGTCTCGATCCGGCCCGTCGGCGGATCCAGGGTCAACAGGCTCGGGCCCAGGATCGTCCAGTCCAGATCGGTGCCGCGCAGGTGCGCGTCCGCGGCCGCCTTCGCCTCGGCGTACGGATGGAAGCCGTTGTCCTCGGGCACGCCGTGGTCCGGGCCGGCCCCGAAGTACGACACCATGACGTAGCGGCGAACCCCCGCGCGCTCGGCCGCGGTCATCGAGGCGATCGCCGCGTCGCGGTCCACGGCGTACGTGCGCTGCGGATTGCCGCCGCCCGCGCCGGCCGACCACACCACGGCGTCGTGACCGGACAGCAGCGGCACGAGTTCGTCGACGCCGAGGTGCTCGACGTCGGCCACGACGGGGGTCGCGCCCGCGGCGCGCACGTCGTCGGCGTGGTCGGGGTTGCGGATCACCGCGGTCACCTCGTCGCCGCCGTCGGCGAGCAGCCGCTCGAGGTGCAGTGCCACCTTCCCGTGGCCGCCGATGATCACGATCCGTGCCATGTCGAATCCTTCCGTCGCCGGCCCGCCCGTCGGGCCGCCTCCCACCATCGCACCACGGCGGCGGTGGTCCGTGGGGGAGCACCGGTCGGCGACGCTCGCTCACCGAACGTTCACGCCCCGGGCACCCGAGGTGCAACGTACAGCGGGCATGCTGGGGCGATGAACCCTGTCGTCCTGGAACTCCGCCACGTCGAATGCGAGGGCCCCGCCGCGTATCTGCCGGTGCTCGAGCAGTACGCGCAGGTGCGCACCGTCCGGCTCGGGCGCGACCCGGTGCCCACGGCGCTCGACTACGCCGCCGTCGTCGTCATGGGCGGCCCGATGGGCGTCGCCGACGCCGCGACGCTGCCGTGGCTGGGGGAGGAGATCGCGTACCTGCGGTCCGCCGTCGCCGCCGGCATTCCGGTGTGGGGGGTGTGTCTCGGCGCGCAGCTGCTCGCCGCGGCCCTCGGCGCCGACGTCTACACCGGCCCCGTCCCGGAGGTCGGCGTGGGGGAGGTGGAACTCGCGCACGCCTCGGCCGCCGACCCGGTGTGGGGCGAGCTGCCGTCCACCTTCCCGGTGCTGCAGTGGCACGCCGACACCTTCGACCTGCCGCCGGGCGCCACCCTGCTCGCGTCGTCGCGGGCCTACCCGAACCAGGTGTTCCGGCACGGCAGCAGTTACGGCGTGCAGTTCCATCTCGAGGCCGACGCCGACCAACTCGGTGGCTGGCTCGCGATCGACGAGTACCGGGCGTCGCTCGAGGCGGCCCTCGGGCCCGGGTCCGCCGACGCCGTCGCCGCCGAACTGCGCTCGGTACAGCCCGAGACCGTCGCGCACGCGGCGGCCGTGATGAAGCGGTGGCTCGAGACGTACGTCGTGTGAGCGCTCAGGCCTGCAGACCGGCCCGCTCGAGCGCCGCGCCGACGAGGTGCTCGGCGATCGCCATCGACGACGTCGCGCCGGGGGAGGGGGCGTTGCGCAGGTGGACCACGCGCCCGTGCCCGGTGATGACGAAGTCGTCGACGAGCGAGCCGTCGGCCTCCATGGCCTGCGCGCGGATCCCCCGGGGTCCGGGGAGCACGTCGGCGACGGTCAACCCGGGCACGTACTTCGCGGCCTCGGCGACGAACCGCCGGATGCTCACGGCCGTGCGCAGCTCGCGCGTCGCGGCCGGGACGTTGTGGACGGCGAAGTGGCGGAATCCGGGGAAGACGAGGGCGTCGCGCAGGTCCCGCAGCGACCCCGACCGGCGGCGGTACGCCTCGCGGCCCGGCGCCAGGAAGGCGTTGGGCCCGACCATGATCGCGCCGTCGATCCGTTTGGTCAGGTGCACGCCGAGGAACGGGTACCGCGGATCGGGCACCGGATAGATCAGTCCGCGCACCCGCCCGGCCGCCTCGGGCCGCAGCAGGTGGTAGTCGCCGAGGAACGGCACGATCGCGGGTGTCGCGAGGTCCCCGGCGCCGTGGGCGAGCCGATCCGACTGCAGGCCCGCGCACGTGATCACCAGGTCGAAGCCGTCGGTGCCGGTGTCGGTGCCGACGAGCACCTCGTCACCGAGGGAGCGGATCGCCGTGACGGGCGTGGCGAGCCGGACGGTGCCGCCCGCCGCGGTGACATCGTCGGCGAGAGCGGTGGTCACCGCGACGTAGTCGACGATGGCGGTGTGCGGGGAGTGCAGGGCGGCGATGCCGCGCGCGTGCGGCTCGATGTCGGTGATCTCGTCGGGCCCGATCCGGCGGATTCCCGGCACCCCGTTGGCGACGGCGCGGTCGTGGATGGCGTCGAGACGGTCGAGTTCGCTGTCGTCGAGCGCGACGACGAGCTTGCCGCACTCCTCGTACGGCAGGCCGCGGGCGGCGGTGAACTCGGCGAGCAACTGCACCCCGCGCCGGCACAGGCGCGCCTTGAGGCTGCCGGGCGGGTAGTACAGTCCGGCGTGCACCACCCCGCTGTTGTGGCCGGTCTGGTGCGCGGCGAGCCGGGGTTCCTTCTCGAAGAGGGTGACGTCGGCCCCGTGCATCGCCAGCTTCCGCGCGGTGGCGGCGCCGATGATCCCCCCGCCCACGACGGCGGCCCGCAGCGAACCCATGCGCGCCAGCCTACGAGCCGGCGGCCGAATGTCACACGGGTTCGCTTGGATCGAACGCGTGTGACATTCGGCCACACGCCCGGTGGCTCAGCGGTTGCGGTCGGAGCTGTAGCCCCACAGCCAGTCGGTGTACTTGTAGCTCGACGTGTCGCGGATGCGGAACAGCTCGTTGCGGGCCTCGCGGCCGGCACCGTCGAGGTGCCAGAGGTCGCCCCACATGCGGCCGGTGGTGAGGATGCGGTTGCAGCGCGGTGCGCGCTCGGCGTTGACGTCGCGCAGGATCTTCGGCCAGTTGGCGTTGTCGCCCTGGTAGTCCTCGGCGGCGTAGTCGGCCAGGCACTTGGCGTCCTCGAGCGCCATGACGGCGCCGGAGGCGAGGTACTGCAGCGGCGGGTGCGCGGCGTCGCCGAGCAGGATCATGCGGCCGTCGACCCAGTTGTCGATCGGGTTGCGGTCGAACATCGGCCACCAGCGGTCGGTCCACAGGTACTTCAGCGCGGTCTGGACGCTCTCGTGGCAGTGGTCGTAGGCGTGCGCGAGTTCGTCCGGGCTGCCCCACTTCTCTTCACCGCGCAGGAATGCGGGCGACTGGAAGACGGCAACCTGGTTGAGCATCTCGCCCTGGCGCAGCGGGTACTGGATGAAGTGGCAGCGCGGGCCGATGTAGCCGACGACGTCCTCGATCTCTTCCTCGAGCGGGACCTCGTTCATCGGGAACGTGCCGCGGAAGGCGACGTATCCGGAGCCGACCGGCTTGTCGTCGGACAGCTTCGGGCGCAGCCGCGAGTGCAGGCCGTCCATGCCGAGAGCGATGTCGCCGACGTGCTCCTCACCGTTCTCGAGGATGACGCGGACCTTGTCGCCTTCGGTGACGACGTCGTTCACGGGGGCGTCGGTGCGCAGGTCGGCGCCGGCCCGGCGGGCGGCGTCGACGAGCACCGCGTGCAGATCGGAGCGGTGGACGACGAAGTACACGCCGCCGTAGTGCTGCTGGTAGTCGTGGCCGAGGTCGACCTTGGTGAGGATCTCGGCGGTGACGGCGTCGCGGAAGACGAGGTTCTTCGGCAGGACACCCTTGGAGATGACCTCGTCGTAGACGCCGAGCGCCTGGAGGATGCGGGAGCCGTGCGGGCCGATCTGCAGTCCGGCGCCCACTTCGCTGAACTCCGAAGCGCGCTCGAACAGCGTGACCTCGGCTCCCCTGAGGGCGAGGGCGAGGGCGTTGGCGACTCCGCCGATGCCGCCGCCGGCGATGAGAACCCGCGCGTCCTTCAGATCGGACATGACACTCCTTGTGGTCGGTAGATCGATATGACGAATGGATCAGTGGGCCATGATCGGGCCGCGCGGTGCGTCGTCGCTGACGGGGAAGCGCTTCCACACGACGGTCAGCAACAGCGAGGCGATCAGCGCGCTCACGGCGAAGAGGATGAAGTTCGAGTTCGCGCCCAGTCCGGCGGCGAGCAGCCAGCCGCCGATCTGCGGGGCGGCCACGGCCCCGATCCGGCCGACGCCGAGCGCCCAGCCGAGCGCGGTGCCGCGCAGATGGTCGGGGTAGTAGGAGGCCACCGCCGCGATGATGAGGCACTGCGTTCCGTGGGTGCCCACGCCGGCGAGCACGAAGATCGCGTACACCACCGCGGTGGGTGGGGAGAGCAGCAGGGCGAGCAGAGCCACGCCGGCGACGAACGCCGCGACGATGCTGGTGGGCACGGTGCCGAACCGCACGCCGCCCCACGCGGTGATGAACGAGCCGGCCACCGCGCCGAGGTTCAGCGCCAGCGTGAAGGTCAGGGCGCTGCCGAGGTCGGTGCCCGTGTTCTGCATGAGCTTCGGCAGCCACGTGCCCAGGCCGTACCAGGCGAGCAGCGTCACCACGGTGACCAGGGCGAACATGATGCTGATGGTCCGGAACCTCGAGCCGAGCAGTTCGCGGAAGCCGCCGCCGGCCGGGGCGTCCGTCTTGGAATGGGTGTTGGGCAGGTACTTCAGCGCCAACGGCACGAGGACGAACAGGGGCACGAGAGCGAACAGGAACATCGGGCGCCAGCCCCAGTTCGGGATGACCGGGATGCCGAGCAGGGCCGCGATGGATCCGCCGATCGGCACGCCGGACATCATCATCGTCGCGACGGCGGCGCGCCACCGCCGCGGAACGAGTTCGGCGGCCAGGGCGTTCGACGTCGGTACCAGGCCGCCGAGGCCGAGTCCGGCGATCAGCCGCATGGCGCCGAACATGAACGGACCGGTGGCGAAGGCGCAGAGCGTGGTGAACACCGACAGCACCACCACGCAGCCGATGACGGCCTGCTTGCGGCCGATCGCGTCGGACAGGCGCCCGGCGAGCACCGCGCCGATCATCATGCCGAGGAACGCGAGGCTGCCGAGGGTTCCGGCGGTCGCGGAGCTGATGCCCCACTCGTCCTGGAGGCTGGAGATGACGTTGCCGTAGACGATGAGGTCGTAGCCGTCGAAGACGACGAACAGCCAGCAGACGATCACGGCGAGCGCCGTGCCGCGATTCAGGACGATCGTGCGTTCGCCGGGGGCGGCGTCGGCGCCGGAAGAACTGTGCATGGCTCTACCGTGATGCGCCCCACGCTCCGGTGCAATAAAGTTCTGGTGTGCAGAAAAAGTCCGCGGCCCCGAAGAAGGCATCGAAGACCATCACCCGGCCGTCGTATGCGCTGGAATCGGTGGACAACGCCCTGCGCCTGCTGCAGATGCTCCGCGACGTCGGTGCGCTGCGGCTCAAGGATGCCGCCGAGGAACTCGGGACGGCCCCGTCGACGGCCCACCGCCTGCTGTCGATGCTGGTGTACCGGGGGTTCGCCGTGCAGGACGAGAAGCGCCGCTACCACCCCGGCCCGGCGATGGGAGTGGGACCCGCGCAGCAGGGCTGGACGCGGGAACTCACCGAACTCTGCCGGCCGCACATGGAGGCGCTGGCGATCCTGACCGGCGAGACGATCAACCTCGTCATCCGGGTGGGGTCGCAGGCCCGGTTCCTCTACTCCGCGGAGTCCGAGTCGATGCTGCGGGTCGGCGACCGCCAAGGTCAGGTGCTGGCCGCCGAGCTCACGGCCGGAGGGCGAATCCTGTTGGCGGAGTTGCCCAGGCAGACGCTCGAGCAGCTCTACCTGAGGCCGCCGGAAGAGCCGCACATCGATCCGCGCCCGATCGCGGGGTACGGGGTGGACCGCCGGCTCGCCCCCGGGGAATTCGAGGTGTTCCTCGCCGAGCTCGAGGCGGCCCGCAGGGTGGGGTTCGCCGTCAACGTGGAGCAGACCGAGGAGGGGGTCGCCGCATTCGGTGTCGCCGTCCGCAACGGGCAGGGACGGGCGATCGCGGCGATCACGGCCGCGGTGCCGATCACGCGGTACCGCCAGCATCTGAACGGGGCCCTCGTCTCCCGGATGCGGGCGACGGTCCGGGGGATCGAGGTCGACGTCGCGCACATCGAATGACGACGCCCGGGCCCCGCGGAGGGCGGCGCAGAGATTCCGCATAGAAGAATTGCTTGTGCTGCGGGAGGACCGGAGACCTACGTTGAGAGCAACGCCGCACGTGTCCCGCTTCACGAGGAGAGGTCATGACCGCTACCGAGAACACCGATCCGGAGCTGCAGCAGCTCTACGCAGACTTCGAGACCGAGCACCTCAATCCGCTGTGGACCCAGCTGGGCGACCTGATGCCGATGGCCCCGACGTCCAAGGCCGTGCCGTTCGTGTGGAAGTGGTCGACCCTGTACCCCCTGGCCCAGCGGGCGGGCGATCTCGTGCCCGTCGGCCGCGGCGGCGAGCGGCGTGCCATCGCGCTGGCCAACCCCGGCCTCGGCGGCGTCCCCTACGTCACCCCCACGCTGTGGGCGGCGATCCAGTACCTCGGCCCCAAGGAGACCGCGCCCGAGCACCGGCACTCGCAGAACGCCTTCCGGTTCGTCGTCGAAGGCGAGGGCGTGTGGACCGTCGTCAACGGCGATCCGGTGGCCATGTGCCGCGGCGACTTCCTGCTCACCCCCGGCTGGAACTTCCACGGCCACCACAACGAGACCGACCATCCGATGGCGTGGATCGACGGCCTCGACATCCCGTTCGTCCACTACACCGACACCGGGTTCTTCGAGTTCGGGTCCGACGGCGTGACCGACGAGTCCACCCCGGACGTCTCCCGCTCCGAGCGGCTGTGGGTGCACCCCGGTCTGCGCCCGCTCGTCGGCCTCGACGCCAAGTCCAGCTCGCCGATCGCGTGCTACCGCTGGAAGTACACCGACGCCGCGCTGAACGAGCAGCTCGCCCTCGAGGACGAGGGCTACGCCGCCACCCCGGAACCCGGCCACGCCGCCATCCGGTACACCAACCCGACGACCGGCGGCGACGTCATGCCCACGATCCGCGCCGAGTTCCATCGGCTGCGCGCCGGTGCGCACACCCGCACCCGGCGCGACGTGGGCTCGACCGTGTTCCAGGTCTTCGAGGGCGAAGGTCGCTTCCACCTCGGCGGCCGGGACCACACGGTCACCAAGGGGGACATGATCGTCGTGCCGTCCTGGGTGGAGTGGTCGCTCGAGACCGACGGCGGCGTCGACCTGTTCGCCTTCTCCGACGCCCCGATCGTCGAACGCCTTCACTTCAACCGCACCTACATCTCCGAAGGAGCCTGACCCGACATGCGACTCGCCACCCTCCGCCTCGACGGCACGACCGCCGCCGTGCGCGTCGATTCCGACACCACCGCCACCGTGATCGACGGCTACGCCGACCTGTCCGCTCTGCTGACCGACCCGGACTGGAAGACCGTCGCCGAGCGGGCCTCCGGACGCACCGTCGACCTGACGAACGCCGACTACGCGCCGGTCGTGCCGAACCCCGGCAAGATCGTCTGCGTCGGGTTGAACTACGGGACCCACATCAAGGAGATGGGCCGCGACCTGCCCGAGTACCCGACCCTGTTCTCGAAGTTCAAGGAGGCCCTCACCGGCCCCTACGACGACGTGATCGTCCCCGAGTACGCCGCCGCGCAGCTCGACTGGGAGGCCGAGCTGGCCGTCGTCATCGGCAAGCAGGCGTACCAGGTCTCCGAGGCCGACGCCGAGCAGTACATCGCCGGCTATTCGGTGATCAACGACTACACGATGCGCGACTACCAGTACCGCACGCTGCAGTGGGACCAGGGCAAGACGTTCGAGAAGACCAGCGGCTTCGGTCCGTTCCTGAGCACCGACTACGCCCTCGGCTCGCGCATCGAGACCCGGCTCGAGGGTGAGGTCATGCAGTCGGCCACCACGGACGACCTGGTGTTCACCCCGGCCAAGCTGGTGGACTACATTTCCCACATCGTCACCCTGCAGCCCGGCGACGTCATCATCACCGGCACCACCGGTGGGGTCGGGCACGCCCGTAAGCCTGCTCGCTACATCGGCAACGGGGAGACGGTCGAGGTCAGCATCGAGGGCCTCGGTTCGGTGCGCAACAAGACCATCGTCAAGTAGGAGCTCACCCGTGGGGTTCAACGATCTCGACCTGTCCGAGCGGCTGCTGATCGCCCGGCGTGGCACCGCGTACTTCTCCCAGCGTCTCGCCGAACTCACCGACGACGAGCTGGACGCACCGACCGCGCTCGAGGGGTGGACGCGTAAGCACCTCGTCGCGCACGTCGGCTACAACGCCGCGGCCCTGTGCCGGCTCATGGACTGGGCCGCCACGGGCGTCGAGACGCCCATGTATGCCTCCACCGAGCAGCGCGGACAGGAGATCGCCGAGGGCGCCACCCTCAATGCGGCGGCGCTGCGGAACCTGTTCACCCACACCGTGGCCCGGCTCGACGAGAAGTGGCGGCACCTGCCGGAGTCGGCGTGGCAGGCGCAGGTCCGCACGGCGCAGGGCCGGCTGGTGCCGGCCGAGGAGACCGCCTGGATGCGCACCCGCGAGGTGTGGATCCACGCGGTGGATCTGGGCAACGGCGCGCGCTTCGGCGACTTCCCGCCCGTCGTCCTCGACTCGCTGCTCGACGACATCGTGGGGATGTGGCGCAAGAAGGATCTCGGCGCCGGCCTCGTGCTCGAGGTCGACGGTCGCGACCCGATCGCCGTGCGACAGGACGCCGACCCGGTCACCAAGGTGAGCGGCCCGCTCGCCGCCGTGGTGCGCTGGGCCGCCGGACGTGGCGCCGTCGGACTCACCGCCGGCGCCGACGTGCAGCCGCCGCGCTGGCTCTGATCACCGCACACGACGACGGGGGCCTGCGACCGGACACGGTCGCAGGCCCCCGTCGCGTCGGTGGATCCTAGCGGGGGTCGACCTCGCAGGCGATGCCGTCGTCGTCGCGGTCCAGCTTCGGCGCGTAGCCGGGCTCGTCCCGGTACAGCGGCGCCACGCCGGCGTTCCACGCCTCGGTGCAGTTCTTGTATCCGACGCTCGGCGCGGGCGCGGGCGCGGGCG